>NZ_JBJQIZ010000042.1:0-526 GCF_046487695.1 Escherichia sp. WS1118 | reverse complement strand
CGGGAGGGCGCTTACCACTTTGTGATTCATGACTGGGGTGAAGTCGTAACAAGGTAACCGTAGGGGAACCTGCGGTTGGATCACCTCCTTACCTTAAAGAAGCGTACTTTGCAGTGCTCACACAGATTGTCTGATGAAAATGAGCAGTAAAACCTCTACAGGCTTGTAGCTCAGGTGGTTAGAGCGCACCCCTGATAAGGGTGAGGTCGGTGGTTCAAGTCCACTCAGGCCTACCAAATTTGCACCGCAAATTTGAAGAGGTTTTAACTACATGTTATGGGGCTATAGCTCAGCTGGGAGAGCGCCTGCTTTGCACGCAGGAGGTCTGCGGTTCGATCCCGCATAGCTCCACCATCTCTGTAGTGATTAAATAAAAAATACTTCAGAGTGTACCTGCAAAGGTTCACTGCGAAGTTTTGCTCTTTAAAAATCTGGATCAAGCTGAAAATTGAAACACTGAACAATGAAAGTTGTTCGTGAGTCTCTCAAATTTTCGCAACTCTGAAGTGAAACATCTTCGGGTTGT
>NZ_JBJQIZ010000041.1:0-688 GCF_046487695.1 Escherichia sp. WS1118 | reverse complement strand
CGTCGCCATGATGGCGTAGTCGACAGCAGCGCCGGCCAGCGAGACGAGCAAGACCGGCCGCCGCCCGAAACGATCCGACAGCGCGCCCAGCACAGGTGCGCAGGCAAATTGCATCAACGCATACAGCGCCAGCAGAATGCCATAGTGGGCGGTGACGTCGTTCGAGTGAACCAGATCGCGCAGGAGGCCCGGCAGCACCGGCATAATCAGGCCGATGCCGACAGCGTCGAGCGCGACAGTGCTCAGAATTACGATCAGGGGTCTGTTGGGTTTCACGTCTGGCCTCCGGACCAGCCTCCGCTGGTCCGATTGAACGCGCGGATTCTTTATCACTGATAAGTTGGTGGACATATTATGTTTATCAGTGATAAAGTGTCAAGCATGACAAAGTTGCAGCCGAATACAGTGATCCGTGCCGCCCTGGACCTGTTGAACGAGGTCGGCGTAGACGGTCTGACGACACGCAAACTGGCGGAACGGTTGGGGGTTCAGCAGCCGGCGCTTTACTGGCACTTCAGGAACAAGCGGGCGCTGCTCGACGCACTGGCCGAAGCCATGCTGGCGGAGAATCATACGCATTCGGTGCCGAGAGCCGACGACGACTGGCGCTCATTTCTGATCGGGAATGCCCGCAGCTTCAGGCAGGCGCTGCTCGCCTACCGCGATGGCGCGCGCATCCATGCCGGCA
>NZ_JBJQIZ010000040.1:0-753 GCF_046487695.1 Escherichia sp. WS1118 | reverse complement strand
CTACACCGACACGGCCGGCTTCACCGATCACGTCTTTGCCCTGATGCACCTGCTAGGCTTCCGCTTCGCGCCGCGCATCCGCGACCTCGGCGAAACCAAGCTGTACGTGCCGCAGGGCGTGCAAGCCTACCCGACGTTGCGCCCGCTGATCGGCGGCACCCTGAACATCAAGCACGTGCGTGCCCACTGGGACGACATCCTGCGCCTGGCCAGCTCGATCAAGCAGGGCACCGTCACCGCCTCGCTGATGCTGCGCAAGCTCGGCAGCTACCCGCGCCAGAACGGACTGGCCGTGGCCCTGCGCGAGCTGGGCCGGATCGAGCGCACGCTGTTCATCCTGGACTGGCTGCAAAGTGTTGAACTGCGCCGCCGCGTGCATGCCGGCCTGAACAAAGGTGAGGCGCGCAACTCGCTGGCCAGGGCGGTGTTCTTCAACCGCCTTGGGGAAATCAGGGATCGGAGCTTCGAGCAGCAGCGCTACCGGGCCAGCGGCCTCAACCTGGTGACGGCGGCTATCGTGCTGTGGAACACGGTGTACCTGGAACGCGCCACCCAGGGGTTGGTCGAGGCCGGCAAGCCGGTGGACGGCGAGCTGCTGCAATTCCTGTCGCCGCTGGGCTGGGAGCACATCAACCTAACCGGCGATTACGTCTGGCGGCAGAGCCGCAGACTGGAAGACGGGAAGTTTCGGCCCTTACGGATGCCCGGAAAACCTTAGCGTACGATTTTTTCCGAATTCTGCGGGCTCCCCTA
>NZ_JBJQIZ010000039.1:0-768 GCF_046487695.1 Escherichia sp. WS1118 | reverse complement strand
CCAATTTTTTCCCCTTTCATTTCGCTGACCGGCACAATGTTGATGCGGGTCAGAAAGTCAGAGGACTCCTGCATGGTGTTCATCAGGGTCTGGGTGACCGACGGTTCAACGGTGAATTTTTTCGACACATCACCGGCGTCGATGCCGTTCAGTTCGGCAACACGGGACAGGTAGGCATTAAATTTAAAGCGGGTTTCCTGGCGCATAGTTTTTCCTGAAATTAAGGGTTAATCGTGAAGGTTTTCCCGGACTGACTGACGCCGGTCAGCAGTTCGTCATCAGGGCGTCACCGCCACCACCGGTGGCCTTGCTGCGGCGCTGCTGGGTCAGACTTTCGGTGTGGTCGAGACTGTTTTTCAGGCGGGTGAATGCCTGGCTGGTTTCATCCGCCCTGTCAGTCACATCCTGCTTAAGTGCGGAAAAAGCGGTTTCCATCTCAGCGAGGCGCTGCTCAGTGGCGCTCAGTTTTTCCTGCACATGTTCAGCAACAGCGGTCACCGCTTCATGCACGTCATTCAGACGGGCGTCATCGCTGGCCTGTTTGCGGCCAAAAATGGACTTCACCTTTTCGGTCAGGGCGGTGAACACGGTTTCAGGCAGGTCTTCAAATTCCAGCTCAACGGGCGTTGCCACTGAAATCAGGTTTTCAGGGCTTAATTTGAAGCGGTTCAGGGGGTTGTGTTTTGCCGTGCGGCAGAATTCCAGGTATTCCGTGCCGAGGCTTGCCGGGTCATCGGTGACGGCCAGACCCACCAGATAACATTTGCC
>NZ_JBJQIZ010000038.1:0-895 GCF_046487695.1 Escherichia sp. WS1118 | reverse complement strand
CTCCAAAGCCCGCGACGCAGCGCCGGCAGGCAGAGCAAGTAGAGGGCAGCGCCTGCAATCCATGCCCACCCGTTCCACGTTGTTATAGAAGCCGCATAGATCGCCGTGAAGAGGAGGGGTCCGACGATCGAGGTCAGGCTGGTGAGCGCCGCCAGTGAGCCTTGCAGCTGCCCCTGACGTTCCTCATCCACCTGCCTGGACAACATTGCTTGCAGCGCCGGCATTCCGATGCCACCCGAAGCAAGCAGGACCATGATCGGGAACGCCATCCATCCCCGTGTCGCGAAGGCAAGCAGGATGTAGCCTGTGCCGTCGGCAATCATTCCGAGCATGAGTGCCCGCCTTTCGCCGAGCCGGGCGGCTACAGGGCCGGTGATCATTGCCTGGGCGAGTGAATGCAGAATGCCAAATGCGGCAAGCGAAATGCCGATCGTGGTCGCGTCCCAGTGAAAGCGATCCTCGCCGAAAATGACCCAAAGCGCGGCCGGCACCTGTCCGACAAGTTGCATGATGAAGAAGACCGCCATCAGGGCGGCGACGACGGTCATGCCCCGGGCCCACCGGAACGAAGCGAGCGGGTTGAGAGCCTCCCGGCGTAACGGCCGGCGTTCGCCTTTGTGCGACTCCGGCAAAAGGAAACAGCCCGTCAGGAAATTGAGGCCGTTCAAGGCTGCCGCGGCGAAGAACGGAGCGTGGGGGGAGAAACCGCCCATCAGCCCACCGAGCACAGGTCCCGCGACCATCCCGAACCCGAAACAGGCGCTCATGAAGCCGAAGTGCCGCGCGCGCTCATCGCCATCAGTGATATCGGCAATATAAGCGCCGGCTACCGCCCCAGTCGCCCCGGTGATGCCGGCCACGATCCGCCCGATATAGAGAACCCAAAGGAAAGGCG
>NZ_JBJQIZ010000037.1:0-940 GCF_046487695.1 Escherichia sp. WS1118 | reverse complement strand
AACCTGGTGTGCGGTCCGGTACAAATCTGCTGGCATAAATTCGCCCGCTACTGGGATGTGGAGTTGCGTGAGATCCCTATGCGCCCCGGTCAGTTGTTTATGGACCCGAAACGCATGATTGAAGCCTGCGACGAAAACACCATCGGCGTGGTGCCGACTTTCGGCGTGACCTACACCGGTAACTATGAGTTCCCGCAGCCGCTGCACGATGCGCTGGATAAATTCCAGGCCGACACCGGTATCGACATCGACATGCACATCGACGCCGCCAGCGGTGGCTTCCTGGCACCGTTCGTTGCCCCGGATATCGTCTGGGACTTCCGCCTGCCGCGTGTGAAATCGATCAGTGCTTCAGGCCATAAATTCGGTCTGGCTCCGCTGGGCTGCGGCTGGGTTATCTGGCGTGATGAAGAAGCGCTGCCGCAGGAACTGGTGTTCAACGTTGACTACCTCGGCGGTCAGATTGGTACTTTCGCCATCAACTTCTCCCGCCCGGCGGGTCAGGTGATTGCACAGTATTATGAATTCCTGCGCCTCGGTCGTGAAGGCTATACCAAAGTACAGAACGCTTCCTACCAGGTTGCTGCTTATCTGGCGGATGAAATCGCCAAACTGGGGCCGTATGAGTTCATCTGTACCGGTCGCCCGGACGAAGGCATCCCGGCGGTTTGCTTCAAACTGAAAGATGGTGAAGATCCAGGATACACCCTGTACGACCTCTCTGAACGTCTGCGTCTGCGCGGCTGGCAGGTTCCGGCCTTCACTCTCGGCGGTGAAGCCACCGACATCGTGGTGATGCGCATTATGTGTCGTCGCGGCTTCGAAATGGACTTTGCTGAACTGTTGCTGGAAGACTACAAAGCCTCCCTGAAATATCTCAGCGACCACCCGAAACTGCAGGGTATTGCCCAGCAGAACAGCTTTAAACACACCTGATAAC
>NZ_JBJQIZ010000036.1:0-1362 GCF_046487695.1 Escherichia sp. WS1118 | reverse complement strand
TAAAACTTGCCGCTGTAAATCATTACCTGGCTGGTCATGCAGGCATCATTTCTACGGCAAAACTCTTTCAACTTTCTCACACCAGCCTCTCACACTGGATTAATCTTTTTCTTCTTCACGGTCCTCGGGCACTGGATTGCAGACACAAGCGTAGCTATTCTCCTGAAGATAAACTTTGCGTGGTTCTTTATGCTCTCGGGCATTCTGAGTCTCTACCCCGGGTAGCTGCCCGGTTTAACATTCCCAGCCACAACACGGTTAAAAACTGGATAAAAGGCTACCGCAAATCTGGTAATGAGGCCTTTATCAGGCGCAGGAAGGAGAAAAGCATGACCCGTTCTGATGATACCCATGAAAACGAGGCAAACATGACGCCGGAAGAGATGAAGAATGAGCTGCGTTATCTTCGCGCAGAAAATGCATATCTGAAAGCCATGCAGGAGCATCTTCTGGAAAAAAAGCGCCAGGAGCTGGAGAAAAAACGAAAGTCATCCAGAGCCTGAGGTACGGACACTGCCAGTCTGACCTGTTAAAGGCCGCAGGGCTGGCCAGAAGCACGCTGTACTACCAGCTGTCACTGCAGAAGGCTAAGGACAAGTATGCTGATGTGAAACAGCTCATAGCCTCCATCTTCCATGAACACCGGGGATGTTATGGGTACCGGCGGATCCATTGTGAGCTTCAGAAAAGAGGTCTTAAGTTCAGTGGCAAAACGGTGAGAAAACTGATGCAACAGCTCGGCCTGAAGTCTCCTGTGCGCCTGAAGAAATACCGGTCTTACCGGGGAAATATGGGACTCGCTGCAGAAAATATCCTTCAGCGACAGTTCAAAGCGGAAGCTCCCTGTGAGAAATGGGTGACAGATATCACCGAATTCAGGGCTGGCGGACAAAAACTGTACCTGTCCCCGATACTTGATTTGTTTAACGGGGAAATCGTGGCGTGGGAAACGGCCTGCAGGCCTACAGAGGAGCTGGTGAAGCGGATGTTAAATAAGGGTCTGGAAAGCCTTGCTGAAGGGGAGAAACCGCTGCTCCACAGTGATCAAGGATGGCATTACCGGATAAAAAGTTATCAGTCCGCCCTGGCGGACAGAGGGTTAGTGCAGAGCATGTCGCGCAAGGGCAACTGCCTTGATAATGCGGTAATGGAGAACTTCTTTGGTCACCTGAAAGAAGAAATGTACTATCGCCGGGACTACAGAAATGTAGAAGAGCTGGAAAATGCCGTTAACGAATACATAACTTACTGGAATCAAAAAAGAATAAAACTCAGTCTTGGGGGACTCAGCCCGGTAGAATACCGGACTGAGTATCAAAAAGCCGGTTAACTGAAACTGTCCAGGTTTTGGGGTTCAGTTCA
>NZ_JBJQIZ010000034.1:0-2040 GCF_046487695.1 Escherichia sp. WS1118 | reverse complement strand
CCACAGAATGATGTCACGCTGAAAATGCCGGCCTTTGAATGGGTTCATGTGCAGCTCCATCAGCAAAAGGGGATGATAAGTTTATCACCACCGACTATTTGCAACAGTGCCGTCCTGCGAATATGTGAGTTTTGACCTAATGAGCCACAAAAACTCATTTTCGCCCACGATAATTTTTCTACTTCCTTTCTTTGGAATGCTCATTTCAATATTCACATAACGTCGCTATCAATCGCGGAAAAGGCGTAGTGCGCGAAGCGAACGAAGCTTTTTGCCGTCGATTGCATAGCTTTGTTAACCCTTTTTCCAAATTTGATAGCAATAGTTAATGTTTGAAGTAAAGTGTTGCTCAAAAACAACTTCGAAGGTATTTGGAATACTCGGGAAGAAAACATCCCCCTCTGGCTCGATGTCGATCGTCGATAAGTGGAGCGTAGAGGCCATGGGTAATGTTTCTCGGTAAATTTCTCCGCCACCAGACACTATAACGTGACCGGTGAATTCAGCTAGCCTGTCCATGGCCTCTTCGATTGACTGAAATACAACTACATTGTCATCATTTGATGTCCAACCTGAGCGGGTAACGACCGCGTATTTCCTATTGGGGAGTGCGCCCATAGATTCAAACGTCTTGCGACCCACCAGAAGCCACTGATTGTAGGTCAATGCTTTAAAAAGTAGCTGCTCCCCTTTCGCGGACCAGGGTATGTCTGGACCGCAACCAATCACGCCGTTTTTCGCTTTCGCAGCCATCAATGATACTTTCAAGGTTCTCATCCTGGGTTAACTTTGTTTTAGGGCGACTGCCCTGCTGCGTAACATCGTTGCTGCTCCATAACATCAAACATCGACCCACGGCGTAACGCGCTTGCTGCTTGGATGCCCGAGGCATAGACTGTACAAAAAAACAGTCATAACAAGCCATGAAAACCGCCACTGCGCCGTTACCACCGCTGCGTTCGGTCAAGGTTCTGGACCAGTTGCGTGAGCGCATACGCTACTTGCATTACAGTTTACGAACCGAACAGGCTTATGTCCACTGGGTTCGTGCCTTCATCCGTTTCCACGGTGTGCGTCACCCGGCAACCTTGGGCAGCAGCGAAGTCGAGGCATTTCTGTCCTGGCTGGCGAACGAGCGCAAGGTTTCGGTCTCCACGCATCGTCAGGCATTGGCGGCCTTGCTGTTCTTCTACGGCAAGGTGCTGTGCACGGATCTGCCCTGGCTTCAGGAGATCGGAAGACCTCGGCCGTCGCGGCGCTTGCCGGTGGTGCTGACCCCGGATGAAGTGGTTCGCATCCTCGGTTTTCTGGAAGGCGAGCATCGTTTGTTCGCCCAGCTTCTGTATGGAACGGGCATGCGGATCAGTGAGGGTTTGCAACTGCGGGTCAAGGATCTGGATTTCGATCACGGCACGATCATCGTGCGGGAGGGCAAGGGCTCCAAGGATCGGGCCTTGATGTTACCCGAGAGCTTGGCACCCAGCCTGCGCGAGCAGCTGTCGCGTGCACGGGCATGGTGGCTGAAGGACCAGGCCGAGGGCCGCAGCGGCGTTGCGCTTCCCGACGCCCTTGAGCGGAAGTATCCGCGCGCCGGGCATTCCTGGCCGTGGTTCTGGGTTTTTGCGCAGCACACGCATTCGACCGATCCACGGAGCGGTGTCGTGCGTCGCCATCACATGTATGACCAGACCTTTCAGCGCGCCTTCAAACGTGCCGTAGAACAAGCAGGCATCACGAAGCCCGCCACACCGCACACCCTCCGCCACTCGTTCGCGACGGCCTTGCTCCGCAGCGGTTACGACATTCGAACCGTGCAGGATCTGCTCGGCCATTCCGACGTCTCTACGACGATGATTTACACGCATGTGCTGAAAGTTGGCGGTGCCGGAGTGCGCTCACCGCTTGATGCGCTGCCGCCCCTCACTAGTGGGCACTGTTGCAAAGTTAGCGATGAGGCAGCCTTTTGTCTTATTCAAAGGCCTTACATTTCAAAAACTCTGCTTACCAGGCGCATTTCGCCCAGGGGATCACCATAATAAA
>NZ_JBJQIZ010000033.1:0-2733 GCF_046487695.1 Escherichia sp. WS1118 | reverse complement strand
GGCACGTACAGCTTGGTTTCGCCGAGGTCGCGGATGCGCGGCGCGAAGCGGAAGCCTAGCAGGTGCATCAGGGCAAAGACGTGATCGGTGAAGCCGGCCGTGTCGGTGTAGTGCTCCTCGATCCGCAGGTCGGACTCGTGGTACAGCAGGCCGTCGAGCACATAGGTGGAATCGCGGACGCCGACATTCACCACGCGGGTGCTGAACGGCGCGTACTGGTCGGAGATATGGGTATAGAACAGCCGTCCCGGCTCGCTACCGTACTTCGGGTTGACGTGCCCGGTGCTCTCGCCCCGGCCACCCGCGCGGAAGCGCTGGCCATCGGAGGATGAGGTCGTGCCGTCGCCCCAGTGGGCGGCAAAGGCGTGGCGATACTGGTGGTTGACCAGCTCGGCCAAGGCCGCCGAATAGGTTTCGTCGCGGATGTGCCAGGCTTGCAGCCAGGACAGCTTGGCGTAGGTCAGGCCGGGGCTCGACTCGGCCATCTTGGTCAGCCCGAGGTTGATCGCATCACCGAGGATTGCGGACAGCAGCAACGTCCTGTCTTTGGCCTCGGCCCCGTCCTTCAAGTGGGTGAAGTGGCGGCTGAAGCCCGTCCAGTCGTCCACGTCCATCAGCAGTTCGGTGATCTTGATGCGCGGCAGTAACTGGCTGGTTTGGTCGATCAGCGCCTGCGCCCGATCCGGCACCGCCGCATCCAGCGGGGTGATTTTCAGCCCTGACTCGGTGAGGATGGCATCGGGCAGCTCGTTGTCCTTGGCCAGGCGGGTGACGGTGGCCAACTGCTCGTCCAGCAGCTGCAAACGCTCTTCCAGGTACTGGTCGCTGTTCGGGTTGATCGCCAGGGGCAGGGCCTGCTCGCGCTTGAGTGCGGCGAACTTCTCGGCCGGCAGCAGGTAGTCGTCGAAGTCGCGGAACTGCCGCGAGCCCTTGACCCAGATGTCGCCGGAGCGCAGGGCGTTCTTCAGCTCGGACAGGGCGCAGATTTCGTAGAATTTCCGGTCGAGGCCTTCCGGGGTGATCACCAGCGGCTTCCAGCGCGGCTTGATGAAGGCCGTGGGTGCATCGGCCGGCACCTTGCGCAGGTTGTCGGCGTTCATCTCACGCAGGGTCTGCACGGCTGCCAGCACGCCTTGCGCGGCCGGCCCGTGCTGTTCCCCAACTTTTCGCTCGGCGAAGAGTATGAACATGCGCCGCCGGCGACGAATCGCCAAATCTCACCGTATCTCCCGAGCGGACGATTTCGCACCGGTCTGCCCGTCGAAGGGCTTGCGATCGAACGGGGCGACCTTTTCTATGCATGTCCGCGAGCCAGCGTCTTTTATGGCACGGCGCTCGACGCCGACCTTCGGACGCGCGGCGTAAGCACGCTTGTCATGGCCGGGATAAGCACCACCGGCGTTGTTCTTTCAAGCGTCGCCTGGGCTAGTGATGCGGACTACGACGTGCGTTTGGTCCAGGACTGCTGCTACGACCCGGATCGGGATGCCCACGAAGCTCTGTTGCGTTCCGGGTTCGGCGGACGTGTACAGGTCGTGTAATTTTCGGGCCTCGCATGATCGCGGCCATAGCCGCAGGTGGATTGGTGCGAGGCAGGGCCAGTCCAAGTCAGGGTGCGGTCATCGCGGCGCCTGCAACTCTCAAAAACCCATCGCCGTAGCGGAGGTCTTGTAATCGCATGTCATTACGCACGCCCGATTTATTGTTCACAGCGATAGCACCTGCCATTTGGGGCAGCACCTACATTGTCACCACCCAATACCTGCCGAACTTCTCACCGATGACGGTCGCGATGCTGCGGGCGTTGCCGGCGGGTTTATTGCTCGTGATGATCGTCCGACAGATTCCAACGGGAATCTGGTGGATGCGCATCTTCATCCTCGGCGCACTTAATATTTCGCTATTCTGGAGCTTGTTGTTTATTTCGGTCTACCGCCTGCCGGGCGGGGTCGCGGCGACGGTAGGCGCTGTGCAGCCGCTGATGGTCGTGTTCATCTCTGCCGCTCTGCTAGGTAGCCCGATACGATTGATGGCGGTCCTGGGGGCTATTTGCGGAACTGCGGGCGTGGCGCTGTTGGTGTTGACACCAAACGCAGCGCTAGATCCTGTCGGCGTCGCAGCGGGCCTGGCGGGGGCGGTTTCCATGGCGTTCGGAACCGTGCTGACCCGCAAGTGGCAACCTCCCGTGCCTCTGCTCACCTTTACCGCCTGGCAACTGGCGGCCGGAGGACTTCTGCTCGTTCCAGTAGCTTTAGTGTTTGATCCGCCAATCCCGATGCCTACAGGAACCAATGTTCTCGGCCTGGCGTGGCTCGGCCTGATCGGAGCGGGTTTAACCTACTTCCTTTGGTTCCGGGGGATCTCGCGACTCGAACCTACAGTTGTTTCCTTACTGGGCTTTCTCAGCCCGGGGACCGCCGTGTTGCTAGGATGGTTGTTCTTGGATCAGACGCTGAGTGCGCTTCAAATCATCGGCGTCCTGCTCGTGATCGGGAGTATCTGGCTGGGCCAACGTTCCAACCGCACTCCTAGGGCGCGTATAGCTTGCCGGAAGTCGCCTTGACCCGCATGGCATAGGCCTATCGTTTCCACGATCAGCGATCGGCTCGTTGCCCTGCGCCGCTCCAAAGCCCGCGACGCAGCGCCGGCAGGCAGAGCAAGTAGAGGGCAGCGCCTGCAATCCATGCCCACCCGTTCCACGTTGTTATAGAAGCCGCATAGATCGCCGTGAAG
>NZ_JBJQIZ010000032.1:0-2796 GCF_046487695.1 Escherichia sp. WS1118 | reverse complement strand
GGCAGTTCCCTACTCTCGCATGGGGAGACCCCACACTACCATCGGCGCTACGGCGTTTCACTTCTGAGTTCGGCATGGGGTCAGGTGGGACCACCGCGCTAAGGCCGCCAGGCAAATTCTGTTTCATTAACCCGCTTGTCGCCGGTTAATCTAATCTGTATCAGGCTGAAAATCTTCTCTCATCCGCCAAAACATCTTCGGCGTTGTAAGGTTAAGCCTCACGGTTCATTAGTACCGGTTAGCTCAACGCATCGCTGCGCTTACACACCCGGCCTATCAACGTCGTCGTCTTCAACGTTCCTTCAGGAGACTCTAAGTCTCAGGGAGAACTCATCTCGGGGCAAGTTTCGTGCTTAGATGCTTTCAGCACTTATCTCTTCCGCATTTAGCTACCGGGCAGTGCCATTGGCATGACAACCCGAACACCAGTGATGCGTCCACTCCGGTCCTCTCGTACTAGGAGCAGCCCCCCTCAGTTCTCCAGCGCCCACGGCAGATAGGGACCGAACTGTCTCACGACGTTCTAAACCCAGCTCGCGTACCACTTTAAATGGCGAACAGCCATACCCTTGGGACCTACTTCAGCCCCAGGATGTGATGAGCCGACATCGAGGTGCCAAACACCGCCGTCGATATGAACTCTTGGGCGGTATCAGCCTGTTATCCCCGGAGTACCTTTTATCCGTTGAGCGATGGCCCTTCCATTCAGAACCACCGGATCACTATGACCTGCTTTCGCACCTGCTCGCGCCGTCACGCTCGCAGTCAAGCTGGCTTATGCCATTGCACTAACCTCCTGATGTCCGACCAGGATTAGCCAACCTTCGTGCTCCTCCGTTACTCTTTAGGAGGAGACCGCCCCAGTCAAACTACCCACCAGACACTGTCCGCAACCCGGATTACGGGCCAACGTTAGAACATCAAACATTAAAGGGTGGTATTTCAAGGTCGGCTCCATGCAGACTGGCGTCCACACTTCAAAGCCTCCCACCTATCCTACACATCAAGGCTCAATGTTCAGTGTCAAGCTATAGTAAAGGTTCACGGGGTCTTTCCGTCTTGCCGCGGGTACACTGCATCTTCACAGCGAGTTCAATTTCACTGAGTCTCGGGTGGAGACAGCCTGGCCATCATTACGCCATTCGTGCAGGTCGGAACTTACCCGACAAGGAATTTCGCTACCTTAGGACCGTTATAGTTACGGCCGCCGTTTACCGGGGCTTCGATCAAGAGCTTCGCGTTACCGCTAACCCCATCAATTAACCTTCCGGCACCGGGCAGGCGTCACACCGTATACGTCCACTTTCGTGTTTGCACAGTGCTGTGTTTTTAATAAACAGTTGCAGCCAGCTGGTATCTTCGACTGATTTCAGCTCCACGAGCAAGTCGCTTCACCTACATATCAGCGTGCCTTCTCCCGAAGTTACGGCACCATTTTGCCTAGTTCCTTCACCCGAGTTCTCTCAAGCGCCTTGGTATTCTCTACCTGACCACCTGTGTCGGTTTGGGGTACGATTTGATGTTACCTGATGCTTAGAGGCTTTTCCTGGAAGCAGGGCATTTGTCGCTTCAGCACCGTAGTGCCTCGTCATCACGCCTCAGCCTTGGTTTTCCGGATTTGCCTGGAAAACCAGCCTACACGCTTAAACCGGGACAACCGTCGCCCGGCCAACATAGCCTTCTCCGTCCCCCCTTCGCAGTAACACCAAGTACAGGAATATTAACCTGTTTCCCATCGACTACGCCTTTCGGCCTCGCCTTAGGGGTCGACTCACCCTGCCCCGATTAACGTTGGACAGGAACCCTTGGTCTTCCGGCGAGCGGGCTTTTCACCCGCTTTATCGTTACTTATGTCAGCATTCGCACTTCTGATACCTCCAGCAACCCTCACAGGCCACCTTCACAGGCTTACAGAACGCTCCCCTACCCAACAACGCATAAGCGTCGCTGCCGCAGCTTCGGTGCATGGTTTAGCCCCGTTACATCTTCCGCGCAGGCCGACTCGACCAGTGAGCTATTACGCTTTCTTTAAATGATGGCTGCTTCTAAGCCAACATCCTGGCTGTCTGGGCCTTCCCACATCGTTTCCCACTTAACCATGACTTTGGGACCTTAGCTGGCGGTCTGGGTTGTTTCCCTCTTCACGACGGACGTTAGCACCCGCCGTGTGTCTCCCGTGATAACATTCTCCGGTATTCGCAGTTTGCATCGGGTTGGTAAGTCGGGATGACCCCCTTGCCGAAACAGTGCTCTACCCCCGGAGATGAATTCACGAGGCGCTACCTAAATAGCTTTCGGGGAGAACCAGCTATCTCCCGGTTTGATTGGCCTTTCACCCCCAGCCACAAGTCATCCGCTAATTTTTCAACATTAGTCGGTTCGGTCCTCCAGTTAGTGTTACCCAACCTTCAACCTGCCCATGGCTAGATCACCGGGTTTCGGGTCTATACCCTGCAACTTAACGCCCAGTTAAGACTCGGTTTCCCTTCGGCTCCCCTATTCGGTTAACCTTGCTACAGAATATAAGTCGCTGACCCATTATACAAAAGGTACGCAGTCACCCCATTAAGAGGCTCCCACTGCTTGTACGTACACGGTTTCAGGTTCTTTTTCACTCCCCTCGCCGGGGTTCTTTTCGCCTTTCCCTCACGGTACTGGTTCACTATCGGTCAGTCAGGAGTATTTAGCCTTGGAGGATGGTCCCCCCATATTCAGACAGGATACCACGTGTCCCGCCCTACTCATCGAGCTCACAATATGTGCATTTTTGTGTACGGGGCTGTCACCCTGTATCGC
>NZ_JBJQIZ010000031.1:0-4358 GCF_046487695.1 Escherichia sp. WS1118 | reverse complement strand
CCTGACCCCATGCCGAACTCAGAAGTGAAACGCCGTAGCGCCGATGGTAGTGTGGGGTCTCCCCATGCGAGAGTAGGGAACTGCCAGGCATCAAATTAAGCGAAGAGCCCAGTCGGAAGACTGGGCCTTTTTGCGTTTCTATAAACTCTTCCTGTCGTCATATCTACAAGCCATCCCCCCACAGATACGGTAAACTAGCCTCGTTTTTGCATCAGGAAAGCAGCTATGAACCACTCCTTAAAACCCTGGAACACATTTGGCATTGATCATAATGCTCAGCACATTGTATGTGCCGAAGACGAACAACAATTACTCAATGCCTGGCAGCATGCAACCGCAGAAGGACAACCCGTTCTTATTCTGGGTGAAGGAAGTAATGTACTTTTTCTGGAGGACTATCGCGGCACGGTGATCATCAACCGGATCAAAGGTATCGAAATTCATGATGAACCTGATGCGTGGTATTTACATGTAGGAGCCGGAGAAAACTGGCATCGCCTGGTAAAATACACTTTGCAGGAAGGTATGCCTGGTCTGGAAAATCTGGCATTAATTCCTGGTTGTATCGGCTCATCACCTATCCAGAATATTGGTGCTTATGGCGTAGAATTACAGCGAGTTTGCGCTTATGTTGATTGTGTTGAACTGGCGACAGGCAAGCAAGTACGCTTAACTGCCAAAGAGTGCCGTTTTGGCTATCGAGACAGTATTTTTAAACATGAATACCAGGATCGCTTCGCCATTGTAGCCGTAGGTCTGCGTCTGCCAAAAGAGTGGCAACCTGTACTGACGTATGGTGACTTAACTCGCCTGGATCCTTCAACGGTAACGCCACAGCAAGTATTTGATGCGGTGTGTCATATGCGCACCACCAAACTCCCTGATCCAAAAGTGAACGGTAATGCGGGTAGTTTCTTCAAAAATCCTGTTGTTTCTGCCGAAACTGCTAACGCGTTGTTGGCACAATTTCCAACAGCCCCACATTACCCCCAGGTGGATGGTTCAGTAAAACTGGCTGCAGGTTGGCTTATTGATCAGTGCCAGCTTAAAGGGACGCAAATTGGTGGGGCTGCGGTACACCGTCAACAGGCGCTGGTTCTCATAAATGAGCACGATGCAAAAAGCGAAGATGTTGTACAGCTGGCGCATCATGTAAGACAAAAAGTGGGTGAAAAATTTAATGTCTGGCTTGAGCCTGAAGTCCGCTTTATTGGTGCATCAGGTGAAGTGAGCGCAGTGGAGACAATTTCATGAAGGATAACACCGTGCCACTGAAATTGATCGCCCTGTTAGCGAATGGCGAATTTCACTCTGGCGAGCAGTTGGGTGAAACGCTGGGAATGAGCCGGGCGGCTATTAATAAACACATTCAGACACTGCGTGACTGGGGCGTTGATGTATTTACTGTTCCGGGTAAAGGATACAGCTTGCCCGAGCCAATCCAGTTACTTAATGCCGAAAAGATATTGAGTCAGCTGGATGACGGCAGTGTAGCCGTGCTGCCAGTTATTGACTCCACGAATCAGTATCTCCTGGACCGCATCGGAGAGCTTAAATCTGGCGATGCCTGTGTTGCAGAATACCAGCATGCTGGCCGTGGTCGTCGTGGTCGGAAATGGTTTTCGCCTTTTGGCGCGAACTTATATTTGTCGATGTTCTGGCGTCTGGAACAGGGCCCGGCGGCGGCGATTGGTTTAAGTCTGGTTATCGGTATCGTGATGGCGGAAGTATTACGCAAGCTGGGTGCAGATAAAGTTCGTGTTAAATGGCCTAATGACCTCTATCTGCAGGATCGCAAGCTGGCAGGCATTCTTGTGGAGCTGACTGGCAAAACCGGCGATGCGGCGCAAATAGTCATTGGTGCAGGGATCAACATGGCAATGCGTCGTGTTGAAGAGAGTGTCGTTAATCAAGGGTGGATCACGCTGCAGGAAGCCGGGATCAATCTCGATCGTAATACTCTTGCGGCCATGCTGATACGTGAATTACGCGCGGCGCTGGAACTCTTCGAGCAAGAAGGATTGACACCTTATCTTTCGCGCTGGGAAAAGTTGGATAATTTTATTAATCGCCCAGTGAAACTTATCATTGGTGATAAAGAAATATTTGGCATTTCACGCGGAATAGACAAACAGGGTGCTTTATTACTTGAGCAGGATGGAATAATAAAACCCTGGATGGGCGGTGAAATATCCCTGCGTAGTGCAGAAAAATAAGAAAGGGGAGCATTAACTCCCCTTTAAATTATTTGCGTAGTCTGACCTCTTCTACTGCATGATTAGCACTTTTCGTCAGGATTAAACTGGCACGCTCGCGAGTAGGTAGAATATTTTGCTTTAAGTTCAGCCAGTTGATCTCTTTCCACAATGTCATGGCAGTCTTAATAGCTTCTTCTTTAGTTAATTTCGCGTAGTTATGAAAATAGGAATCCGGGTCTGTAAAAGCCCCTTCGCGGAATTTCAGAAAACGGTTGATATACCACGTCTGAAGTAAGTCTTCCGGTGCATCAACATATATCGAAAAATCGACAAAATCAGAAACAAATACATGATGTGGATCGTGTGGATAATCCATCCCGCTCTGTAAGACATTTAACCCTTCAAGAATTAAAATATCAGGCTGAACAACAGTTTTATCTCCATCCGGGATCACATCATAAATAAGATGCGAGTAAACAGGGGCTGTAACGTTTGGCACGCCGGATTTGAGATCGGAAACAAACTTCACCAGGCGATGCATATCATACGATTCCGGGAAGCCTTTCTTCTTCATCAGACCACGTTCTTTCAGAACCTGATTAGGGTGAAGGAAGCCATCTGTAGTGATCAGTTCAACACGACGATGTTCCGGCCAACGGCTTAATAGCGCCTGCAATACACGGGCGGTTGTACTTTTCCCCACCGCGACACTACCAGCAATACTGATAATGTAAGGAATGCGTTGCCCGTTGGTACCAAGAAACTGTTCCAGAACTGCCTGACGGCGCAGATTCGAGCTTATATAGAAGTTCAGCAAACGTGACAGAGGTAAATAGATCTCGGCAACTTCTTCTAACGAGAGATCTTCATTAATACCTTTGAGACGGGCGATCTCATCTTCCGATAACGTCATAGGTACGGAATCACGCAGAGCTGCCCACTGGTTGCGGTCAAACTGTAGGTAAGGCGTCATTAACGTTTGCTCTTTTATACTCATAAGCATGTTTCTGGCGGTCATAGCTCTATCGGCAAAGCGATATTTGCCATGGCGCGTCACAGTTCTGTTGAATGGGTTAATGGGCAGGAGGGTAACACCAGATGGGGAGGAATAATAAGAAAAAATCTCTCCCAGGAAGCTATCGTTGAAAAGCAATGTGACAGATATTCCATCTGATAAAAAGAATTATGGTTTAGCAGGAGCACATTGTTGAGCACAATGATGTTGAAAAAGTGTGCTAATCTGCCCTCCGTTCGGCTGTTTCTTCATCGTGTCGCATAAAATGTGACCAATAAAACAAATTATGCAATTTTTTAGTTGCATGAACTCGCATGTCTCCATAGAATGCGCGCTACTTGATGCCGACTTAGCTCAGTAGGTAGAGCAACTGACTTGTAATCAGTAGGTCACCAGTTCGATTCCGGTAGTCGGCACCATCAAGTCCGGTGGGGTTCCCGAGCGGCCAAAGGGAGCAGACTGTAAATCTGCCGTCACAGACTTCGAAGGTTCGAATCCTTCCCCCACCACCAATTTCGGCCACGCGATGGCGTAGCCCGAGACGATAAGTTCGCTTACCGGCTCGAATAAAGAGAGCTTCTCTCGATATTCAGTGCAGAATGAAAATCAGGTAGCCGAGTTCCAGGATGCGGGCATCGTATAATGGCTATTACCTCAGCCTTCCAAGCTGATGATGCGGGTTCGATTCCCGCTGCCCGCTCCAAGATGTGCTGATATAGCTCAGTTGGTAGAGCGCACCCTTGGTAAGGGTGAGGTCGGCAGTTCGAATCTGCCTATCAGCACCACTTCTTTTCTCCTCCCTGTTTTTTCCTTCTGTTTATTGCATTCAACAAGTCGGGCATGTTGCCTGGTTGATGTGGTGATATCACCGATTTATCCGTGTCTTAGAGGGACAATCGATGTCTAAAGAAAAGTTTGAACGTACAAAACCGCACGTTAACGTCGGTACTATCGGCCACGTTGACCATGGTAAAACAACGCTGACCGCTGCAATCACTACCGTACTGGCTAAAACCTACGGCGGTGCTGCTCGCGCATTCGACCAGATCGATAACGCGCCGGAAGAAAAAGCTCGTGGTATCACCATCAACACTTCTCACGTTGAATACGACACCCCGACCCGTCACTACGCGCACGTAGACTGC
>NZ_JBJQIZ010000030.1:0-4704 GCF_046487695.1 Escherichia sp. WS1118 | reverse complement strand
GGTTAGCGATGAGGAGCACGCCCGGTTACTGGAACGCTGCGAGGGTAAACGACTGGCAGAATGGATGCGGCGGGTCTGTCTGGGGGAGCCGGTTGCGCGCACAGGAAAACTGCCGACACTATCGCCGCCATTGCTGCGGCATCTGGCTGCCATCGGGAACAATCTGAACCAGACAGCCCGGAAGGTGAACAGCGGCCACTGGTCTTCGATTGACCGGGTTCATGTGGTGGCCGCTCTGATGGCCATCGAGGGTGAATTGCGCCAGTTGCGGCAGGCTGTCAGGGAACAGGGGGGACGGGATGATAGTTAAATTTCATGCCAGGGGGAAAGGCGGTGGAAGTGGCCCGGTCGATTACCTGCTGGGGCGGGAGCGTAACCGCGAAGGCGCAACGGTGCTCCGGGGTAACCCGGAAGAAATCCGGGAACTCATTGATGCCACGCCATTTTCGAAGAAATACACGTCAGGCGTTCTGTCGTTCGCGGAGAAGGAGTTACCGCCGGGTGAACGCGAAAGAGTGATGACGAGCTTTGAGCGTGTTCTTATGCCCGGTCTCGAAAAAGACCAGTACAGCATTCTCTGGGTGGAACACCAGGATAAGGGGCGGCTCGAACTGAATTTTGTCATTCCGAACATGGAACTACAGAGCGGTAAGCGCCTCCAGCCGTACTACGACCGTGCGGACAGGCCGAGGATAAATGCCTGGCAGACGCTGGTTAATCATCATTACGGGCTGCGTGACCCGAACGCACCGGAGAACAGACGGACGCTTGTCACACCGAATAATCTGCCAAAAGCGAAACAGGAGGCCGCAGAAGCGATTACACGGGGTCTTGAGGCGCTTTACCGTGCCGGAGCAATAAAAACGCGTCAGGATGTCACTGAGGCGCTCACAGCGGCAGGTTTTGAGGTGGTGAGGACAACCAGAAGCAGTATCAGTATTGCCGACCCGGAGGGGGGGCGGAATCTCAGGCTAAAGGGGGCGCTGTATGAGCAATCTTTTACAAATGGGAACGGACTTCGAGAAGAAACTGAAAGAGCGAGCCGCTTCTACCGAGAACATGCTGAACAGCGAGTTCAGGAAGCTAGAAGAGTCTGTAGACAAGGCACTGAGCTTAAACAGGCAGAAAATCAGAGACGCTATCAGCGAACATACAACATCCGTGAAACAGCAACTGGATACGCTGAGCACCACCGTGAGCACGCAGCTCAGCACCACAGAGGCCGAACTGTCCCGGCAGCAGAAAAACCTGCTCTGGCAGGTGATCAAAGGGCGGGTACTGTTTCCGGCGCTGACCGCGCTCAGCGTCACGGGCGGCATTTTCCTGGGGTGCTGGGGGCTGATTCAGTGGCAGGAAAGCAGGATTGCGAAAAATATCTTGACCATCAGAGAGCAGGAAAACACGCTGGCGAAACTCGAGGCAAAAACCTGGGGGGTGACGTTCGTCAATGGCGAGAACGGGAAATTTCTGGTGCTGCCGGACGGGGTGAAAGGGGAAAACACCTGGACGGTGGGCGACAAGAACGCCGTGAGGCTGGTCAGGGAGTAAACGAGTATGACGGAACTGGAAGGGCATTTGCTGAACGCCTTAGAGCATTTGCAACAGGACTATATGCGGCGGCTGAACGAGTGGGAGAGCGCCTTCGCAGAATTGCAGAAGATGCACGCGGTTACGCAACAGAACAACGCGATACTGAACGAGCGTGTCGTGAACTTGAGTCAGCAGGTGCAGCTATTAGCCGGGCAAGTCGACCGCTTGAGTCGGTTATTTATCACGAACAACAGATAAGGGATGAACAGGAGCGTCAGGCGCAGGAGCTTGCCCGGCGCTGGCATGAAGAGCAGGAACCCGAAGCGCGGATCTGGCGTGGCCCGTCAATGGGGATGTGACCGGGGTACCCCCTGAAATCGAGCCAGTTTGTGGCACGCCCTACCCGGATGGCGCCAATGTTAATGTACGTACATTAGCATTAACAATATCCAAACCTCCCCATTTTGCCCCGTTCGACGGCTGGAACGTGCGAAACTGATCGTCATTCAGTTTCGCGCATAACTATGCATGAGGTTAAAATTTACCAGGCGCGATCGCGGCAGTTTTTCGGGTGGTTTGTTGCTGTTTTTACCTGTCTGCTGCCGTGATCGCGCTGAACGCGTTTAAGCGGTACGCGCAATGCGACGTTATGGTAAATACGGAGTATTTTAATTGCGGGCCTTTGTTGTATATCTCTGTCGTTTGTCCCCGGGGGGAAGCATTACTGCTAACAAGTCCCGTGAGAAAACTGCGCAATCGTATTGCGCACCATGAACCTATTCTCAACCGCAATCTGGAGGATGATTTTGCTACGATAAAGAGAATTATCGCGTATCGGTGTCAGCATTCATTGGAGTGGATGCTGAAAAACCAGGTGTTACTCCCTCTACTTACACTTAAACCTCTCTAAAAATATAAGTAAGTACTATCGAGGGCTATCATGAACTATGGTGCCCTCTGAGCATAGCTACCCATTACTTCTTCTATGTCATTGAATAATTCATTTCTTAACTCTAAGTATTCTAGTAACTCCATTTCTAATGACTCTGTCGTGAACTTAAATCTAGAAGGATCTTTGATTGAGTTTACTAGTCTTGATAACGCTCTATATGTTTTGAGTGAAGGTTGCATTATAGATGGAAAGTATTTGAAAACCTCTTCATCTCTGTTGAAATTAACTAAAAACTTGTAGTCATCATTTATAAATCTCAAGCATACAGCGTCAAGCTTATCGCCTTTTCTTATTATTATTTCTTTATAGGAAAGATATTTTTCAGAAGATAAGTCCCACATCAAGCGAAAATCTCTCTTTGCGAACGAGTTCGCGTCATCATTGAAAAGAGATGATGTGATGGCTTTGGATAGACCTTCTGTGTTTATCTCTTTGTTGGATGGGTAGTAAATTTTATTAATTGCTTTCATTCTCTCAAATGATGAATATAGGTCATTATGCCACCTTGTTGAAATCACTCCTTTAGTTATATTCTCCTTGCTAAAATTAAGCCCTGTATCAAAAATAAATGCAGCCATCAGTGAATATGATATGTTTTTTATTAACTCAGACTTAAATGGTTCCGCTATGGAGTAGTACAGTGATAAAATAACTAAAAATAAAAGGTATTGTCTTACCTTTCCCGATGAGTATATGTAAAGGCGATATTTATTTATTGATAGTTTTATTTTGTATGGAATGATCTCATTTCTGTCATATCCTCTTCGTGGTGGAGCAAAACAAAAGAAACATGCAGCTATTAATAAAACAAAAAAGATGAACAGTGTAAGCAAGTTCGGCTCCTGTGTATGCTCACTATGCATGATTGTCTTGAGATCTAACGATCCTGAAGGTAGTCTTGTCCGTAAACGAAAAAACCGCCCAGCAAGGCGGCTTTTCGAAGGTTCTCAGAGCAGCAACTCTTTGAACCAAGGTAACTGGCTTGGAGGAGCACAGCCACCAAATCTGTCCTTTCAGTTTAGCCTTAACCGGCGCATAACTTCAAGACTAACTCCTCTAAACGGTTACCAATGGCTGCTGCCAGTGGCGTTTTTACGTGTCTTTCCGGGTTGGACTCAAGACGATAGTTACCGGATAAGGCGCAGCGGTCGGGCTGAACGGGGGGTTCGTGCATACAGCCCAGCTTGGAGCGAACGACCTACACCGAACCGAGATACCAACAGCGTGAGCTATGAGAAAGCGCCACGCTTCCCGAAGGGAGAAAGGCGGACAGGTATCCGGTAAGCGGCAGGGTCGGAACAGGAGAGCGCACGAGGGAGCTTCCAGGGGGAAACGCCTGGTATCTTTATAGTCCTGTCGGGTTTCGCCACCTCTGACTAGAGCGTCGATTTTTGTGATGCTCGTCAGGGGGGCGGAGCCTATGGAAAAACGCCAGCGGCGCAGCCTTCTTCCTGTTCCTGGCCTTTTGCTCACATGTTTCTTTTGGCGTTATCCCCTGATTCTGTGGATAACCGCATCACCGTCTTTGAGTGAGCTGATACCGCTCGCCGCAGCCGAACGACCGAGCGTAGCGAGTCAGTGAGCGAGGAAGCGGAAGAGCGCCTGATGCGGCATTTTCTCCTTACGCATCTGTGCGGTATTTCACACCGCATATGGTGCACTTTTCTTATAATCCGCACTGATGCCACATAGTTAAGCCAGTATACACTCCGCTATCGCTACGTGACTGGGTCAGGGCTGCGCCCCGACACCCGCTAAAACCCGCTGACGCGCCCTGACGGGCTTGTCTGCTCCCGGCATCCGCTCACAGGCAAGCTGTGAACGTCTCCGGGAGCTGCATGTTTCAGTTGCTTTCACCGTCATCGCCGAAGCGTGCGAGGCAACTACGGTAGAGTTCGTCGGCGTGGTCGTGAAGTGATTCGCAGATGTCTGCCTGTTCGTCCGCGTCCAGCTCGTTGAGTTTTTCCAGCAGGGTCAGCGTCTGGCTTCTGATAAAGCGGGCCATGTTAAGGGCTGTTTTTTCCTGTTTGGTCATGGTCTTAAGGCTCCTTAATAGGGGATTTTTTAGGGGGAATGATACCGATGAAACGCGAGAAGATGCTCACGATACGGGTTAGCGATGAGGAGCACGCCCGGTTACTGGAACGCTGCGAGGGTAAACGACTGGCAGAATGGATGCGGCGGGTCTGTCTGGGGGAGCCGGTTGCGCGCACAGGAAAACT
>NZ_JBJQIZ010000029.1:0-5171 GCF_046487695.1 Escherichia sp. WS1118 | reverse complement strand
GGCACGTACAGCTTGGTTTCGCCGAGGTCGCGGATGCGCGGCGCGAAGCGGAAGCCTAGCAGGTGCATCAGGGCAAAGACGTGATCGGTGAAGCCGGCCGTGTCGGTGTAGGGGTCTGACGCTCAGTGGAACGAAAACTCACGTTAAGCAACGTTTTCTGCCTCTGACGCCTCTTTTAATGGTCTCAGATGTCCTTTGGTCACCAGTTCTGCCAG
Source organism: Escherichia sp. WS1118 (assembly GCF_046487695.1). Taxonomy (NCBI): domain Bacteria; kingdom Pseudomonadati; phylum Pseudomonadota; class Gammaproteobacteria; order Enterobacterales; family Enterobacteriaceae; genus Escherichia; species Escherichia sp. WS1118. The sequence continues at coordinate 4,956 of NZ_JBJQIZ010000029.1, read as the reverse complement.
CGTGAAGGAATAATGGCCGAGCATATTGATATGTCCGTGGCAAAGCGGGGAGAGGCGTGCGATATCTTCATCATTCAGTGTTTCACCCTGCGCCCGGAGATGATCCAGGGCTGCCTGCATATAAATAGTGTTCCATAACACGACGGCGTTAGTGACCAGCCCCAGTGTGCCCAGTTGATCTTCCTGACCGTCGGTATATCGTTTTCTTATCTCACCTTTTTGACCGTGACAGATGGCTCTGGCAACGGCATGGCGACTTTCTCCCCGATTAAGCTGGGTCAGAATGCGCCGGCGGTAATCTTCATCATCAATATAATTAAGCAGATACAGCGTTTTGTTGATGCGCCCCACTTCAATGATTGCCTGAGTCAGTCCGGAAGGACGTTCACTTTTCAGCAATGAACGGACCAGCACTGAAACCTGTACTTTGCCCAGCTTCAGGGAGCCAGCGGTCCGGATCATTTCGTCCCACTGAAGGACTATTTTTCGGGGATCTGATTGCCCTCTGGCAATATCATTCAGCACGCCATAGTCGGCATCATGGTCCATTCGCCAGAAAACCGAAGCACCGGCATCAGCCAGGCGTGGAGAAAACTGGTATCCCAGCAGCCAGAAAAGGCCAAAGACAAGTTCGCTGGCACCTGCTGTATCGGTCATAATTTCGGTTGGATTCAGCCCGGTCTCCTGTTCCAGAAGACCTTCCAGCACAAAGATAGAGTCCCTCAGCGTCCCCGGTATAACGATGCCATGAAAGCCGGAATACTGATCGGACACAAAGTTGTACCAGGTGATCCCTCTGTTATTACCAAAGTATTTGCGGTTCGGTCCGGCATTGATTGTTCTGACTGGCGTAACAAAGCGCATTCCATCTGCAGATGCCACTTCTCCTCCACCCCATATCTGTGCCAGTGGCAGCGTTGCCTGAAAATCAACCAGTCTGGCATTAGCGCTGGTGATAGTTTCAGCCCGCAGATAGTTCGCTTTTGTCCAGTTCAGCCGGTGTCGGGTCAGTGCAGGAACATTTGATCTGATCAGTGGTTCCAGACCGATATTGCAGGCTTCAGCCATCAGCACGGCGCTGATGCTGACGGGCAGATCATCAACTCTGGCACTGGCTTCACTAGCATGGAAAAACTCATCAGCAAATCCGGTATGGGCGTTAATTTCGAGCAGCAACTCCGTTAAATCCACCGGAGGGAGTAGATCACTGATCATTTTGCTCAGTCGTTTCAGACTGTCCGGCTCATCAAGACTGGCGAGGGGAGAAATTGTCAACCGGGGCTTCGGGCCAGAAACATCGAGTTCGACAGCCTCATTTTCGCAAAGACGTGCAGCAACCTGTCTGTAACGACTATCAAGCTGATGACCCAGAGATTTTATTGCTTCCTGCGGGTCTGTCGGGTGCCCCAAAGAACGATAAACCTTAATCCGGTTTGCCTGCCAGTCAGCACCCTGTAGTAATCTTGCACGAGGATCTCCCCACCGGTTACTGCCGGTAACGTAGACATCCCTCCGCCTCAGACTATCCTGCAGTTTACTGAGAAAGCAGAGCGTGTATCCCCTGCGGGTGATATGTTTTTCCTTGTTAATCACCAGCCGTTTCCATGACCGACTGATAATTTCCGTTGGTGCGTCGTCAAAAAACTGCCGCCGTGAGCTGAACTCCCGGCTGAGGTAGTCACAGGCATTCAGAGTGGTAACCCCGGCAGGTGCGGATGAAAATTTAACGGTATTCAGCAGATGGGGCAGGAAACGACGAACGCGCCCGTACTGCTCCACCATTTCTTCATGAAAATTATCGTCTGAGGGCCGGGCAATTTCACGGACAAGCGTGATGATTTCAGCCAGCTTTTGCCTTGGGATGTAGCTGAACACCTCAGCACGAATCGATTCGTCCGGTGTTTCTTCTTTCAGCAGGTACGAACATGCGCTGGCGAGCGCCAATGCAGATTTATCCAGATCCTTCAGCGAGCGGAGCCGTTTTTTCTGCCCAATCTTTCTGGCGTCACGGATGATAACGGCCAGCATGGCGTCCAGAACGTCCAATGCATCATCCAGCGCCAGCGTTTCCCATGCAAGGACAAAGGCAACCAGAACCGCCATCCTTTTCTGCGGTGACATCCTGGCAATATTGAACACCGAAGTCATACCAGCATAACGTGCGAGATTTTTCAGGCGCACAGCCGGGAGTGTACTCAGGTTTTCAGCATGCAGGCCAAAATCGTTCAGAGTTTTCCAGCGTTCAATTGCTTCATTAAACGCCGGACCACTGATGGTCACAGGGCCCTTTTTCAGTGATTCCAGTAAAGACAGGCGGCTGCAATCAGTTGGCCCCAGCAGCATCTCCAGCTGTGAACGCTGTTCGGCTGACGGTATCAGTGCCAGTTTGTTCCACAGGCGCAACGTCGCCTTTTCCCTTACCTCTGAAATCAACCGGGTCAGCGTAGTGGCTCCGGGGAGAATAATACGATGTTGCATAAGCCACCCTGTCGCCAGATCGAAAAGCAGGCCAGGACGTTCGTTGCTTATCCAGCTCCGGGTATATAAAAGACGGGTAAGGCGAAATGTCCAGGGCCAGGCAAATTCACGATACTGATAGTGCTGACGTATCAGCGCTGCATGCTCACGGCGGGTATTTTCCCTCTGACCGTATTCTGCAAGAACGGTGATATCACGAATCCCGAGCTGTCTGGCGGTAAAATGCCGGACGCCGGAAGGAATATGATTCATATCGGTGAGGAAGGTGCCCAGAAAACGGACACATCCAATTTGCAGGGCAATGCCCAGACGGTTGTGATCACCTCTGCTTTTTCCGATAAATTCCTTGTCTGCTTCATCAAGGTGAAAATATCGTGCCAGCTGAAGCTCATCCGGTTCACCGGTGAATCTGCCATAGCTTTCAGTCTGCTCAGTGGTCAGAAAGTCAACGGGCATATCGGCCTCCCTGCCTGACGGGCATTTAGTAACATTTTTCCAACCGTACGAAATGTTATAAATTATCGGACATCGTAAAACTGTTACATTAATATGTCTATTAAATCGTAAATTTGTAATAATAGACATGAGTTGTCCGATATTCGATTTAAGGTACATTTTTATGCGACTTTTTGGTTACGCTCGGGTCTCAACCAGTCAGCAGTCTCTTGATCTTCAGGTCAGAGCACTCAAAGACGCAGGTGTGAAAGCAAACCGTATATTTACCGATAAGGCATCCGGCAGTTCAACAGATCGGGAAGGGCTGGATTTGCTGAGGATGAAGGTGGAGGAAGGTGATGTCATTCTGGTTAAGAAGCTCGACCGTCTTGGCCGCGACACTGCCGATATGATCCAACTGATAAAGGAATTTGACGCTCAGGGCGTGGCAGTCCGGTTCATTGATGACGGGATCAGTACCGACGGTGATATGGGGCAAATGGTGGTCACCATCCTGTCGGCTGTGGCACAGGCTGAACGCCGGAGGATCCTAGAGCGCACGAATGAGGGCCGACAGGAAGCAAAGCTGAAAGGAATCAAATTTGGCCGCAGGCGTACCGTGGACAGGAACGTCGTGCTGACGCTTCATCAGAAGGGCACTGGTGCAACGGAAATTGCTCATCAGCTCAGTATTGCCCGCTCCACGGTTTATAAAATTCTTGAAGACGAAAGGGCCTCGTGATACGCCTATTTTTATAGGTTAATGTCATGATAATAATGGTTTCTTAGACGTCAGGTGGCACTTTTCGGGGAAATGTGCGCGGAACCCCTATTTGTTTATTTTTCTAAATACATTCAAATATGTATCCGCTCATGAGACAATAACCCTGATAAATGCTTCAATAATATTGAAAAAGGAAGAGTATGAGTATTCAACATTTCCGTGTCGCCCTTATTCCCTTTTTTGCGGCATTTTGCCTTCCTGTTTTTGCTCACCCAGAAACGCTGGTGAAAGTAAAAGATGCTGAAGATCAGTTGGGTGCACGAGTGGGTTACATCGAACTGGATCTCAACAGCGGTAAGATCCTTGAGAGTTTTCGCCCCGAAGAACGTTTTCCAATGATGAGCACTTTTAAAGTTCTGCTATGTGGTGCGGTATTATCCCGTGTTGACGCCGGGCAAGAGCAACTCGGTCGCCGCATACACTATTCTCAGAATGACTTGGTTGAGTACTCACCAGTCACAGAAAAGCATCTTACGGATGGCATGACAGTAAGAGAATTATGCAGTGCTGCCATAACCATGAGTGATAACACTGCGGCCAACTTACTTCTGACAACGATCGGAGGACCGAAGGAGCTAACCGCTTTTTTGCACAACATGGGGGATCATGTAACTCGCCTTGATCGTTGGGAACCGGAGCTGAATGAAGCCATACCAAACGACGAGCGTGACACCACGACGCCTGCAGCAATGGCAACAACGTTGCGCAAACTATTAACTGGCGAACTACTTACTCTAGCTTCCCGGCAACAATTAATAGACTGGATGGAGGCGGATAAAGTTGCAGGACCACTTCTGCGCTCGGCCCTTCCGGCTGGCTGGTTTATTGCTGATAAATCTGGAGCCGGTGAGCGTGGGTCTCGCGGTATCATTGCAGCACTGGGGCCAGATGGTAAGCCCTCCCGTATCGTAGTTATCTACACGACGGGGAGTCAGGCAACTATGGATGAACGAAATAGACAGATCGCTGAGATAGGTGCCTCACTGATTAAGCATTGGTAACTGTCAGACCAAGTTTACTCATATATACTTTAGATTGATTTAAAACTTCATTTTTAATTTAAAAGGATCTAGGTGAAGATCCTTTTTGATAATCTCATGACCAAAATCCCTTAACGTGAGTTTTCGTTCCACTGAGCGTCAGACCCCGTATGCAGCTTTGCTGTTACGACGGGAGGAGAGATAAAAATCGACAGTGCGGCCCCGGCTGTCGACGGCCCGGTACAGATACGCCCAGCGGCCATTGACCTTCACGTAGGT
>NZ_JBJQIZ010000028.1:0-5490 GCF_046487695.1 Escherichia sp. WS1118 | reverse complement strand
TCCGCTCGTGGGCCGTGGCGCGGGTCCGCGCGCCGGCCTCGTGCGCCTGGCGCTCGCGGGCGAGGTCCAGGGCGGCCGTCTTCACGTTCTGCCTTGCGCAGATGAGATAGGAGAGCATGAAAAACCTCGGGGCAGCCATCGAATGATGCCATCTACAGGGGTTAAAATAACCACCATCATTTCATAACAATACCTGCTGACTATGAAGATCTACGTCATCAAAATAGCAGTTCATGGAGTCAGTCCGATGGTCTGGCGTCGGCTGAGAATTGCTGCCGACACGTCACTGGCCGCGCTTCACTTCATTTTCCAGATAGTGCAGGGCTGGGGGGACGACCATCTCCATCAATTTCACATTTATGGCAAAGATTACGGTATCTCCTACGAAGGAGGCATCGGTTTTGTCGATAATCCGTTCCGGGTCGTGATTGATGATTTTGCTTTTGATGCTGGCGATCGCTTTACCTATGAATACAATTTCTTTGAGCACTGGCTTCATGACATTCGTGTTGAGGCCATTTATGAAAACTCTACGCTGAAAGCGCCGTTTTGTATAAGCGGCCATGGTATGCCCGGAGCCACAGCTGCGGATGAGTTCGATAAAACCCTGGCGTTTCTTGAAGCTATCGTTAATGCGGATGATGAAACAACGGTCGGCGAGATCCGCCCTTTTGCTGACGACCTGGATGCTGTCAGGTTCAACCGCCACAAAATCAACCGGCAACTGAGCAGGCTCGACCTTGCATCTCCGGTACTGGAGCCTGAAGTTATCTGGCTGGGCCGTCGTCGCTGACTGATGTCTATAAAGGTATACGTTTTCAGCATGCCTCTCAGATCCCCGAAAAAATGTCTATAAACCTCCCTAAATCAGTGTTTATGGATTATTCTTTAAATCTCTATGATGTTTAAAGACCTTCCGGAGGTTTTGCGTGCAATATGCCTACATCAGGGTAAGCTCGGCCGATCAGAATACGGCCCGTCAGGAAGAGGCATTGTCAAAGGCGGGTTTTCAGCCTGATAAAATTTGTGTTGAGCATGCCAGCGCGAAGGACACAAACCGCCCGGGGTTACAGGAACTCCTGGGGCAATTACGCCCTGGTGATACGCTTCTGGTTCATTCCATCGATCGCCTTTGCCGGAATATGTCGGATATGTGCGCTGTCACCACCCGGCTTCGTGACCAGGGCGTTACCCTTATTTTTCTGAAAGAGCAGCTGACGTTCAGCGCCGGCACAAACAATCCGATGCAGGAACTGCAGCTGCACATGATGTCGGCATTCAGCCAGTTTGAACGAGCCTTACTGAAGGAAAGGCAGGCCGACGGCATCGCCGCGAAAAAAGCACGGGGTGAAAAAACAGGGCGCCCCGGCGCCGATATCAAAAAGATCCAGGAAATTGACGCACTCAGAAGCAGAGGGGTCAGGCTCAGGATCGCCTGCGACCATGCGGGCCTTGGCGTTTCCACATATTATAAGCTTCGTCACCAGATGAACAACCAGTAGCCGGGAGATAGTCATCCACCACAGCAGGAGGCAATGATGCAACTGACGCTCCAGATAGTCATCACCGATGAATCAGGCTCCAGTCGAACGGAGGAACTGATGACAATCCAGAAATCAGGGGAGACCCGGAACGACATCGGATTATCGGTGTCAGAATCCAAGCTGTTGCTGAATACGGTCCAGCAGTCGGTGGTCCAGCTGCAGGCAGACGAATATACTCAACACCATATCCGGTGCCCTCACTGCCTTGCTGCGCGCAGAATCAAAGGCAAACAGAAAATACGGTACCGGACGCTGTTTGGCGTTATTCCGGTATCCGGGCTTCGGGTGTACCGGTGCCGTTGTGAAGAGAGTGATACAAAGACAGTCAGTTTGCTCAGCGACTGGGCCGGCGATTATTCTCACCCGGCACTGAAATATATTGAAACCCGCTGGGCCTCGATGATCTCCTATGAAATGACGACTCGTCTGCTGAAAGATATTCTGCCGGTGGGCCACAGCCTGAATGCCTCAACGGTGAGGAATCATTTATGCCAGGTGGCGCAGCGTCTTGACGCTGAGGCTGAAGCTCATTCAGGTTTTCTTTCCGGCTGCCCCCGCGACTGGGGGAACCTGCCCAGGCCAGGAAAACCGCTTGTGGTGGGTATAGATGGTGGTTATGTTCGCGATCGGGATGACAAAAAGCGTAATTTTGAAATTATTGCCGGGAAGTCTTTTTCCGTTGGTGCGCCTGCTGACACCCGCCGCTTCGGTTTTGTTCAGAAGGATGACTGTCATCCGGAACGCAGGCTCATGACCCACCTTTCAGCGCAGGGAATGCAGGCCAACCAGCAGATATTTTTTCTGTCCGACGGCGCGGATAATCTCAGGGACCTCCAGTTCGGTATGTACCCTGAGTCAACGCATGTGCTGGACTGGTTTCATATCACCATGAGGCTGAAGGTGCTCATGCAATATGCCCGGGGACTGCTGGTATCAGATCCAGAGGCGGGGAGTAAAGTTCTGGCACTGCTGGAAAGCATTAAACGATATCTCTGGCATGGCAATGTTGTCGCTGCGCTGGAACATATTGATAATTGCGTTATGTATTGCGATGACCCTGAACTCAGCTATCCTAGCCTGAAATCCCTGCAAAAACATCTGGATGAAATGTATACCTACATCCGGAATAATAAGATGATGATCCCAAACTACGGCGAAATGCGTCGGTACGGAGAGCCGGTATCAACCGCGTTTGTGGAATCCACGATCAATGAAGTGATCGCCAGACGAATGGCCAAAAAGCAGCAGATGCAGTGGAGCAGAAAAGGGGCTCATTATTTGTTACAGACCCGGACCGCCGTTTTGAATAACGAACTGCAGGATAAATTTGTCTGCTGGTATCCGGGTTTTCAAAGTGACGGGAAGGGACCAGCGATGGCAGCATAGCTCACGCTGCCCCAATATTTTTTATGCTCTCGGTCGTATGGAAGCTGGACCGCCTCGGTCGTGATCTTCGTCATCTCATTAATACAGTGCACGACCTGACCGCGAGGGGGACCGGTCTGAAAGTGCTGACCGGTCACGGGGCGACTATCGACACAACAACGGCCGCTGGCAAGCTTGTCTTCGGTATCTTTGCCGCACTGGCGGAGTTTGAGCGCGAACTGATTGCTGAAAGAACGACTGCAGGTCTGGCATCAGCAAGAGCCCGTGGGCGGAACGGCGGCCGACCTTATAAAATGACGCCAGTCAAACTGCGACTGGCAATGGCATCAATGGGACAATCAGAAACAAAGGTCAGTACGCTATGCCAGGAACTTGGGATAACCCGGCAAACTTTGTACAGGCATATTTCCCCTGTTGGTCAACTGCGGGCGGACGGGATCAAGCTGCTCAACCGTGGATAATTTGAACGGACGGAAAAATCTGGGGTTCCGGCGTAGTACCCCTATCACCTCCACATTTTTGCAACAGTGCCTTATAAATGGCAGCCTTATGTTTACTTGCCAAGATGGGCTACCATATGATGTTTTATACTGAGCAATATTAATATTATCTTTAATGGAAAAATTAAGCCCACTAAGTGACCCACTGCTATATGGCTCTATTGTGAAGACGCCTGAGGGTAAAAATTTATACATGGTTGTCCCTATGTCTATTATTGCAAGGTTGACAATATTATTCGTTTTATAAATTTGAGCGTTTAAAATCACACATCAAAGCAATTAGTCAGGATAAACAACAATACCCAGTGCTTCGAGAATCAGTTCTTGCTGCCAGGCTGCAATTTTGATACCTGATGTATCGACTTTGCGGGGATCTAAACCGTCGAGTTCGGCGTGGCATAAATTGGCACCCTGTAGGCTAAATTGCCCCCAGACATCTTCGGAAAAAACACCTCGACTTAAGTCTGACTCTTTCAGTGATGCACCCGCTAGGTTCGTTCCTATCCAGCGATTTTCAAACAACTCACATTTTTCTAAACAAACCCTCTCCATATTGGCATAGGAAAGATTACATCCAGAAATAAATGCTGAGCAAAAGTACATACGATTACTCACTTGATGGGCAAAGTTTGTTCGGGAAAAGTTGGCACCTTTTAAATCACACGCACGGAACTCTATACCGTAGCAATTGGCATTACTGAAGTTTGCCATCGCAAGTTGGCATTGTTGGAAACTTGCATCACGAAGATCTGCGACATCAAAGTGGCAGCCTTCGATATCACCCTGTTCAATGAACTTGCAGTTGACGAATGTCGTATCACGCAAGTTAGCACGTCGAAAGTCGCTGCGAATGAATGTGCAAGCGGTGAAGGTGAGATCACTTAAGTCTTTATGTGAAAAGTTGTGGTGCCGATATGTATGATTGTAGGTTTCCATGAGTACTCCTTGTTGAAAGGAGGGCTAGACTACCATTATACATATGCCAAGACATTAAAATAAAAGCCTGTTACATCAACACATTACAACCCCTCAATTTACCTGTTTTAAGTGGTCAAATTGGCGCGTAGAGCGCCTATCGCTCTTGCATTGGCACGCGGCCCTGTTGAAAAAAGTTATTCGCTTTAGATAGGGTTAGGAGAGCCGTGCTTCGCCGGTAAAAAATCGGACTATCCGACGCAGGGCGGACTCATCGGCGGAGAAGCAAACTTTGACTATATCTCCCTACACTTGGAAGAGGGCTAGACTGGCCCCATAGATCACCAGACACTTCGACTCTCTTAAAATAAGAGGTAGTCTTGGAACTATGTTTAATACCAGTCAGAACGATAAGATGGTTGAAGTGTTATCAGGACCTGAGCGGCGTCGGCGTCGTACACCGCAGGAAAAAATTGCCATTATTCAGCAGACTATGGAGCCCGGTATGACCGTGTCTCATGTCGCGCGCCTGCATGGCATCAATGCAAACCAGATATTCAAATGGCGCAAGCAATATTAAGACGGTTCACTGACGGCTGTTGCATCGGGCGAGGAAGTGGTGCCGGCCTCCGAACTCGCTGCCGCCAATAAGCAAATTCGCGAACTCCAGCGCCTTCTGGGCAAAAAGACGATGGAAGCCGAGATACTCAAAGAGGCCGTGGAGTTCGGCCGGGCAAAAAAATGGATTGCGCATGCGCCCTCGTTGCCTGGGAACGACGAATAAGCGACGTTTGCAGAAGTCTTAGCGTGTCGCGTGCGCAGTTGAGCATTCGGGTTCACCGGCCATCTGACTGACAGGATCGCAGACGGCAGCCCCGTTCTGACGATACCACCGTATTGTCCCGGATAAACATGGCGGTGGCTGACCTGCCGACGTATGGTTATCGCCGTGTGTGGGCGCTGCTGCGACGGGAGTCGGAGCGGGACGGCCTGCCTGTGGTTAATGCAAAGCGGGTGTATCGCATTATGAGAACGGGCACTGTTGCAAATAGTCGGTGGTGATAAACTTATCATCCCCTTTTGCTGATGGAGCTGCACATGAACCCATTCAAAGGCCGGCATTTTCAGCGTGACATCATTCTGTG
>NZ_JBJQIZ010000027.1:0-6846 GCF_046487695.1 Escherichia sp. WS1118 | reverse complement strand
ACCTACGTGAAGGTCAATGGCCGCTGGGCGTATCTGTACCGGGCCGTCGACAGCCGGGGCCGCACTGTCGATTTTTATCTCTCCTCCCGTCGTAACAGCAAAGCTGCATACCGGTTTCTGGGTAAAATCCTCAACAACGTGAAGAAGTGGCAGATCCCGCGATTCATCAACACGGATAAAGCGCCCGCCTATGGTCGCGCGCTTGCTCTGCTCAAACGCGAAGGCCGGTGCCCGTCTGACGTTGAACACCGACAGATTAAGTACCGGAACAACGTGATTGAATGCGATCATGGCAAACTGAAACGGATAATCGGCGCCACGCTGGGATTTAAATCCATGAAGACGGCTTACGCCACCATCAAAGGTATTGAGGTGATGCGTGCACTACGCAAAGGCCAGGCCTCAGCATTTTATTATGGTGATCCCCTGGGCGAAATGCGCCTGGTAAGCAGAGTTTTTGAAATGTAAGGCCTTTGAATAAGACAAAAGGCTGCCTCATCGCTAACTTTGCAACAGTGCCGCGCGACGAGCAGCAGCACCAGGAGCAGAAGCACGTCGAGAAAAAGCAACAGCAGATCGAGCAGCGCCCACGGCGGGCCGCTCGCATCGGATAAGTCGAAAAATCCGGCTAAAGTGGCCGAGCTGCACATCAGGCCGCGCGGTTTTCCTCCCTGATCGCCGGCGCGGTTTCTTCCTCCCTGAACCGCATGCAGACTTGCCGCCTCGGACACCCCGAGGCGGTTTTTTTTCGCCTCGCTCGAGCATCGCCGCATCCGACGATGCCGAGACGACCAGGCCGCGCACGTCGAGCTGCAGCATCGCCATTGCCGACGATGGCACCAGGTCGCCGGCGGTGGCCACCGACCTCGAGCTCGCATCGCCACATCCGACGATGCGCGCCGGCGTCGACCATCGCCAGGTCTGACGATGGCGGCCGCCCTGCCCTGGATCTCGCATCGCCATTTCTGGCGATGAGATCCACGGAGCGGCCATTTAGACCCGCCAATAACGACCCGGCCAAGATAAATCGCATGACGGCCTTTTTGGCCGGGGGTAGCATGACCGGACACTTTGCGTATGCCCAAAGGAGCCCGCAAGTATGCGCAGGACGAAGCCAGTAGCCGCGCCGATGGTGGCGCGGGTCTATCTGCGCGTCAGCACCGACGCGCAGGACTTGGAACGCCAAGAGGCGATCACTACGGCCGCGAAGGCCGCCGGCTACTACGTCGCCGGCATCTACCGTGAGAAGGCATCCGGCGCACGCGCCGACCGGCCTGAGCTGCTGCGCATGATCGGCGACCTACAGCCCGGCGAGGTGGTCATTGCCGAGAAGATCGACCGCATCAGCCGCCTACCTTTGCCCGAGGCCGAGCGCCTGGTGGCCTCGATACAGGCCAAAGGCGCACGCCTGGCCGTCCCTGGCGTGGTCGATCTATCCGACCTGGCGGCCGAGGCCCAGGGCGTCGCCAAGATCGTGCTGGAAGCCGTGCAGATCATGCTTTTTCGCCTGGCCTTGCAGATGGCCCGCGACGACTACGAGGACAGGCGCGAACGCCAGCGCCAAGGCATTGAGTTGGCCCGCCAGGCCGGGCGGTACAAGGGCCGCCGTGCTGATCCGAAGCGCCGCGCCCAAGTTGTCGCGCTGCGCAAGTCCGGCTACAGCATCAACAAGACCGCCGAGCTGGCCGGGTACAGTGCGGCCCAGGTGAAACGGATATGGGCCGAGGTCAGCCAGGCCGAAGCGAAGCAGCACGGCGCGTTCGTGGAGGACGCATTGACGGAAGCCGATGCCCTGGCCGCTGTCGGCCAGGATGAGCGCCAGGAGGAAAGGGCATGAAGAAGCCGAACCAAGACGACGAGCCGTTTTTCATCACCGAGGAGATTGCGGCCGAAATGATCGCCGGCGGCTATGAGTTCGAGCTGCCGCCCATTCCTTGCACCATCCGCCTACGCGACGTGCTGGAGCGCATGACCGATGCTGAGCTAGCATTGCAGCCGGGCGAGATCGCCGACCAGGAGCGTGAACGCTGCCGGCGCAAGCCGTGTTCAACCTCATGATCTGGTCATGGTATTTTTCATGGCACTGAGCCTGATAGTTCTTGCAAATTGTTGTCACTAAAGGGTTTTGTGTGCTTGTTTACAATCGAGTGGGAGTGACGGGCACTGGCTGGCAATGTCTAGCAACGGCAGGCATTTCGGCTGAGGGTAAAAGAACTTTCCGCTAAGCGATAGACTGTATGTAAACACAGTATTGCAAGGACGCGGAACATGCCTCATGTGGCGGCCAGGACGGCCAGCCGGGATCGGGATACTGGTCGTTACCAGAGCCACCGACCCGAGCAAACCCTTCTCTATCAGATCGTTGACGAGTATTACCCGGCATTCGCTGCGCTTATGGCAGAGCAGGGAAAGGAATTGCCGGGCTATGTGCAACGGGAATTTGAAGAATTTCTCCAATGCGGGCGGCTGGAGCATGGCTTTCTACGGGTTCGCTGCGAGTCTTGCCACGCCGAGCACCTGGTCGCTTTCAGCTGTAAGCGTCGCGGTTTCTGCCCGAGCTGTGGGGCGCGGCGGATGGCCGAAAGTGCCGCCTTGCTGGTTGATGAAGTACTGCCTGAACAACCCATGCGTCAGTGGGTGTTGAGCTTCCCGTTTCAGCTGCGTTTCCTGTTTGCCAGCCGGCCCGAGATCATGGGGTGGGTGCTGGGCATCGTTTACCGCGTCATTGCCACGCACCTGGTCAAGAAAGCGGGCCATACCCACCAAGTGGCCAAGACGGGCGCGGTCACCCTGATCCAGCGTTTTGGATCGGCGCTCAATCTGAATGTTCACTTCCACATGCTGTTTCTCGACGGTGTGTATGTCGAGCAATCCCACGGCTCAGCGCGTTTCCGCTGGGTCAAGGCGCCGACCAGCCCAGAGCTCACCCAGCTGACGCACACCATCGCCCACCGGGTGGGTCGCTATCTGGAACGGCAAGGCCTGCTGGAACGGGATGTCGAAAACAGCTATCTGGCCTCGGATGCGGTGGATGACGACCCGATGACACCCCTGCTGGGGCACTCGATCACTTACCGTATCGCTGTCGGTTCACAGGCGGGGCGAAAGGTGTTCACTTTGCAAACTCTGCCGACCAGTGGTGATCCGTTCGGTGACGGGATTGGCAAGGTAGCCGGGTCCAGCCTGCACGCCGGCGTGGCGGCCAGGGCCGATGAACGCAAGAAGCTCGAACGGCTGTGCCGGTACATCAGCCGCCCGGCGGTATCCGAGAAGCGGCTGTCGTTAACACGAGGCGGCAACGTGCGCTACCAGCTCAAGACGCCGTACCGGGACGGCACCACGCACGTCATTTTCGAACCATTGGATTTCATTGCAAGGCTGGCCGCCCTGGTACCGAAGCCCAGAGTCAACCTAACCCGCTTCCACGGGGTGTTCGCACCCAACAGTCGGCACCGGGCGTTGGTCACGCCGGCAAAACGGGGCAGGGGCAACAAGGTCAGGGTGGCTGATGAACCGGCAACACCAGCACAACGGCGAGCGTCGATGACATGGGCGCAACGGCTCAAGCGTGTTTTCAATATCGACATCGAGACCTGCAGCGGCTGCGGCGGCGCCATGAAAGTCATCGCCTGCATTGAAGACCCTATAGTGATCAAGCAGATCCTTGATCACCTGAAGCACAAAGCCGAAACCAGCGGGACCAGGGCGTTACCCGAAAGCCGGGCGCCACCGGCTGAGCTGCTCCTGGGTCTGTTTGACTGACGAGCCTGAAGGCCAACGATACCAATCAAAATGCTGCGTTCACAGCGCCGCGGCAGGGATCCGCCGTGCTGGTTGTCGGAAAAGGAGCCGCTAGTGGGAAAGAGGAGGGTAAATTTTCAGCGTTGCTGGCTCCCCGTCAGCCGGATTGGGTTGCATCGCAGGGGTGTCGAAAGAGTCAACTGCGGTCCAAAGCTGTTGGACTTGGGTGAAAAGGGCGTTTATTCTTCCTATACGTGCCGCGTTCCAGGCGGCGACTATGAGGGCTATGTCGATGCCCATGTGCGCCGGCTGGAGGCGCTACGCCGGGCCGGTATCGTCGAGCGGATCGACGCCGACCAATGGCGCATCCCCGATGATCTGGTCAGCCGTGCCGCCGCCCATGACGCCGGCCGAGACAGTCAGGCCAGCGTTCGCGTCCTTTCCCCGGTCGATCTGAACAAACAGATCGGATCGGACGGCGCGACCTGGCTGGACCGGCGGCTGATCCACGGCGAGACGGCCGACCTTGCGCCAACCGGCTTCGGGCAACAAGTCCGCGAAGCCATGGACCAGCGCCGCGAGCACCATATCGAACAGGGCGACGCCACCCGCAGCCGGGACAGCCGCGTCTTCTACCGGCGCAACCTTCTCGCCATCCTGCGGGAGCGCGAGGTAGCCGGCGTCGGATCGGATATGGCTTTGAGTAAGGGCCTGCCGTTCCGCGCCGCCACGGACGGCGAGAGCGTCAGCGGCAAGTTTACCGGAACCGTGCATCTATCGAGCGGCAAGTTCGCCGTGGTCGAGAAATCCCATGAGTTCACCCTTGTCCCGTGGCGGCCGATCATCGACCGCCAACTCGGCCGCGAGGTTATGGGCATCGTGCAGGGCGGGTCGGTGTCGTGGCAGTTAGGGCGGCAGAGGGGGCTGGAACGCTGAGTGCGCCCATGCCGCATTGCGAAGCAAAAGATAATCGGATAAAATGTAGCAATTCATATTCGTAAGCGTGGAGTAATCAGATGGGAAATTCCAAGTCAGCAGACAAGTAAGCCGCAACAACCAGTATTGTTGTTGCGGCGCTCTGTAAGGCTAGTCTCATCTGATTGCTGACGAGCAGACGTCGCCCGGTATTCCTTAATCGAGGGTTGATTCGTCATGACCACCACACGCCCCGCGTGGGCCTATACGCTGCCGGCAGCACTGCTGCTGATGGCTCCTTTCGACATCCTCGCTTCACTGGCGATGGATATTTATCTCCCTGTCGTTCCAGCGATGCCCGGCATCCTGAACACGACGCCCGCTATGATCCAACTCACGTTGAGCCTCTATATGGTGATGCTCGGCGTGGGCCAGGTGATTTTTGGTCCGCTCTCAGACAGAATCGGGCGACGGCCAATTCTACTTGCGGGCGCAACGGCTTTCGTCATTGCGTCTCTGGGAGCAGCTTGGTCTTCAACTGCACCGGCCTTTGTCGCTTTCCGTCTACTTCAAGCAGTGGGCGCGTCGGCCATGCTGGTGGCGACGTTCGCGACGGTTCGCGACGTTTATGCCAACCGTCCTGAGGGTGTCGTCATCTACGGCCTTTTCAGTTCGATGCTGGCGTTCGTGCCTGCGCTCGGCCCTATCGCCGGAGCATTGATCGGCGAGTTCTTGGGATGGCAGGCGATATTCATTACTTTGGCTATACTGGCGATGCTCGCACTCCTAAATGCGGGTTTCAGGTGGCACGAAACCCGCCCTCTGGATCAAGTCAAGACGCGCCGATCTGTCTTGCCGATCTTCGCGAGTCCGGCTTTTTGGGTTTACACTGTCGGCTTTAGCGCCGGTATGGGCACCTACTTCGTCTTCTTCTCGACGGCTACCCGTGTGCTCATAGGCCAAGCGGAATATTCCGAGATCGGATTCAGCTTTGCCTTCGCCACTGTCGCGCTTGTAATGATCGTGACAACCCGTTTCGCGAAGTCCTTTGTCGCCAGATGGGGCATCGCAGGATGCGTGGCGCGTGGGATGGCGTTGCTTGTTTGCGGAGCGGTCCTGTTGGGGATCGGCGAACTTTACGGCTCGCCGTCATTCCTCACCTTCATCCTACCGATGTGGGTTGTCGCGGTCGGTATTGTCTTCACGGTGTCCGTTACCGCGAACGGCGCTTTGGCAGAGTTCGACGACATCGCGGGATCAGCGGTCGCGTTCTACTTCTGCGTTCAAAGCCTGATAGTCAGCATTGTCGGGACATTGGCGGTGGCACTTTTAAACGGTGACACAGCGTGGCCCGTGATCTGTTACGCCACGGCGATGGCGGTACTGGTTTCGTTGGGGCTGGTGCTCCTTCGGCTCCGTGGGGCTGCCACCGAGAAGTCGCCAGTCGTCTAACCGACGACTGGTAGCAGGCCCGCTCCGATGCGGCGCACTAACCATCGAAACCTCGTGAATGTCGGTATCCTGTCTGGCAGGATACCGCTCATTTCCCTTGTTCAGTTCATCGCCGTCGCCGAGCATCTGAATTTTCGGCATGCGGCCAAGGCACTTGGTATCAGCCAGTCGAGCGTCAGCGCGCGTGTGAAAGCGCTGGAGGATAACCTTGGTGTCCTGCTATTTGAGCGCCATGCGCGGGGCGTTCGGCTAACAGACGCAGGCAGGCACTTCATGGAGCGTGTCACGGCGGGTGTCGATCAACTCGATCACGCAGTGAAGACCGCGGAGTGACGGGCACTGGCTGGCAATGTCTAGCAACGGCAGGCATTTCGGCTGAGGGTAAAAGAACTTTCCGCTAAGCGATAGACTGTATGTAAACACAGTATTGCAAGGACGCGGAACATGCCTCATGTGGCGGCCAGGACGGCCAGCCGGGATCGGGATACTGGTCGTTACCAGAGCCACCGACCCGAGCAAACCCTTCTCTATCAGATCGTTGACGAGTATTACCCGGCATTCGCTGCGCTTATGGCAGAGCAGGGAAAGGAATTGCCGGGCTATGTGCAACGGGAATTTGAAGAATTTCTCCAAAGCCCGCGACGCAGCGCCGGCAGGCAGAGCAAGTAGAGGGCAGCGCCTGCAATCCATGCCCACCCGTTCCACGTTGTTATAGAAGCCGCATAGATCGCCGTGAAG
>NZ_JBJQIZ010000026.1:0-12202 GCF_046487695.1 Escherichia sp. WS1118 | reverse complement strand
CAGCCAGCCAGCCAGCCAGCCAGCCAGCCAGCCAGCCAGCCAGCCAGCCAGCCAGCCAGCCAGCCAGCCAGCCAGCCAGCCAGCCAGCCAGCCAGCCAGCCAGCCAGCCAGGTGTGAATGTGGATTTTGTACTACGAAATAATTGCCCTTATTATACTATAAAAGGCAACACTAAAAAAGAAAACATTTCATCTTCTGCTGTTTTAACAACAGCCCTGCATACTTCTCTTCTAAAAATCACAACGGTAATTAATGAAATTAATTCTATTTATCCCTTTGATGTCTCAGTTGTTATTCCGGTTCACAACCGAGAAACCCTTATTCTCGAATGCATTAAATCTTTAAACAATCAGACTATAGATAAAAATTGTTTTGAAGTTATTTTCATTGATGACTGTTCCACTGACAGGAGCATTGCCGCCATTGAATATAACATTTCGAGAGAAATAAATTATCGTATTATCCGTAGAGCAGTTGGTTCAGGGAATGCATCAGCGCCGCGAAATGAGGGAATAAAATCCGCAAAAGGTCGCTATGTGTTTTTCTTAGACTCTGATGATTCCATTCACTCTGACTTACTGTCCGATGGTATTCAGATAGCTTATAAAAACAATAGTGACATTGTATATTTCAAGCAGGTTTCCTCTACAGGGAGAGGGGTTCCTGTACGCCCATTTAAGGCAGACACGAATAAAGCAGATATTATAAAAAACCATCTTTTTAGATCATTAAAAATCTTCAAGTTCTTTAAAAGAGAGTTGCTAATCAATAACAACATCTTATTTAACCCATCAATTTCAGTCTATGAGGATATGCTTTTTTCTTGCCAGAGCCTAACTGTAGCTAATACGATATCTATACTGGCAAGAAAGGGCTACTACTCTCTGAATCGCCATGAAGAACCACATCTATCTAAAACATCTTTCTCCATTAAACAAAGAGCCTTGGTATTACAAACAGGTTTGATTTATATCTTATCAAGCAATAAAAATGAAGCAGAAATAGTAAAAATGTTTAATGCATGGCTGGTTATTTGCGTTGAGCACTTGGCATCCATATTATCCAAAAAAAGTTTAACAACTAATGAGAAGTCTCACGTTTTTAACTTGATACATAAATCACTCTTACCATATACAGGGCTTGTAAATGAGTCCCAAATATATCCCGCACAAAGAGAGCTTGTCAGTTGCTTAATCTGTGGAGATTATTCTTCTTTTTGCGAAAAAATATAAAAACACTTAACTACAGATACTCCTAACTTTGTATCTGACGCCCCTCACCCTAAATTAAGGGTGAGGGGCAAAAAAAAATAATTATTTGATGTTATATTTATATGCCATCACATCTTTTAACTCCAGTTGTTACGGGGAGGACAGTGACTCGTATCAACTAAAGTTTGATCTGTAGATAACACTATTTTAAGCAGATACTCATTAAGGCTTGTTTATTCTGAAGTCTCCAACTTCATCAAACGACGATTTAAGTCAACAAAGCGTTCCATTAACAAATCCACCTGGCTGACAACAGCACGTAGACACCACCAGAGAAGCTCCTCTTTCCGGAAGCGATAACGGCTTCCTGCTTCGGTTGCAGGGCGAACAAGAACCCTTTCCGCCTGTCGGGTAAGCACACGAGTTGTCCCGCTCAACAGCTCCCCTTCATCCGAATAAATCGCTGGCTGAACCGGAATATCTTCATACTCTTCCGGTATATCTTCGTACTGTGCCTCCTCCGCTTCCCACGAATCCAGACAAAATGCGCTGTATTTCCGCCAGTCCAGACCGTGTTTCTCCATCACCGCTATCGCGGCCTGGACTGTCGGCCCGGCGTGCAGACGCGCGTCCTCGCCCTCCTCCTCAATTCTCTGTAACCAGCGCCACACGCCCGGAAGCCGTGCTATTTCTGCAAATGCCGCGTTTTCGGCTGCCGTCGCATCGCGCGGTGTATCCTTTAACGTCGCATCCGACACAACGGTCGGCGAGTTGCAGAGATACACGCTCCGGAACGCTTTGTTGGGCGCACCCAGGTCGCTGGTATTGTTAACCGATGGCCGGAATGCACCGTTAATATCTGTATCCATCTGCATGAATGCAGTGCCGTCACTACGGGCTGCAATTACATAAGCGTCAGCAGAATCGTCATAAATACCCAGATTCCCGGCTGTTGATACCTGGAAAGCTCCCGCCTTCAGCGTGGTGCTGATGGCCATGCGCTTCTGGGTTTCGTCATCCGATTTAATATTCACGCCCTGCAGGTATGCCACATTCCAGCGATTTGGCGATGACCCCAGATTCATTGCCTTGTCCTGGTCGGGATGAAATGCCGGCGAGACCGGACTCAATAATACAGACCAGGTCTCACTGCCATCGGTACAATAAAGCCTTGTGCGCCCCGCCGACTGAGTATCGTTCATTGAGTAAAGGTTAATCCCGCCACCGCTCAACAAATCCACGTCAGCGCGTATTTCCAGACAATCGTGCACGGTGTTCAGTCGGTGTTTCCACTGAACGAAGCGGCCTGTGTATTCTCCGGTTCGGAACGCATCCCCGTACAAACGAAAAACAGCAGCAGAAGTGTCTGTATCCGGAGCCTCCTTTCTGACCTCAAATAACGGGCGATGCGAGCGCAGATTCTGCTCATAGGCTGCCACCTGGAAGTCTTCATTGGGTGACAGGGCAATATTTACAGCATTGGGACTCAGAAAAAGGCTAGCATGGCTGTCAGGAAACGCCACGCCGGAGTCCACCAGATAGCCTGTGCCGTCGTAAGCCTCCACGGAAACCACAGCTTTGCTGCGTTTTGTCGCCACGCCACACGTATAAGACTTCGTGGCATCATATTTCGTTGCAGCCGCCGTTCCATATGCTGTAGGCGTCCAGTAAGATGGATTCACCGGGGAACGGCCAGAAAAATTTGTTGCACGTGCTGCAAAGTATGCCCCCTCAAAAGAAACCACATCGGCTGTCTGACACCAGAAATCCATATCGAGCAGATACAGTTTTCCGTTATGAAGAGCCAGCCCTTCGGCTTCCTGCAAAACGGGATACCCCAGCTCTGCATTCCCCAGCATTTTCTGGCGGCCATACCTGGCACGAACGCCATCCACATTGAACTGTCTGACAACTTCGCCCGTTGACAGGTTATATACAACAATGCGGTGAGTCAGAAATACGCCTGTATAACCGTAATAAGCAAACAGATAATGACCATCGCTGGCCATCCCCTGAAATGCCTGCGACACCATTGACTGGGTGGACAGATAAATCCGGTGTTTAAACGTCAGAGAAGCGCGATCGAAAACATAAACTGTGCGGCGGTCATCCCTGTTGTAATGAAGATGGACGGCTTCATTACTTGACTGAACAATCAACAGGCTTCCGTCTACCGACAATGCCACCGTTATAATTTCATCCCCGGTAAAAAAGTCAGAGGTGAAAATCTCCGTACGGGTGACATCTGTCAGACTGGTGTCAGCCCCATTCCAGTTGATGATATTCACACCCTTGCCGTCAGCGGTCGGGGTATACAGCATCACGCGACCGTCTTCACATACAGCCCCGATACTCTGGTGACCAATATCAGCGAAAACGGGAGAAAACGAAATGACCGTCGGGTTTTCGTTTTCTCCGTCAGGGTTAAATGTCGTTTCAACAATCCTTACGCCACCCGATACAGGCTGATGCAGAAACATTCTGGTTCCCTGCGGCGTATCACAGATACAGAACCCCTGACTCATATTATCCGCACCGTCAAAAATCCCGGCGTAGTCAATATCGTGGACAACTTTATGCTGAAGAACCACATCATCAATGACAGTACGATGAAAACTGGATATGGCTTTATCGACGTAATCCTGCGTCGCCATCACCGTGCTGGCATCAATACTCAGCTCAACAGACGCCACGTTACTGACAATAATAACCATGCGGCAGGTCTGCGCACGCCCGGAGCCTTCAGCCAGTTCAGGCTTATAGCTTTCTGCCATGTTAGCGACCGCAATCAGTGTTCCGGCATCGTCATACAGACCAAGTTCACGCATCCAGAAGCCGCCCACTTCTGGCGGTACAACCAGTTCAGCCACGATATAGTTTTTATTCTTGTTATCCACGCTGACTTTATTCAGGGCGTGACGCCAGACCTCATGCACCAGTTTCGTCTGACCAGCATCCGGCACCGGCAATTTGCCATTACCGTCACCCACGGCCATTGCAGACAGGGTTACTTTTTTCCCGCCGGGGACAGTGGCGGCTGCCAGCTTTGCGGCTCCGGCAGTAGTGATAACGGTTTTAAATTTCGTGCTCATTGTTTCTCACTTATCCGGGATAAACAGTAATAACATCACCATCACAGACCACACCGCCTGTATACAGATAGCCGGGAATGTCCTGGATAATGTTCAGACCGATAAGGTGGCGACTTGCGGGTTTGGCATCGGCAATCAGCCGTTCCATTTCCAGATACATCTCCTCCGTGATGCCGCTTTCCAGTACGCCGATATCAAGGCGGAAGGTTCCGGGCGGGTCGTTTGTCTCCCACCATTCCTTTACGTTAATTAGATAGCCTAGCGGCTCCACCACACGCCGGATTGCACCTATAGTGCCTTTATGACAGTGGATGAAATACGCATCGCGGATAACGGCGCGTTTTGTCGCTTCCGGCCACTTTTCATCCCATCTGTCGACCGAAAACGCCCACGCCAGCCACGGCAGCAGATTTGCCGGGCAGGTGTCCGGGTTCCACAGCTCACGAATACTGACCGGTGTTTTTTCAATTTCCGCACAGGCTTTTGCGGCGGCGACCTCAAGCGGTGATGAGCCGGTCGGCAGCAGTCGCGAATCACTCATCCGAGCCTCCGGTCACGACGCGGTATTCAGTACAGAAAGACGCCTGCGTGCTGTTAAGCACGATATCGGCCAGCGGTGCAGCCAGTTCGACACGCTGCACGCCTTCCACATGCAAAGCGGCATAAATGGCAGACAGACGGATGTCGCGCCCCAGCCGGTGCTGTGCCGTGATGTACGCTTCCAGTTTTTTCACGGCAGCAGCGCGGATGGGTTCGCTTTCGGGACCAGGGTAAAGGTAAAGCGTGGCGTTTATCTGGTATTCAACAATGGCGGCAGACTGCACGGTCACGCGGTCGGCCACCGGTCTGACGTCCTCGCCATTCAGGGCGTTACGCACCACCGCCAGCAGGTCTTCGGATGCGACACCGTTATTCTCACGTGACAGCACAGAGATGGTGACGCAGGCCGGAGACGGACTGGTGACAGAGATATCCGCGACACGCCCGTCAGCACTGCGACCATGATACTGATAGGCACCCACCGACCCGGCGACGCTTAAACCTTCAAACGCCTGCTGAATACGCAGACGATAATCGGTATCAGATTCCATCACTGCCGGTGTCGGCGGGATAGTCGAATCATCTGCCGGGGTGATAGTCAGACGCGTGGTGTTGTAATTGGCACCAATCACATCAAGGTCATTACCCGCGGCACAGGCCAGCATCACCGCCCGTGCGGCCTCATTCACACGCTGACGCCAGATAAGCTCACGATAAGCATTTTCCTCCAGCAATTTGACGAGAGGCTCGGATTCCAGCGTCAGGGTACGGGCGACCGCCTCCTGCTGGGCTTCCGGGTAAAGGGAAATCAGTGTCGCCTTGCGTTCGGCGAGAATGGTTTCAAAGTCCAACTCCTCGACCACATCCGGTGCGGGTAGCTGGTTCAGGTCGATAATCGGCATGGTTTCAACTCACAGGGATGGTTAACGAAAGTGGCTGGCCGGTGTCGTTGTGCTGGCCGGTTAAGGTGACCGTCATTCGCCCGTCAAAACTGCGCTCAGTGGTGACGGATGACAGGGTGACGCGGGGTTCCCATTTCAGCACCGCCATGTAACAGGCGACCTTAATCTGCAACTCAAGCGCCGGGGTCTGCGGCTGGTCAATCATTGACGCCAGCAACGAGCCGTAATCACGACGCATCACCCGCGAGCCGACCGGTGTGCGCAGGATATCGCCGATACTCTGGCTGATATGCTCAAGGTCAGTGACAGTCAGGCCATCACTGCAATTCATTCCGAGATAACGCGCTGTCATAGAGGGCTCCCGGTTGTGCCGCCGCTGTCGCCGGGGTGTTTATGGGTATGCAGTACCTTACCGTTTGATGAGAGTTCACCGCCGGTGTGTTCAATGTTGCCGCGCATCGTCCCGCCCTTCTGCACTTCCAGCGTGCCGGTAATCAGCCTGTTGGTGCAAACCACCTCCGGTGTGTCCAGGGTGACGCGGGTTGATGCTTTCACCATGACCACCGGCACCGTGGCAGTAACAGAATCAGAAGCCGTCACGCTGGCCGTTTTAATTCCGCTTACCGTGAGTGCACTGGTTTCGGGTTCATACTCAATCACCGCCCCGTCAGGGAAACGGATATGCAGGGCATCCGCCGACGCAGACGGCGCGGGGTTATCGCCGGAATAAATCCCCGGCAGAACGAACGCCGTGTCGAGTTCACCGCCCACAGCCAGAATCAGCACCTGTTCCCCCACGGAAGGTGCCCACCATGTGCGCGAACGTCCGGCACGATGGGTCAGCCACTGAAGCCAGTCAGTGCACATGCCACCGGTCTGCACACGGCAGCGACCGGCTTTAAGGTTGGTTTCGACGACAAGGCCGGTACGAATCATGTTGCGCAGTGCGCGCGCGAGTTCCTGAATATTTGCGAGAGTGTTCATGCGTGTGAGATTGCACAATATATAAAAGTTATGCTATCTGGATTCATTTGTAGAACGACCATACAACATTCGAGGAGAGCGTAATGTTCAGTGATAATGTGACTAATGCGTGGTGGTTTATCTCTTTGTATCTATTTTTATTAATAGCATTAACATTTATTACCTTTGGTAAAAGTAATCTTATGAGGTTTATTGCACATCATTTCAATTTTGAGTATTCAGACAGAAAGTTAAAAATGCTCGACAAAAAATGGCGCGACATTCAACTATTTAAAATAATTAACGGAATCAATGTATCAGGCATCGAAGATGTGAGAATGATACAGCAGGGGCTGATTGATGGAAAACTAAAAACATCGTATTTTTTTCTTACTCGCTTCTGGGGTGACATAACAAAACCACCACACATAATTAAAACAATAATTGTAATTCTGTCCAGCATTATTTATATTCTCTTCGCATGTTATATACACAACAAACAATCCGCTATAGTAAGAGATGCCATAGGCATACCATATAAAAATATGATGTACTATGTTTATAGTGACAAAGTTCTTTTATCCTTCAACAATAAAACAGTTGAATTCAATAAAACTTATAGCCTTGCCGATTGCAAGAGGCTACGAAACATATTTATAAAAGACACACTTCCTGAGATCGCCTGCAATAAGCTCTTACGGCTAAACGAGGAGGACTCGGAATGGTTAAGTCAGGAAATTAAAGATAATAACAGCCAAAAAAAAGCATTATTAATAATATCCCTCATCTATTTCATTTCAGGCCTGGTTATATTTCTGTCATATACAAAATTCCTTTACGCCAATAAGAAGGTTGTAGAATACAAAGCATCAAATAAAAATCACTCATAAGCCTCTAAACATTGAGCGACCAGCATGGCCGCTCAATGTTTAATTGCGCATCAGCCTCTGCCTGGATAAAACTAACGCTCAAGGTGAGCCAGGATAATCTCTTCAATCATCTGCACATCCTCACCGGTAAAGCCGAGCAGAGGACGCGCCGGATAATCAATTTTCTTACCGTCTTTCCGGGTTTCTTCCGACAGACCGAACTGATGCACACTGGCGATTTTCGGCGACTTCCCGCCGTAAAATTCCATTGATGCCTGTTCCGGGCTGGCGCGGATATGCAAAAAACGACTGGTAATAAGTTTCGCAAACATTTTTCGCTTAACGCGACCGGTCTTTTTTCTGGCGCTCTGCTGCTGACGTGGCGCGTAGGGGGTGCCGTCCGGGGCTTTCTGTGCCATCACCCGACGCTGCTGACTCTGACGCAGACGTTTCGCCAGTTCGGCGCTCAGTCGCCGACGCCCTGACGGTGACAGCGATTCAATCAGCCCGGTCAGCCGGTCTTCAAAACGCTTAAACTCATTCATCCCACTTACTCACCAGTTCGCCATTGATATAAAGCTCCATCGGGCGGGTGACCGGCTCCGGCGGCGGGGGTTCCGGGATATTCTTCACATGCAGCGCGCCGCCCACCTCACTGACCAGCGTGCGCTCGGTCAGCATCAGGCTGATGCTGATATCAAAGCTGCTGTCATTGTTGATGTCCGCATAAAACGTGAAGCCCTTTTTCTGGCCTTCGTCGGTGGTCATGATGTCGGGCTGATTTTCCCGCAGCCACGCCAGCACCGGCACGATGAGCAGGTCAAAATCACCGGTAAAGTCGGTCACAATGACATTGAGCGTGTAACGCTTTTCAAATGACAGCGACGTCGCCAGTGTGGAGGCAATACTTCCGTTATCCACGAATATCCGCAACATCTCGGGACTGGTTTTCAGCACCGTGACGGCATCAGTCAGCGCCCTGCGCAGGCTGTCGGGTTTGAGCATCGTTTTCGTCCTGACAGTGTTTAATCATTTTTATCTGGCTGGCACAGTGTGCCAGCGCGTTCTCAAGCTGCCGGATATCGGCACTTAAATCGCCGTTCGTCTGCGGGTCACTGCCCGGCATCGGGCAAAGGCTCACTTTCGGGCAGGCGTTGGCGACAATCACTGGCGTCAGTGCAGGCGGGGCGCTGGTGCAACCGGCGCACAGCATCAGGCAGGCCAGCGCCGTACCAGCGGCGAAAATCTTCGTTTTCATTAAGTAACCTCGTGATGGTTTTCTCGCGCTGTGCTTCACGCTTCGCGGCGTTCTCCAGTTCCTGACGCAGTGCCACCTGCGCCAGCTCGTTTTTGTCTGCCCTGGTGATGGCAACATGAAGCTGATTTTGCAGCATGGTGATGGTCGTCTGCTGCCCGCTGGCGACGTTGTTCGCCCTGTCCAGCGAGGCGCGCAGGCTGGCGTTTTCATGCTTCACCAGAAACAGCCCCGCCACCGTCAGCGATAACAGCACAACCATCACAATCATCAGCTTTGACATGGTTCCCGCCCCTCAAAACGCTGACGGCAGGCCGTACGTATCAGCCGGAAGAACACCGACGCCACGAGATAAATCAGCGCGGTAAAAATCCACCCGGCAGCGACCAGCGAGATAAACGTCGCCACCATCACCACCAGAGCCACCGCCCGTCTGCGCCACGGCACCGGCTGCAAAAACAGCGACGTGACAATCTTCACGGCCAGCGATTCCGGCGGAAGCTCCCGCCCGTAGCGTTCCAGCACATACTCAGTGGCATACACGCCGACACCACCGGCAACCACACAGATAACCGTCGCCAGAATCGCCCAGGCGGCGACAAAATTGACGGCCACGCTCTGCGGGTAAATCAGGGACAGTGCCAGCATCAGCGCCAGCGACACGTTCAGCATCAGTGAAAGGGATAATTTCTTCATGGTGTTTACTCCGTTTAAGCCGGTACACCGCCGGCGGTACGCCAGACGGTGACCAGTTTTTCCAGTGAATGCTCACGCTGACCGTAACCGGCACCCGGCAGGGACGCCCAGATATTGCGACAGCGTGAAATGGCTCGCTCAATGCGTCCCGCCCGGATGTCATCCAGTGCACCGCGTTCGCGGATCAACTGAATGGCAAGTCTGTCCTGTGACAACGGACTGAAATCCGGCAGGGCAAGCTGTTTGCGGTAATGCGGCCAGAACAGGTAAAGCTGCTGATAGCGACCGGAGGCCGTGGATTTTTCACCGCGACGGTTAAACACCTTCGCCGGTCGGCCATGTGCGAACGGGTGGTCACTGTAGTCGGTGAAAATTTCCGGCTTCCCGTCCAGTCCGGTGACTATCACGTCATAGCCCCGGTTTTTCGTCAGCGGATGGTTTGCCGTCCCTTCGGACACGGCCAGCATGTCGAGAAAGGCGGCGATATTCTGATGCGTGTTAATAACCGGCATTACGGTTTCCCCCTGCCCTTAAAGCGGCGCTGGATGGCAATCTCAATCACCTGATAACCGGCGATACCCAGCATGGAGCCGATACCGCACACCGCAGGCAGTGACAGGTCAGGAAACTGCACCAGAACAACACCGGCAACCATCGAGACAAAACCACCAAGCAACATGCGCCCGATAAACAGACGCGGGGTGATGGGTTCACCACCGGCAAGCACCTTGCCGACAACAATCAGCACCCCAATCATGAAAAGCGACAGGACGCTTTTTTCTTCTGCTGTCATGCGTTACTCCCACAGATTGACAGTTTCAGCCACGGGCGCGGTCTGAACGTCGGGCAGTTCGACGGCGGTGCCGTGTGGCAGCACCGCGCCCAGTTCAGCCAGTCCCGGATTTGCGGCGAGCACGGCCTCGACCACGCCCTCAGTGCGCCCGTAATACCGGACACAAATGGCGTCGAGCGTGTCGCCCTGTAGCGCAAAGGTCTTCATCAGATTTGACTCACGATGCAGCGCGGCTTGTCCTGGATGCGCGCCACTGCCCAGCGCATATCCCGCCACAGCTCATCAATGGTGCTGTCAATGCTGTCGGCCTTCTTGTCGCCTTTCGCACTGGCATCCACGCCGCGATAACGCTCATAAAGCGACGCGGTCGCCATCGCACACACGGCGCGCTCGTAGTAAAAAACTTTGATACTTTCACCGTCGATGTCGTCCGCCGGAACGTCCGCCAGACGCGTAAAACCGGCGGCAATTTTCTGTTCGCGGTACTCGTACAGCTCCGCATTTGTTTCCGCCATGCCTGACTTGATGGCCTCACGCAGACGGGCGGGGGCGACGGTCTGCTCAAGGCGCATACGTTCCCGGACGCGCTTCGGGTCGATATCTGGAAAAAAGAACGTGTTTTTAATCACCGGCTCGTCGCCTGCCGGTTGCGGGATGACCACCGTACCCTCACCGGACACGGGAGCCTCCTTTCGCGGAATAATCAGCGTCATCATGACTACCTCTGAAAAGTCGGGCGGTGGACGCCGGTGCAGTGTCAGGTGATTCACCCTCACTGACCGGCGTGCCGCCCTGGCGCGGGGCGCATTCGGTTGTTAACTGGCTTTCTTTTTCGGGCGTCCACGTTTTGCCGGTGTCACGCTCCGGGTCTTACGCGGGGTACGGGTGGCCGCTTTTGGCTGCGGCTCCGGCTTCGGTTTCAGCTCCCGCTCCAGTCGTTCAATCTCTTTTTTGACGCCTGCCTGACAGTCGAGCTGTGTCGCACGTTGCAGATGCGCCAGCGCCCCTGCGGCATCACCAGCGTCACGCAGAAACAGACCGGTGATTTTGTGCAGCTTTGCGCGCACTTCATCAGGCATGTCAGCCGTGGCGGTCAGTTCAAGGGTCTCCGTCAGCAGGCGGGTATCCACAGACTCACCGGCAGCGTGAGCGCGCATGGCCGCAAGCGCGACCTCCTCGGTGAACATGTACGGCGGGGTACGGCGGTGTTTACCCGGCATGGTCAGACCGTACTTCAGGGCATAACGGGCAATCTCCAGCGCACCGGCAATATCGCCGGTATCCAGACGCCACAGCATGACCGTCATCAGAATGTCATCCTGTGCACCTTTGCCCTGCTCCAGCACGCCGTTCACCCACGGCAACCAGAACGGCAGCAGTTCGCGTTTTTTCGCGGCCTTCAGCTCTTTTGAATAAATCGCTTTCAGTGTGCGCTGGTCTGCGGCGAGCTTAACCAGCATCTGCTCATAGACAGTTGCATGTCGCAGCGGGGCGGCGTCCCGCTGCGCGGTCATCGCTGCCGAGACCCGCATCATGTGGCGCTGTGCGGGACTCGTCATCGGTTACGCTCCCGGCTCTGCGGTCACTTTAGTCGGTGTGGAGAAGTCACCGACCTTAATTTTTTCCACCAGACAACCGGCGGCGTAGTCTTCCACCACGTAATCAATGTTCATTGACTCGTAGTTCTCCACGCGGTCGAGTTTCGGGTTTTCCACAATCACGCGGCGATGGCTGTCATCCATGTAGTAGATGGACAGGTTTTCCAGCTTCGTGATGAGCATCGCATCCGCCGGGAAGTACGGGACGCGTACCGCCGGCAGGTTACCGATGCGTTTCTGGCTGATGATGACGTCAGCGGCCAGCATTTCGCTGTTGTCCTGC
>NZ_JBJQIZ010000025.1:0-15704 GCF_046487695.1 Escherichia sp. WS1118 | reverse complement strand
CGCACCACCCCGTCAGTAGCTGAACAGGAGGGACAGCTGATAGAAACAGAAGCCACTGGAGCACCTCAAAAACACCATCATACACTAAATCAGTAAGTTGGCAGCATCACCGATCCCTTCATTTAGTGACTGCCCCTGGGTTTTTCATGCTCTCCTGCGTCCTAGAGAACTTGCCAATAACCTACATTATTTTTGCTTTGCCATTACCAATCGTCCTGAACAAGTTCATTTTAAAGCCAAAGCGCTGCCCAACTTTTATCCTCAATACCACATCGTCAGCAGGAAATAACCTAATCCCTGTGTTGGGATCTTATAATCGCTAATGATAATTATTTACATTTTATAGCTTCTGCTATAAAACATAGTAGTTGCTATGTTTATTCTAATTTTGCTCACTATAGGTACTAAATCATGCTCTCAATAAAAAAAGTAACCATGCTCTTGGGGTGCCTAGTCCTCACCTGCTCGATAGCATTTCAGGCGAGTGCAGCTGAAAAATTCAAGGTCATTACAACTTTTACCATCATCGCAGATATGGCCAAAAACGTGGCTGGAGATGCTGCAGAAGTCTCATCCATAACCAAGCCTGGTGCAGAAATTCATGAGTATCAGCCTACCCCTGGCGATATTAAACGTGCGCAGGGGGCACAACTGATTCTCGCCAATGGTATGAATCTGGAATTGTGGTTCCAACGCTTTTACCAGCATCTCAATGGGGTTCCAGAAGTAATTGTCTCTTCGGGTGTGACGCCAGTAGGGATCACCGAAGGGCCCTATGAGGGCAAACCTAACCCCCATGCCTGGATGTCGCCAGATAATGCTCTGATTTACGTCGATAATATTCGTGATGCGTTTATAAAATACGATCCGGCAAATGCACAAACCTACCAACGTAATGCCGATACTTATAAAGCCAAGATTACCCAAACCCTTGCCCCCCTGCGTAAGCAGATTGCGGAACTCCCTGAGAATCAGCGATGGATGGTCACCAGTGAAGGGGCTTTTTCTTATCTCGCACGCGATTTGGGGCTAAAAGAGCTTTATCTGTGGCCGATTAATGCCGATCAACAAGGAACACCGCAGCAGGTACGTAAGGTTGTTGATATAGTTAAGAAAAATCATATCCCGGCAGTCTTTAGCGAGAGTACGATTTCCGATAAACCAGCGCGTCAGGTTGCGCGTGAAACCGGCGCGCACTACGGTGGTGTGCTCTATGTCGATTCCCTGAGCACAGAAAACGGCCCGGTACCTACGTATATCGACCTTCTGAAGGTTACTACCAGTACGCTGGTACAGGGAATTAAAGCCGGAAAAAGGGAGAAATAATGATGCAATCTGCAGGCATTGTCGTTAATGATGTTACTGTCACCTGGCGTAACGGGCACACAGCACTGCGCGATGCATCCTTCACAGTACCAGGCGGATCTATTGCCGCTCTGGTTGGGGTAAACGGTTCCGGAAAATCGACGTTGTTTAAAGCGATTATGGGATTTGTGCGTCTGACCAGCGGGAAGATATCTGTTCTGGGTATTCCCACACGACAGGCGCTACAGAAAAACCTGGTTGCCTACGTCCCTCAGTCAGAAGAGGTTGACTGGTCATTTCCTGTACTGGTGGAAGATGTGGTGATGATGGGCCGCTATGGGCATATGGGTATGTTGCGTATCGCCAAAAAGAGGGATCGTCAGATTGTCACCGATGCGCTGGAACGTGTCGATATGGTGGATTTTCGCCATCGACAAATCGGCGAGCTTTCCGGTGGACAAAAGAAACGCGTCTTTCTGGCGAGAGCGATTGCACAGCAGGGTGATGTGATCCTGCTGGATGAACCTTTTACCGGCGTTGATGTGAAAACCGAAGCGAAAATCATCAGCCTGTTGAGGGAGTTACGCGCGGAAGGCAAAACGATGCTTGTCTCAACGCACAATCTCGGATCCGTCACGACATTTTGCGATTATACGGTCATGGTCAAAGGCACCGTCCTGGCAAGCGGGCCGACAGACACCACTTTTACAGCCGAGAACCTGGAGCTGGCTTTTAGCGGCGTACTGCGCCATGTCACACTTAACGGCTCGGAAGAAAGCATTATTACTGACGATGAACGCCCTTTTGTGGCACATCGACCGTCAGCGGTGCAGAGGGAAGAAAGATGAACGTGCTACTGGAACCCTTCAGCTATGAATATATGCTCAATGCGATGTGGGTCTCGGCGATGGTCGGCGGTCTCTGCGCTTTCCTGTCATGCTATCTGATGCTAAAAGGCTGGTCGCTGATTGGCGATGCGCTGTCGCACTCTATTGTCCCGGGTGTTGCGGGGGCATATATGCTGGGGCTTCCGTTTTCTCTGGGAGCCTTCTTTTCCGGCGGACTGGCAGCGGGCAGCATGCTGTTTCTTAACCAACTCACTCGCTTAAAAGAAGATGCCATCATCGGCCTGATCTTCTCGTCCTTTTTTGGCCTGGGGCTGTTTATGGTGTCATTGAACCCGACATCCGTGAACATTCAGACCATCGTCCTGGGCAATATTCTGGCAATCGATCCGGCGGATATCCTGCAACTCACTATCATTGGCATTCTCTCGATCATCGTGCTTTTTTTCAAATGGAAAGATCTTATGGTGACCTTTTTCGACGAGAATCACGCCCGTGCTATTGGATTGCATCCGGGCAGATTAAAAATCCTCTTCTTCACCCTGCTGTCGGTTTCGACCGTTGCGGCGCTGCAAACGGTTGGTGCCTTTCTGGTGATCTGTCTGGTGGTGACTCCCGGTGCAACAGCATGGTTGTTAACCGATCGTTTTCCCCGCCTGCTCATGATTGCTGTAACTATTGGCAGTGTGACCAGTTTCCTCGGCGCGTGGGTCAGTTACTTTCTGGACGGCGCGACAGGTGGAATCATCGTGGTGGCGCAGACACTGCTGTTTCTTTTAGCATTTGTCTTTGCGCCCACCCATGGGCTTTTGGCAAATCGTCGGCGTGCGCATAAAGCGCTGGAGGATCGCTCATGATGGCATTATTACTGGAGCCACTGCAGTTCACCTTTATGAGTCACGCACTGCTGATTTCACTGGTAGTTTCCATACCCTGTGCGCTGCTGTCGGTCTTTCTGGTCCTGAAAAGTTGGGCACTGATGGGTGACGCGATGAGTCATGCGGTTTTTCCTGGCATCGTGCTTGCCTGGATTCTGGGGTTACCTCTGGCTACAGGGGCATTCGTCGCCGGAGTATTCTGTGCGGTGGCGACGGGATACCTGAAAGACAACAGCCGAATCAAGCAAGATACAGTGATGGGGATTGTTTTTTCTGGCATGTTTGCCGCAGGTCTGATCTTGTATATTGCAGTCAAACCAGACGTACATCTTGATCATATTCTTTTCGGCGACATGCTCGGGATAACCATCGGCGATATAATCCAGACGGTGATTATTGCCGGACTGGTTACACTTGTTATTAGCGTAAAATGGCGGGATTTTTTGCTGTTCAGCTTTGATTATCAACAGGCGCAGGCAAGCGGTTTGCATACGAGATGGCTGCATTATGGGCTGCTGTGCATGGTCTCCCTGACCATTGTGGCGACGCTGAAAGCGGTAGGTATCATTCTCTCTATTTCTCTTCTCATTGCGCCTGGTGCCATTGCGGTACTCCTGACACAACGCTTTCATATTGCGCTCCTGCTGGCGACTGGCATATCGATATTGGTCTCAATGACTGGTGTCTGGCTGTCCTTTTTTATCGACAGCGCGCCAGCTCCGACAATTGTTGTCTTATTCGCGGTCATGTTCATCATGACGTTTACCGTTACCAGCATCAACGCACGCACAAAGGAAAATGCCGAACCACGGGATTTGTTATCATCCGATTAGCAGAACACTCGGCCAGCAACATCCGCTTATTGGCGATGCGCTTGAACGAATAATGCACAGACTTATGATTCTGATAAGTTTTGTTGCCAGAGAGTTGCTGCGGACTGGATAGCAAGTAATGTCGATTCTCAGGGGTAGCAAACAGCGCAGTAAAATGAGGGAAGTAGTGGCAAAACATAGAGAAAATTGGGGGGCGAGGGCCAGTGATGTAAAAAACCACGCTAAGAGTTTAATTAATTGTTTGTATTGAAGTTTAATGATCTTAACTCACCCTTAAGAATATCTTCCGGTAACGAAGACGTATAATGCCCCAGCATATTTATATGGCTATGTATCAGCAGCGATAATCTTGCCGGATGCTACTCCTCAGGAGTTTCTCCCGATTTGCGAAGATGTGACAACGCCTCCTGCATGTAAAGTGTGTTTCACAGCACAACCGCATTGGTCACCAGCCCCAGAGCACCTAGTTGATCTTCCTGCCCTTAACGGTAGCTGAAGATGACTGGGCTGGATGGAAAATCCTGCATGGTGCATTGGGAGAGCAGATAGAATTGGTTGGCGACGATCTGTTTGTGACCAACGTAAAGTATATTCAGCGCGGCATTGACGAAAACCTTGCCAATTCAGCATTGATTAAACTCAACCAGATTGGTTCCCTGAGTGAAACCTTTGATGCGGTACAACTTTGCCATGACAACAACTGGGGCACCTTTATCTCACACCGCAGTGGTGAGACAGTGGACAGCTTTATCGCCGATATGACAGTTGCAATGCGCGCAGGTCATCTCAAAACGGGAGCTCCATGCCGGGGTAAGCGTATTGAAAAATATAACCAGCTTATGAGAATTGAGGATGAACTGGGTTCATCGGCGCAATTTGCTGGAAAGTCTGCCTTTAAATGACATTATTGTGCCAATCCCCCAGGCTTACACGTCGGGGTTATTCTGGAGGAATGATGAAAGCTCACGTTTTTGTTATTTCTATGCTTACTGGCATTGTCGTCACCTATGCCGTGTTACTTCTTGGTTGCTTGTTCATCGATAAAACGCTCCCCACTGTAGATGTTGTCATTCTGTCACTTGTCGTGGGGGCTTCTGCTCAGCAATTGTCGAGGGTATTAATGTCAATAAATAGAACCTTCCCTTATCTTGCATGTAGTCAAAGGATATAAATTAACAATATCAGTCAAATGAGAACATATTCTGATATTGTTACGATAAAAAATTATTTTATGAGGGGTACATGATTAAATCACTTTTTGCCGTCATTATCGGCGGTTCTGTTGGATGTACTCTGCGCTGGTTACTGTCCACACGCTTTAACAGTCTTTTTCCAAATCTACCTCCAGGTACACTGGTGGTGAACCTCCTTGCCGGGTTAATTATTGGTACTGCGTTGGCGTACTTTTTACGACAACCACACCTTGATCCTTTTTGGAAATTAATGATAACAACGGGACTTTGTGGAGGTCTGAGTACTTTCTCTACATTTTCTGTTGAAGTATTCGCATTACTCCAGGCGGGAAATTATATATGGGCTTTGACGTCTGTACTTGTTCACGTCATTGGCTCCCTCATCATGACAGCTTTAGGCTTTTTTATCATAACCATACTTTTCGCATGAGAATTCATTAACGTTACAGGTTTATCAACTAATGTGACGCTTAGGATAGAATTTCGCTCCATGGTATGCGTTTGCAGTCATTACAGTCTCCATGACGACTGTAATGACTGCAAACGCATTACCTGACATATCAGTATAAACAATGAATTAACCTCTTGGCGTATTTTTTACATCACTGGCCCTCACCCCCCAAAATTCTCTCTGAAAAATTGTTGCGGTTAACGTTGCCAATGTATCCACCCATTTCAGAAGACGATCTGGCATCCTGGTGGCATGTTGCGATGTGCTTCAGGTGAGTGCACTGGGCGGTCAGCACAGGCGGTTTCGACAGCGAAATTGCACAGGACGTTATGCCGGCTGTGAGTACAACATCATAGCCTTACTTGATTGTACGGTAATGCCAAATACATGCAGACACTATGGTAAATAATACAGCGGCAAATAATGCCGTCACAATCAGCGCGATTGAGACACCTGTTTTCGACGCCAGTGGCACCAACAATGCGCACAGCCCATAGCCAAGTGTGTGACTGGCCGCAAGCCAGCCCGCGCCTGCGCCGTCGGCCAGCTTATCATTCAGTAAAAGTTGATAAGCGGGTGTTGCCAGAGCGGCCCCAAATGACAGCACTGCACAGCCCAGGTAAAACAACCATAGCTGTTCAGTGAGCATGATAGCCAGACCACTACTCATCAACACCCCGGCACTCAGGAGCAGAGCCACTGGAGTCAGGCGCTGTGGACGGAGTACCACGAACTGCGCGATAAGCGCAGCTATTGCGGACAGCCCCAACAACCACGCCACCTGTTGGCTAATAGTGGTGGTATCAGTATCGAACTGGCGAGTAAGGGCTGGCGAAAGTCCAAGCTGCATCATGCTCATTGCCGCAGCCAGTAACATTGCGCAAAGCAGATAAGGCAGGCAATCCCGCTTCAGGCTGACGCTCTTGCGCTCCGGTGTGGGCTGTGGTGGTGTGCCGGGCAACCGCAGAAGCATCACCACAGCCCACACCGGAGCTGCCATCAGCATCCACACTGGCGCCAGAGGGTGAATGACCAACATTGCCGCCGCGCACAGCGGCCCGAATAGCCTGCCGCAGCTCAGGCCGGAGCTGATGGTTGCCAGAGCGGCCATGCGATTCCCTTCTCCCGCTCTCTGCAATGCCCAGACCTGACAGGCTGGCACCATTGCTGACACGGTCAGACCGTAGACGATCCGGGCGATGATTAATATTCCCAACCCCACCGCTGTTGTTACGGCACCGGTAGCCATCAGCACGCTTCCCAGCCCAAGCAGGGTAAAGCTTACGCCATATCCTCCCAGAGCCCACAGCACCACAGTCTTACTGCCAGTAAGGGAAATTTGCTTTCCCCACCATGGGGAAGATGGCAGAAACAGCATTGAGCCCAGCATCAGCAGGGCAGCCCATACAGACAGACTCAGATTTGTCTGTATGACCAGAACAGGGAGTACAACCAGCAGACCGTTCTGTCCGATACCGAGAAGACCGGCACTGAACGCCAGTGGCCAGCAGGACAGGGTTTTTTGGGGCGTATCTTCGATCTTAGATGACATTGTAATGTTTCAACACCATGTATTAATTGTGTTTATTTGTAAAATTAATTTTTCTGACAATAACATTTCTCATTGATAATGAGAATCATTATTGACATAATTGTTATTATTTTACTGTGTAGGAGCTGTTTGATTATGATCCTGCCCTCTGAAAAATCCGCCACAGATGTGGCTGCGCAGTGCTTCCTGAATGCCTTGATTCGTGAAACCAAAGACTGGCAACTGGCGGAATACCCGCCAGACGAATTGATTATCCCGCTGGACGAACAGAAGTCGCTCCATTTCAGAGTGGCTTATTTCTCCCCAACCCAGCATCACCGCTTTGCATTTCCTGCTCATCTGGTCACGGCATCAGGCAGTTATCCTGTCGACTTTACCACTCTCTCCCGGCTTATTATTGATAAGCTCCGGCATCAACTTTTTCTGCCAGTTCCCCTCTGCGAAACTTTCCACCAACGCGTGCTGGAAAGCTACGCCCATACGCAACAGACAATTGATGCCCGCCATGACTGGGCCATCCTGCGTGAAAAAGCGTTGAATTTTGGCGAGGCTGAGCAGGCACTGCTGACAGGACACGCTTTCCACCCTGCACCTAAGTCTCATGAACCGTTTAACCGCCAGGAAGCTGAACGATACCTGCCTGACATGGCACCTCACTTCCCGCTGCGGTGGTTTTCGGTGGATAAAACGCAAATCGCTGGTGAAAGTCTGCATCTTAACCTTCAACAGCGGTTGACGCGATTTGCCGCAGAAAATGCGCCCCAGTTACTCAACGAATTAAGTGACAATCAATGGCTGTTCCCGCTGCACCCGTGGCAGGGAGAATATCTTTTGCAGCAAGTGTGGTGCCAGGCACTTTTTGCTAAAGGACTTATCAGAGACTTAGGCGAGGCCGGCACGTCGTGGCTGCCGACCACCTCTTCCCGCTCCCTCTACTGTGCTACCAGCCGCGATATGATCAAGTTCTCCCTGAGCGTTCGGCTGACCAACTCCGTCCGTACTCTGTCTGTGAAAGAGGTGGAGCGAGGAATGCGCCTGGCACGTCTGGCGCAAACCGACGGCTGGCAGATGCTACAGGCCCGCTTCCCTACTTTCCGGGTAATGCAGGAGGACGGCTGGGCCGGGCTGCGCGATCTTAACGGCAACATCATGCAGGAAAGTTTGTTTTCCCTGCGTGAAAACCTGCTGCTGGAGCAGCCGCAAAGCCAGACCAACGTTCTGGTTTCCCTGACTCAGGCCGCACCGGATGGCGGTGATTCGCTGCTGGTTTCGGCGGTAAAACGCCTGAGCGATCGCCTCGGTATCACTGTGCAACAGGCCGCCCACGCATGGGTCGATGCTTACTGTCAGCAGGTGCTGAAGCCTCTGTTTACGGCTGAAGCGGATTACGGCCTGGTGCTGCTGGCGCATCAGCAAAATATTCTTGTGCAGATGCTTGGGGATCTGCCGGTCGGATTTATTTACCGTGACTGCCAGGGCAGCGCGTTTATGCCTCACGCGACAGAGTGGCTCGATACCATTGACGAGGCGCAGGCGGAAAATATTTTCACCCGTGAGCAGTTGCTGCGCTATTTCCCTTATTACCTGCTGGTTAACTCCACTTTTGCCGTAACTGCTGCGCTGGGTGCTGCCGGGCTGGACAGCGAAGCGAATCTGATGGCTCGTGTACGAACATTGCTGGCTGAAGTGCGTGACCAGGTGACTCATAAAACCTGTCTCAACTATGTTCTGGAAAGTCCGTACTGGAACGTAAAAGGTAACTTTTTCTGTTATCTGAACGATCATAACGAGAACACCATCGTTGACCCTTCGGTGATCTATTTTGATTTCGCTAACCCGCTGCAGGCTCAGGAGGTCTGAATGTCTGGGGCAAACATTGTTCACAGCGGATATGGACTGCGCTGTGAAAAACTCGACAAGCCTCTGAATCTTGGCTGGGGGCTGGACAATAGCGCGGTGTTGCACTGGCCCGGGGAGCTGCCAACAGGGTGGCTGTGCGACGCGCTGGATCAGATATTTATCGCCGCACCACAACTTTCAGCAGTGGTTCTTCCCTGGTCCGAATGGTGTGAGGAGCCACAGGCGCTGACGCTTTTCGGACAGGTACAAAGCGACATTATCCATCGTTCCGCTTTCTGGCAGTTACCGTTATGGCTGAGTTCTCCGGCAAACCGGGCCTCCGGTAAAATGGTTTTTGATGCAGAGCGTGAGATTTATTTCCCGCAGCGCCCCCCCCGTCCGCAGGGTGAAGTTTATCGTCGTTACGATCCACGCATTCGCAGGATGCTGAGTTTCCGCATTGCCGATCCCGTTTCTGATGCAGAACGTTTCACTCGCTGGATGAACGATCCGCGCGTTGAGTATTTCTGGGAGCAAAGTGGCTCACTGGAGGTACAGATCGCCTATCTGGAACGCCAGCTCACCAGTAAACATGCATTCCCGCTGATTGGTTGTTTCGACGATCGGCCGTTCAGTTATTTCGAAATCTACTGGGCGGCGGAAGACCGCATTGGTCGCCACTATTCGTGGCAGCCCTTTGACCGTGGCCTGCATCTGCTGGTTGGTGAACAGCAATGGCGCGGAGCCCACTATGTGCAAAGCTGGCTGCGCGGGGTGACACATTACCTGCTGCTGAATGAGCCACGTACGCAGCGCACAGTACTGGAGCCACGCACCGATAACCAGCGCCTGTTCCGCCATCTTGAGCCTGCGGGATACCGGACAATTAAAGAGTTCGACTTCCCACATAAACGCTCGCGCATGGTGATGGCGGATCGTCATCACTTCTTCACGGAGGTCGGTCTGTAATGAATCACAAAGACTGGGATTTGGTCAACCGCCGCCTGGTGGCAAAAATGTTGTCTGAGCTGGAGTATGAGCAGGTTTTCCACGCGGAATCTCAGGGCGATGACCGCTACTGCATTAACCTGCCGGGAGCACAATGGCGCTTCATCGCTGAACGTGGTATCTGGGGATGGCTCTGGATTGATGCTCAAACTCTGCGCTGCGCGGACGAGCCAGTACTGGCTCAGACGCTGCTGATGCAGCTAAAGCAGGTACTGTCAATGAGCGATGCAACCGTTGCTGAGCATATGCAGGATTTGTATGCCACGCTGCTGGGCGACCTGCAACTACTGAAAGCCCGTCGCGGGCTGAGCGCCAGTGACCTGATTAATCTTAATGCCGACCGCCTGCAATGCCTGCTGAGCGGTCATCCTAAATTCGTTTTTAATAAAGGTCGCCGTGGCTGGGGTAAAGAGGCGCTGGAACGATATGCGCCAGAGTATGCCAACACCTTCAGACTGCACTGGCTGGCGGTAAAACGTGAACATATGATCTGGCGCTGTGATAACGAGATGGATATTCATCAGTTGTTGACGG
This sequence comes from Escherichia sp. WS1118, assembly GCF_046487695.1. Taxonomy (NCBI): domain Bacteria; kingdom Pseudomonadati; phylum Pseudomonadota; class Gammaproteobacteria; order Enterobacterales; family Enterobacteriaceae; genus Escherichia; species Escherichia sp. WS1118. Next base: position 5,266 of record NZ_JBJQIZ010000025.1, on the reverse strand, counting down.
CCGCAATGGATCCGCAGGAGTTTGCCCGCTTCAGTCAGGTCTGGCAGGAAAACGGACTGGATCATAACTGGCTGCCGCTGCCGGTACATCCGTGGCAGTGGCAGCAAAAAATCGCTACCGACTTCATCGCTGATTTTGCCGAAGGCAGGATGGTGTCTCTCGGCGAGTTTGGCGACCAGTGGCTCGCCCAGCAGTCGCTGCGTACCCTGACCAACGCCAGTCGCCGGGGCGGGCTGGATATCAAGCTGCCGCTGACCATCTACAACACCTCATGCTACCGGGGGATCCCTGGCAGATACATCGCTGCCGGACCACTGGCTTCACGCTGGCTACAACAGGTTTTTGCGACCGACGCCACCCTAGTGCAAAGCGGCGCAGTGATACTTGGTGAACCGGCTGCAGGCTATGTCTCCCATGAAGGCTATGCCGCGCTTGCCCGGGCTCCCTATCGCTACCAGGAAATGCTTGGTGTTATCTGGCGGGAGAATCCGTGCCGCTGGCTGAAACCGGATGAAAGTCCGGTTCTGATGGCAACACTGATGGAGTGCGACGAAAACAATCAGCCGCTGGCAGGCGCATATATAGACCGCTCCGGGCTGGACGCTGAAACCTGGCTTACGCAACTGTTCCGGGTGGTCGTGGTTCCTCTGTATCACCTGCTTTGCCGCTACGGTGTCGCGCTTATTGCACATGGACAAAATATAACTCTCGCCATGAAAGAGGGGGTTCCACAGCGTGTTCTGCTGAAAGACTTCCAGGGCGATATGCGACTGGTGAAAGAAGAGTTCCCCGAAATGGACTCTTTGCCTCAGGAGGTTCGTGATGTTACATCCCGCCTGAGTGCGGACTACTTAATCCATGATTTGCAGACGGGTCACTTCGTGACAGTACTGCGTTTTATTTCGCCACTGATGGTTCGTCTTGGCGTACCTGAAAGGCGATTTTATCAACTGCTGGCAGCAGTGTTGAGTGATTACATGAAAAAACATCCACAAATGTCAGAGCGTTTTGCGCTTTTCTCACTTTTCAGGCCACAAATCATTCGCGTGGTGCTGAACCCGGTAAAACTGACCTGGCCTGATCTGGATGGCGGCAGCCGCATGCTGCCGAATTACCTTGAGGATCTGCAAAATCCGCTGTGGCTGGTAACTCAGGAATATGAATCATGAAAAAAAGTGTCGATTTTATTGGTGTAGGGACAGGGCCATTTAATCTCAGCATTGCTGCGTTGTCACATCAGATCGAAGAACTGGACTGTCTCTTCTTTGATGAACATCCTCATTTTTCCTGGCATCCGGGTATGCTGGTACCGGATTGTCATATGCAGACCGTCTTTCTGAAAGATCTGGTCAGTGCTGTTGCACCTACAAATCCCTACAGTTTTGTTAACTATCTGGTGAAGCACAAAAAGTTCTATCGCTTCCTTACAAGCAGACTACGTACAGTATCCCGTGAAGAGTTTTCTGACTACCTCCGCTGGGCTGCTGAAGATATGAATAACCTGTATTTCAGTCATACCGTTGAAAACATTGATTTCGATAAAAAACGTCGATTGTTTCTGGTGCAAACCAGCCAGGGAGAATATTTTGCCCGCAATATCTGCCTTGGTACAGGAAAACAACCTTATTTACCACCCTGTGTGAAGCATATGACACAATCCTGTTTCCATGCCAGTGAAATGAATCTTCGTCGGCCGGACCTTAGTGGAAAACGGATAACCGTGGTTGGTGGAGGACAGAGTGGTGCAGACCTGTTCCTTAATGCATTACGCGGGGAATGGGGAGAAGCGGCGGAAATAAACTGGGTCTCCCGGCGTAATAATTTTAACGCACTGGATGAGGCTGCTTTTGCTGATGAGTATTTTACACCTGAATATATTTCAGGCTTCTCCGGACTGGAGGAAGATATTCGCCATCAGTTACTGGATGAGCAGAAAATGACATCGGATGGCATCACTGCCGATTCTTTACTGACCATTTATCGTGAGTTGTACCACCGTTTTGAAGTTCTGAGAAAACCAAGAAATATCCGTCTGCTACCCAGCCGCTCGGTAACAACTCTGGAAAGTAGTGGTCCTGGCTGGAAGTTGCTGATGGAGCATCATCTGGATCAGGGCAGGGAGAGCCTGGAAAGTGATGTGGTGATTTTCGCCACAGGTTACCGTTCTGCGTTGCCACAAATACTTCCCTCACTGATGCCCCTGATCACCATGCACGATAAGAACACCTTTAAAGTGCGTGATGACTTCACTCTGGAATGGAGTGGCCCGAAAGAGAACAACATCTTCGTGGTCAACGCCAGTATGCAAACCCATGGCATCGCCGAACCCCAGCTCAGCCTGATGGCATGGAGATCTGCACGTATTCTTAATCGCGTAATGGGACGTGATTTATTCGATCTCAGTATGCCGCCCGCCCTGATTCAGTGGCGCAGCGGCACCTAGGGAAAACGCAGCCGGAGGCTGCTTCTTTAACTCGCTACACAGCATCTTTGGGCTGATTTTTTCCGCCCGTATGGAGGAATAATGATGATAAGCAAAAAGTATACGCTTTGGGCTCTCAACCCACTGCTTCTTACCATGATGGCGCCAGCAGTCGCTCAACAAACCGATGATGAAACGTTCGTGGTGTCTGCCAACCGCAGCAATCGCACCGTAGCGGAGATGGCGCAAACCACCTGGGTTATCGAAAACGCCGAACTGGAACAGCAGATTCAGGGCGGCAAAGAGCTTAAAGACGCACTGGCTCAGCTGATCCCTGGCCTTGACGTCAGCAGCCGGAGCCGCACCAACTACGGTATGAATGTGCGTGGCCGCCCGCTGGTCGTGCTGGTTGACGGCGTGCGTCTCAACTCTTCACGTACCGACAGCCGACAACTGGACTCTATAGATCCTTTTAATATCGACCATATTGAAGTGATCTCCGGTGCGACGTCCCTGTACGGCGGCGGCAGTACCGGTGGCCTGATCAACATCGTGACCAAAAAAGGCCAGCCGGAAACCATGATGGAGTTTGAGGCTGGCACCAAAAGTGGCTTTAGCAGCAGTAAAGATCACGATGAACGCATTGCCGGAGCTGTCTCCGGCGGAAATGAGCATATCTCCGGACGTCTTTCCGTGGCATATCAGAAATTTGGCGGCTGGTTTGACGGTAACGGCGATGCCACCTTGCTTGATAACACCCAGACCGGCCTGCAGTACTCCGATCGGCTGGACATCATGGGAACTGGTACGCTGAACATCGATGAATCCCGGCAGCTTCAGTTGATCACACAGTACTATAAAAGCCAGGGCGACGACGATTACGGGCTTAATCTCGGGAAAGGCTTCTCTGCCATCAGAGGGACCAGCACGCCATTCGTCAGTAACGGGCTGAATTCCGACCGTATTCCCGGCACTGAGCGGCATTTGATCAGCCTGCAGTACTCTGACAGCGCTTTTCTGGGACAGGAGCTGGTCGGTCAGGTTTACTACCGCGATGAGTCGTTGCGATTCTACCCGTTCCCGACGGTAAATGCGAACAAACAGGTGACGGCTTTCTCTTCGTCACAGCAGGACACCGACCAGTACGGCATGAAACTGACTCTGAACAGCAAACCGATGGACGGCTGGCAAATCACCTGGGGGCTGGATGCTGATCATGAGCGCTTTACCTCCAACCAGATGTTCTTCGACCTGGCTCAGGCAAGCGCTTCCGGAGGGCTGAACAACAAGAAGATTTACACCACCGGGCGCTATCCGTCGTATGACATCACCAACCTGGCGGTCTTCCTGCAATCAGGCTATGACATCAATAATCTCTTTACCCTCAACGGTGGCGTACGCTATCAGTACACTGAAAACAAGATTGATGATTTCATCGGCTACGCGCAGCAACGGCAGATTGCCGCCGGGAAGGCTACATCCGCCGACGCCATTCCTGGCGGCTCAGTCGATTACGACAACTTCCTGTTCAACGCCGGTCTGCTGATGCACATCACCGAACGCCAGCAGGCATGGCTCAACTTCTCCCAGGGCGTGGAGCTGCCGGACCCGGGTAAATACTATGGTCGCGGCATCTATGGTGCTGCAGTGAACGGCCATCTTCCTCTAACAAAGAGTGTGAACGTCAGCGACAGCAAGCTGGAAGGCGTGAAAGTCGATTCTTATGAGCTGGGCTGGCGCTTTACTGGCAATAATCTGCGTACCCAAATCGCGGCCTACTATTCGATTTCTGATAAGAGCGTGGTGGCGAATAAAGATCTGACCATCAGCGTGGTGGACGACAAACGCCGTATTTACGGCGTGGAAGGTGCGGTGGACTACCTGATTCCTGATACTGACTGGAGTACCGGAGTGAACTTCAACGTGCTGAAAACTGAGTCGAAAGTGAACGGTACCTGGCAGAAATACGATGTGAAGACAGCAAGCCCATCAAAAGCGACAGCCTACATTGGCTGGGCACCGGACCCGTGGAGTCTGCGCGTGCAGAGCACCACCTCCTTTGACGTGAGCGACGCGCAGGGCTACAAGGTCGATGGCTATACCACCGTGGATCTGCTCGGCAGTTATCAGCTTCCGGTGGGTACACTCAGCTTCAGCATTGAAAACCTCTTCGACCGTGACTACACCACTGTCTGGGGGCAGCGTGCACCACTGTACTACAGCCCGGGTTACGGCCCAGCGTCACTGTACGACTACAAAGGCAGGGGCCGAACCTTTGGTCTGAACTACTCTGTGCTGTTCTGACCGGTATTCCTTTACAACAAAGGTACGCTGATATCAACATGGCCGCTGACAGCCAAGTTGATATCATATAATACACGACATAATCTGTAGTCAGGGAGGATAGACTCTTTACTGACTACAGATTATGTCGTGTTCCGTGCTCATTTCCTCAAAAAAATACAAGAAAAGAATTAGTATTCTAACAAAAAGTGAAATAAATTGTATCAAACTCCCTCTTTTAATCCTGTTGAGTAAATCAGCTTTTGCAATAGGATTGAAAGAGTGTAAGTGGAATCTCTTCCGGATACTCGTTACCACCGTGGCTAGAATATCTACGGCTGCGGGCCAGTAATAGATTAAGTGATAACAGCTGTCTGGAAATGTAGGGGCGTATCCACTAATCATAATCATTGTGAGATAAATATTACGGGGCATTTTATAATGAATAAAGGTGATGCTGCCAACTTACTGATTTAGTGTATGATGGTGTTTTTGAGGTGCTCCAGTGGCTTCTGTTTCTATCAGCTGTCCCTCCTGTTCAGCTACTGACGGGGTGGTGCG
>NZ_JBJQIZ010000024.1:0-30013 GCF_046487695.1 Escherichia sp. WS1118 | reverse complement strand
TCCTCTTTCAGAGTCAACCCTGAATTTCAGGATTTTTCTCTTCAACCGAACCGGCTGTTTGTGTGAAGTGATTCACATCCGCCGTGTCGATGGAGGCGCATTATAGGGAGTTCTCCGCAGGCCGCAATAGAAAAATTGCATAAAAATGACTGACTGCTGCATTCCCCAGCAAAACCCCGCTTTATACCTTTTTACGCACAGAGTTATCCACAATCTTCAATGTAATTTCTGTATTTTTCCCACGGTAGCCACTGTCAAAATTGTGATCACCATTGAAAGAGAAAAATTCGCGAGCGTTGCGCAAACGTTTTCGTTACAATGCGGGCGAAAAATAAGGATGCCCCGTTAGGGGCGTTAGCTGAGTTTTTCGCGAAAAATTCAGCTAACGCTCTCTGTAATAGTCAAATCCAGGGGATTTACCATGCAACAACGTCGTCCAGTCCGCCGCGCTCTGCTCAGTGTTTCTGACAAAGCCGGTATCGTCGAATTCGCCCAGGCACTTTCCGCACGCGGTGTGGAGCTGCTGTCTACAGGGGGCACTGCCCGTCTGTTAGCAGAAAAAGGTCTGCCGGTAACCGAAGTTTCCGATTACACCGGTTTCCCGGAGATGATGGATGGACGCGTGAAGACCCTGCATCCGAAAGTACATGGTGGCATTCTGGGCCGTCGCGGCCAGGACGATGCCATTATGGAAGAACATCAGATCCAGCCTATCGATATGGTGGTTGTTAACCTGTATCCGTTCGCCCAGACCGTCGCTCGTGAAGGCTGCTCGCTGGAAGATGCGGTTGAGAACATCGATATCGGCGGCCCAACGATGGTGCGCTCCGCCGCCAAGAACCATAAAGATGTCGCAATCGTGGTGAAGAGTAGCGACTACGACGCCATTATTAAAGAGATGGATGCCAACGAAGGATCGCTGACGCTTGCAACCCGTTTCGACCTTGCCATCAAAGCCTTCGAACACACTGCCGCCTACGACAGCATGATTGCCAACTACTTCGGCAGCATGGTTCCGGCCTATCACGGTGAAAGCAAAGAAGCCGCCGGTCGCTTCCCGCGTACGCTGAACCTGAACTTCATCAAGAAGCAGGATATGCGCTACGGCGAGAACAGCCACCAGCAGGCTGCCTTCTATATAGAAGAGAATGTGAAAGAAGCCTCCGTTGCCACCGCAACCCAGGTTCAGGGTAAAGCCCTCTCTTATAACAACATCGCCGATACCGATGCGGCGCTGGAGTGCGTGAAAGAGTTCGCCGAGCCGGCCTGTGTGATCGTGAAGCATGCAAACCCATGCGGCGTGGCGGTCAGCAACTCCATTCTCGATGCTTACGATCGCGCGTATAAAACCGACCCAACCTCCGCATTCGGCGGCATTATCGCCTTTAACCGCGAGCTGGATGCGGAAACCGCGCAGGCCATCATTTCTCGTCAGTTTGTTGAAGTGATTATTGCGCCGTCCGCCAGCGAAGAAGCCCTGAAAATAACCGCCGCTAAACAGAACGTTCGCGTCCTGATCTGCGGTCAGTGGGGCGAGCGTGCTCCGGGTCTTGATTTCAAACGCGTGAACGGCGGTCTGCTGGTTCAGGATCGCGACCTGGGGATGGTCGGTGCAGAAGAACTGCGCGTCGTCACCAAACGCCAGCCGACCGAACAGGAATTGCGTGATGCGCTGTTCTGCTGGAAAGTGGCGAAGTTCGTGAAATCCAACGCTATCGTCTATGCCAAAAACAATATGACCATCGGTATTGGCGCGGGCCAGATGAGCCGCGTGTACTCCGCGAAAATCGCCGGTATTAAAGCCGCCGATGAAGGTCTGGAAGTGAAAGGTTCCTCGATGGCTTCTGACGCGTTCTTCCCGTTCCGCGACGGTATTGATGCCGCCGCCGCTGCGGGCGTGACCTGTGTAATCCAGCCTGGCGGTTCCATCCGTGATGACGAAGTGATTGCCGCCGCCGACGAGCACGGTATTGCGATGCTCTTCACCGACATGCGCCACTTCCGCCATTAATGGAGCAATAGATGAAAGTATTAGTGATTGGTAACGGCGGGCGCGAGCACGCGCTGGCCTGGAAAGCGGCTCAGTCGCCGCTGGTTGAAACTGTTTTTGTTGCTCCGGGTAATGCAGGCACTGCGCTGGAACCCGCGCTACAGAACGTCGCTATCGGCGTAACCGATATCCCGGCGCTGCTGGATTTCGCACAAAACGAAAAGGTAGATCTAACCATCGTCGGCCCGGAAGCGCCGCTGGTGAAAGGCGTAGTCGATACCTTCCGCGCCGCCGGGCTGAAAATCTTCGGCCCAACCGCAGGTGCCGCGCAACTGGAAGGCTCGAAAGCGTTTACCAAAGATTTCCTGGCCCGCCATAAAATCCCTACGGCGGAATACCAGAACTTCACCGAGGTAGAACCTGCGCTGGCGTATCTGCGTGAGAAAGGCGCGCCAATCGTCATTAAAGCTGACGGTCTGGCTGCCGGGAAAGGCGTTATCGTGGCGATGACGCTGGAAGAAGCGGAAGCGGCTGTTCACGATATGCTGGCGGGCAACGCGTTTGGCGACGCGGGTCATCGCATCGTTATCGAAGAGTTCCTCGATGGCGAAGAAGCGAGCTTTATCGTGATGGTGGACGGCGAGCATGTGCTGCCGATGGCTACCAGCCAGGATCACAAACGCGTAGGCGATAAAGATACCGGACCAAACACGGGCGGGATGGGCGCTTACTCCCCCGCGCCGGTAGTAACCGATGAAGTTCATCAGCGCACGATGGAGCGTATCATCTGGCCAACCGTGAAAGGCATGGCGGCGGAAGGCAACACCTACACTGGTTTTCTCTACGCGGGCCTGATGATCGACAAACAGGGCAATCCGAAGGTTATTGAATTTAACTGCCGCTTTGGCGATCCGGAAACCCAGCCGATTATGCAGCGCATGAAGTCCGATCTGGTTGAGCTCTGCCTGGCGGCCTGTGAAGGCAAGCTGGACGAGAAAACGTCCGAGTGGGATGAACGCGCTTCTCTCGGCGTGGTGATGGCTGCGGGTGGATATCCGGGCGATTACCGCACCGGCGATGTGATCCACGGCCTGCCGCTGGAAGAAGTGGCAGACGGCAAAGTGTTCCACGCGGGCACGAAACTGGCGGATGACGAGCAGGTAGTGACCAGCGGCGGGCGCGTACTGTGCGTTACCGCGCTGGGTCATACCGTGGCAGAAGCGCAGAAACGCGCTTATGCCTTAATGACCGATATCCATTGGGACGACTGCTTCTGCCGGAAAGATATCGGCTGGCGCGCTATCGAACGCGAGCAGAACTAACGCGACAGTTTTGCCAATAGCGTTTTGCGCGTGATCCCTAACTGGCGGGCGGCTTCGGTTTTGTTGCCGCCCGTTTTCTCCAGCGCCGCCAGAATCACCTCTTTTTCGACTTCCACCAGCGGCTGAATATCCTGACTTTGTACCAGCGGGATCGGCGTACTGGCAATCGCCAGCGGCAGCTCGCGTTCGGAAATATATTCCCCGGTCAGCAGCACCACCGCCCGTTCCACCGCGTTTTCCAGTTCACGAATATTTCCCGGCCAGTCGTAGTGAATCAGCAGATCCATCGCCTGGGGCGTAAAACCTTTTACCGCCTTGCGATTACGCTCGGCAAAGCGCTGAAGAAAATGGTTTGCCAGCAGAGGAATATCTTCCCGCCGCTGACGCAGCGACGGAACTTCAATCGCCACCACGTTCAGACGATAGTAGAGATCCTGGCGAAAACGCCCGGCATTCACCTCTGCGGCAAGATCGCGATGAGTCGCCGCAATCAGCCGGACATCAACCGAAATAGTCTGGTTGCTACCGACACGCTGAACTTCGCGCTCCTGAATCGCACGTAGCAGACGCACCTGCATCATCGGCGAGATATCGCCAATTTCATCGAGAAACAACGTGCCGCCGTCCGCCTCAACAAAGCGCCCCTCCCGCCGTTTGTCGGCCCCGGTAAACGCCCCTTTTTCGTGACCGAACAATTCAGACTCCAGTAAGGATTCGTTGAGCGCCGCGCAGTTGAGCGTTACCAGCGGTTTTTCGCTACGTGCGCTACTGGCGTGAATCGCCCTGGCGACCAGCTCTTTACCGGTGCCGGAATCGCCGTGGATCAGCACCGTGGCTTCCGATGGCGCGACGAGGGCGATTTCACTGAGCAGGTGTTGCATCGCCGGGCTTTTACCGACCATACCGAACTGGCTGGCAGACACCGCAGGCGTTTCAGCGTCAACACTGTGTGTATGCGCGAGCGCCTTTTCCAGCGTCGCCTGTAGGTTATCGAAATCCAGCGGCTTGATGAGATAATCCAGCGCCCCGGTTTTCAACGCCTCTACCGCCGTCTCGACGCTGGAGTACGCGGTCATAATCAGTACCGGAATTGCCGGATTTAACGCTTTGATCTCTTTGAGCGTGGCGATGCCGTCCATCTCTGCCATTCGCACATCGCAAAGCACAAGATCAAAAACCTGTTCCCGCACCTGCTCCAGCGCCTGTCGCCCGCTGTTCGCCTGCGCGACGTTATAGCCCCAGCCACGCAGCAAAGCCTGCAAAATAGTGCAGTGGCTAATGTCATCATCCACCACCAGAATATCGATATTATCGTGCGTCATCCTTGTGGGTCCTTACGCGTAATATTGACCGGAAGCCAAAGGGTGAACGTTGCGCCTTTTCCCTCCTGGCTTGCGACCTGAATTGTACCACCGTGTTGTTCAACAATATTATGCACGACCGCCAGCCCCAGTCCGGTGCCTTCGGCTTTGGTGGTGAAGTACGGGGTGAAGATGGCTTCAAGCTGATCCGCCGCAATTCCCTTACCGCTGTCGGTAACGCTGATTTTCACGCCCGCGCCGCTTTCGCTGGCCGTCACGCTAATCACGCCATGCTGACCAATCGCCTGAATAGCATTGAGATAGAGATTCAACAGGACCTGAGTCAGCCTGTCCGGATCGGCCTGAATTTCCGGTAATGTGTCGTTGGCGGTAAAGCGTAACTGGATCTCCCGGCTGTTTGCATCCTGGCTTACCAGCTGTAATGAGTGGTTAATCAGCGTGTTGAGCTCCACCGCCTGCAAAGCCAGATGCGTTGGCTTAACCAGTTCCAGCAACTCGCTTACCACGCGGTTTAAACGGTCGGCTTCTTTCGCCATCACCTGCGCCAATTGATGCGCTTCTCCCCCTGCTGACGCGCGTTCGGCAAAGTATTTCGCCAGCCCTTTAATCGAGGAAAGTGGGTTACGGATTTCGTGGGCAACGCCTGCCGCCAGATGCCCCAGTGCCACCAGCTTCTCTTTGCGCTTCATTTCATCCTGCAATAGCTGCCGCGAGCGCAGATATCGGCGATACCAGAAGAATGACAACACGCTTGCCAGCAAGACCGTCGCCAGGGCGAAGAGGATAATCAGGGTGTTTCTCTGCTCACGATCTTCAGCACTCACAATGTTACTGGCGTCGAAAGCGATAAAAATTGCTTGTGGTGTCGCGGCATACTGCTGCATATGGCGCATCCGGTGCATTCCAGCAGCAAACATCGGTTGAAACTGGCGATAAATTTCCAGAACAGGCTCGCCGTCTGCGCTATCGATCCGCCGCCACGCTTCTTCATCTCCCGGATGTAACTGCTGCATTTCCTGCGGGGAATAAAGCTGTTTTCCCATCATGCCGGAGTTGCTATGCATCACGATTGTTCCTTGTTCATCCGTGACCGCAAACCAACGTACACCAGGCTGCCCGGCCATTTCTTCCAGTAATGCCTGCTGCTGCGCATGATGCATGCGCATCCCCATGCCGACGCGCGAGCCGGATTCAAGAGCACGAATAAGTACACTGCCTTTTTCCAGCAGCGTTTGTCTGGCGGCGGCAGTCTCGCGCCCATAATCGCGAATCACTGTCACCGCAAACAGCCCCACCAGCCCAACAATGACCACGGGGAGGATCGCGCTTAACCATTTAGCTAAGGAGTCTTTAGAACGTTGCATAAAACGCATCTTCTTCTTTGCCTGTCCATCCCTTTCTGACAGCAGAAATCATGCCATCTTTTATCAGCGCTTACCCTGAGCTGTAACACAAAGGCTTAAGTTTCAATGAGTAAAAATGACTCGCTACCCGCAGCAGGCGAGTCATTTTTACTCGTTTATCATGCCAGATTACCCGTCATATCAGCGTTTCGCCGTTGGCACGGAAGATGCAATACCCGAAGTAAGACAACCACTGGAGGATTAACCATGAAACGGAACACGAAAATTGCCCTGGTAATGATGGCGCTTTCAGCAATGGCGATGGGATCGACATCTGCATTTGCTCACGGCGGACATGGTATGTGGCAGCAAAATGCCGCGCCTTTGACCAGCGAACAACAGACAGCGTGGCAGAAAATCCATAATGACTTTTACGCTCAAAGCAGCGCACTGCAACAGCAACTGGTGACAAAGCGTTATGAATACAATGCCCTGTTAGCCGCGAACCCACCGGATAGCAGCAAAATTAACGCGGTCGCCAAAGAGATGGAGAATTTGCGTCAGTCGTTAGATGAGTTACGGGTGAAACGAGATATTGCGATGGCTGAAGCGGGTATTCCGCGCGGTACCGGAATGGGTTACGGCGACTGCGGTGGTGGCGGTCATATGGGTATGGGCCACTGGTAAATCAGAACGTTTTCTCGTTGGGTTGCCAGCGACAGAAATCAGAGTTTGCCACCAACAGTAATTGCGAACCTTCGGGCGCTTCCAGCCATGCCACGCTGACATCAACAGAAGAGCGGCTCTGGCGGCGCTCGATATGCGCTATCGCCTGCGAATCTAAATCAGGTTTAATGGTTTGCCCTTCGCAGGTGGTCACGGTCTGTTCCATCGCATGCCAGCGCCCCTGGCGCAGCACGACTCTCCCCTGACGTAAGGCATCGCTAATCTGGCGGATCTGATCAGCACGATAACGGTATAAATCGATTTGGTCGTTAGAAAGCTGCTGCTTTTCCCCATCGGATTCACGTTGCATAAAGCTCAGATCGCCGCGATCGTCAAAACGCGCGCGAATGTTCACCGGCGGTTTGCTGTAAACATTGATATTGATGAGCGTAAGGTTATCGCCCTGCCAGCGATACTCTCGCGTCGTGGTATCGCCACTGCGCCACGGGCTAAACACGGCAAGCAGATGCACATTATCGCCGCTGTCTTTTCGCCAGATGCGTACCGCGCCCTGGTCTTCAGCAAATCCACTGGCGGTAAAGGGAGGAAGTGAAGAGTTGTGACTACAGGCAGTGAGAAACAGAGCGCCTGCCAGCATCAATGATCGACGCCAGAAAGACAAAAGGGGTGAAACCACCCCTTCGTTAAAACTGTTCACTGCCACGCAATCTTACTTAACTGCGTCTTTCAGTGCCTTGCCAGAAACAAATGCCGGTACGTTAGCTGCGGCAATTTTGATTTCTTTACCGGTCTGCGGGTTGCGGCCAGTACGCTCAGCGCGGTGGTTCACTTTGAAGGTACCGAAACCAACCAGTTGTACAGCATCGCCTTCTTTCAGAGACTCAGTAATTGCAGCCAGAGTGGACTCCAGAGCAGCTTTAGCCTGGGTTTTGGACAGTTCTGCTTTCTCTGCAATTACATCAATCAGTTGAGTCTTGTTCATAAGTTATCCTTACAATGTGTTTATCGCTTGCTAAGCATCGAGTGCGACGGAAATGCCAGAATAGCACTCTCCTGCATACACGCACCGATAGCCACTTTTTTTCGCCCCCCAAATGTAGACCAGACGGGGGGCGAAAGGGAAGACTCCAGGTACGACAAATCAGGCGTTAAATCACGTTTTCTGGTCTTATTGCTGAAAAATTATACCAATATTGCTCTCACCCGCCTCACGCAGGTCTGCCCTAAGGCCTTTTATCAGCTCGATATCGCGTTCTTCGCACTCAGCTAAAAGTCGGAATATTTCCCACTGAATGTCCCATTCTTGCTCTACAGCTGGGTTTTCTTTGAGCTCTTCATCGCTCATTTCGCGACCAGCCTGAGTCATTTCCAGCATCGCCACGGTCGTGATGGAAGTCTTACTCACTTCCACCGCGTGTTCGAGCGTTTCGCCACTTAAACGCGAATGGACCAGTTCACTTAACGCCACGCAAGCATCAATTGCCGGATAAACGCCGTACAGATCAAAATCGTCGGCTGAAGGAATCGCTTCTTCAAATTTCTCCAGTTGGCTGTCGAAATTTACTTTTGCGTCTTTGACGGTCAGCGTTTCCCAAATGAGATCGAGAATGCGGCGGTAAATCTGCCCATCACCAAAACCAGTTTGCTGACAGAATACGGCGTAATTGGGGTACATGCGTTCGCATAAGCAGGCCATAAAAGTGACGTGCTGCCAGCTTTCCAGGCGCTCCAGACGCAGATGAATTGGGTTTTGTAACATGTTGAGTTCTCAAATACGGAAATTATCCGCAGTTTACCTGAATTAGGGCTGATTTGCTGTATAGCGCACGAACGCCGGACGTTCCGAGGCCACCGCGTCCGCCCAGCGCGTTGGCTCCGGCAGACGATAGCCTTTCATGCAGCGTTGTACCCACGCCAGCGCGCTGTCCACGCTGACCCGATGGCCGGTAGCGATAAACAACGGGTTACAGCGCGCTTTGCTGCGCCAGACCCAGGCCAGCTGCTCGCCTTTATCCATCAGCGGGGCCAGCGCGCCCGGTTCGCTGGAGAGCGGTTCGAATTTACCGCAGAGCCGTTTTTTCGCTACGCCAATGGTCGGCACATCCACCAGCAAACCAAAATGGCTGGCGACGCCAAGACGGCGAGGATGCGAGATCCCATGACCATCGACAAACACTAAATCCGGCTTTTGTGACAGCATCTCCCACGCTGCCAGCAGCGCAGGATATTCACGAAAGGAGAGAAAACCAGGAATGTAAGGGATGGTGGTGGCGATGCGGGCCACTTTATACTCCACCAGCTCAAGCGAGGGGTATTTCAGCAGCACCATCGCCGCTCGCGTCACTTCGCCGCCCTGCTCAAATCCGACATCGGCTCCGGCGATCAGATCCGGCGGATCTTTATCGAGTCGATCCTCGCGGATCACAGAAGAAGCCAGTTCAATTTGTTGAGCGCGTAATGACGCGAGATCCATAATCGCTCCTTAGCGGTGATACTGTTCAGACAAGCGATGCACTGCCTCCACAAACACGCCTGCATGTTCTGGCGGCACATCCTGATGAATGCCGTGACCAAGGTTAAAGACATGGCCTTCGCCGTGACCGAAACCGGCAAGTATAGACGCCACTTCTTCTTCAATGCGGGCAGGCGGCGCGTACAGCATCGACGGGTCCATATTACCCTGCAGCGCGACTTTATTGCCCACGCGACGGCGCGCATCGGCGATGTCCGTTGTCCAGTCGAGGCCCAGCGCATCGCAACCGGTTTCTGCCATCGCTTCCAGCCACTGTCCGCCACCTTTGGTAAACAGCGTGACTGGCACGCGGCGACCGTCGTTTTCACGCAGTAAACCATCAACAATTTTATGCATGTAATAAAGCGAGAACTGTTGATAATCGCGCCCGGTAAGCACGCCGCCCCAGGTGTCGAAAATCATGACTGCCTGAGCACCGGCTTTAATCTGCGCATTCAGATACAACGTGACGCTTTTCGCCAGTTTATCGAGCAGCGCGTGCAGCGCCTGCGGATCGGCATACATCATCTTTTTGATCACGGTGAAGGCTTTGCTGCTACCGCCTTCAACCATGTAAGTCGCCAGCGTCCACGGGCTGCCGGAAAAACCAATCAGCGGCACTTCGCCTTTCAGTTCGCGACGAATGGTACGCACCGCGTTCATCACGTAACCCAGCTCATCTTCCGGGTCCGGAATTGGCAGTTTATCGACGTCGGCTTTGCAGGTGACTGGCGAGGTAAAACGCGGACCTTCTCCGGCTTCAAAATAGAGCCCTAACCCCATCGCGTCCGGCACGGTGAGGATATCGGAAAAGAGGATCGCCGCATCCAGCGGATAGCGACGCAGCGGTTGCAAAGTCACTTCGCACGCCAGCTCGGCATTTTTGCACAGCGACATAAAATCGCCCGCCTGGGCGCGCGTGGCTTTATATTCCGGTAGATAGCGACCCGCCTGGCGCATCATCCATACTGGAGTGACATCAACGGGCTGGCGCAGCAGCGCCCGCAGATAACGATCGTTTTTAAGTTCGGTCATTTTGGCTGTTCCTTAGTGCGTCAGGCGGTCAGTGTATCATCACTCATACTCTGCCCGACACATCGCCACTGTATCTTCTATCAGACGGCGCGCTACGGTGCCGGGCGGCGGGAGTAACGGCAAATCGTCATAGCGATACCAGTTCGCCTCAAGCAATTCTTTCGGGTCGATCACGATCTCGCCGCTGTCATATTCCGCCATAAACGCGGTCATTAAAGACTGAGGAAACGGCCACGGTTGGGAGGTCACGTAACGCAAGTTTTTAACTTTAATTCCGCTCTCTTCCATCACTTCCCGCGCGACGGCCTGCTCGAGGGTTTCACCCACTTCGACGAATCCGGCAAGTACTGTATGGACACCGTTACGATGACGGGTATGCTGGGCGAGGAGGATCGAATCATCGCGACGGATGGCAACAATAATGCAGGGGGCGATTTGCGGGTAGTAACGCTCACGGCAATGGCTGCACAGCATCGCCCATTCGGTTTTGCTTGGATACATTTCATGCCCGCAGTAACCACAGTATTTATGCGATCGGTAAAACTCCGCCAGTTGCACGCCACGTCCGGCCAGTTGAAACAGCCCAACATCGAGATCAATGACCTGACGTACCGACCCCATATCGTGACGCCGCTGCAGTTGTACTAACCAAACAGGTTCCCCCTGCCATTCGCCGATTTGTAGTGCGCGCTGACCCACAAGATCGAAATTTGCCGCTTCGCCATATGGCAATTCTCCCTTCGGCAACCATAATTTTTGTTCATGGCTGACGACCCACCAGCCGTGATCTAATTTTTCAATTATACGATCCATAGCTCTTGCACTACCTTTGCATCACTGGCATGTTTAACATGGTTTTTACATTTCTCACAGAGCAGTTTTTGAATACAAACTTGCGGAGTCAATCATGCTTAACCAGCTCGATAACCTGACGGAGCGCGTCAGAGGAAGTAACAAACTGGTTGATCGCTGGCTACATGTACGTAAGCATCTGCTCGTGGCTTACTACAATCTGGTTGGCGTTAAGCCTGGCAAAGAATCGTACATGAGGCTAAACGAAAAAGCCCTTGATGATTTTTGTCAGAGCCTGGTCGATTACTTGTCTGCCGGACATTTCAGTATTTATGAGCGCATTCTTCATAAGCTGGAAGGCAATGGGCAACTCGCACGCGCCGCGAAGATTTGGCCACAACTCGAAGCCAATACTCAACAGATTATGGATGACTACGATTCCAGTCTGGAAACCGCCATCGATCATGATAATTACCTTGAGTTTCAACAGGTTTTATCTGACATCGGCGAGGCACTGGAAGCGCGCTTTGTGCTGGAAGATAAGCTGATTCTACTGGTGCTTGACGCCGCCCGCGTCAAATATCCTGCTTGAGTTCTGCGCTGTTAACGCGTAATTTACATTCAACGCCCCGTTTGTGGGGCTAATTTCTTGTCGGAGTGCCTTAACTGGCTGAGACCGTTTATTCGGGATCCGCGGAACCTGATCAGGCTAATACCTGCGAAGGGAACAAGAGTTAATCTGCTATCGCATCGCCTTTGCGGCGATCGTCTCTTGCTTCATCCGTCGTCTGACAAGCCACGTCCTTAACTTTTTGGAATGAGCTATGTCTGCAACAAAACTGACCCGCCGCGAACAACGCGCCCTGGCCCAACATTTTATCGATACCCTGGAAGGCTCCGCCTTTCCCAACTCAAAACGCATTTACATCACTGCCACACAACCCGGCGTGCGCGTGCCGATGCGTGAGATCCAGCTTAGCCCGACGCTAATCGGCGGTAGCAAAGAACAACCGCAGTACGAAGAAAACGAAGCGATTCCGGTCTACGACACCTCCGGTCCGTATGGCGATCCGCAGATCGCCATTAACGTGCAGCAAGGGCTGGCAAAACTACGCCAGCCGTGGATCGATGCGCGCGGCGATACCGAAGAACTTACCGTGCGCAGTTCCGATTACACAAAAGCGCGGCTGGCAGATGATGGCCTCGACGAGCTGCGTTTTAGCGGCGTATTAACGCCAAAACGCGCCAAAGCAGGACGCCGCGTCACCCAACTGCACTACGCCCGCCAGGGTATCATCACGCCCGAAATGGAATTCATCGCCATTCGCGAGAATATGGGTCGCGAGCGCATACGTAGCGAAGTTTTACGCCACCAGCATCCGGGAATGAGCTTTGGCGCACGTCTGCCGGAAAATATCACTGCGGAATTTGTCCGTGATGAAGTTGCTGCCGGACGTGCGATTATCCCGGCCAACATTAATCATCCGGAATCGGAGCCGATGATTATTGGCCGTAACTTCCTGGTAAAAGTTAACGCCAATATCGGCAACTCAGCGGTCACTTCTTCCATCGAAGAAGAAGTGGAAAAACTGGTATGGTCCACACGCTGGGGAGCGGATACCGTGATGGATCTTTCCACTGGTCGCTATATTCACGAAACCCGCGAGTGGATTTTGCGTAACAGCCCGGTGCCGATCGGTACAGTGCCGATCTACCAGGCACTGGAGAAGGTGAACGGGATCGCTGAAGATCTTACCTGGGAAGTCTTCCGCGACACCCTGCTGGAACAAGCCGAGCAAGGTGTGGATTACTTCACTATCCATGCGGGGGTGCTGCTGCGCTACGTGCCGATGACCGCGAAACGCCTGACCGGTATCGTCTCTCGCGGCGGTTCGATTATGGCGAAATGGTGCCTCTCCCATCATCAGGAAAATTTCCTCTATCAACACTTCCGCGAAATTTGTGAAATCTGTGCTGCTTATGACGTTTCGCTGTCGCTGGGCGACGGCCTGCGCCCCGGTTCTATTCAGGACGCCAACGATGAAGCACAGTTTGCCGAGCTGCATACGCTGGGCGAACTGACCAAAATCGCCTGGGAATATGACGTGCAGGTGATGATTGAAGGCCCAGGCCACGTGCCGATGCAGATGATTCGCCGCAATATGACCGAGGAGTTAGAGCACTGCCACGAAGCGCCGTTTTACACTCTGGGGCCGCTAACTACCGATATCGCGCCGGGCTATGACCACTTCACGTCAGGGATTGGCGCGGCGATGATTGGCTGGTTTGGTTGTGCAATGCTCTGCTACGTAACGCCAAAAGAGCATCTGGGTCTGCCTAATAAAGAAGATGTTAAACAGGGGCTTATCACCTATAAGATTGCCGCCCACGCCGCCGACCTGGCGAAAGGGCATCCGGGCGCGCAAATTCGCGATAACGCCATGTCGAAAGCCCGCTTCGAATTTCGCTGGGAAGACCAGTTTAATCTGGCCCTCGACCCGTTTACTGCCCGCGCTTATCACGATGAAACCCTGCCGCAAGAGTCCGGTAAAGTCGCCCATTTTTGCTCCATGTGTGGACCGAAATTCTGCTCGATGAAAATCAGCCAGGAAGTGCGTGATTACGCCGCCGCGCAAACCATTGAAGTGGGAATGGCGGATATGTCGGAGAACTTCCGCGCCAGAGGCGGAGAAATCTACCTGCGTAAGGAGGAAGCGTGATGTATCAGCCTGAGTTTCCTCCTGTACCCTTTCGTTTAGGACTGTACCCGGTGGTTGACAGCGTACAGTGGATCGAACGTCTGTTGGATGCAGGCGTACGTACTCTCCAGCTACGCATCAAAGATCGGCGCGATGAAGAGGTGGAAGCCGATGTCGTGGCGGCAATTGCGCTGGGCCGCCGCTATAACGCGCGATTGTTTATCAACGATTACTGGCGGCTGGCGATTAAGCATCAGGCGTATGGCGTCCATCTGGGGCAGGAAGATTTGCAAGCCACCGATCTCAATGCCATCCGTGCAGCGGGCCTGCGGCTGGGCGTTTCGACTCATGACGATATGGAGATCGACGTCGCGCTGGCGGCACGTCCTTCTTATATCGCGCTGGGACATGTGTTTCCGACACAAACCAAACAGATGCCTTCTGCACCGCAGGGACTGGAACAGCTGGCACGGCATGTTGAGCGCCTGGCGGATTATCCCACCGTGGCGATTGGCGGTATCAGTCTGGCGCGCGCGCCTGCGGTGATAGCAACGGGTGTCGGCAGTATCGCCGTCGTCAGCGCCATTACTCAAGCCGCAGACTGGCGTTTGGCAACGGCACAGCTGCTGGAAATTGCAGGAGTTGGCGATGAATGACCGTGACTTTATGCGTTATAGCCGCCAAATCCTGCTCGACGATATCGCTCTGGACGGGCAGCAAAAACTGCTCGACAGCCAGGTGCTGATTATTGGTCTTGGCGGGCTGGGTACACCTGCTGCGCTATACCTGGCGGGGGCTGGCGTCGGGACGCTGGTACTGGCAGATGACGACGATGTGCATTTAAGCAATCTGCAACGACAAATCCTCTTTACCACTGAAGATATCGATCGCCCGAAATCACAGGTCAGCCAACAGCGACTGACACAGTTGAATCCCGACATTCAACTGATGGCATTACAACAACGGTTGACGGGTGAGGCGTTAAAAGATGCGGTAGCACGGGCCGATGTGGTGCTCGACTGTACCGACAATATGGCGACTCGCCAGGAGATTAATGCCACCTGCGTGGCACTCAACACGCCGCTTATCACCGCCAGCGCGGTCGGATTTGGCGGTCAGTTGATGGTACTGACGCCGCCCTGGGAGCAGGGGTGTTACCGCTGCCTGTGGCCAGATAACCAGGAGCCAGAACGCAACTGCCGCACGGCGGGCGTGGTTGGCCCGGTGGTCGGGGTTATGGGCACATTACAGGCACTGGAAGCGATTAAGTTATTAAGTGGTATAGAGACGCCTGCGGGAGAACTCCGACTGTTCGACGGTAAGTCGAGCCAGTGGCGCAGCCTGGCTTTGCGCCGCGCCAGTGGTTGCCCGGTATGCGGAGGAAGCAATGCAGATCCTGTTTAACGATCAACCGATGCAGTGCGCCGCCGGGCAAACGGTTCACGAACTACTGGAGCAACTCGACCAACAACAAGCGGGCGCGGCACTGGCGATTAATCAGCAAATCGTCCCGCGTGAGCAGTGGGCGCAACATATCGTGCAGGATGGCGACCAGATCCTGCTTTTTCAGGTTATTGCAGGGGGTTAAGATGTTACGTATTGCGGACAAAACGTTTGCTTCACATCTGTTTACTGGCACCGGAAAATTCGCCTCTTCACAACTGATGGTGGAGGCGATCCGCGCTTGCGGCAGCCAACTGGTGACGCTGGCGATGAAACGTGTCGACTTGCGCCAGCACAACGACGCTATCCTCGAACCGCTTATCGCGGCGGGTGTGACCCTGCTGCCGAATACTTCCGGGGCGAAAACCGCGGAAGAAGCCATTTTCGCCGCCCATCTGGCACGTGAAGCGTTAGGCACAAACTGGCTAAAATTGGAGATTCACCCTGACGCCCGCTGGCTGTTGCCCGATCCCATCGAAACCCTGAAAGCCGCCGAAACGCTGGTACAACAGGGATTTGTCGTGCTGCCTTACTGCGGGGCCGATCCGGTATTGTGTAAACGTCTGGAAGAAGTCGGCTGTGCAGCGGTGATGCCGCTCGGCGCGCCGATTGGCTCGAATCAGGGACTGGAAACCCGCGCCATGCTGGAGATTATTATCCAGCAGGCCACCGTTCCGGTGGTTGTCGATGCTGGCATCGGCGTTCCCAGCCATGCCGCGCAGGCGCTGGAAATGGGGGCCGACGCGGTGTTAGTGAATACGGCGATTGCCGTCGCGGACGATCCCGTCAACATGGCGAAGGCATTTCGTCTGGCGGTAGAATCAGGCCTGCTGGCACGTCAGTCCGGACCGGGCAGCCGCAGTCATTTTGCTCATGCCACCAGCCCGCTGACTGGATTTCTGGAGGCATCGGCATGAAAACCTTCAGCGATCGCTGGCGACAACTGGACTGGGATGACATCCGCCTGCGTATCAACGGCAAAACGGCTGCTGACGTAGAGCGGGCGCTAAATGCCTCGCAACTCACCCGCGACGACATGATGGCATTGCTATCACCCGCCGCCAGTGGCTATCTGGAACCACTGGCCCAGCGAGCGCAACGTCTGACTCGTCAGCGATTTGGCAACGTCGTCAGCTTCTACGTCCCGCTTTATCTTTCCAATCTTTGCGCTAACGACTGTACTTATTGCGGATTTTCTATGAGCAACCGCATCAAGCGCAAAACGCTGGATGAAGCGGATATTGCCAGGGAAAGCGCCGCTATACGGGAGATGGGCTTTGAACATCTGCTATTAGTCACTGGTGAACATCAGGCGAAAGTGGGGATGGATTACTTTCGTCGTCATCTCCCTGCCCTGCGTGAACAGTTCTCTTCACTACAGATGGAAGTGCAACCGCTGGCGGAGGCGGAATATGCCGAGTTAAAACAGCTTGGCCTCGATGGAGTAATGGTTTATCAGGAGACATATCATGAGGCGACTTATGCCCATCATCATCTGAAAGGTAAAAAACAGGACTTCTTCTGGCGGCTGGAAACGCCGGATCGGCTAGGGCGTGCGGGGATTGATAAGATAGGCCTCGGCGCGCTAATCGGCCTTTCCGACAGCTGGCGAGTTGACTGCTATATGGTTGCCGAACATTTGCTATGGCTGCAACAGCATTACTGGCAAAGCCGCTACTCTGTCTCCTTCCCACGCCTGCGTCCATGTACTGGCGGCATTGAGCCTGCGTCGATTATGGATGAACGCCAGTTAGTGCAAGCCATCTGCGCTTTCCGGCTGCTTGCACCGGAGATTGAACTGTCACTCTCCACGCGGGAATCACCGTGGTTTCGCGATCGCGTAATTCCGCTGGCAATTAATAACGTCAGCGCTTTTTCGAAAACGCAGCCAGGTGGCTATGCCGACAACCACCCCGAGCTGGAACAGTTCTCACCGCACGACGATCGCAGACCGGAAGCGGTTGCTGCCGCGTTAACCGCTCAGGGTTTGCAGCCGGTATGGAAAGACTGGGACAGCTATCTGGGACGCCCATCGCAAAGGCCATGAGACAGAATGTAAGAACGTAAATTTATTCCGAGCAGCTCCGGAAGATGAAAAACGCAAGGTTGTTGAAAGCGTTGTGTTTTTTTATGGTAGTCCCGTCAACAGGAATGTTGTCCAGGGCGAAAAGCTTCTTCCTCGTTTCGCCCTGCCTTTCTTAATATTTCCCGTGAAGACTTTGCCCTCTGAATAACACCCATAAAAAAACCCGCCGAAGCGGGTTTTTACGTTATTTGCGGATTAACGATTACTCGTTATCAGAACCGCCCAGACCTGCGTTCAGCAGTTCTGCCAGGCTGGCAGATGCGTCTTCTGCAGTCACCTGCGGTGCAGCCGGAGCTTCACCCGCAGCACGGCGACGCATACGATCCTGGTGGTACGCATAACCGGTACCTGCCGGGATCAGACGACCCACGATAACGTTCTCTTTCAGGCCGCGCAGTTCGTCGCGTTTGCCCGCAACGGCTGCTTCGGTCAGCACGCGAGTGGTCTCCTGGAACGATGCCGCGGAGATGAAGGACTCGGTTGCCAGAGACGCTTTGGTGATACCCAGCAGATCGCGGGAGTAAGTTGCACCCACTTTGCCGTTCGCTTCCAGTTCGCGGTTTGCGATCTTGACGCGAGAGTATTCAACCTGTTCACCTTCCAGGAAGTCGGAGCTGCCCGCGTTAACGATGGTAGCTTTACGCAGCATCTGACGAACGATAACTTCGATGTGTTTATCGTTAATCTTAACGCCCTGCAAACGGTATACGTCCTGTACTTCGTTAACGATGTAACGAGTCACAGCATGAACACCACGCAGACGCAGAATGTCGTGCGGCGCTTCCGGACCGTCGGAAATTACGTCACCACGTTCTACACGTTCACCTTCGAACACGTTGAGCTGACGCCATTTCGGAATCATCTCTTCGTACGGATCGCTACCGTCTACCGGGGTGATAACCAGACGACGTTTACCTTTGGTTTCTTTACCGAAGGAAACGATACCGCTGATTTCAGCCAGGATTGCCGGCTCTTTCGGACGACGTGCTTCGAACAGGTCCGCAACGCGCGGCAGACCACCGGTGATGTCCTTGGTACCGCCGGATTCCTGCGGAATACGCGCCAGGGTGTCACCAGAGCTGATCTGTACGCCATCTTCCAGCTGAACAATCGCTTTACCCGGCAGGAAGTACTGCGCAGGCATATCGGTACCCGGGATCAGAACGTCGTTACCCTGAGCATCAACGATTTTCAGTGCCGGACGCAGATCTTTACCACCTGCGGTACGTTCTGCGGAATCCAGAACCACCAGCGAAGACAGACCGGTCAATTCGTCGGTCTGACGAGTAATGGTCTGGCCGTCGATCATGTCAGTAAAGCGTACAAAACCGCTTACTTCGGTGATAACCGGCATGGTGTGCGGGTCCCAGTTTGCAACGGTTTCGCCGCCAGCAACCTGTTCGCCATCGCCTTTCGCCAGTACCGCACCGTAAGGTACTTTGTAGCTTTCTTTGGTACGACCGAATTCGTCGATCAGTTTCAGTTCGGTGTTACGGGAAGTGATAACCAGTTTACCGCTGGAGTTCACAACCGACTTCACGTTGCTGAGCTTGATGCTACCTTTGTTTTTCACCTGGATGCTGGATTCAGCAGCCGCACGAGATGCCGCACCACCGATGTGGAACGTACGCATGGTCAGCTGTGTACCCGGTTCACCGATGGACTGTGCCGCGATAACACCGATTGCTTCACCTTTGTTGATGATGTGGCCACGCGCCAGGTCACGACCGTAGCAGTGCGCACATACACCAAAGTCGGTGTCACAAGATACAACAGAACGTACTTTAACCGCGTCGACAGAGTTCTCTTCCAGCAGGTCACACCACTGTTCGTGCAGCAGCGTGTTGCGCGGAACGAGGATATCAGCAGTACCCGGCTTCAGAACGTCTTCAGCAGTTACACGACCCAGTACGCGATCGCGCAGCGGCTCTTTAACGTCACCACCTTCGATAACCGGAGTCATCATGATACCTTCATGGGTACCACAATCGTCTTCGGTAACCACCAGGTCCTGCGCCACGTCAACCAGACGACGAGTCAGGTAACCGGAGTTCGCCGTTTTCAGTGCGGTATCCGCCAGACCTTTACGAGCACCGTGGGTGGAGATGAAGTACTGGAGTACGTTCAGACCTTCACGGAAGTTCGCGGTGATTGGCGTTTCGATGATGGAGCCATCCGGCTTCGCCATCAGACCACGCATACCAGCAAGCTGACGAATCTGTGCCGCAGAACCACGCGCACCGGAGTCGGCCATCATGTAGATGCTGTTGAAGGAAACCTGCTTCTCTTCCTGACCGTCACGGTTAATAACGGTTTCAGTTTGCAGGTTATCCATCATCGCTTTGGATACACGATCGTTCGCCGCAGCCCAGATATCGATAACTTTGTTGTAGCGTTCGCCCGCAGTTACCAGACCAGACTGGAACTGCTCCTGAATTTCAGCAACTTCTGCTTCTGCCTCGGAGATGATTTCGTGTTTCTTCTCCGGGATGACCATGTCATCGATACCAACAGATGCACCAGAACGCGCTGCATATGCAAAGCCGGTATACATGATCTGGTCCGCAAAAATAACGGTCGGTTTCAGACCGAGAATGCGGTAGCAGGTGTTCAGCATTTTGGAGATTGCTTTTTTACCCAGCGCCTGGTTGACGATGGAGTAAGGCAGACCTTTCGGTACAATCATCCACAGAATGGCACGGCCAACAGTCGTGTCTTTCAGGCTGGTTTTCGCTACTAATTCACCGTTTGCATCTTTTTCATACTCGGTGATACGCACTTTAACGCGCGCATGCAGAGAAGCCAGACCAGAGCGATACAGACGTTCTGCTTCTTTCGGGCCAGTCAGCACCATGCCTTCGCCTTTGGCGTTAACACAGTCGCGGGTCATGTAGTACAGACCCAGTACAACGTCCTGAGACGGAACGATGATTGGTTCGCCGTTTGCCGGGGACAGGATGTTGTTGGTAGACATCATCAGCGCACGCGCTTCCAGCTGGGCTTCCAGCGTCAGCGGTACGTGAACAGCCATCTGGTCACCATCGAAGTCGGCGTTATATGCCGCACAAACCAGCGGGTGCAGCTGGATAGCTTTACCTTCGATCAGTACCGGTTCAAATGCCTGGATACCCAGACGGTGCAGAGTCGGTGCACGGTTCAGCAGTACCGGGTGTTCGCGGATAACTTCGTCCAGGATATCCCAAACGACAGCTTCTTCGCGCTCAACCATTTTCTTCGCAGCTTTGATGGTGGTAGCAAGACCACGCAGTTCCAGCTTGCCGTAGATGAACGGTTTGAACAGCTCCAGCGCCATTTTCTTCGGCAGACCGCACTGATGCAGACGCAGGTATGGACCTACGGTGATTACAGAACGACCGGAGTAGTCAACACGCTTACCGAGCAGGTTCTGACGGAAACGACCCTGTTTACCTTTGATCATGTCGGCCAAAGATTTCAGAGGACGCTTGTTAGAACCGGTGATTGCACGACCGCGACGACCGTTATCCAGCAGGGCGTCTACCGCTTCCTGCAGCATACGTTTTTCGTTACGTACGATGATATCCGGCGCAGCCAGATCCAGCAGACGTTTCAGACGGTTGTTACGGTTAATGACGCGACGATACAGATCGTTCAGGTCAGAAGTCGCGAAACGACCACCATCCAGCGGAACCAGCGGACGCAGATCTGGCGGCAGTACCGGCAGAACGGTCAGGATCATCCACTCTGGTTTGTTACCAGACTGAACGAACGCTTCCAGCAGTTTGATACGCTTGGTCAGCTTTTTACGCTTGGTTTCGGAGTTGGTTTCGTTCAGCTCTTCACGCAGCTGTTCGCACTCTTGCTCCAGATCCATGCTCTTCAGCAGGGCCTGGATTGCTTCCGCACCCATCTTCGCGTCGAATTCGTCACCGAACTCTTCCAGCGCGTCCAGATACTGCTCTTCAGTCAGGATCTGCTGACGCTCCAGGTTGGTCATACCACCTTCGATAACCACATAGGATTCGAAGTACAGTACACGTTCGATATCGCGCAGCGGCATATCGAGCAGCAGGCCGATACGGGACGGCAGCGATTTCAGGAACCAGATGTGCGCAGTCGGGGAAGCCAGTTCGATGTGGCCCATACGCTCACGGCGTACTTTAGTCTGGGTCACTTCAACGCCGCACTTCTCACAGATGACGCCACGGTGTTTCAGGCGCTTGTACTTACCGCACAGGCACTCGTAATCTTTTACCGGCCCAAAGATACGGGCGCAGAAAAGGCCGTCACGTTCTGGTTTGAACGTACGGTAGTTGATGGTTTCCGGCTTTTTAACTTCACCGAAAGACCATGAACGGATCATGTCTGGCGAAGCCAGAGCAATTTTGATCGCATCAAACTCTTCGGTTTTAGTCTGCGCTTTCAGAAACTTTAATAAATCTTTCACGGATTTGCTCCCGTCGGAGTTAGCACAATCCGCTGCCGGGTTTTACCCCGACAGCAGTGACCTGTTTGAGCGAGAATTACTCGTCTTCCAGTTCGATGTTGATACCCAGCGAACGAATCTCTTTCAACAATACGTTGAAGGATTCTGGCATGCCCGGCTCCATCTGATGGTTGCCGTCCACGATGTTTTTATACATCTTAGTACGGCCGTTCACGTCATCAGACTTAACGGTGAGCATTTCCTGCAGGGTGTATGCTGCGCCGTATGCTTCCAGCGCCCACACTTCCATCTCCCCGAAACGCTGACCACCGAACTGTGCCTTACCACCCAGCGGCTGCTGAGTAACCAGGCTGTAAGAACCGGTGGAACGCGCGTGCATCTTGTCGTCGACCAGGTGGTTCAGTTTCAGCATGTACATGTAACCAACGGTTACCGGACGCTCGAACTGTTCACCAGTGCGACCGTCGTACAGGCGGATCTGACCAGAAGTCGGCAGGTCGCCAAGTTTCAGCAGCTCTTTAATTTCTGCTTCTTTCGCACCGTCGAAGACCGGCGTTGCGATTGGCATACCTTTGCGCAGGTTTTCAGCCAGACGCATAACTTCTTCATCGCTGAAGGTACTCAGGTCAACTTTCTGACGAACGTCAGCGCCCAGATCGTACGCACGCTGGATGAATTCGCGCAGTTTCGCGACTTCTTGCTGCTGTTTCAGCATGGCGTTGATCTTGTCGCCGATACCTTTCGCAGCCATACCCAGGTGAGTTTCGAGGATCTGACCAATGTTCATACGAGACGGTACGCCCAGCGGGTTCAGTACGATGTCTACCGGAGTACCGTTTTCATCGTAAGGCATATCTTCGATCGGGTTGATCTTAGAAATTACACCCTTGTTACCATGACGGCCTGCCATCTTGTCACCAGGCTGGATACGGCGTTTAACCGCCAGATATACCTTAACAATCTTCAGCACGCCCGGTGCCAGATCGTCGCCCTGGGTGATTTTGCGGCGTTTCGCTTCGAGTTTCTTCTCGAACTCGTGTTTCAGTTCGTCATACTGCTCAGCCAGCTGTTCCAGCTGATTTTGTTTCTCTTCGTCGGTCAGGCCCAGCTCCAGCCAGCGATCGCGCGGCAGTTTGTCGAGCTTCTCAGCTTCAACGCCACCGGCTACCAGCACAGCACGGATACGGCTGAACAGACCTGCTTCGAGGATCTGCAGTTCTTCAGACAGGTCTTTCTTCGCCTGTTTGAGCTGCATTTCTTCGATTTCCAGCGCACGTTTGTCTTTTTCTACGCCATCGCGAGTAAAGACCTGAACATCGATAACCGTACCGGATACACCATTTGGTACGCGCAGAGAAGAGTCTTTAACGTCAGACGCTTTCTCACCGAAGATCGCACGCAGCAGTTTCTCTTCTGGGGTCAGCTGAGTTTCACCTTTCGGCGTTACCTTACCAACCAGAATGTCGCCACCGGTCACTTCCGCACCAATGTAAACGATACCGGATTCATCCAGTTTGGAGAGCGCAGCTTCACCCACGTTCGGGATGTCAGCGGTGATCTCTTCCGGCCCCAGCTTGGTATCACGGGACACACACGCCAGTTCCTGAATATGGATGGTGGTGAAACGGTCTTCCTGAACAACACGCTCGGATACGAGGATGGAGTCTTCGAAGTTGTAACCATTCCACGGCATGAACGCTACGCGCATGTTCTGACCAAGCGCCAGTTCACCGAGATCGGTGGACGGACCGTCTGCCAGCACGTCGCCGCGTTCTACCGGTTCACCCAGAGACACACACGGCATCTGGTTGATACAGGTGTTCTGGTTAGAACGGGTGTACTTGGTCAGGTTGTAGATGTCGATACCTGCTTCACCCGGATACATCTCGTCTTCGTTAACTTTGATAACGATACGGGAAGCATCCACGTACTGAACGACACCACCACGTTTAGCAACCGCAGTTACACCGGAGTCAACGGCAACAGCACGTTCCATACCCGTACCAACCAGCGGCTTATCAGCACGCAGAGTCGGAACGGCCTGACGTTGCATGTTCGCACCCATCAATGCACGGTTGGCGTCATCGTGTTCCAGGAACGGGATCAGGGACGCACCGACGGATACCACCTGCTGGGTGGATACGTCCATGTAGTCAACCTGGTCGCGGCTGAACAAGCTGGATTCGCCTTTGCTACGGCAAGTTACCAGGTCTTCTACGAAGTGGCCTTCTTCATCCAGGTTGGAGTTCGCCTGGGCGATAACGTAGTTGCCTTCTTCGATAGCAGACAGATAGTGAATTTCGTCAGTTACAACACCGTCGGTCACTTTACGATACGGAGTCTCAAGGAAGCCGTATTCGTTAGTCTGTGCGTACACGGACAGGGAGTTGATCAGACCGATGTTCGGACCTTCAGGGGTTTCGATTGGACATACGCGACCGTAGTGAGTCGGGTGTACGTCTCGAACTTCGAAGCCTGCACGTTCACGGGTCAGACCGCCTGGGCCGAGTGCCGAGATACGACGTTTGTGCGTAATCTCAGACAGCGGGTTGTTCTGGTCCATAAACTGAGACAGCTGGCTGGAACCGAAGAACTCTTTCACTGCTGCGGAAATCGGCTTGGCGTTGATCATATCCTGAGGCATCAGGGTATCCAGATCGCCCAGAGACAGACGCTCTTTCACCGCACGCTCTACACGTACCAGGCCAACGCGGAACTGGTTTTCCGCCATTTCGCCAACAGAACGGATACGACGGTTGCCGAGGTGGTCGATATCATCAACTTCGCCTTTACCGTTACGGATATCGATGAGCTTTTTCATAACATCAATGATGTCGTCTTTGCTCAGGATACCGGAACCTTCGATTTCTTCGCGCAGCAGAGAACGGTTGAACTTCATACGACCAACCGCAGACAAGTCATAGCGGTCTTCGGAGAAGAACAGGTTCTCGAACAGGCTTTCAGCAGCTTCACGAGTCGGCGGCTCGCCAGGGCGCATCATACGGTAGATTTCTACCAGTGCGCTCAGACGGTCGTTAGTTGGGTCGACACGTAAGGTTTCAGAGATATATGGGCCGTGATCCAGATCGTTGGTGAACAGCGTTTCGATACGCTTATGACCAGACTGGCTCAGCTTAGCCAGCAGATCCAGGCTCAGCTCCATGTTCGCTGCGCAGATCAGCTCGCCGGTAGACTCATCAATGTAGTCTTTAGCAACCACTTTACCTGCGATGTACTCAACCGGAACTTCGATCAGCTTGACGTCGTCTTTTTCCAGCTGGCGAATATGGCGCGCAGTAATGCGGCGGCCTTTTTCTACGTACACTTTACCGTTAGCTTCGATGTCAAAAGATGCGGTTTCACCACGCAGGCGTTCCGGCACCAGTTCCATCTGCAACTTGTTATCACGGATTTCAAAGATAACTTTTTCAAAGAACAGGTCGAGGA
Source organism: Escherichia sp. WS1118 (assembly GCF_046487695.1). Lineage (NCBI taxonomy): Bacteria > Pseudomonadati > Pseudomonadota > Gammaproteobacteria > Enterobacterales > Enterobacteriaceae > Escherichia > Escherichia sp. WS1118. The sequence continues at coordinate 4,909 of NZ_JBJQIZ010000024.1, read as the reverse complement.
TCTGCTCTGTGGTGTAGTTCAGGGCACGCAGAATGATTGTCGCAGGTAGTTTACGGCGACGGTCGATACGTACGAACAGGTTGTCCTTCGGATCGAATTCGAAGTCCAGCCAGGAACCACGGTAAGGGATGATGCGCGCGTTATACAGCACCTTACCCGAAGAGTGGGTTTTACCTTTGTCGGAGTCAAAAAAGACCCCCGGACTACGGTGCAGCTGGGAAACGATAACACGCTCAGTACCGTTGATAACAAAGGTACCGTTGTCCGTCATGAGCGGAATTTCGCCCATGTAGACTTCTTGTTCTTTAATGTCTTTTACGGTGCCTTCCGGCGCTTCGCGCTCATAGATCACCAGACGCAGTTTAACGCGCAGCGGTGCGGAATAGGTCACGCCACGGATTTGACATTCCTGGACGTCAAACACCGGTTCGCCAAGGCGGTAGCTGACGTATTGCAGCTCGGAATTACCGCTGTAGCTCTGAATCGGGAATACGGAACGGAAAGCAGCTTCCAGACCATACTGCCCTTCAGGATCTTGCTCGATAAATTTCTGAAACGAGTCAAGCTGGATAGAAAGGAGATAAGGTACATCCAGAACTTGTGGACGTTTACCAAAATCCTTACGAATACGTTTTTTCTCGGTATAGGAGTAAACCATAGGGTTCCTCAGCTCGCTGACAAGTCGACCCATCTGTCCATTGAGCGGACAGTTTGTGCAACACTATTTTGTTGACCGGAAAATGGAACACTTTCCGCAATGCCTGTTGCTATCACGCTTAAACCATTTCATTGCGATTTACACAGAACGGGCGTCCTGTCGCAGTATATTAAGTCGTCGATAGAAACAAGCATTGAAAGGCACAGCAGTAGTCAAACAGTGTGAAACGCTACTGGCGCCTTACAGCGCAAAAAGGCTGGTGACTAAAAAGTCACCAGCCATCAGCCTGATTTCTCAGGCTGCAACCGGAAGGGTTGGCTTATTTAACTTCAACTTCAGCGCCAGCTTCTTCCAGAGCTTTTTTCAGTGCTTCTGCGTCGTCTTTGCTCACGCCTTCTTTCAGAGCAGCCGGTGCAGATTCAACCAGGTCTTTAGCTTCTTTCAGACCCAGGCCAGTTGCGCCACGTACTGCTTTGATAACAGCAACTTTGTTAGCGCCAGCAGCTTTCAGAATTACGTCGAATTCAGTTTTTTCTTCAGCAGCTTCAACCGGGCCAGCAGCTACAGCTACAGCAGCAGCAGCGGAAACACCGAATTTTTCTTCCATTGCAGAGATCAGTTCTACAACGTCCATTACAGACATAGCTGCAACTGCTTCAATGATTTGATCTTTAGTGATAGACATTTAAATTGTTCCTGAATATCAGAATAAGTTTATACGTAAGCGAATGCGTTAAAAAGATAACTGCGATTAAGCAGCTTCTTTCGCATCGCGTACAGCAGCCAGAGTACGAACCAGTTTGCCAGCCGAAGCTTCTTTCATGGTTGCCATCAGGCGTGCAATTGCTTCTTCGTAGGTCGGCAGAGTTGCCAGGCGGTCGATCTGAGACGCCGGGATCAGCTCACCTTCAAAGGCAGCGGCTTTGACCTCAAATTTTGCATTCGCTTTCGCGAACTCTTTGAACAGACGAGCAGCAGCGCCCGGGTGTTCCATAGAGTATGCAATCAGGGTCGGACCAACAAACGCATCTTTCAGGCACTCGAACGGAGTACCTTCAACAGCACGGCGCAGCAGGGTGTTACGAACAACACGCATGTATACGCCAGCTTCGCGACCTGCTTTACGCAGTTCAGTCATTTTATCTACAGTTACGCCACGGGAATCCGCAACTACTGCAGACAGCGCGCCTTTGGCTACTTCGCTGACTTCAGCAACAATCGCTTGTTTGTCTTGAAGATTTAAAGCCATTAGCTTTGCTCCTGGATGTTTGCCAGAGAAAATCTCTGGAACTCACTTCACTCCTCCAAACGGAGAGAGCGTCTTAATTACGGTGAGCAGAAACAAGCCAGAATATAAAAGAATAATCTTAGCGTTCTGTCACCGTCTACGCAGGGGATTAAGTTTCTTGCGAAACTCCTGCGGTCTTCGACGGAGGCCTGGATAGGCCAGGCTCCAACGAACAAATCTTTTTAGCTGCTAACTTTCGTTAGCATACGTGGGGGTAAGATTGTAGACAAAATCACCGCCCACGTAAAGGCATTAGTTTACAGAAGCGCTCAGGCCAGCCTGGTCAACTGCAACACCTGCACCCATGGTGGTAGAGATGCTAACTTTCTTGATGTACACGCCTTTCGCCTGAGTCGGTTTTGCTTTTTTCAGCGCAACCAGCAGAGCTTCCAGGTTTTCTTTCAGTTTGTCAGCGTCAAAGTCCACTTTACCGATGGTGGTGTGGATGATGCCGTTTTTGTCGTTACGGTAACGAACCTGGCCAGCTTTAGCGTTTTTAACCGCTTCAGCAACGTTCGGCGTTACAGTACCCACTTTCGGGTTTGGCATCAGGCCGCGCGGACCCAGAACCTGGCCCAGCTGGCCAACAACGCGCATTGCATCCGGAGAAGCAATAACAACGTCAAAGTTCATTTCGCCTTTCTTGATCTGGTCAGCCAGATCTTCCATACCTACCAGTTCAGCACCTGCAGCTTTAGCAGCTTCAGCGTTTGCACCCTGGGTAAATACGGCTACGCGAACGGAACGGCCAGTACCGTGCGGCAGTACAGTTGCACCACGTACGTTCTGGTCAGATTTACGAGCGTCGATGCCGAGGTTAACAGCTACGTCCACGCTTTCTACGAATTTAGCAGTCGCCAGTTCTTTCAGCAGAGCGATAGCTTCGTTGATGTCGTACTGTTTGGTTGCATCAACTTTCTCGCGGATAACACGCATGCGCTTGGTCAGTTTAGCCATTTCTTAGTCCTCCACTACCAGGCCCATGGAACGTGCAGTACCTTCGATGGAGCGAGTCATCGCTTCAATGTCGGCACCAGTCATGTCGGCAGCTTTGGTCTGCGCGATTTCCTGCAGCTGAGCGCGGGAAATTTTACCCACTTTGTCTTTGTTCGGCTTACCGGAACCAGACTTGATACCAGCCGCTTTTTTCAGCAGAACTGCTGCCGGCGGAGTCTTGGTAACGAAAGTGAAAGAACGGTCAGCGTAAACAGTGATTACTACCGGAATCGGCAGACCTTTTTCGATGGAATCAGTTTTTGCGTTGAACGCTTTGCAGAATTCCATGATGTTTACGCCCTGCTGACCCAGAGCCGGACCTACTGGCGGACTCGGGTTAGCCATACCAGCTGCAACCTGCAGCTTGACATAGGCTTGTACTTTCTTAGCCATTATAAATTCCTCAAGTTGGGTAATAACGCCTCTGAGAGGCTCCCCGTGATATAAAAAATCGTTTTACGGGCAAGGCCCATAAAAACAAAAGGCGCGAAATTGTATTCCAATCTCGCGCCTTGTGCAACGATTAAATCGCCGCTTTTTTGATCGCTGGGTTAAGCTTTTTCAACCTGGCTGAAGTCCAGCTCTACAGGGGTCGCACGACCGAAGATAGAAACAGACACTTTCAGACGAGATTTCTCGTAATCAACTTCTTCAACAACGCCGTTGAAGTCAGCGAACGGACCATCATTAACACGGACCATTTCACCCGGTTCAAACAACGTTTTCGGACGCGGCTTATCACCAACCTGCTGCAGGCGGTTCATAATCGCATCGACTTCTTTATCGCTGATTGGCGCAGGACGATCGGAAGTACCGCCGATGAAGCCCATCACACGCGGTACGCTGCGCACCAGGTGCCAGCTCGCGTCGTTCATCACCATCTGAACGAGGACGTAGCCAGGGAAGAATTTACGTTCGCTTTTGCGACGCTGACCGCCACGGATTTCAACCACTTCTTCGGTTGGTACCATGACTTCACCAAACAACTCTTCCATGTTGTGTAATTTGATATGCTCACGCAGCGACGTTGCTACGCGGCCTTCAAAACCGGAAAACGCCTGAACGACGTACCAGCGCTTTTTAGGAGCTTCAGACATCTCAGAACCTCAGGCCAGTGATAAAGGATACCAGGCGAACCAGAATACCATCCAGTCCCCACAGGATCAGTGACATTACTGCGGTAACCGCAGCCACAATCAGCGTGGTGTGCAATGTTTCCTGGCGAGTCGGCCAAATGACCTTACGGACTTCGGTACGCGCTTCACGGGCAAAAGCAACGGTTGCTTTACCTTTTGTCGTTAACAGCGCGACACCACCCGCTGCAGCAATCAGAATTACTACGGCCAGCGCACGCAGCGGCAGCATAATGTCGCGATAAAGGTAGTTGCCGACAATCGCTACCAGGAGCAATGCCACCACAACGACCCACTTCATCGCTTCCAGGCCGCGCCCGCTTCCTTGAGCTTCGGTATTCGCACTCATAAACCAACCTGTCAGAAGTATTCTACAAACATTTTCACCCCGCGATCGCGAGGCAAACCAAATCGAAACGCGTATTAGCTTTTCGGATTATACGCCCTCAACAGAGCCTGTCTCAGCAATGATTATGACAAAGAAAATCACTGATGAGCCAGGTTCTGGTACGAAAGCGTGCAAAAAGGGCATCAAATGATGCCCTTTTAGTGCGCATTGCGTCAAATGTTATCGGCAATTAGCTCAGAACTTTTGCTACAACGCCCGCGCCAACGGTACGGCCGCCTTCACGGATTGCGAAACGCAGACCGTCGTCCATCGCGATCGGGTGGATCAGGGTAACAACCATTTTGATGTTGTCGCCCGGCATTACCATCTCTACACCTTCCGGCAGTTCGATGGTACCAGTCACGTCAGTAGTACGGAAGTAGAACTGCGGACGGTAGCCTTTGAAGAACGGAGTATGACGACCGCCTTCATCTTTGGACAGAATG
>NZ_JBJQIZ010000023.1:0-41564 GCF_046487695.1 Escherichia sp. WS1118 | reverse complement strand
CATTCTGTCCAAAGATGAAGGCGGTCGTCATACTCCGTTCTTCAAAGGCTACCGTCCGCAGTTCTACTTCCGTACTACTGACGTGACTGGTACCATCGAACTGCCGGAAGGCGTAGAGATGGTAATGCCGGGCGACAATATCAAAATGGTTGTTACCCTGATCCACCCGATCGCGATGGACGACGGTCTGCGTTTCGCAATCCGTGAAGGCGGCCGTACCGTTGGCGCGGGCGTTGTTGCTAAAGTTCTGGGCTAATTACACGTTAATTAGTTTTGAATTGAAAAGGGCGCTTCGGCGCCCTTTTTGCATTTGTTGACTGCATATCTTATTCGTACTGTCAGAACGAATAAATTATTCATATTTAAAATATCAATTCAATTTAATATTTTAAATATGAATGTTTCTGTTTTTAAAATGCTTCATTTGTCAGGCTTTTTTCTTATTTTTCATGCCGCACTTTAATTCATATTGAAGGGTTCTCGTAAAACGTAAATAATTCCTGCGTAGGACTTTTGTTTTGCAGTTTTTACGTTACAAGGGATTATAATGAAATTAAATATATTTACTAAATCTATGATTGGTATGGGGCTGGTGTGTTCCGCTCTGCCAGCATTGGCAATGGAAGCATGGAATAACCAACAAGGTGGTAATAAATATCAGGTTATTTTCGATGGCAAAATTTATGAAAATGCCTGGTGGGTTTCTTCTACAAATTGCCCGGGAAAAGCGAAAGCAAATGATGCAACTAACCCGTGGCGTTTAAAGCGTACCGCAACAGCTGCTGAAATTAGTCAGTTTGGCAATACACTTTCCTGCGAAAAGAGCGGAAGCTCATCTTCTTCAACTTCAAATACGCCAGCATCTAATACGCCTGCTAATGGCGGTTCGGCTACACCAGCACAGGGCACTGTTCCGTCTAATTCATCTGTAGTTGCCTGGAATAAACAGCAGGGCGGTCAAACCTGGTATGTCGTCTTTAATGGTGCGATATATAAAAATGCCTGGTGGGTAGCCTCTTCTAACTGCCCGGGTGATGCGAAAGGCAATGATGCCAGCAACCCATGGCGTTATGTTCGTGCCGCTACGGCAACGGAAATCTCAGAAACCAGTAATCCACAGTCTTGTACTTCAGCACCACAGCCTGCACCGGATGTGAAACCGGCACCGGACGTTAAACCGGCTCCTGATGTTCAGCCAGCCCCAGCTGATAAGTCAAACGACAACTATGCTGTCGTAGCCTGGAAAGGTCAGGAAGGTTCTTCTACATGGTACGTTATCTACAACGGCAGCATTTATAAGAACGCCTGGTGGGTAGGCGCGGCAAATTGCCCAGGCGATGCGAAAGAAAACGATGCCAGCAACCCATGGCGTTATGTTCGCGCGGCAACGGCAACAGAAATCACTCAGTATGGTAACCCAGGCTCCTGTTCCGTTAAGCCGGATAATAATGGCGGTGCTGTGACTCCGGTTGATCCAACTCCGGAAACACCGGAAACTCCAGTTACTCCAACTCCGGATAACAACGAGCCATCAACACCAGCGGATAGCAGTAACGATTACTCACTGCAGGCGTGGAGTGGCCAGGAAGGCAGCGAAATTTACCATGTTATCTTCAATGGTAATGTTTATCAGAATGCCTGGTGGGTTGGTTCTGAAGATTGCCCGCGTGGCACCAGTGTAGAAAACTCCAATAACCCATGGCGCCTCGTGCGTACAGCTACCGCTGCGGAAATGAGTCAGTACGGTAACCCGACTACCTGTGAAATTGATAATGGCGGCGTCATTATTGCGGATGGTTTCCAGGCCAGCAAAGCGTACAGCGCGAACAGCATCGTAGATTATAACGATGCACATTATAAAACCTCTGTCGATCAAGACGCATGGGGCTTTGTCCCCGGCGGCGATAACCCGTGGAAGAAATACGAACCGGCGAAAGCATGGTCCGCTTCCACCGTGTACGTGAAAGGTGATCGCGTTGTTGTTGATGGGCAGGCTTATGAAGCGCTGTTCTGGACGCAAAGTGACAACCCTGCTCTGGTTGCGAACCAAAACGCCACCGGTAGCAATAGTCGCCCGTGGAAGCCGTTAGGTAAGACTCAGAGCTATAGCAACGAAGAGCTGAATAATGCGCCGCAGTTTAATCCAGAAACGCTTTATGCCAGTGATACGCTGATTCGCTTTAACGGTGAGAACTACATTTCTCAGAGTAAAGTGCAGAAAGTTTCTCCTTCTGACAGCAACCCGTGGCGTGTTTTTGTTGACTGGACCGGAACCAAAGAGCGCGTAGGTACGCCGAAGAAAGCGTGGCCGAAACACGTTTATGCACCGTATGTCGACTTTACGCTGAATACGATCCCGGATTTGGCTGCGCTGGCTAAGAATCATAACGTCAACCACTTCACGCTGGCGTTTGTGGTGAGTAAAGATGCGAACACCTGTCTACCGACATGGGGTACCGCTTACGGTATGCAGAATTACGCTCAGTACAGCAAAATCAAAGCGCTGCGTGAGGCTGGCGGTGATGTGATGCTGTCTATCGGTGGTGCTAATAATGCCCCGCTGGCAGCTTCCTGTAAGAACGTTGACGATCTAATGCAGCATTATTATGACATCGTTGATAACCTGAACCTCAGAGTCCTGGACTTCGATATCGAAGGCACCTGGGTTGCGGATCAGGCATCTATTGAACGTCGTAACCTTGCTGTGAAGAAAGTGCAGGATAAATGGAAGTCAGAGGGCAAAGATATTGCTATCTGGTACACCTTGCCAATTCTGCCGACTGGCCTGACGCCGGAAGGGATGAATGTCCTGAGCGATGCCAAAGCGAAAGGTGTTGAGCTGGCGGGTGTGAACGTGATGACAATGGACTACGGTAACGCGATTTGTCAGTCTGCAAATACCGAAGGCCAGAACATTCACGGTAAGTGTGCAACGTCTGCGATTGCCAACCTGCATTCACAATTGAAAGGCCTCCATCCCAACAAGAGCGATGCAGAAATTGACGCTATGATGGGTACCACGCCGATGGTTGGCGTGAACGACGTTCAGGGCGAGGTGTTCTATCTCTCTGATGCTCGTCTGGTCATGCAGGATGCGCAGAAGCGTAATCTCGGTATGGTTGGTATCTGGTCAATCGCGCGCGACCTGCCAGGCGGCACTAACCTGTCTCCGGAATTCCACGGCCTGACTAAAGAACAGGCACCGAAGTACGCATTTAGCGAAATCTTCGCGCCGTTTACTAAGCAATAAATGTGTTGGCGATACCTTCCGGTATCGCCGCATTTTTTGTCAATGGGCTACTTTTGGTAGCCCATTATTTTTATTCATATTTCTATTCTTTGCTTAAAAAAGAGTCTTTCCGTAATTGAAATAAGAACTATTTTCATTTATTTTTGAAGAAAGTATACGGGAGTCTCTATGTACGTTTGTCTTTGTAATGGTATCAGCGATAAAAAAATTCGTCAGGCTGTGCGCCAGTTTTCCCCCCACTCGTTCCAGCAATTAAAAAAATTCATTCCGGTCGGCAATCAGTGCGGTAAATGTGTCCGGGCCGCGCGTGAAGTGATGGAGGATGAATTAATGCAACTGCCGGAGTTTAAGGAGTCCGCATAAACGGAGTGTGTTTTTTGACTTACTCGTAAGCCGTTCTACGCTTCAAAGAGTGGAAGCGAAGGAGTCAAAAAATGAAAGGTGATACTAAAGTTATAAATTATCTCAACAAACTGTTGGGAAATGAGCTTGTCGCAATCAATCAGTACTTTCTTCATGCCCGGATGTTTAAAAACTGGGGTCTCAAACGTCTCAATGATGTGGAGTATCATGAATCCATTGATGAGATGAAACACGCCGATCGTTATATTGAGCGCATTCTTTTTCTGGAAGGTCTTCCAAACTTACAGGACCTGGGCAAACTGAACATTGGTGAAGATGTTGAGGAAATGCTGCGTTCTGATCTGGCACTTGAGCTGGATGGCGCGAAGAATTTGCGTGAGGCAATTGGTTATGCCGATAGCGTTCATGATTACGTCAGCCGCGATATGATGATAGAAATTTTGCGCGATGAAGAAGGCCATATCGACTGGCTGGAAACGGAACTTGATCTGATTCAGAAGATGGGACTGCAAAATTATCTGCAAGCACAGATTCGCGAAGAAGGTTGAGCCGTGTCGGGAGGGAGAACCCTCCCGGTTAATAAGAGATCCAGGCCAGATATCCCAGGTTTATCATGCTGCCGAGCGCAAGCCACGGGCCGAATGCGATAGTGGGTATAGTCCGGCGTTGCAGAAGTTGTGAAACGATGGCGTAACCAATGCCACCCAGCGAGGCAATCAGCAGTATCATTGGTAACGTTTGCCAGCCACACCACGCGCCTGCAGCGGCCAGTAGCTTGAAATCACCGTAGCCCAATCCCTCTTTGTGACAAACTAACCAGACGCCCCAGTAAACACACCACAGCACCCCATAGCCAGCGACCGCGCCGTAAACCGCATCATGTAAATCAATTAATCCAGACTGCGCATTAAATACCAAGCCAAGCCAGAGCAGCGGTAAGGTGAGTTTGTCGGGCAGGAGCTGAGTGCGAAAATCAATAACACTGAGCGTGAGTGCGAAACATAAATAGAGAAAGAGTGCGCCAGTCACGATGGGCGTGAAAGGTGCCAGGGCGCAGGCGATAGCAGCAGTAACGCAAAGTATCAGGGGCACTGTATCATGCCAGGCATATTTTTTTTGCCAGAAATGAACCAATACCTGGCGAAACGTTAACGCCGTTTTATCCTCCAAAGGCGAGAGGTGATAGGCCATGGCATTAACAAAATAACCTGCAATAAAACCAACCAGAATGAAGAGCGGCAGTAGCATTGTCATTATTGTTGCTCCCTGAAGGACAAATGCTTGAGGGTGATCTCTTCGTTTCCGGCAAGAGTAAACTGAAGGTCTTCAATAACAATACCGTATGTTATCTGTGCCGTAGTGAGCCAGCGGGAGACGTTTTCGAGGGGAGCTGTGACAGGATTAATTGTCAGAGTATTGTCCGGACCGTTTTCCAGCGTGATAGTCAAATTCTCGCGTTTTGCTTCTTCGAGAAGGATATTTTTGATGGGCTGCGTAAGCGCTGGATGACCGAGTAAACCATGGGTGCTCGCTTGATCCTGCATCCATTTGATGTCCTTCTTAATTTTTTGCGCGTGGGACTGATGCTCTTCAATGTAGGTATCTATCGGTTTTATCACCGCAAGCCAACAAAAAACGCCGAGCGAGAGAACCGCCAGTGCCGCAACGATCTGTTTTTCCGATGTGGATTTTTCTGCCCACCATGATTTAATCATTTCCCTGAGTTCCTTACTGTCCATACACCACTGACCGGATCTTTTTCTGTTTTTTCCATCGGAAGCCAGGACTGTGTTAACTCACAGAAACGATCGATATTGGCTTCACTCTTAGCACTCATTTTTAAGGTCAGCGACTTTTGCCTCTGGCTATAGTTCGCCTCCATTAACTGCAGTTCAGGGTGTTCAAGCAGAAGTGTTTGTAAATGATAGAGCAACGGTACAGCTTCAGGATATTGCTGAGCGAGTTGCTGCTTAAAGTAAAAACGAAAGTTGTGGGTGTGTTTGATCTGCGGGAAATAACGTTGCCAGGTTTCTTGCTGTTGTTGCTGAAGTTGATCTTCAATCTTAAGCGTTTGCCAGAACGCGATGCCCCGGCTGCCAACAAAAGAAAGAATGGCGAGAACGAGACAGCTTACTGCCAGGCGGGCGAGCCATTTTCCCGATTTGCTTACAGTTTTCTGTTTACGAAAAACACCATGCAGCATGTCATAGCGCTGGAATGCAATATCGGCAGAATACAAACTCAGTGATGGTATTTCAGGATGCTGGATAAGTGGATTGGCCGCTGCAACGCCGTGAGGCGCTACACCATAACAACGCATATTCTCTGGCGGAAACTGGTTAGCAAGATGCTGTAACCAGTGTTCATCCAGTTCGTTGAAGGCATGTGCGGCACTGCGAATAAGCCAGCTTGTTTGCTGGTTAACCAGAGTCCAGCTATCTACTTCCCAGGGAAGATAGCAGCCATCTGGCAAAACCCGCGTCACGTTGAGTCCGGCAGTATGTAAACGCTCAAGATAACGACTGAGTTTCTCCGACTGAATGCCTATCACCTCGACACTTTCGTTTTGTTTATCGACAACCGTCCAGTGCCAATTTTGGCTGGCGTCGGGTAATGTCTCCTCCGCCAACCACTGTAATGTTTGCGCGGTGAGTTTGTATTTGGCGTTGGGCAGCGTGAGGGAACGATATAAAAGACCCTCAGGTGGGATCAAAAGGTGAACATTTCCGGCACCGGGCTGATCGGCCAGCGACTCCAGCGGAAGATCGTCTGTGAGCGTATGTACCGAAGATACGCTATCTGCGGAGAACGTCATCCATTCCCAATGCTTACGCAGCGTCGAGAAAGAACGTATTACCATCAACGATTCAGGCATCACGATCCTTATGATTAGTAGAGTTGCAGCGTACGCCGATAGATTTGGACGCTCTGCTGTTTACGGTTGAAAAAAATATGGCTTTGCCATCCCTGGGATTGTTCGTCGCTGATACTTTCCGTATTCAGCGTAAAATAGCGGCTATAGGGAAAGAGATGCCCTTTCACCTGAGCAACCAGGGGCTTCACGCCGGAGAAATCCTGCTGCGCCCAGTAAAGAAATGCATCTGTGGTTAGCCAGCCTTCCCTGGGCCTTTTTTGTAATAAGACCCGAGCGTCAGCATCCGTGATGTTATTGAGGAATAATGCTCTGAAGAGCGGAATATCGTTCTCCGTTAGCATATTAAGATTGATGCTAAGTTCCGAGGTCGGGAGAACGCAGACATACGGGATAAGCCGCTGATAGATGTTTTCGGTTATGCCTTTTATCTGACGCAATTCACCGGTCAGAAAAAGCATTTGATTGGCGCTATGGCGAGGCGGCGTTTGGCTTTGGTAAAAGTTATCTTCTGCGCCGTGAAAGCGTGGCGAATCATCGGCATCAATATAGTCAGCGATTGATTGCACGATCTCATCGGTGTTTCCGCGATCGATACCGGCGTTAATCAGCAGGGCACTGAATACCTGGGCGGGGAAATCAGGGGAAGCCAGCGGGGCGTCAGAGATTTTTGCTAAGGCATTGAGATTAAAACAGTGCTGGGCATCGCGTAACTGCCACTTCACTGTATTGCCATTTTCCAGCTGCAACTGTTGCGGTTGTGCCCAGTACTGCTGCAACGTGGTTTGTCTGTCGTTATCTTTAACGTCCTGGGTGAGGCTGGCAAGCGCAAGTTTCTCCGCCAGCTCAATATCATATTGCCGTTGCAAATGATGGTTTACCTGGCGGGTTCGATGAAGCTGGCCGTGAAAACTGATCGTCATGTCTGCAGCCAGAGCAGCCATGAGCGCCAGTAACATGAGTACAATGAGCAGTGCTACGCCGCGTTGTTCATTATTCATGGTTATTATTCCCGGCCTGCGTCTGAGCTGGCGACTCTTCTCTCGCTAACTGCTCAGGTAATGCAAAACGGCGCTGTAACGCCCCATATTGCTGAGTCTTCAGATGTAACGTGACTGAGAGAGGAAGCTCCTGGCTTTCTCCGCTGTTACTTTCCAGAAGAAAGCTCTCGACATGTTCCAGCATCGCCTGGGCGGGTTGATCCTTCCTGCCATCCACAGAAGTACGAACAGCACGGTAGAGCGTATGATTTCGCAGATACCAGTGAACAGTGAGTAAGGTTTGTGCTTCACTGAGAGGGGCCAGCGGATCGCGACTTTGCGTGGTAAAAATCGCTTCTTCACCCAACACCATGATTTTGTCCGTACTCCGATTCCGCCGGGCGACCAGTTGCAGGAGATCGTTATCAAGAATGGTGATGGTGCGCTGTAGCTGATTGAACTGCTGGATTTCTTTCTGTGAACGTTGATGCAACTCGGAAGCTTGAGAAAAAATCATAAACGCCAGCACGCTAAGCATTGAGAAAATCGCCAGCGCCGCCATGACTTCCAGCAATGTGAAACCCTGCTGGCGATTAATCATCTTGTGCCTGCCCGGATTTATTATTGATGCTTTGATAGCGCGTAAGCGAGGTTGTCTGACCGCTGGGTAATGTCACCGTTATGGTGTGTTCCAGAAGCGTGCCGTCTTTGCTTGAGTGGATATCGCTGCGCCAGTTCCACTCTTCGCCATTTATTAACTCTTTGCCAGAACTGGACGTGTTTTCCTCGTCGAATGAATCTTGTGACTGAAGCTGGTTATCCGCTATCCACAATGCCAGCGTCTCATTACGCATCCGCTCGATGGCAGTTCGTTGCCCTTGCATACTGCTCATTAAAGTCAGCGCAACAGCGGTGAAAATACTCATCGCCAGTAAGACTTCAAGCAGTGTCATCCCTGATTGTTTGTTCATGGGCGGGTATCTCTGGCGAGCGTTTGATCCAGGGGCCATGAGCCTGAACTGACTAACGTCAGGAGCGGCTCACCGGTCCCGGCATTAGCCATCAACAAAGAGAAGGGCGTGATTTGTCCGTCGGCCAGAATCACCACCTGCGGTTGGTTGCTGTCATCAGGTTTAAATGGCTGAAGTTGAATTGAGAGTTCTTCACCCCAGTCATTTTTGCTCTCGTCTGCGGCATCTTCTTGTAATGGAACCCAGCGCCAGGCTGATGGTGTTTTGCCCGGTACCATAATGCGCCATGCTGAATCAGAGAAATGGATACCGACAGGCTGACCACTGAGCGTGGCGCGGTCGATGGCTAATTCAAGTGCAGCGGTAAACCGCGCCGCTGTTTCGCGCGCACGAGTGCTGGCGGCATCCTCCCGACCATATGTGAAGAGCACCACACTTGCCGTGATAGCGACCAGCGCCAGCACCAGCATCATCTCCAGCAGGGTAAACCCGCGTTGCTGATTCATCGCTGACTTACTTTTTCTTCTTGCTCAAACCCCAGTTGGTGATGTCGTCCTCGGTTCCCATTTCACCATCGGGTCCTGCTGAAAGCAGATCGTATGCACCATGTTCACCAGGATTAACGAGGACATAATCATTGCCCCAGGGATCGGCAGGCAGACGCTTGATATAACCTTCCTTGTTATAGTTTGCGGCCAGCGGTGGCAGTGTCGGCGCTTCTACTAAGGATTCAAGCCCCTGATTTGTGGTTGGATAGCGATGATTGTCGAGCTTGTACATATCCAGGGCGTTTTCCAGCGCCACAATATCGCTGACGGCTTTTTGTTTATCCGCCTTTTCTTTATTGCCCATCAGGTTGGGAACCACCAGGCTGGCGAGTACGCCAATGATGACAATTACCACCATAATTTCCAGTAATGTAAAACCGCGTTGCTTATCCGTTGCGCGCATATGATTTCCTTAATTAATCATTGAGTTAAGTTGAAGAAGAGGTTGGAGTACCGACACGACAATAAACAGGACGATCAGTGCCATCGTAATAATGAGTGCTGGCTCGAAGATGGAGAGCGTTAAGGCGATCCGATTTTGTTGGAGTGTCTCCTGGTTATCTGCGGCTCTGACCATTAACGTGCCGAGTTGCCCGCTTTTTTCGCCAGAGGCCACCATGTAGAGCATCATCGGCGGGAAAATTGCGGTTTGTTCCAGTGAAAGATGAATGCTGTTACCCTGGCGAACGTTTTCTGCCGCATTTGCCATGCGCTGGCGAATTTCGAGGTTGTTGAGGCTTTCGGTGGACAAATTCATCCCATCCAGCAGAGGGACGCCGCTGGATTGCAAAATACTTAAAGTGCGGAGATAGCGTGCGCTGTTAATGGCGCAAATCAGCGGGCCGATGAGCGCAACGCGCAGTAACATGGCATGAAAACGGTGGCGGTTATTGCCGCGTTTTAACCAGAGCCAGAAACCCACAGCGACAATAAATACTGTCGCTAATAATGTCGGGCCGGTACGTTGCAACGTGTCGCTCAGACCTAAAAGAATGCGTGTACTCAGTGGCAGTTGCTGCTTCATATGCACGAACTGTTCGGTAATTTTGGGCACGACAGCAGTGAGGAGAATAATCACGACCACAATCGCCACCGTAGTGAGCATGCAGGGGTAGATCAGTGACTGAATGAGCTTGCTGCGGATTTTCTGCCGGTTTTCATTGTAATCAGCCAGCTTTTCCAACACCGGGGCCAGCAGACCGCTCTTTTCGCCCGCTTTTACCAGGGTACGGTAGAGCGAATCGAAAAGCGTGGGAAAATGTTGTAACGCATCGGAAAGGGGATGCCCTTCAAGGATGGCGCTGCGTACCTGATTTAACACGTCAGCCAGTCGATTATTACTGCTTTGTTGACCAATTACGGCAAGGCTCTCTTCCAGGGGTAATGCCGCTGCGCTTAAGGTTGCCAACTGCCGGGTGAAAAGCGTCAGTTCACTATGGCTGATCCTCGGGCGACGTGTTTTTACTCCCGAACTTTTTTGGGGGCGAATATCCAACAGGAAAAGCCCTTCTTCACGCAGCCGCAGTCGTGCCTGACGTTCATCGTTAGCATCAATGATCCCCTGCAATTTTTGACCATCCAGGGTCATGGCGCGATAGCGATAATTCATGCTTCGTTCTCCAGCGTGGCACTGGCGACGCGCATAACCTCATCCCAGGAGGTGTCACCGCGTATCACTTTTTGCAGGCCATTTTTGATTAAGGCATTGTGTTGTTGCCGGACCAGTCGCTCCAGTGCTTGTTCATCCACATTTTCATGAATAGCGGCCCGCAATTCCGGCGTCACCACCATCATTTCGTGGATCGCCATGCGCCCCTGGTAGCCGGATTGATGGCAATGAGGGCAGCCTACGGGAGTGCCAATTGTCGTCACCGCGAGCTGATGATATTTAAACATCTGCGCTTGCTGGGGCGATACGGGCGTGAATTGTCGGCATTGCGGACACAGACGACGAACCAGACGTTGCGCGATAATCCCTGCCAGTGAAGACGAAAGCAGGAATGATTCGACGCCCATGTCGCGTAGCCGGGTGACTGCGCCTGATGCACTGTTAGTGTGGAGTGTTGAGAGTACCAGATGGCCTGTGAGCGAGGCCTGAACCGCAATTTGCGCGGTTTCTGTATCACGAATCTCCCCCACCATGACGACATCCGGGTCCTGGCGAAGTATGGCGCGCAGGCCGCGAGCGAAAGACATATCCACGCGGGTATTCACCTGCGTTTGTCCTATGCCTTCCAGTTCATATTCCACGGGATCTTCTACCGTCAGAATATTACGGCCAGGGGTATTAAGCGCCGAAAGAATGGCGTAGAGCGTGGTGCTTTTACCGGAGCCTGTCGGCCCTGTTACCAGGATAATACCGTGCGGAAGCTGAATGAGATTTTCTAAATCCTGTTTATCCGCTGCTGTCATCCCCAGGTTGTTCAATGAAAGCTGGAGGCTGTTTTTATCCAGCAGGCGGAGCACAGCGCGTTCACCATAGATGGATGGCAGTGTGGATACGCGGACATCTATGTTACGTCGCCCGATACGCAAACTGATTCTTCCATCCTGTGGAATACGTTTTTCGGCGATATCAAGACGAGCCATGACCTTAATTCGGGAGATAAGCAGTGCCGCCAGTTTTTTGTTGGGCTGTAAAATTGTCCGCAAAACGCCGTCGATGCGAAAACGGATCGACATTGTTTTTTCATAGGTTTCAATGTGGATATCGGAGGCGGTTTCTTTGATGGCCTCACTCAAAATAGCATTGATCAAGCGGATAACCGGTGCCGCTGAATCTTCATTCAGGAGATCTTCATTTGCGGGCATCTCTTCCGAAAGCGAGAGAAGATCGACGGATTGATCGATATCCTGCGCAATCTGTTGCGACTCACCGGTATTCTGATGGAACACCGCTTCCAGTCGGGCTTCAAAATCAGCCTGTGACAAGCTGGTCATGGTCTGGCACTGGCCAACTTGACGTTGAATATCGAGTAACCGTTCGAATGGCGTATCGGCGAGATAAATAATCTCGCCCTCTGAATAGAGATAACCAATTCGTTGTGCCAGCGCCCAACTGGCGGGGTACGGTGAGTGAATTCTCATAAGAATGCCTCACCGTGACGATGGCGCAGGGGCGTGACTGTTGAACGTGTTCTCATTCAGCACCGGCAAATCTTCCGAGCCAACCAGCGCTTTTGATTTCCCGTCGATTCGCAGCTGTTGCTCCTGACGGTAGCGGGTGTATTTCTCTTTTGACAGTGAGCGATAAACATCATCGTCACGGATAATCGTCGGGCGGATAAATACCATCAGGTTGCGTTTAGCGCGCTCGGTCGAGGTATAGCGGAAGAGTTGTCCCACTAAAGGAATATCGCCAAGCAGAGGAACCTTTGACACTTGCTCTTTAGAAAAATCATCCAGCAATCCGCCCAGGACCACCGTTTCACCGGTTTTAACCAGCACGGCGTTTTGAATAGTACGGGTGTTAAATGTCGGGCCGAGCGTCGAATTAGACGAAGAGTCAACGCTGGAAACCTCCTGCTCTATTTCGAGCAGTACCGCGTCGCCTTCATTGACCTGCGGAGTGACTTTGAGTTTTGTGCCCACCGTTTTGCGTTCGACAGTATTAAAGACGTTATCCCCAGAAGTGGTCTGAGAGCCGGATAGCACCGGCACATCCTGACCAACGTTGAAGGACGCGAGTTTATTATCCAGCGTTACGATGCTCGGGGTGGCGAGGATGTCATTTTTATTGTTACTGGCCAGCGCAGTCAACAATACGCCCCAGTCGCCATTGAAGAAGCCTGCAGCCATGCCATTGTAGGCGCTAAACATATCCCAGGCAGGATTCGCGCTGGTGATCCCGCCATTCTTTTTATAATCAGCTACACCTTGCGCAGCGTTAAAAACCGGTAATCCCGTATTGGTAAATTGCTGTGCGCCAACGTTTTTATTCGCCCATTGCACGCCGAGGTTGAGTCCATTTCCATCCTGAACTTCGACGATGATTGCCTCAACCAGCACCTGTGCACGGCGAATATCCAGACGCGCAATTACCGTGGCGAGTTTCTCCTGGACGGACTGGTCAGCGGTAATGACCAACGAGTTGGTCTGTTCATCGGCGGTAATGGCCACATTATCCATCGCAGAAGTAGAAGAAGGCTTACGCGAATTCCCTTTTTCATCTTTCAGCTTTTCGGAAACACCGGTTAGCACTTCCACCAGATTCGTGGCTTTAGCATATTTCAGGTAATAGACCCGGGTATTTCCTTCCTCGCTCTCTTCTACATCAAGGCTTTTCAGTAATGAAGTTATGCGCTGGCGTGCTTTTTCCGGCCCGCTGATGATAAGAGAGTTGGTTCGCTTATCCGCCACAATCTTCGCGGAAAGGAGGGCAGGCATCTGGCTTTTACCGTGGCTTTCGCTGATTAATTGATTAAGAATTTCGGCGAGATCTTCCGCTGATGCATATTCCAGATGAATAATTTGCTGCTTCTCTGTGCCGATGACATCAACGCGCTTTATGACTTCAATCAGTTTATTAATGGTGGAGGCACGACCGGTCAGAATAAGAACGTTGGAGGGTTCATAATGCACAACATTACCGACGCTACCCGCATCCATCATCTGGCGGAGCAGGGGAGCCAGGTCACGAGCAGGAACGTTCTCAAGCGGTACGATTCGGGTGACCAACTCATCACCTACGCCTGGACGAGAACTGTCAGCAATCATCCCTGGCGATGTTTTTACATTAGCTGAGCGCACCACTTTCAGAAAACCATTGTCCAGTGTGATCACGGAATAACCGTAAAGATCAAGAATACTTAAAAAGAAATGGTAGTACTCCTGTTGGCTAAACGTATCATTACTGCGTACGGAAATGGTTCCCTGTACCGAAGGGTCGATCAGGATCGTTTTGCCAAGATGCTGACCCACTATTTCCACGAACTGGCGGATATCGGCGTTATTGAAGTTAGCGCCGTATTGTTCGTTCTCAGCGTGTCCTGCACAAGGCATGAGTAGTGCTGCCAGCAAGCAGCAGGTGATTTTATTGAGTCCCTTCATTGCGCTGTCCATTCATTCCTGTAAGTTCCGCGACGGAAACATTTATCAAGCGGGGTACGCCGTTGCGACGAATTGTAAACTGAGCACTTTGTTGAGTTAGCAGTAAACTTAATGCCTGTGAAACCTCATCAGGGTGGGTCAGCGAAAGATTATTGATCCTGAGGGCGATATCCCCAGGTTGCAGCAAGCTGGTGGTAAATGCATTGAGACCCTTACGAGGATTCAATCGAAGACCGTATATCTGTTCTCCATCACGTATAGGTGTGGCGATAATATAATCGGCGAGTACATTTTGATTTTCCGAATCAGGCTGCTTGATGATGTCAGGTAGCCCTGGATGGAGAGTTACTTTTTCGTAATGCCCGTGAGTTTCAAACACAACGCTGGTTTTATTTATTTTTCTAATAAACGTTCCCGGCGCTGACTCAAGGGCTTCGTTGAGGGAGTATCGCTTTTGTTCGTTCCCCTCATTAATTAAGACAAAAGAAGTCTCATCATTCGATGTGAGTACAATGCCATTAAGCGCTATAGAGAGCTTAGGTGTTTCCTGATTAACTGCCACGGGATTTGCATCTTTTACCCCAGCATGATTTTCGTTGCGCCATAAAGCGGCAAGGCTGAATTCAGACTGAAATGCATTTGTTGGTTGATTAATGATCTGTTCATTTTTAACTATAGTTGTATGGAAATAATTCACATTAAAAATAATCAACCCTATGCTTATAAATATAATCAATATATTGATGGCAGCATCTTTATTATGATTCGCCAGATGGAAAGGGAAAGGTAGTGTGGGCACGATGTATGTTCTAATAAAATAGATTGGGTGGGTTGTATATTGACGTTAGTATAAATAGTATTAATGCCGCTTGCATGAATCAAGCAAAATTTATTTATATTAGTAATATGTATTTAATTAATAAATACATACATTATTTTTATGATTAAGGATAATCAATAATTAAAACAGGAAGTTCTATGTCTACGAGAAGAGAAGTCATTCTTTCCTGGTTGCGTGAGAAACGTCAGACCTGGCGTCTGTGCTATTTGTTGGGTGAGGCTGGAAGTGGAAAAACCTGGCTGGCGCAGCAACTACAAAAAGATAAACATCGCCGTGTGATTACTTTAAGCCTCGTTGTTTCCTGGCAAGGTAAGGCCGCATGGATCGTTACCGACGATAATGCGGCTGAACAGGGCTGCCGTGACAGCGCCTGGACGCGAGATGAGATGGCGGGTCAATTACTGCATGCACTTCATCGAACTGATAGTCGCTGCCCTCTTATTATTATTGAAAATGCTCACCTGAATCACCGCCGCATACTTGATGATCTCCAACGCGCGATATCTTTTATTCCTGACGGTCAATTTTTGCTGATCGGCAGACCCGATCGAAAAGTCGAACGTGATTTTAAAAAACAGGGCATTGAACTTGTCTCGACAGGTCGTCTGACGGAGCACGAGCTTAAGGCAAGCATCCTTGAAGGTCAGAATATTGACCAGCCCGATCTCCTTTTAACCGCCAGAGTTCTGAAACGGATAGCTTTATTATGTCGGGGAGATCGCAGAAAGCTGGCGCTTGCCGGCGAAACAATTAGCTTATTACAGCAAGCCGAGCAGACCCGCGTTTTCACTGCAAAACAATGGCGAATGATTTACCGCGTATTAGGTGATAACCGCCTCCGGAAAATGCAGCTTGCTGTGGTGATGAGTGGAACCATTATCGCACTTACCTGTGGTTGGCTACTGCTGTCCTCTTTCACAGCTCCGTTACCCGTTCCTGCGTGGCTGATACCCGTAACGCCAGTAGCTAAACAAGATATGACTAAGGATATTGCCCATGTGGTGATGCGCGATAGTGAGGCGCTAAGCGTGTTATACGGCGTATGGGGGTACGAGGTCCCAGCCGATTCGGCCTGGTGCGATCAGGCAGTAAGAGCGGGGCTGGTATGTAAAAGTGGGAATGCTTCTTTACAAACATTGGTGGATCAGAATTTGCCCTGGATCGCATCGCTTAAAGTCGGGGACAAAAAATTGCCTGTTGTGGTCGTTCGCGTCGGTGATGCTACCGTTGATGTACTCGTAGGGCAGCAAACCTGGACGCTGACACATAAATGGTTTGAGTTGGTATGGACGGGTGATTATCTTCTGTTGTGGAAAATGTCGCCGGAAGGGGAGAGTACCATTACGCGTGATAGCAGCGAGGAAGAGATTCTCTGGCTGGAAACGATGTTAAACCGCGCATTGCATATTTCGACAGAATCTTCGGCAGAGTGGCGTCCCTTGTTGGTAGAAAAAATAAAGCAATTTCAAAAAAGCCATCACTTGAAAACTGACGGTGTTGTTGGCTTTTCAACGTTAGTACATCTCTGGCAGGTGGCGGGGGAGAGTGCCTACTTATATCGGGATGAAGCAAATATTTCCCCAGAAACAACAGTGAAGGGGAAATGACATGTTTGAATTCTATATCGCCGCGCGTGAGCAGAAAGAAACAGGTCACCCTGGTATCTTCTCCCGACAAAAACACAGCACCATAATATATGTCATTTGTTTATTGCTGATTTGCCTGTGGTTTGCAGGAATGGTGTTGGTTGGTGGGTATGCCCGGCAGCTATGGGCACTTTGGATAGTAAAAGCAGAAGTCACTGTAGATGCTGAAACGCCCGCTTTTAAACAATCAACACAACACTATTTTTTCAAAAAACAGCCACTCCCCGTCGTCGAATCCGTCGAGGAGGAAGATGAACCAGGCGTCGCGGTTGAGAATGCCCCCTCTTCTTCTGAAGACGAAGAAAATACTGTAGAAGAAAGCGACGAGAAAGCCGGTTTAAGAGAGCGTGTCAAAAATGCGCTGAACGAACTTGAGAGATAACCCAAAGGCTGTTTACTTTACTAGCAATACGCTTGCGTTCGGTGGTTAAGTATGTATAATGCGCGGGCTTGTCGTAGTTGACAGCAGGTTCAATCTGAACCTCAGTTAGCCGAATTTGGCTACCTAACAATGCTCCCAATCGGGGAGCTACGTAAGAACGGTTACACTCTCCCATCAATCGTAATGGGTCTGAGGAGTAATCATTTTCGTTTATAAAATAATTGGAGCTCTGGTCTCATGCAGAACCAAAGAATCCGTATCCGCCTGAAAGCGTTTGATCATCGTCTGATCGATCAAGCAACCGCGGAAATCGTCGAGACTGCTAAGCGCACTGGTGCGCAGGTCCGTGGTCCGATCCCGCTGCCGACACGCAAAGAGCGCTTCACTGTTCTGATCTCCCCGCACGTCAACAAAGACGCGCGCGATCAGTACGAAATCCGTACTCACTTGCGTCTGGTTGACATCGTTGAGCCAACCGAGAAAACCGTTGATGCTCTGATGCGTCTGGATCTGGCTGCCGGTGTAGACGTGCAGATCAGCCTGGGTTAATCAGGTCATTGAGCGATTGAGAGGTTGAAACAATGATTGGTTTAGTCGGTAAAAAAGTGGGTATGACCCGTATCTTCACAGAAGACGGCGTTTCTATCCCAGTAACCGTAATCGAAGTTGAAGCAAACCGCGTTACTCAGGTTAAAGACCTGGCTAACGATGGCTACCGTGCTATTCAGGTGACCACCGGTGCTAAAAAAGCTAACCGTGTGACCAAGCCTGAAGCTGGCCACTTCGCTAAAGCTGGCGTAGAAGCTGGCCGTGGTCTGTGGGAATTCCGCCTGGCTGAAGGCGAAGAGTTCACTGTAGGTCAGAGCATTAGCGTTGAACTGTTTGCTGACGTTAAAAAAGTTGACGTAACTGGCACCTCTAAAGGTAAAGGTTTCGCAGGTACCGTTAAGCGCTGGAACTTCCGTACCCAGGACGCTACTCACGGTAACTCCTTGTCTCACCGCGTTCCGGGTTCTATCGGTCAGAACCAGACTCCGGGCAAAGTGTTCAAAGGCAAGAAAATGGCAGGTCAGATGGGTAACGAACGTGTAACCGTTCAGAGCCTTGACGTAGTACGCGTTGACGCTGAGCGCAACCTGCTGCTGGTTAAAGGCGCTGTCCCGGGTGCAACCGGTAGCGACCTGATCGTTAAACCAGCTGTGAAGGCGTAAGGAGATAGCAATGGAATTAGTATTGAAAGACGCGCAGAGCGCGCTGACTGTTTCCGAAACTACCTTCGGTCGTGATTTCAACGAAGCGCTGGTTCACCAGGTTGTTGTTGCTTATGCAGCTGGTGCTCGTCAGGGTACTCGTGCTCAGAAGACTCGTGCTGAAGTAACTGGTTCCGGTAAAAAACCGTGGCGCCAGAAAGGCACCGGCCGTGCGCGTTCTGGTTCTATTAAGAGCCCGATCTGGCGTTCTGGTGGCGTGACCTTTGCTGCTCGTCCGCAGGACCACAGTCAAAAAGTTAACAAGAAGATGTACCGCGGCGCGCTGAAAAGCATCCTGTCCGAACTGGTACGTCAGGATCGTCTGATCGTTGTCGAGAAGTTCTCTGTAGAAGCGCCGAAAACTAAGCTGCTGGCACAGAAACTGAAAGACATGGCTCTGGAAGATGTGCTGATCATCACCGGTGAGCTGGACGAGAACCTGTTCCTGGCTGCGCGCAACCTGCACAAGGTTGACGTACGCGATGCAACTGGTATCGACCCGGTTAGCCTGATCGCCTTCGACAAAGTCGTAATGACTGCTGATGCTGTTAAGCAAGTTGAGGAGATGCTGGCATGATTCGTGAAGAACGTCTGCTGAAGGTGCTGCGTGCACCGCACGTTTCTGAAAAAGCGTCTACTGCGATGGAAAAATCCAACACCATCGTACTCAAAGTTGCTAAAGACGCGACCAAAGCAGAAATCAAAGCTGCTGTGCAGAAACTGTTTGAAGTCGAAGTCGAAGTCGTTAACACCCTGGTAGTTAAAGGGAAAGTTAAACGTCACGGACAGCGTATCGGTCGTCGTAGCGACTGGAAAAAAGCTTACGTCACCCTGAAAGAAGGCCAGAATCTGGACTTCGTTGGCGGCGCTGAGTAAGTCGGAGGAGTAATACAATGGCAGTTGTTAAATGTAAACCGACATCTCCGGGTCGTCGCCACGTAGTTAAAGTGGTTAACCCTGAGCTGCACAAGGGCAAACCTTTTGCTCCGTTGCTGGAAAAAAACAGCAAATCCGGTGGTCGTAACAACAATGGCCGTATCACCACTCGTCATATCGGTGGTGGCCACAAGCAGGCTTACCGTATTGTTGACTTCAAACGCAACAAAGACGGTATCCCGGCAGTTGTTGAACGTCTTGAGTACGATCCGAACCGTTCCGCGAACATCGCGCTGGTTCTGTACAAAGACGGTGAACGCCGTTACATCCTGGCCCCTAAAGGCCTGAAAGCTGGCGACCAGATTCAGTCTGGCGTTGATGCTGCAATCAAACCAGGTAACACCCTGCCGATGCGCAACATCCCGGTTGGTTCTACTGTTCATAACGTAGAAATGAAACCAGGTAAAGGCGGTCAGCTGGCACGTTCCGCTGGTACTTACGTTCAGATCGTTGCTCGTGATGGTGCTTATGTCACCCTGCGTCTGCGTTCTGGTGAAATGCGTAAAGTAGAAGCAGACTGCCGTGCAACTCTGGGCGAAGTTGGCAATGCTGAGCATATGCTGCGCGTTCTGGGTAAAGCAGGTGCTGCACGCTGGCGTGGTGTTCGTCCGACCGTTCGCGGTACCGCGATGAACCCGGTAGACCACCCACATGGTGGTGGTGAAGGTCGTAACTTTGGTAAGCACCCGGTAACTCCGTGGGGCGTTCAGACCAAAGGTAAGAAGACCCGCAGCAACAAGCGTACTGATAAATTCATCGTACGTCGCCGTAGCAAATAATTTTAGAGGATAAGCCATGCCACGTTCTCTCAAGAAAGGTCCTTTTATTGACCTGCACTTGCTGAAGAAGGTAGAGAAAGCGGTGGAAAGCGGAGACAAGAAGCCCCTGCGCACTTGGTCCCGTCGTTCAACGATCTTTCCTAACATGATCGGTTTGACCATCGCTGTCCATAATGGTCGTCAGCACGTTCCGGTATTTGTAACCGACGAAATGGTCGGTCACAAACTGGGTGAATTCGCACCGACTCGTACTTATCGCGGCCACGCTGCTGATAAAAAAGCGAAGAAGAAATAAGGTAGGAGGAAGAGATGGAAACTATCGCTAAACATCGCCATGCTCGTTCTTCTGCTCAGAAGGTTCGCCTTGTTGCTGACCTGATTCGCGGTAAGAAAGTGTCGCAGGCTCTGGATATTTTGACCTACACCAACAAGAAAGCGGCTGTACTGGTCAAGAAAGTTCTGGAATCTGCCATTGCTAACGCTGAACACAACGATGGCGCTGACATTGACGATCTGAAAGTTACGAAAATTTTCGTAGACGAAGGCCCGAGCATGAAGCGCATTATGCCGCGTGCAAAAGGTCGTGCAGATCGCATCCTGAAGCGCACCAGCCACATCACTGTGGTTGTGTCCGATCGCTGAGACTCTGGAGACTAGCAATGGGTCAGAAAGTACATCCTAATGGTATTCGCCTGGGTATTGTAAAACCATGGAACTCTACCTGGTTTGCGAACACCAAAGAATTCGCTGACAACCTGGACAGCGATTTTAAAGTACGTCAGTACCTGACTAAGGAACTGGCTAAAGCGTCCGTATCTCGTATCGTTATCGAGCGTCCGGCTAAGAGCATCCGTGTAACCATTCACACTGCTCGCCCGGGTATCGTTATCGGTAAAAAAGGTGAAGACGTAGAAAAACTGCGTAAGGTCGTAGCGGACATCGCTGGCGTTCCTGCACAGATCAACATCGCCGAAGTTCGTAAGCCTGAACTGGACGCAAAACTGGTTGCTGACAGCATCACTTCTCAGCTGGAACGTCGCGTTATGTTCCGTCGTGCTATGAAGCGTGCTGTACAGAACGCAATGCGTCTGGGCGCTAAAGGTATTAAAGTTGAAGTTAGCGGCCGTCTGGGCGGCGCGGAAATCGCACGTACCGAATGGTACCGCGAAGGTCGCGTACCGCTGCACACTCTGCGTGCTGACATCGACTACAACACCTCTGAAGCGCACACCACTTACGGTGTAATCGGCGTTAAAGTGTGGATCTTCAAAGGCGAGATCCTGGGTGGTATGGCTGCTGTTGAACAACCGGAAAAACCGGCTGCTCAGCCTAAAAAGCAGCAGCGTAAAGGCCGTAAATAAGGAGCGTCGCTGATGTTACAACCAAAGCGTACAAAATTCCGTAAAATGCACAAAGGCCGTAACCGCGGTCTGGCGCAGGGTACGGATGTTAGCTTCGGCAGCTTCGGTCTGAAAGCTGTTGGCCGTGGTCGTCTGACTGCACGTCAGATCGAAGCAGCACGTCGTGCTATGACCCGTGCAGTTAAGCGTCAAGGTAAGATCTGGATCCGTGTGTTCCCGGACAAACCGATCACTGAAAAGCCGCTGGCAGTGCGTATGGGTAAAGGTAAAGGTAACGTGGAGTATTGGGTTGCCTTGATTCAGCCGGGTAAAGTCCTGTATGAAATGGACGGTGTTCCGGAAGAGCTGGCCCGTGAAGCATTCAAGCTGGCAGCAGCGAAACTGCCGATTAAAACCACCTTTGTAACTAAGACGGTGATGTAATGAAAGCAAAAGAGCTGCGTGAGAAGAGCGTTGAAGAGCTGAACACCGAGCTGCTGAACCTGCTGCGTGAGCAGTTCAACCTGCGTATGCAGGCTGCAAGTGGCCAGCTGCAACAGTCTCACCTGTTGAAGCAAGTGCGTCGCGATGTCGCACGCGTTAAGACTTTACTGAACGAGAAGGCGGGTGCGTAATGACCGATAAAATCCGTACTCTGCAAGGTCGCGTTGTTAGCGACAAAATGGAGAAATCCATTGTTGTTGCTATCGAACGTTTTGTGAAACACCCGATCTACGGTAAATTCATCAAGCGTACGACCAAACTGCACGTACATGACGAGAACAACGAATGCGGTATCGGTGACGTGGTTGAAATCCGCGAATGCCGTCCGCTGTCCAAGACTAAATCCTGGACGCTGGTTCGCGTTGTAGAGAAAGCGGTTCTGTAATACAGTACACTCTCTCGATACGAATAAACGGCTCAGAAATGAGCCGTTTATTTTTTCTACCCATATCCTTGAAGCGGTGTTATAATGCCGCGCCCTCGATATGGGGATTTTTAACGACCTGATTTTCGGGTCTCAGTAGTAGTTGACATTAGCGGAGCACTAAAATGATCCAAGAACAGACTATGCTGAACGTCGCCGACAACTCCGGTGCACGTCGCGTAATGTGTATCAAGGTTCTGGGTGGCTCGCACCGTCGCTACGCAGGCGTAGGCGACATCATCAAGATCACCATCAAAGAAGCAATTCCGCGTGGTAAGGTCAAAAAAGGTGATGTGCTGAAGGCGGTAGTGGTGCGCACCAAGAAGGGTGTTCGTCGCCCGGACGGTTCTGTCATTCGCTTCGATGGTAATGCTTGTGTTCTTCTGAACAACAACAGCGAGCAGCCTATCGGTACGCGTATTTTTGGGCCGGTAACTCGTGAGCTTCGTAGTGAGAAGTTCATGAAAATTATCTCTCTGGCACCAGAAGTACTCTAAGGAGCGAATCATGGCAGCGAAAATCCGTCGTGATGACGAAGTTATCGTGTTAACCGGTAAAGATAAAGGTAAACGCGGTAAAGTTAAGAATGTCCTGTCTTCCGGCAAGGTCATTGTTGAAGGTATCAACCTGGTTAAGAAACATCAGAAGCCGGTTCCGGCCCTGAACCAACCGGGTGGCATCGTTGAAAAAGAAGCCGCTATTCAGGTTTCCAACGTAGCAATCTTCAATGCGACAACCGGCAAGGCTGACCGTGTAGGCTTTAGATTCGAAGACGGTAAAAAAGTCCGTTTCTTCAAGTCTAACAGCGAAACTATCAAGTAATTTGGAGTAGTACGATGGCGAAACTGCATGATTACTACAAAGACGAAGTAGTTAAAAAACTCATGACTGAGTTTAACTACAATTCTGTCATGCAAGTCCCTCGGGTCGAGAAGATCACCCTGAACATGGGTGTTGGTGAAGCGATCGCTGACAAAAAACTGCTGGATAACGCAGCAGCAGACCTGGCAGCAATCTCCGGTCAAAAACCGCTGATCACCAAAGCACGCAAATCTGTTGCAGGCTTCAAAATCCGTCAGGGCTATCCGATCGGCTGTAAAGTAACTCTGCGTGGCGAACGCATGTGGGAGTTCTTTGAGCGCCTGATCACTATTGCTGTACCTCGTATCCGTGACTTCCGTGGCCTGTCCGCTAAGTCTTTCGACGGTCGTGGTAACTACAGCATGGGTGTCCGTGAGCAGATCATCTTCCCAGAAATCGACTACGATAAAGTCGACCGCGTTCGTGGTTTGGATATTACCATTACCACTACTGCGAAATCTGACGAAGAAGGCCGCGCTCTGCTGGCTGCCTTTGACTTCCCGTTCCGCAAGTAAGGTAGGGTTACTAAATGGCTAAGCAATCAATGAAAGCACGCGAAGTAAAACGCGTAGCTTTAGCTGATAAATACTTCGCGAAACGCGCTGAACTGAAAGCGATCATCTCTGATGTGAACGCTTCCGACGAAGATCGTTGGAACGCTGTTCTCAAGCTGCAGACTCTGCCGCGTGATTCCAGCCCGTCTCGTCAGCGTAACCGCTGCCGTCAAACAGGTCGTCCGCATGGTTTCCTGCGGAAGTTCGGGTTGAGCCGTATTAAGGTCCGTGAAGCCGCTATGCGCGGTGAAATCCCGGGTCTGAAAAAGGCTAGCTGGTAATTGTCACCAATTGAATCACGGGAGTAAAGACAGATGAGCATGCAAGATCCGATCGCGGATATGCTGACCCGTATCCGTAACGGTCAGGCCGCGAACAAAGCTGCGGTCACCATGCCTTCCTCCAAGCTGAAAGTGGCAATCGCCAACGTGCTGAAGGAAGAAGGTTTTATTGAAGATTTTAAAGTTGAAGGCGACACCAAGCCTGAACTGGAACTTACTCTGAAGTATTTCCAGGGCAAAGCTGTTGTAGAAAGCATTCAGCGTGTCAGCCGCCCAGGTCTGCGCATCTATAAACGTAAAGATGAGCTGCCGAAAGTTATGGCGGGTCTGGGTATCGCAGTTGTTTCTACCTCTAAAGGTGTTATGACTGATCGTGCAGCGCGCCAGGCTGGTCTTGGTGGCGAAATTATCTGCTACGTAGCCTAATCGGAGGAAAAAATGTCTCGTGTTGCTAAAGCACCGGTCGTTGTTCCTGCCGGCGTTGACGTAAAAATCAACGGTCAGGTTATTACGATCAAAGGTAAAAACGGCGAGCTGACTCGTACTCTCAACGATGCTGTTGAAGTTAAACATGCAGATAATACCCTGACCTTCGGTCCGCGTGATGGTTACGCAGACGGTTGGGCACAGGCTGGTACCGCGCGTGCCCTGCTGAACTCAATGGTTATCGGTGTTACCGAAGGCTTCACTAAGAAGCTGCAGCTGGTTGGTGTAGGTTACCGTGCAGCGGTTAAAGGCAATGTGATTAACCTGTCTCTGGGTTTCTCTCATCCTGTTGACCATCAGCTGCCTGCGGGTATCACTGCTGAATGTCCGACTCAGACTGAAATCGTGCTGAAAGGCGCTGATAAGCAGGTGATCGGCCAGGTTGCAGCGGATCTGCGCGCCTACCGTCGTCCTGAGCCTTACAAAGGCAAGGGTGTTCGTTACGCCGACGAAGTCGTGCGTACCAAAGAGGCTAAGAAGAAGTAAGGTAACACTATGGATAAGAAATCTGCTCGTATCCGTCGTGCGACCCGCGCACGCCGCAAGCTCCAGGAGCTGGGCGCAACTCGCCTGGTGGTACATCGTACCCCGCGTCACATTTACGCACAGGTAATTGCACCGAACGGTTCTGAAGTTCTGGTAGCTGCTTCTACTGTAGAAAAAGCTATCGCTGAACAACTGAAGTACACCGGTAACAAAGACGCGGCTGCAGCTGTGGGTAAAGCTGTCGCTGAACGCGCTCTGGAAAAAGGCATCAAAGATGTATCCTTTGACCGTTCCGGGTTCCAATATCATGGTCGTGTCCAGGCACTGGCAGATGCTGCCCGTGAAGCTGGCCTTCAGTTCTAAGGTAGAGGTGTAAGATGGCTCACATCGAAAAACAAGCTGGCGAACTGCAGGAAAAGCTGATCGCGGTAAACCGCGTATCTAAAACCGTTA
The DNA here is from genome assembly GCF_046487695.1 of Escherichia sp. WS1118. Taxonomy (NCBI): domain Bacteria; kingdom Pseudomonadati; phylum Pseudomonadota; class Gammaproteobacteria; order Enterobacterales; family Enterobacteriaceae; genus Escherichia; species Escherichia sp. WS1118. Next base: position 16,308 of record NZ_JBJQIZ010000023.1, on the reverse strand, counting down.
AAGGTGGTCGTATTTTCTCCTTCACAGCTCTGACTGTAGTTGGCGATGGTAACGGTCGCGTTGGTTTTGGTTACGGTAAAGCGCGTGAAGTTCCAGCAGCGATCCAGAAAGCGATGGAAAAAGCCCGTCGCAATATGATTAACGTCGCGCTGAATAACGGCACTCTGCAACACCCTGTTAAAGGTGTTCACACGGGTTCTCGCGTATTCATGCAGCCGGCTTCCGAAGGTACCGGTATCATCGCCGGTGGTGCAATGCGCGCCGTTCTGGAAGTCGCTGGGGTTCATAACGTTCTGGCTAAAGCGTATGGTTCCACCAACCCGATTAACGTGGTTCGTGCAACTATCGATGGCCTGGAAAATATGAATTCTCCAGAAATGGTCGCTGCCAAGCGTGGTAAATCCGTTGAAGAAATTCTGGGGAAATAAACCATGGCAAAGACTATTAAAATTACTCAAACCCGCAGTGCAATCGGTCGTCTGCCGAAACACAAGGCAACGCTGCTTGGCCTGGGTCTGCGTCGTATTGGTCACACCGTAGAGCGCGAGGATACTCCTGCTATTCGCGGTATGATCAACGCGGTTTCCTTCATGGTTAAAGTTGAGGAGTAAGAGATGCGTTTAAATACTCTGTCTCCGGCCGAAGGCTCCAAAAAGGCGGGTAAACGCCTGGGTCGTGGTATCGGTTCTGGCCTCGGTAAAACCGGTGGTCGTGGTCACAAAGGTCAGAAATCTCGTTCTGGCGGTGGCGTACGTCGCGGTTTCGAGGGTGGTCAGATGCCTCTGTACCGTCGTCTGCCGAAATTCGGCTTCACTTCTCGTAAAGCAGCGATTACAGCCGAAGTTCGTCTGTCTGACCTGGCTAAAGTAGAAGGCGGTGTTGTAGACCTGAACACGCTGAAAGCGGCTAACATTATCGGTATCCAGATCGAGTTCGCGAAAGTGATCCTGGCTGGCGAAGTAACGACTCCGGTAACTGTTCGTGGCCTGCGTGTTACTAAAGGCGCTCGTGCTGCTATCGAAGCTGCTGGCGGTAAAATCGAGGAATAAGTAGCAGATGGCTAAACAACCGGGATTAGATTTTCAAAGTGCCAAAGGTGGCTTAGGCGAGCTGAAACGCAGACTGCTGTTTGTTATCGGTGCGCTGATTGTGTTCCGTATTGGCTCTTTTATTCCGATCCCTGGTATTGATGCCGCTGTACTTGCCAAACTGCTTGAGCAACAGCGAGGCACCATCATTGAGATGTTTAACATGTTCTCTGGTGGTGCTCTCAGCCGTGCTTCTATCTTTGCTCTGGGGATCATGCCGTATATTTCGGCGTCGATCATTATCCAGCTACTGACGGTGGTTCATCCAACGTTGGCAGAAATTAAGAAAGAAGGGGAGTCTGGTCGTCGTAAGATCAGCCAGTACACCCGCTACGGTACTCTGGTGCTGGCAATATTCCAGTCGATCGGTATTGCTACTGGTCTGCCGAATATGCCTGGTATGCAAGGCCTGGTGATTAACCCGGGCTTTGCATTCTACTTCACCGCTGTTGTAAGTCTGGTCACAGGAACCATGTTCCTGATGTGGTTGGGCGAACAGATCACTGAACGAGGTATCGGCAACGGTATTTCAATCATTATCTTCGCCGGTATTGTCGCGGGACTCCCGCCAGCCATTGCCCATACTATCGAGCAAGCGCGTCAAGGCGACCTGCACTTCCTCGTGTTGCTGTTGGTTGCAGTATTAGTATTTGCAGTGACGTTCTTTGTTGTATTTGTTGAGCGTGGTCAACGCCGCATTGTGGTAAACTACGCGAAACGTCAGCAAGGTCGTCGTGTCTATGCTGCACAGAGCACACATTTACCGCTGAAAGTGAATATGGCGGGGGTAATCCCGGCAATCTTCGCTTCCAGTATTATTCTGTTCCCGGCGACCATCGCGTCATGGTTCGGGGGCGGTACTGGTTGGAACTGGCTGACAACAATTTCGCTGTATTTGCAGCCTGGGCAACCGCTTTATGTGTTACTCTATGCGTCTGCAATCATCTTCTTCTGTTTCTTCTACACGGCGTTGGTTTTCAACCCGCGTGAAACAGCAGATAACCTGAAGAAGTCCGGTGCATTTGTACCAGGAATTCGTCCGGGAGAGCAAACGGCGAAGTATATCGATAAAGTAATGACCCGCCTGACCTTGGTTGGTGCGCTGTACATTACCTTTATCTGCCTGATCCCGGAGTTCATGCGTGATGCAATGAAAGTACCGTTCTACTTCGGTGGGACCTCACTGCTTATCGTTGTTGTCGTGATTATGGACTTTATGGCTCAAGTGCAAACTCTGATGATGTCCAGTCAGTATGAGTCTGCATTGAAGAAGGCGAACCTGAAAGGCTACGGCCGATAATTGGTCGCCAGAGAAGTTACGGAGAGTAAAAATGAAAGTTCGTGCTTCCGTCAAGAAATTATGCCGTAACTGCAAAATCGTTAAGCGTGATGGTGTCATCCGTGTGATTTGCAGTGCCGAGCCGAAGCATAAACAGCGCCAAGGCTGATTTTTTCGCATATTTTTCTTGCAAAGTTGGGTTGAGCTGGCTAGATTAGCCAGCCAATCTTTTGTATGTCTGTGCGTTTCCATTTGAGTATCCTGAAAACGGGCTTTTCAGCATGGAACGTACATATTAAATAGTAGGAGTGCATAGTGGCCCGTATAGCAGGCATTAACATTCCTGATCATAAGCATGCCGTAATCGCATTAACTTCGATTTATGGCGTCGGCAAGACCCGTTCTAAAGCCATCTTGGCTGCAGCGGGTATCGCTGAAGATGTTAAGATCAGTGAGCTGTCTGAAGGACAAATCGACACGCTGCGTGACGAAGTTGCCAAATTTGTCGTTGAAGGTGATCTGCGCCGTGAAATCAGCATGAGCATCAAGCGCCTGATGGATCTTGGTTGCTATCGCGGTTTGCGTCATCGTCGTGGTCTCCCGGTTCGCGGTCAGCGTACCAAGACCAACGCACGTACCCGTAAGGGTCCGCGCAAACCGATCAAGAAATAATCGGGGTGATTGAATAATGGCAAAGGCACCAATTCGTGCACGTAAACGTGTAAGAAAACAAGTCTCTGACGGCGTGGCTCATATCCATGCTTCTTTCAACAACACCATCGTGACTATCACTGATCGTCAGGGTAACGCGTTGGGTTGGGCAACAGCCGGTGGTTCCGGTTTCCGTGGTTCTCGCAAATCCACTCCGTTTGCAGCACAGGTTGCAGCAGAGCGTTGCGCTGACGCCGTGAAAGAATACGGCATCAAGAATCTGGAAGTTATGGTTAAAGGTCCGGGTCCAGGCCGCGAATCTACTATTCGTGCTCTGAACGCCGCAGGTTTCCGCATCACTAACATTACTGATGTGACTCCGATCCCTCATAACGGTTGTCGTCCGCCGAAAAAACGTCGCGTATAACGCCTCGTTTTCCAGGTTTGTTGGAGAAAGAAAATGGCAAGATATTTGGGTCCTAAGCTCAAGCTGAGCCGTCGTGAGGGCACCGACTTATTCCTTAAGTCTGGCGTTCGCGCGATCGATACCAAGTGTAAAATTGAACAAGCTCCTGGCCAGCACGGTGCGCGTAAACCGCGTCTGTCTGACTATGGTGTGCAGTTGCGTGAAAAGCAAAAAGTTCGCCGTATCTATGGTGTGCTGGAGCGTCAGTTCCGTAACTACTACAAAGAAGCAGCACGTCTGAAAGGCAACACCGGTGAAAACCTGTTGGCTCTGCTGGAAGGTCGTCTGGACAACGTTGTATACCGTATGGGCTTCGGTGCCACTCGTGCAGAAGCACGTCAGCTGGTTAGCCATAAAGCAATTATGGTAAACGGTCGTGTTGTTAACATCGCTTCTTATCAGGTTAGTCCGAATGACGTTGTAAGCATTCGTGAGAAAGCGAAGAAGCAGTCTCGCGTGAAAGCCGCTCTGGAGCTGGCTGAGCAGCGTGAAAAGCCAACCTGGCTGGAAGTTGATGCTGGCAAGATGGAAGGTACGTTTAAGCGTAAGCCGGAGCGTTCTGATCTGTCTGCGGACATTAACGAACACCTGATCGTCGAGCTTTACTCCAAGTAAAGCTTAGTACCAAAGAGAGGACACAATGCAGGGTTCTGTGACAGAGTTTCTAAAACCGCGCCTGGTTGATATCGAGCAAGTGAGTTCGACGCACGCCAAGGTGACCCTTGAGCCTTTAGAGCGTGGCTTTGGCCATACTCTGGGTAACGCACTGCGCCGTATTCTGCTCTCATCGATGCCGGGTTGCGCGGTGACCGAGGTTGAGATTGATGGTGTACTACATGAGTACAGCACCAAAGAAGGCGTTCAGGAAGATATCCTGGAAATCCTGCTCAACCTGAAAGGGCTGGCGGTGAGAGTTCAGGGCAAAGATGAAGTTATTCTTACCTTGAATAAATCTGGCATTGGCCCTGTGACTGCAGCCGATATCACCCACGACGGTGATGTCGAAATCGTCAAGCCGCAGCACGTGATCTGCCACCTGACCGATGAGAACGCGTCTATTAGCATGCGTATCAAAGTTCAGCGCGGTCGTGGTTATGTGCCGGCTTCTACCCGAATTCATTCGGAAGAAGATGAGCGCCCAATCGGCCGTCTGCTGGTCGACGCATGCTACAGCCCTGTGGAGCGTATTGCCTACAATGTTGAAGCAGCGCGTGTAGAACAGCGTACCGACCTGGACAAGCTGGTCATCGAAATGGAAACCAACGGCACAATCGATCCTGAAGAGGCGATTCGTCGTGCGGCAACCATTCTGGCTGAACAACTGGAAGCTTTCGTTGACTTACGTGATGTACGTCAGCCTGAAGTGAAAGAAGAGAAACCAGAGTTCGATCCGATCCTGCTGCGCCCTGTTGACGATCTGGAATTGACTGTCCGCTCTGCTAACTGCCTTAAAGCAGAAGCTATCCACTATATCGGTGATCTGGTACAGCGTACCGAGGTTGAGCTCCTTAAAACGCCTAACCTTGGTAAAAAATCTCTTACTGAGATTAAAGACGTGCTGGCTTCCCGTGGACTGTCTCTGGGCATGCGCCTGGAAAACTGGCCACCGGCAAGCATCGCTGACGAGTAACCGGATCACAGGTTAAGGTTTTACTGAGAAGGATAAGGTCATGCGCCATCGTAAGAGTGGTCGTCAACTGAACCGCAACAGCAGCCATCGCCAGGCTATGTTCCGCAATATGGCAGGTTCACTGGTTCGTCATGAAATCATCAAGACGACTCTGCCTAAAGCGAAAGAGCTGCGCCGCGTAGTTGAGCCGCTGATTACTCTTGCCAAGACTGATAGCGTTGCTAATCGTCGTCTGGCATTCGCCCGTACTCGTGATAACGAGATCGTGGCAAAACTGTTTAACGAACTGGGCCCGCGTTTCGCGAGCCGTGCCGGTGGTTACACTCGTATTCTGAAGTGTGGCTTCCGTGCAGGCGACAATGCGCCGATGGCTTACATCGAGCTGGTTGATCGTTCAGAGAAAGCAGAAGCTGCTGCAGAGTAATCTGAAGCAACGTAAAAAAACCCGCCCCGGCGGGTTTTTTTATACCCGTAGCATCCCCACTTATCTACAATAGCTGTACTCTTTTTGTTCATCCCCTGGAGTATTTATGTGGTTACTTGACCAGTGGGCAGAGCGTCATATAGCAGAAGCGCAAGCGAAAGGTGAGTTTGATAACCTGGTAGGTAGCGGCGAACCATTGATACTGGATGATGATTCTCATGTGCCACCGGAATTACGTGCGGGGTATCGCTTGCTGAAGAATGCTGGTTGCTTACCGCCAGAACTTGAGCATAGGAGGGAAGCAATACAGCTTCTGGATATTCTCAAAGGTATCCGTCATGATGATCCGCAATATCAAGAGGTTAGTCGTCGATTGTCATTACTGGAATTGAAGCTGCGACAAGCTGGATTGAGTACCGATTTTTTACGCGGCGATTATGCTGACAAGTTGTTGAACAAAATCAACGATAACTAGTGGAGTATGTATGTATCGCATTGGTGAGCTGGCAAAAATGGCGGAAGTAACACCCGACACGATTCGTTATTACGAAAAGCAGCAGATGATGGAGCATGAAGTACGCACCGAAGGTGGGTTTCGCCTGTATACCGAAAGCGATCTCCAGCGATTGAAATTTATCCGCCATGCCAGACAACTAGGTTTCAGTCTGGAGTCGATCCGCGAGTTGCTGTCGATCCGTATCGATCCTGAACACCATACCTGTCAGGAGTCAAAAGGCATTGTGCAGGAAAGATTGCAGGAAGTCGAAGCTCGTATAGCCGAGTTGCAGAGTATGCAGCGTTCCTTGCAACGCCTTAATGATACCTGTTGTGGGACCGCCCATAGCAGTGTTTATTGCTCGATTCTTGAAGCTCTTGAACAAGGGGCGAGTGGCGTTAAGAGTGGCTGTTGATTTTTTGCACTGGCAGGATTACACTCGCGCCGTTAAATAACCAATTGGAGTTTTTATGAGCCGATATCAGCATACTAAAGGGCAGATAAAGGATAATGCGATAGAAGCATTACTACATGATCCCTTATTCCGACAGCGAGTAGAGAAAAATAAGAAAGGGAAAGGCAGTTACATGCGAAAAGGAAAACATGGCAATCGGGGGAACTGGGAGGCCAGTGGCAAGAAAGTAAATCACTTTTTTACCACTGGCCTTCTGCTTTCAGACGCTTGTTAAGAGCGGTTATTCTGCTCTTTCAGCAAATCACGAATTTCTGTCAGTAATACTTCTTCTTTAGTTGGTGCAGGTGTTGCTGCTGCTGGTTCTTCTTTTTTCCGATTCAGTTTGTTGATTAGCTTAATCGCCATAAAGATGGCAAAGGCCACTATCAGAAAATCAAAGACGTTTTGAATGAAGACACCGTAATGCATCACAACAGCAGGGATATCCCCTTGGGCCTCGCGTAGCGTGACAGCAAACTGTTTAAAGTCGATCCCGCCAATTAATAAGCCCAGAGGTGGCATGATGATATCGGCAACCAGTGAAGATACAATCTTCCCGAATGCCGCTCCGATAATGACACCCACTGCCAAATCCACCACGTTCCCGCGCATCGCAAATTCGCGAAATTCTTTAATAATGCTCATGTTATTCTCCCTATGAAGCCGACAACCATAAGTCTAACAAATGTTAAGCCATTTTCCTGCCAGGAATGGATTTAATTAATCCTTAATAATCAAAGGGAAATAATAAGGCGTCATTAGACGCCTTATTAATTACAAGAAGAAAGGACTTGGCTGGAAGAGTCTTTCGACGTCGGTAATAAACTTTTTATCTGTGAGGAACATAATTACGTGATCGCCTTGCTCAATGCGCAGATTGTCATTGGCAATCATCACATCGTTTCCACGTACCACCGCTCCAATAATCGTTCCTGGCGGTAGCTTGATTTCGTCAATGACTCTGCCGACAACGCGTGAGGTGCTTTCATCACCGTGAGCAACGGCTTCAATAGCTTCTGCTACGCCGCGGCGTAATGAGGAAACACCAACAATATCTGCTTTTCGCACATGGCTAAGCAACGCAGAAATAGTTGCTTGTTGTGGTGAAATCGCAATATCGATCACGCTCCCCTGAACCAGATCCACATAAGCGCGACGTTGGATCAATACCATCACCTTTTTCGCACCCATACGTTTGGCAAGCATGGCGGACATGATATTGGCCTCGTCATCGTTGGTGACGGCAATAAACAGATCAACTTGATCGATATGTTCTTCGGCCAGCAGTTCTTGATCCGACGCATCACCAAAAAAGACGATCGTATTCTGCAACTTTTCCGCCAGTTCGGCAGCGCGCTGCTGATTACGTTCGATGAGTTTAACGCTGTAATCTTTTTCCAGACGACGCGCCAGCCCTGCACCGATATTACCGCCACCAACCAGCATGATCCGCTTATACGGTTTTTCCAGTCGCTGTAATTCACTCATCACCGCACGGATATGCTGTGAAGCGGCAATAAAGAACACTTCATCACCAGCTTCAACAATGGTCGAACCTTGCGGACGAATGGGGCGATCGTGGCGGAAAATTGCTGCCACACGAGTATCGATATGTGGCATATGTTCGCGCATGGTCGAAAGTGCATTACCAATCAGCGGGCCGCCATAATAGGCTTTAACCACAGCCAGGCTGACTTTACCCTCAGCGAAGTTCACCACCTGCAATGCGCCGGGATACTCAATCAGTCGGTAAATATTATCGATAACCAACTGCTCTGGTGCGATCAGATGATCAATCGGAACAGCATCTGAATGAAATAGCTTATCGGCATCGCGCACGTAGTCTGGTGAGCGGATACGAGCGATGCGATTAGGGGTGTTGAAAAGTGAGTAGGCTACCTGGCAGGCAACCATATTGGTTTCATCTGAACTGGTTACAGCAACCAGCATATCGGCGTCGTCGGCACCTGCCTCCCGCAATACGCGTGGATGAGAGCCATGCCCCTGCACGACTCGCAGGTCAAATTTATCCTGTAAGGTCCGCAGACGCTCACCGTTGGTATCGACAACAGTAATATCGTTGTTCTCGCCAACCAGGTTTTCCGCCAGTGTGCCGCCAACCTGGCCGGCACCCAGAATGATAATTTTCATCAGTCGCGACCCGTTATCTCATCACTTTTTGATTAGCTTAGCGTAAAAGAAGCCGTCGCCCTCTTCGGCACCGGGCAAATTTTGTTTACCCGGTTGCTCTGGTGTTCCTGTTTCGCAAAGTTCGGCATCAGCGGTACGTTGCAAAAAGGCTTTAATCTGCAGGCTATTCTCTTCCGGTAACACCGAACAGGTGGCATAGACCAGGGTTCCTCCGGATTTTAAATGCGACCAGATGGCGTCGAGAATTTCAGACTGCAATTGCGCGAGTTCCGGGATATCGCGATCACGACGTAACCATTTAATATCCGGATGGCGACGAATCACCCCCGTTGCTGAACAAGGCGCATCTAATAAAATGCGATCGAACTGTTGCTCGCCACACCATTGGGAAGGGTAGCGGCCATCGCCTTGTTTCACGGTCGCCTTCATACCAAGGCGTTTTAAATTGTCGTAAACGCGAGAGAGGCGCTGCTCATCAATATCGACCGCCAGAACTTGCGCCTCTGGAGCAACCTCAAGAATATGCGTTGTTTTACCGCCTGGGGCGGCGCAAAGATCCAGAATGTGTTCACCATTTTGTGGAGCAAGCCAGGTCATGCAACCTTGTGCTGAAGCATCCTGAACGGTAACCCATCCTTCTTCAAAACCGGGTAGCGCATGAACAGGTGCAGGTGTTTCCAGCTGTACAGCATCAGGGTAATCCGCATGCGGGAAACCTTTCATTCCTGCTTCATCCAGCAATGCAAGCCAGCTGTCGCGGGAATGATGCGTACGATTAACGCGCAGCCACATTGGCGGACGCTGGTTATTGGCTTCGACGATGGATTGCCACTGCTCGGGATACGCCTTTTGCAGACGCTTCAGCAACCAGGAAGGATGCAGATAACGTGCATCACTGGCATTAAACTCGGCTAATAACTCATCTTGCTGACGCTGGAACTGACGTAATACACCGTTAATCAATCCCTTAAGTTGCGGGCGCTTAATTGCAACTGCGCCTTCAACCGTTTCAGCCAGCGCGGCATGAGGTGGAATGCGGGTATAAAGCAGTTGATACAAACCAACCATAATCAGGTAATGAACAGTACGCTGTTTGCCTGTCATCGGACGGGCCATTAGCTTATTAATCAGCCAGTCTAACTGTGAGAGCGTACGCAGTACGCCAAAGCATAACTCCTGGAGAAGAGCTTTATCTTTATCGGAAACTTTTTGCTGGAGCGGTGGCAGAATGTTGCTCAGTGATTGCCCTTGCTCAACGACTTGTTCAATGGCCTGGGCCGCCATGCTACGTAAATTACGTTGTTTTTTCATAAGTATAAATATAAAGATGCCCGGTAAGACCGGGCTTAGAAGAGTGGACTATCAGGCCAGACGGTTGCCCGGTACAAACCATTCCCGACGAGAATTCAGGAGGTCTTGCACGCTCATCGCTTTCTTACCTGCAGGTTGCATTGAGAGCAGATTCAGGATGCCATCACCTGTCGCTACCTGAATGCCTTGTTTATTGGCTTCAAGGATTGTTCCTGGCGCAGCCTTTGTTGTCGTATCGATGACAGATGCTTTCCAGACTTTAACCGGCTGCCCTTCAATTTCCAGCCAGCTCATTGGCCATGGATTGAAAGCGCGAATGCAACGTTCAAGCTGTGCTGCCGAAAGTGACCAGTCAATACGCGCTTCTTCTTTACTCAACTTTTCGGCGTAAGTGACAAGAGTTTCGTCCTGAACTTCTGGTTTCGCCGTGCCGTCTGCCAGTTGTTTCAACGTAGTAATAAGCCCTTGTGGGCCAAGCTCTGCCAGTTTGTCGTACAGCGTACCACTGGTATCTTCTGCAGTAATCGGGCAGGAGAGCTTATAGAGCATGTCACCGGTGTCTAAACCAACATCCATTTGCATAATGGTCACACCAGTTTCTGCATCACCCGCCCATAGTGAGCGTTGGATTGGTGCAGCACCGCGCCAGCGTGGCAGCAGTGAACCATGAACGTTGATACAGCCAAGACGCGGCATCTCCAGCACAGCTTTAGGCAGAATTAAACCATAGGCGACGACGACCATAACATCAGCCTGCAGATCGGCGACCAGTTGCTGGTTTTCTTGTGGACGCAGGGAAACAGGTTGAAAAACGGGCAGACCTTTGTCCTCAGCCAGAACTTTAACCGGGCTGGGCATCAGTTTTTTACCGCGTCCTGCCGGTCGGTCTGGCTGGGTAAACACGCCAACGATGTTATGACCAGAAGACAACAGCGCGTCGAGATGACGCGCTGCAAAGTCAGGTGTACCCGCAAAAATAATACGTAGTGATTCTGACACGTTAATTCTTATCCTTAAGCCCGGGCTTTCAGACGATCCAGTTTTTCAACTTTCTGACGAATACGTTGTTGTTTCAGCGGTGACAGATAATCCATAAACAGTTTGCCGACCAGGTGATCCATCTCATGCTGAATACAGATGGCTAACAGACCGTCTGCTTCCAGTTCAAATGGTTTACCGTCGCGGTCCAGGGCGCGAATTTTAACTTTCTCTGCGCGTGGCACTAAAGCACGTTGTTCAGGGATCGACAGGCAACCTTCTTCAATGCCTGTTTCGCCGCTTTTTTCTAAAAGCTCCGGATTGATTAACACCAGCCGTTCGTCACGGTTTTCCGAAACATCAATTACAATGATACGTTGATGGATATCAACCTGGGTTGCCGCCAGGCCAATACCTTCTTCTGCGTACATCGTCTCGAACATATCATCGACGATACGCTGAATTTCTGCATTCACTTCTTCTACCGGCTTCGCAACTTTGCGAAGCCGCTCGTCCGGAATATGTAACACTTGCAAAACTGACATAAATCTCCAGAGATGTGTTCAGGAGTTAGAAAGATTATTTCTTCTATTCTAGACAAATCCCCCTCTGATTGACAGCATCACTGACCAATCGCAAAGATTGCTAAGGCTGCTTATGGCAGGGAGATAAGGATGGTCGATACAGAAATTTGGCTGCGTTTAATGAGCATCAGCAGCTTGTATGGCGATGATATGGTCCGTATAGCTCACTGGCTGGCAAAACAGTCGCATATTGATGCGGTTGTATTGCAGCAAACAGGGCTTACATTGCGGCAGGCACAACGCTTTCTTTCATTTCCGCGAAAGAGTATCGAAAGCTCACTTTGTTGGTTGGAGCAACCCAACCATCATTTAATCCCTGCGGACAGCGAATTTTATCCTCCTCAACTTCTGGCGACGACAGATTACCCCGGCGCACTGTTTGTTGAAGGAGAACTGCACGCGTTGCATTCATTTCAGCTTGCCGTAGTGGGGAGTCGGGCGCATTCATGGTATGGCGAGCGATGGGGACGATTATTTTGCGAAACTCTGGCGACGCGTGGAGTGACAATTACGAGTGGACTGGCGCGTGGAATCGATGGTGTGGCGCATAAAGCGGCCTTACAGGTAAATGGCGTTAGCATTGCTGTATTGGGGAATGGACTTAATACCATTCATCCCCGCCGCCATGCTCCACTGGCTGCCAGTCTACTTGAGCAAGGTGGTGCTCTCGTCTCGGAATTTCCCCTCGATGTTCCACCCCTTGCTTACAATTTCCCACGAAGAAATCGCATTATCAGTGGCCTAAGTAAAGGTGTACTGGTGGTGGAAGCGGCTTTGCGCAGTGGTTCGCTGGTGACAGCACGTTGTGCGCTTGAGCAGGGGCGTGAAGTTTTTGCTTTGCCAGGTCCAATAGGGAATCCGGGAAGCGAAGGGCCTCACTGGTTAATAAAACAAGGTGCGATTCTTGTGACGGAACCGGAAGAAATTCTGGAAAACTTGCAATTTGGATTGCACTGGTTGCCAGACGCCCCTGAAAATTCATTTTATTCACCAGATCAGGAAGACGTGGCATTGCCATTTCCTGAGCTCCTGGCTAACGTAGGTGATGAGGTAACACCTGTTGACGTCGTCGCTGAACGTGCCGGCCAACCTGTGCCAGAGGTAGTTACTCAACTACTCGAACTGGAGTTAGCAGGATGGATCGCAGCTGTACCCGGCGGCTATGTCCGATTGAGGAGGGCATGCCATGTTCGACGTACTAATGTATTTGTTTGAAACCTATATTCACACAGAAGCTGAGTTGCGTGTGGATCAAGACAAACTTGAACAGGATCTTACCGACGCAGGATTTGATCGAGAAGATATCTACAATGCCCTGCTTTGGCTGGAAAAGCTTGCGGATTATCAGGAAGGACTGGCAGAACCGATGCAACTGGCCTCTGATCCACTCTCCATGCGTATTTATACCCCTGAAGAGTGTGAAAGACTGGATGCCAGCTGTCGTGGTTTTCTGCTTTTCCTTGAGCAAATTCAGGTGCTTAACCTTGAAACCCGTGAAATGGTGATAGAGCGAGTGCTCGCGCTGGATACCGCTGAGTTCGACCTGGAAGACCTGAAATGGGTAATCCTGATGGTGTTGTTCAATATTCCGGGCTGCGAAAATGCGTACCAGCAAATGGAAGAATTACTCTTTGAAGTGAATGAAGGTATGCTGCATTAATCATTTCTTTAATTCAGCATAAGTAGTTATGGCGAAATCAGCACTGTTCACGGTGCGTAATAATGAGTCCTGCCCAAAGTGCGGGGCTGAACTAGTTATTCGATCCGGGAAACACGGTCCGTTTCTTGGATGCTCACAGTATCCGGCGTGTGACTACGTCCGTCCTCTGAAATCTTCAGCGGATGGACATATTGTCAAAGTTCTGGAGGGGCAGGTTTGCCCTGCATGTGGCGCAAATCTGGTATTACGCCAGGGACGCTTTGGTATGTTTATTGGTTGCAGTAACTACCCTGAATGCGAACATACCGAACTTATCGATAAACCGGACGAAACAGCAATTACATGCCCCCAATGCCGGACGGGCCATCTGGTTCAGCGCCGCTCCCGTTATGGCAAAACATTTCACTCCTGTGATCGCTACCCGGAGTGTCAATTTGCCATTAACTTCAAACCCATAGCTGGAGAATGCCCTGAGTGCCATTATCCGCTACTCATCGAAAAGAAAACCGCGCAGGGTGTAAAACACTTTTGTGCCAGTAAACAATGTGGAAAGCCGATTTCGGCGGAATAATAACGTGAATAATAACCTGCAAGGAGACGCTATCGCAGCTGCGATAGATGTCCTCAATGAAGAACGTGTCATCGCCTATCCAACGGAAGCCGTTTTCGGTGTCGGGTGCGATCCTGATAGCGAAACAGCAGTGATGAGACTGTTGGAGTTAAAACGGCGTCCGGTTGATAAGGGGCTGATTTTAATCGCGGCAAATTACGAGCAGCTTAAACCCTATATTGATGACACCATGCTGACTGACGCGCAGCGTGAAACCATTTTTTCCCGCTGGCCAGGTCCTGTCACCTTTGTCTTTCCCGCGCCTGCGACAACACCGCGCTGGTTGACGGGCCGCTTTGATTCGCTTGCTGTACGAGTCACCGACCATCCGTTGGTGGTTGCTTTGTGCCAGGCTTATGGTAAACCGCTGGTTTCTACCAGTGCCAACTTGAGTGGATTGCCACCTTGTCGAACAGTAGACGAAGTTCGCGCACAATTTGGCGCTGCGTTCCCGGTTGTGCCTGGTGAAACGGGGGGGCGTTTAAATCCTTCAGAAATCCGCGATGCCCTGACGGGTGAACTGTTTCGACAGGGGTAACATAATGGAAACCTATGCTGTTTTTGGTAATCCGATAGCCCACAGCAAATCGCCATTCATTCATCAGCAATTTGCTCAGCAACTGAATATTGAACATCCCTATGGGCGTGTGTTGGCACCCATCAATGATTTCATCAACACACTGAACACTTTCTTTAGTGCTGGTGGTAAAGGTGCGAATGTGACGGTGCCTTTTAAAGAAGAGGCTTTTGCCAGAGCGGATGAGCTTACTGAACGGGCAGCGTTGGCTGGTGCTGTTAATACCCTCAAGCGGTTAGAAGATGGACGCTTGCGGGGTGACAATACCGATGGTATAGGTTTGTTAAGCGATCTGGAACGTCTGTCTTTTATCCGTCCTGGTTTACGTCTTCTGCTCATCGGCGCTGGTGGCGCATCTCGCGGCGTACTACTGCCACTCCTTTCCCTGGACTGTGCGGTGACAATCACTAATCGGACGGTATCCCGCGCGGAAGAGTTGGCTAAATTGTTTGCGCACACTGGCAGTATTCACGCGTTGGGTATGGACGAACTGGAAGGTCATGAGTTTGATCTCATTATTAATGCAACATCCAGTGGCATCAGTGGTGATATTCCGGCGATCCCGCCATCGCTCATTCATCCAGGCATTTATTGCTATGACATGTTCTATCAGAAAGGAAAAACTCCTTTTCTGGCATGGTGTGAGCAGCGAGGCTCAAAGCGTACTGCTGATGGTTTAGGAATGCTGGTGGCACAAGCGGCTCATGCCTTCCTTCTTTGGCATGGCGTTCTGCCTGATGTAGAACCGGTCATCAAACTATTGCAACAGGAGTTGTCAGCGTGAATCAGGCCATCCAGTTTCCGGATAGGGAAGAGTGGGACGAGAATAAAAAATGTGTATGTTTTCCCGCTCTCGTGAATGGTATGCAACTGACATGTGCGATCTCTGGCGAGAGTCTGGCGTATCGCTTTACTGGAGATACGCCAGAACAGTGGTTAGCGAGTTTTCGTCAGCATCGCTGGGACCTGGAAGAAGAAGCGGAAAACTTAATTCAGGAACAAAGTGAAGATGATCAAGGTTGGGTGTGGTTACCCTGATCCATATATTCGTCCTTCCATTTCACGTAGTTATTTGCGGAATAGCGTAACCCAGCCTTCTCTTCATCACTTAACGGGCGGATCTGTTTGACGGGGCTACCGAGATACAGATATCCGCTCTCCAGCCGTTTATTTTGTGGGACTAGGCTACCTGCACCAATCATCACATCATCTTCTACTATTGCGCCATCAAGTAAAATTGAGCCCATCCCAACCAAAACTCGATTGCCAATGGTGCAGCCGTGGAGCATCACCTTGTGACCAACAGTGACATCTTCGCCAATGGTTAATGGGTTGCCAGCTGGGTTGTACGAGGATTTATGAGTGACATGCAACATACTGCCATCCTGGATATTGGTGCGTGCTCCGATCTGTACATAATGTACATCTCCACGAATCACAACGAGCGGCCAGATCCCCACATCATCAGCCAGACGAACGTCACCAATCACGACGCTGCTATCGTCGATCATTACGCGCTGACCGATTTGTGGAAAAAGATCGCGGTATGGGCGTAAAACATCAGACATACTCACCTCAACAATAAATGATTTACTAATGACTTTGGGTACATTATTGGCCTTGTGCAAGTCTTTTAGTATGCAAAAAAGCACCGTTTTGTGTGCGAATGCAGCAAAAAGGGTGAAAAAACAACAAACAGAAAAAAAGATCAAAAAAGTACTTGTGCAAAAAATTGGGATCCCTATAATGCGCCTCCGTTGAGACGACAACGTGAAACACTTCACAAGATAGTCGTAACAACAAAGAGAAAAATCCTGAAATTCAGGGTTGACTCTGAGAGAGGAAAGCGTAATATACGCCACCTCGCGACAGTGAGCTGAAAGCCGCGTCGCAACTGCTCTTTAACAATTTATCAGACAATCTGTGTGGGCACTCGAAGATACGGATTC
>NZ_JBJQIZ010000022.1:0-52052 GCF_046487695.1 Escherichia sp. WS1118 | reverse complement strand
CGATTACGTCTGGCGGCAGAGCCGCAGACTGGAAGACGGGAAGTTTCGGCCCTTACGGATGCCCGGAAAACCTTAGCGTACGATTTTTTCCGAATTCTGCGGGCTCCCCTACTTCCCCATGACATGGTCGAATCTTCCGCTGCTGCATGGCGGGATGAAATGAGCAGGAAAGTCGCCGGTAAATGATGGAGATATTCTGGACCATGCTGGCCAGCCAGGACAGGAAGCGCATTCGTGAGTACATTGCGGAGCAGAACCTGATAGCCGCCATTGAACTGGACGAACGGATTGGTTATTCAGCCAGCAACCTGGCCGGGCAGCCGTATAAAGGCCGCAACGGTCGTGTGGAAGGTACCCGGGAACTGGTTATTCACCCGCATTTTGTTCTGGTTTATGAGGTCGACAGCCAGTGGGGAAAAGTGTATATCCTGCGAGTATTGCATACTGTACAGAAGTGGCCATAGAGGGGCTGTCCGGATATAAAAACGTCTGACGGAGATGCAAGAACCATGAATAATGATGAGCTGGTCACCAGACGTGCGCAGGCGATTGCCGAAGACAGGTGTTTCTCGAAAGGACGTCTGCGCGATGAATTCAGAATGAAGCCAGCCCCCGGTGCTGAGCCGGTTAAGTGGTATAAAAATAGTTATGGTGGCAGGTTCGCTGTATACCGAATTGCAGACTGTGTTCCGATGCGTGAGAAACGCCCTCTGACGAGTAAACAACAGCTGGCTGGCCAGCGGCTTTCCGTTTTATCCCGACTAAACAGCACCAGTGGCCGGATGGCACGGCAGGCATATGACTGGCTGAGTCTGGCACCACTCTTTCTGGATACTGAAACGACAGGACTGGATAATACCGCGGAAGCCCTGGAAATCGGCCTGACCGATGCGGCCGGTCAGGTGGTATTTGAAACCAGACTGAAGCCCACGGTCGCCATCGGGGCGCAGGCCGCCGCTGTGCATGGTATCAGTGAGCAGGCTCTCTGCGGCGCACCATCATGGACAGATGTGGCGCGGCAACTGCGGCATGCAATCGGAGATCGACCAGTAATTATCTTTAATTCCCGGTTCGACATCCGCATTCTGAAACAGACTGCGGCCGCACATAGCGATCCGGCTGACTGGCTGGAAGAAATGACGGTATATTGTGCGATGGAGCTGGCTGCAGGATATTATGGGGCCACCAACCGCTATGGCACGATTTCACTGGCCTGTGCTGCCAGCCAGGCCGGACTGACCTGGGAAGGGCAGGCACACTCAGCGATCGCCGACGCACGGATGGCGGCAGGGGTGGTAAACGCTATTGCTGCATATCATCTGGAACTGCTGCAGGAACAGGCCCGGCTGAAAATCTGACCGACTGGCCTGTATACCGCAATCATTTACGTTATCCAGACGTAAATCCGCCGCTTGTTACTGTCAGTATGTTAATGCTAATGTATGCGTACATTAGCATTAATGAGGGATGATATGTGAGAAATAAAACCAGGGAGGCCATGCGGCTTTTTTTAGGCGGCAGGTGCTACACGGCTGAAAAACTTGAAAAGGATTATCTGGCTGAAGTGGCTAATTACAGTAACGACCGCTGGGAAGCACCGCAACGTGCCGCACGCCTGGCTGCCAGCGTAAAGCGTTACAAGACATCAGAAATGCTGCGCTTTATTTTTGCTACCATTGCCTATGATCCCGATCCAGATTTAACCCCGCTGACTGTGAGACGTTTGTGCAAGGCATTGTTCGGCAGAACCGGAAGCCAGTGGCTGGTTGTTGAAGTTTTTGGGGAGAAGGGGCGTCAGCACCGCAGCGCGGACAGCAATCCGGAGATGGTGGAAAAAATGGCTGCCAGATATCGTCATGCCGCCGAACTACACTGGTCCGCAACGCTGGCAGAAATTGAACGGGTAAAGCGGCTTTATCAGACGAAAATTAAGAAATCCAAAAAAGAAGTGGGTTGACTGCCATTGTTATTCTTTTCCTTCATCATTAATGCTAATGTATGCATACATTAGCATTAATGTATGGTGCGTTAAACGTACAATAATTTCGAATATCCAAACTGATCTCATACACGCTTGTAAGCGGCCCTCACGGCCCGCTTACGCGGATTAAGATAATATTTCCTGTTCATCAGCCGGCCTCCTGTTCTCCCTTTCTTTTGTCAGTGTACCGGTGCATGACAACATAATCACAGCATGATAATAATAATCAATAACAATAAGCTGTGTCACGTTTACATCATGGAACGGAGGTGCTCCTGTGACCTTTGAGCAGAAAAAAGCCCGGGCCATTGCCCTGATGGACAGCAAAAAGATGTGGCGGAGCAATTATGCCCCTCCTCTTCTGCGTATTCTCTGGCGGCTGGGTATCCGGCTTCCGCCATTACCCTTTATGCCGTTCTGGCAGGTCACGGTGCTGACGGGGGGCTTATGGGGCATTTCCTGGGGATGTGCAATGTGGTTTATCTACTGGGGGCCGTCAGGAATGGTGGCAGGTGAGGCCATTATTATAAGTATCACGGGGGGTTTTTTGTTCGGACTGCTCATGGCCTCTTTCCACTGGTGGCGCAGGAAAGTTAAGCGGCTGCCATCATGGGATGATGTGTAAACCGTGCTGGCATGTTTTTACGGAGTGACGCTTTCATTAACCTGTACACGAACTTCTATTCCGGCATCATGACAGGCCTGCAGCCACTGCGCCACTTCCAGCGGATCGCCCTCCCGGCGTACCACTCTGCCTTCTTTATTCCATAACTGCAGACAGGTGCTGCCGTCGAGACGCACCACAAAATCTCCACGGCAGGCCTGATAGGGGTTTGAGGGCCAACCGTACGAAAACGTACGGTAAGAGGAAAATTATCGTCTTAAAAATCGATTTATGCTATCACAGTCGTCTCTTCAGGTAAGTACGGTTGCCTTTGCCTGCTTTCTTCTCGTCTGGTTAAGTTAAGAAATTCAGAGATCCATGCTTGAGATAAAAGCGGAATAAAACCAGTAAAATGTAACTAAAACAACAACGGAATTGTATCAATGATAATGTCCACACCGTGGCTGACACCGATCGTTGCCGATAGTGATCATGCTGAGGCAAATGCAGTGAGCTATGAAGCACTGACTCCGACAGAACTCGACTCAGATAAAGCAGGCTGTTATATCAGCGCGCTTAATTATGCTTATGAACATCCGGATATCCGGAATATTGCTGTTACCGGGCCGTATGGGGCAGGGAAAAGCTCAGTATTAAAAACATGGTGCAAAGCTCACAATGGGACACTGCGGGTGTTAACCGTTTCTCTTGCTGATTTTGATATGCAGAGACATGTGGATGAAAGTAATGGGGACAGCAGTAGTGACGAAGGGACGAAAAATACTGGTAGTGTTGAAAAATCTATTGAATACAGTATTCTGCAACAAATACTCTACAAAAATAAAAAGCATGAGCTTCCCTGTTCCCGCATTGACCGTATATCAGATGTGACTGCGGGACAAATATTGCGGTCTGCGTCTTTTCTGACAGGAACCATTTTACTGAGTGGAGCTGCTTTATTTTTCCTTGCGCCGGATTACGTTACAACAAAGCTATCTTTGCCGGGAGCATTCGCCCGTTACCTTCTTGAATGCCCGTTTGGGGTGCGTGTGTCCGGTGCAGTGGCATCTGTGATGGGATCGTTATGCCTGCTTTTGAACCAGTTACATCGTATCGGTATATTTGACAGGAAAGTAAGTCTTGATAAAGTGGACCTTCTGAAAGGCGCTGTTACAACCCGGGCATCATCACCTTCTTTACTTAATGTCTATATTGATGAAATTGTCTATTTTTTTGATTCGACTAAATATGATGTAGTGATATTCGAAGATCTTGACCGTTTTAACAATGGCCGGATTTTCGTGAAATTGCGGGAAATCAATCAAATTATTAATAACTGCCTTTCTGACAGAAAACCTGTAAAATTTATTTATGCTGTCAGAGATGGTATTTTCAACTCAGCAGAGTCAAGAACGAAATTCTTTGATTTTGTTATGCCTGTTATTCCAGTGATGGATAACCAGAATGCTTATGAGCATTTTGTTAAAAAATTCAAAGAAGAAGAGATAAATAATAACTTAAGCGAATGTATTTCTCGTATTGCGACATTTATTCCCAATATGCGTGTAATGCATAATATTACAAATGAGTTTCGACTCTATCAGAATTTAGTCAATAGTCGGGAAAATCTGGCCAAACTACTTGCCATGATAGCATATAAAAATCTCTGTGCGGAAGATTATCATGGTATAGATAGTAAAAAAGGTGTTCTTTATCATTTTATTCAAAGCTACTTAGACCATGAAATTCAGAATGAATTATTACATTCTGCAAATAACGAACTTGAGGATATGGCACAGTCACTTGTAGCGATAACAAATGAAAAACTCGCAAACCGGGAAAATCTGCGCGAAGAACTGCTCATGCCTTACCTTAGTAAAAATTATAGCGGCGCGCTTGTTTTTTATACAGAAGGAAGGCAAATAAGTCTTGATGATTTGATACAAGATGAAGATGAATTTCTCATGCTTTTAGATAAGGAAAATATTCAGGTCGTTACCCCCTATAACAGACAAATTTTTCTCATGATAAATCAGCGGGATACAGAAAAACTGAAGCAGCAGTATGAAAAACGATGCCATTTAATTGAAACTAAATCTGTTGATAATATAACCAGAGTGAAAAATAATATTTCCAGTCTGGAGTCATTGAGGACCGAAATTCTTTCCGGAACTGTAGCTGATATAGCAGAAAAGATGACAAATGAAGGCTTTGTTGCCTGGATAAAGAAGAAAGAGGATACAGGTGTCCTGACGATTCAGTCGGAACATGAACAGATTGACTTTATATTTTTTCTGTTATCAAGTGGTTATTTATCAACAGATTACATGTCCTATCGCTCAATCTTCATTCCCGGAGGGCTGAGTGAGACAGATAATTTATTTCTTAAGGATGTTATGTCTGGTAAAGGTCCGGAAAAAACATTCTCATTCCATCTTGATAACGTTAATAATATTGTTGAACGACTCAAAAAGCTGGGGGTTCTGCAGCGTGACAATGCTCAACATCCTGCTGTTATCAGATGGCTGATTGATAATGACCCTGATACCCTGAAAAACAATATAATGGCATTACTGAGTCAGACGGGTAGCCAGCGTGTGGTTAGTTTGCTGATGTTGATGCAGAACGATTTCACAACGTATGTTCGCCTGCGTTACCTGGAGATTTTTATGTCAGATGAACATATACTGAACAGATTGCTGGCACATTTATGTGCGTCAGAAGAACGCACACCCGAGCAAAAGTTTTTTGTTCAGGAAATAGCGGCACACCTGTTATGCCTGACTGAAAAATCAAATATCTGGCAATCGGTTGAGATTAATAAACGTATCGGTGAACTTATAGATTCCTCCCCAATTCTTATTACTGCTGTGCCAAAAGGATATGGTGATGCGTTTTTTGAAGTGTTGAAAGATAATACACTTTCAGTTTCATATATTCCAGGTGATGTGGGAGACGAGAAGTGTTCTGTTATCAGGAAAATTGCGGGTGCAGGATTATTCAAATATTCCGTCAGTAATCTTAAAAATGTTTATCTTTGCCTGACGCAAGACAAGAATGAAGAAAGAATGTCATTCTCTCTTTATCCGTTTCATTGTCTCGAGTCCCTGGCTATTTCTGAATTAACAGAAGTTCTGTGGACTAACATAGAAGATTTTATTTTATCGGTATTTATTGAATCGGAAGAGATTGATCGTATTCCTGAATTGCTGAATTCTTCTGAAGTCTCAATGACTGTTGTTGAACAGATTATAGCCAAAATGGATTTTTGTATAAATAATCTGGATGATATTATTAATCGTTCAGAGTGTGCGGACAATAATGCTTCAGGGAGAAATATCTATAGCATGCTGTTGCAGCATGACAGGATTTTTCCATCCTTTGATAATATTATTCATTTATTGCATGATACATCAATTAATACTTCCGGTGAACTTGTTCAGTGGGTAAATGAGAAACACTTTGAATTTGAACCATCTGATATAGTCATAAATGATACAGGAATATTTAATAATTTTATTTCTGAATTAATTTGCTCGCCAGTCATTTCAGAAGAAGCTTTACTGAAAGTACTGAGTAATTTAAACGTTGTTATTATCGATGTGCCTGAAAACATTCCATTGCGAAATGCTGAACTGTTATGTTCAGAGAAAAAACTGGCACCGACAGTTAATGTCTTTACGGTGTTGTTTAATGCTCTCTGTGGAAATGTTGATGATATTAACAGGATGAATACTCTGCTTGGTAACCTTATTGCCCAGCGTCCTGAGATTATTACCCAGGAGCCAGAAGATATTTTTTATATCGAGGGTGACTTTGATGAAGAACTGGCAAGCGAACTTTTTCGTCACAAGCTAATCGGTATGAATATAAAAGTTGCCGCTTTACGCTGGTTGCGTGATAACAAACCGGGAATTCTTGATAAGAGCTACCTGCTGTCATTAGATATTCTGGCAGAACTGAGTCCCTGGATGGGTGACGATGATCTGCGCCTGACACTGCTTAAACGTTGTCTGGTTGCCGGGGATGCTGGCAAAGACGCGCTTTGCGTGGTGCTGAACAGTTTTGCTGATGAGAGCTATCATGGACTGTTACCACATGACAGGTTCAGGAAAATCCCTCACTCCGTGGATTTGTGGGAAGTGGCCGAATTAATCAGCAATCTTGGATTTATTCAGCCGCCAAAAATGGGGTCAGGGCGTGATGAACACAAAATTGTTATTACTCCCGTACGCTATGTCCGTGATGTTGAGTTTTATGACTGAGCATCATTGATACGGTGTTTTAATTGCCTTAAATACAAAAATAAAAACAGATTAATGCTTAATGTGCATTAATCTGTTTTAGTTATCAATGGCTGTTAATTATTGTTAATTTTACATTAATCTTTCTTTTTCTTCAGGAAGATCCGAAAACTCCTAGTTACGGATCTTCCTCTCCCCCCACACAACGCCACCTCCTGTCAGCACAACATGTGGTATCTCATTCAGCTGCTCATGACACTATATGTTGTGTCATCTCCCTGACCTGTGATGCGCCGCGCAGGGGCGGAAAACAGCGATATGATTATTTTCTCAGCGTGGTACACTTCCGGAAAGTTGTGATATTCCGGAAAGTCGGATCTGACGGAAACGGCTCTCCGGTAATTTAACTGCGTTTCTATATGGCTACTTATTATTTCAGTATGTGAAATTCATTTTTTGTGAAAGTCACTGTTCTCAACAGAGTGGCACTCATCTGGCGATGATTGAGGTGTGGTAAAATTGCACGGCTAACTATTCAACTGAGGAAAGGACATGTTTACTGCATTCAATGAGAGAAATGATTTCAGTTATGCTTTTGAAAAAATCCGTAATGCGATTTCCGCGCCAGGAGAAAATAATGTTTATGCTGCAACAGAATTAGGTCTTGGCATTCTGCTCCGTAAATACGAGCAGTTTCGCCGGGAGCTGGATGCGGCCGGTGAGCTGGGAAACTGGGAATATGATCTCGATACCTACAATCACTGTATTGCGGTGCTGCAACGTTACTTCACCGGCAATCCATCCGGGCTCACAGAACGTGATGCCCGGATTTACAGCCATTACCTGCAGACTGAGCACAAAGGCTTTGTGAAGCTGGCTGAAGAACTGGCTGCCGACCGCTGAATACATACAGAAGGCGGGATTTCTCAACAATAAAGGAATAAACATGGCTGACTGGTTTATTGCGACCGAAGGCGTGAAGGTGGTGAAGGACAGCGCCAGTCTGGGGCCGCAGATAATTACAGCTGTATCGACCATCGCATCTGCTGTCGGAGCGGTGTTCCTTACTCACCACTTCACACTCAGACGTGAGGAGAGAACTGCAGCAGCGAAGCTGGCCAGCGAGCGTCTTTACATTAGTACAGAGCTGGTTTTTTTACTTGAGCGATTTGCGCAGCGTTGCGCTCCAGCAGCAACAGCAACTGTGGAGCACGATCAGGATGGCAGAGGAGAAGCTGAGTTCTTATTACCGGAAATCGATTATTCCCCGGTATCTGGTAACTGGCGCTCCCTTCCTTCTGGCCTGATGTATAGGCTCAGCGAACTCTCTGTTCTCAGCTACGAAGCTGTCGTGTGTGTAGATAATGTGTTTGTTGAAGATACTCCTTATGGTGGAGCGGGTGAATATAGTTTGCATAAAAACGCAGCTATGTTGGGAGTAAAAGCACTGCGGTTATCACGAGAACTGAGAATGTTATGTGGCCTCCCTCTGCACGGCCTTTCCGATACACTATCGCCAACGAGGTTGGTATTGTTGAAAGCCAGAGGTAAAACACTCCAAAAGGAGTACGAAATGGTAAAGAAGTCTAAAAAGACCGAGCAAGAGATTGAGGATTTCATAAAGGGGACATCATGAGTGGCCCACAATTGCTTTCCCTGCCTGGTTCTTTTTTAACGCCTCCGGCAACATTACCTGTTGCCATTGATTACCCGGCTGCGCTGGCACTACGTCAGATGGCACTTGTGCAGGACGAATTACCAAAATATCTGTTGGCGCCGGAGATCAGCGCCCTGCTCCACTATGTACCGGATCTGCACCGCAAAATGTTGCTGGCCACCCTGTGGAACACGGGCGCACGTATAAACGAAGCGCTGGCGCTGACGCGGGGAGATTTTTCTCTGGCGCCGCCATATCCGTTCGTACAGCTGGCCACGCTCAAACAACGGACTGAAAAAGCGACCAGAACGGCAGGCCGTGTCCCTGCTGGCAGTCAGGTGCATCGCCTGGTTCCCCTGTCCGATACACAATACGTCAGCCAACTGCAGATGATGGTGGCCACGCTGAAAATCCCACTGGAGCGCAGAAACAAACGAACCGGAAGAATGGAGAAGGCGCGCATCTGGGGAATCACCGACCGCACAGTTCGCACCTGGCTGAATGAAGCTGTAGAGGCCGCTGCGGCCGACGGCGTGACGTTCTCTGTTCCGGTTACCCCACATACTTTCCGCCATTCCTACGCGATGCATATGCTGTATGCTGGTATTCCGCTGAAGGTGCTGCAGAGCCTGATGGGGCACAAGTCGATTAGTTCGACAGAGGTGTACACGAAGGTGTTTGCGCTGGATGTGGCTGCACGGCACCGGGTGCAGTTTTCGATTCCTGAGTCCGATGCTGTCACAATGCTGAAAAACAGACACGCATAAGTCACAAATCATAATTATGAATTGTGATTTATTCTATAAAAGAAGAGACCACTGCAATATGTGATCTCTTGTATTATTTCATAATTGTTAAAGCCACTTCACAGTATGCTCACATTGTACGGATATATTCGTAATGTTTTTTTATATCGAATGAACGACAGAAGTTGTGGAGATTTTATGAAAGTAATTAGCATGAAATTTATTTTTATTTTAACGATTATTGCTCTTGCTGCTGTTTTTTTCTGGTCTGAAGATAAAGGTCCGGCATGCTATCAGGTCAGCGATGAACAGGCCAGAACGTTTGTAAAAAATGATTACCTGCAAAGAATGAAACGCTGGGACAACGATGTACAACTTCTTGGTACAGAAATCCCGAAAATTACATGGGAAAAGATTGAGAGAAGTTTAACAGATGTTGAAGATGAAAAAACACTTCTTGTCCCATTTAAAGCTGAAGGTCCGGAGGGTAAGAGAATGTATTATGGCATGTACCATTGTGAAGAGGGATATGTTGAATATGCGAATGACTAATACACTGTTATAAAGGCTGCATAAAAAGGCCGGAATCCCGGCCCTTATATTATCGCTTACCACTTTCTTTAATGTGAATTTCACCAGGAAGCAGTATCTGGTACTCTTTACCAGAAAACATCGCCCCGAGCCTTGTGAGCGACTCTCCGATGACGCCACGGTGAGTGCTGGCGTTAAAATCGTATTTATCATCATATGAACGAACAACGCCATTGTAAGTCCAGGAGCCATTGGCAGAGATAGTTAAAGTACCTTCTTTTTTCAGTGTGATATTACCAAGATATGCACCGGTAATAACATTATAATCACCAGTGGCATGTGTGAACTTTGTAGAAACAGGGAATGTACCTACTACACCAGATTTTATAATGTCTTTTATCTGATTAATTTTCATAGGGGAAATTTTAAGACCAATGTTGGCGATATTAACGCTCCTTTCAGCGCCATTACCCCATAAATAGTGAGCAAGCGCCACAATTGGTGTAGTGACATTACCGCTCATTTGTTTCATATTCATTGAGCGATAGTCATATTGACTTGGCGCTGGTTTTGAGAAGTGGTAAGCGTCATAAACGCTTATTCCAGGGTGAAGAACCAGATTTCGGTCGGCGTTACAGAAGTAACCAATATTTGTCGATATGATCTGCAATGTGAGAGGGTTGCTAGCCCCATGTTTTTTGATGTAATCCTCAAGTTGAGTTAAAGCCTGAAGACACATGTTTGGACTCTGGAAAAAACTATAAACAACCTGGACTAAAAGAGGTCCAGCACCAGGAACATGCGGTGCTGAAAGAGAAAATGCACCATTGCCATAACTTGGTAAGTTAGTTGATGGTGATGGTGCATGAACAGTTAAGGTTTCCATACATAACTCCTTATAAGTTAATAAGATAATAGAGTTCGCGGCTGGCTAACGCTTACACCGGCGAACGAACCCCATGAGAGAGGCTCCCCATAACATTGTTTGCCGGATATGCCGTTAAAAATGGTAGGGAAGCACCTGAACTACCATATATAAGATATATATCTGTACACTCCATTAAATACTGGAAATATATTGAGAACTCTGATATATAATCTATATATAAAAATACAAAAAGGTATATATATGACCAGCAATAAAGATAAGAACAAGAAAGCAAACGAAATATTATATGCATTTTCCATAATCGGTATTATTCCATTAATGGCTATATTAATACTTCGGATAAATAATCCATATTCTCAAGTGCTGTACTACTTATATAATAAGGTTGCATTTCTCCCTTCTATTACATCATTGCATGATCCCGTCATGACAGCACTTATGTCAAACTACAACAAGACAGCACCAGTTATGGGTATTCTCGTTTTTCTTTGCACATATAAGACAAGAGAAATCATAAAGCCAGTAACAAGAAAACTTGTTGTGCAATCCTGTTTCTGGGGGGCCGTTTTTTATGCCATTCTGATTTATATCACACTGTTCTATAATCTGGAACTAACAACAGCAGGTGGTTTTTTTAAATTATTATCTCATAATGTCATCACTCTTTTTATTTTATACTGCTCCATTTACTTTACTGTTTTAACCATGACATATGCGATTTTACTGATGCCATTGCTTGTCATTAAATATTTTAAAGGGAGGCAGTAACACTGCCTTCCTTTTAATTATTTTATGATCTTGTGATTCAACTCATCAACAAATTTATCATCGATAAATGCACCAATAGCACCTGCAATAACTACGCCAACAAAACCAACAACTGTGGCCGGAAGACCAAAGGCTATAAGGGCCGAGCCTAATGTCAAAGAAAACAAACTAAGATCTACAGCAGCTGGTTACGAACTTAATGGCCAGACTATTTATGTATTGCTCCTGTGGCACACACGAGAAAACAGGTAGATTGTGTGTGGGGACAACTTAACATAGCCTGCAGATATTAATTCTGGAACATTATTATCAGGCCAGATATTTTGCATTCCATTAAATAATCTTGTAGGAGATAAAATGAATTACGATGAAATAACGAAAATTACCGCTGAACGTATTAGCGACTACATGACTGAAGCAGTTAATACAGACTCTATAGCCGTTGCGGAAATGTTTCATAACGCTGCATGGGGAGTGCGAACATTGTGGTTTGAACTCGTCACAAAAATAGATATAGATATACATAAAAAGAACAGGTATGCGAGTTATGATCTTAGAAGGAAAATCGAAATGCAGCATGAAGAGTTTCAGAAAATGACAGAGCGTGAGCAAGTACCTTTATTGAAATCGCCAGAATGATGTTCAGCGACTTCGCCCAGGTATTTTCTTTCGCCCCTTTTATGCCCTGCCGGACATTGTATAAATGTAGGGCGGGCCGCTTGGAATTCGGAAAATAAACCACGTTAAGACTATTTTTTAGTCAAATGACTTTCAGGAATCGCCAGAATGGCGGGACAACAGCGGTTTTGGTGTCCGAAATCGTACAATTCTGAACATCTACGCAAGGGAATGTACGGAAGTAAGCCAAATGGTTATCGGACGGTAGGAGCATTTCGTACATCCTTTACGTTCAGTGAGTTAGCTGGCTTGGATGTAACCACTCGTTCAACTCAATTCTCTTGACGTGGGGAAATCCGTTTTCCAAGCGGACCCCTTATAGGGGGTGAGGGCCCCCTCCCCTTCACTCTTGACTATGTGAACGATAATCATTATCGTTAGTGTTTGTATGGTAATGGGATAGAAAGTAATGGGATAAAAAGTAATGGATAGAAAAAGAACAAAATTAGAGTTGTTATTTGCATTTATAATAAATGCCACCGCAATATATATTGCATTAGCTATATATGATTGTGTTTTTAGAGGAAAGGACTTTTTATCCATGCATACATTTTGCTTCTCTATATTAATGTCTGCAATATGTTACTTTGTTGGTGATAATTATTATTCAATATCCGATAAGATAAAAAGGAGATCATATGAGAACTCTGACTCTAAATGAATTAGATTCTGTTTCTGGTGGTGCTTCAGGGCGTGATATTGCGATGGCTATAGGAACACTATCCGGACAATTTGTTGCAGGAGGAATTGGAGCAGCTGCTGGGGGTGTGGCTGGAGGTGCAATATATGACTATGCATCCACTCACAAACCTAATCCTGCAATGTCTCCATCCGGTTGGTAATGACTCCAACTTATTGATAGTGTTTTATGTTCAGATAATGCCCGATGACTTTGTCATGCAGCTCCACCGATTTTGAAAACGACAGCGACTTCCGTCCCAGCCGTGCCAGGTGCTGCCTCAGATTCAGGTTATGCCGCTCAATTCGCTGCGTATATCGCTTGCTGATTACGTGCAGCTTTCCCTTCAGGCGGGATTCATACAGCGGCCAGCCATCCGTCATCCATATCACCACGTCAAAGGGTGACAGCAGGCTCATAAGACGCCCCAGCGTCGCCATAGTGCGTTCACCGAATACGTGCGCAACAACCGTCTTCCGGAGCCTGTCATACGCGTAAAACAGCCAGCGCTGGCGCGATTTAGCCCCGACGTATCCCCACTGTTCGTCCATTTCCGCGCAGACGATGACGTCACTGCCCGGCTGTATGCGCGAGGTTACCGACTGCGGCCTGAGTTTTTTAAATGGCGGAAAATCGTGTTGAGGCCAACGCCCATAATGCGGGCGGTTGCCCGGCATCCAACGCCATTCATGGCCATATCAATGATTTTCTGGTGCGTACCGGGTTGAGAAGCGGTGTAAGTGAACTGCAGTTGCCATGTTTTACGGCAATGAGAGCAGAGATAGCGCTGATGTCCGGCGGTGCTTTTGCCGTTACGCACCACTCCGTCAGTAGCTGAACAGGAGGGACAGCTGATAGAAACAGAAGCCACTGGAGCACCTCAAAAACACCATCATACACTAAATCAGTAAGTTGGCAGCATCACCATCAATTTGATATTTATGAAAAATCAATATATTTATCTTGTGAGGGATTGCTTTTTTTTTGCTAAATGATATTAATTATCATTCTTATATAAAAACAATAATGGCAGTAAAAAATATCTGGCAAGGATGTGAGCTTAACGATCAAACATTTTAAGTTAGGCATTTATTAGGGAATAGGTATGAGAATTAACAAAATCCTCTGGTCGCTAACTGTGCTCCTGGTTGGGTTGAATAGCCAGGTATCAGTAGCCAAATCCTCCGACGATGATAATGACGAGACTCTGGTGGTGGAAGCCACCGCTGAGCAGGTATTAAAACAGCAGCCGGGCGTGTCGGTTATTACCAGCGAGGATATTAAAAAGACCCCTCCGGTAAACGACCTTTCAGATATTATTCGTAAAATGCCTGGCGTCAATCTTACCGGCAATAGCGCCTCGGGCACACGCGGTAACAACCGCCAGATCGATATTCGTGGTATGGGGCCGGAAAACACCTTAATTTTAATTGATGGTGTACCGGTGACGTCACGTAACTCCGTGCGTTATAGCTGGCGTGGAGAGCGTGATACCCGCGGTGACACCAACTGGGTGCCACCGGAACAGGTTGAGCGTATTGAAGTGATCCGCGGCCCTGCGGCGGCGCGCTACGGTTCGGGGGCAGCCGGGGGGGTGGTGAACATCATTACCAAACGTCCCACCAACGACTGGCACGGTTCGCTGTCGTTATACACCAATCAGCCGGAAAGTAGCGATGAGGGCGCTACGCGTCGCGCCAATTTCAGCCTTAGTGGGCCTCTGGCTGGTAATGCTCTTACCACGCGTTTGTATGGTAACCTGAATAAAACGGATGCTGACAGTTGGGATATTAATTCTCCGGTCGGTACGAAAAACGCAGCCGGGCATGAAGGGGTACGTAACAAAGATATTAACGGCGTTGTCTCGTGGAAATTAAATCCGCAGCAGATTCTCGATTTCGAAGCCGGATATAGCCGCCAGGGGAATATCTATGCGGGCGATACGCAAAACAGTTCTTCCAGTGCAGTTACCGAAAGCCTGGCAAAATCCGGCAAAGAGACGAACCGCCTGTACCGACAGAATTATGGCATTACGCATAATGGTATCTGGGACTGGGGACAAAGTCGCTTTGGTGTTTATTACGAGAAAACCAATAATACCCGCATGAATGAAGGATTATCCGGCGGTGGTGAAGGGCGTATTTTAGCGGGTGAAAAGTTTACGACCAATCGCCTGAGTTCCTGGCGAACCAGCGGCGAGCTTAATATTCCTTTGAATGTGATGGTTGATCAAACGCTGACCGTTGGTGCAGAGTGGAACCGCGATAAGCTCGATGATCCTTCCTCTACCAGCCTGACGGTGAATGACAGTGATATCAGCGGTATTTCTGGCTCTGCTGCGGATCGCAGCAGTAAAAATCATTCTCAAATCAGTGCGCTGTATATTGAAGATAACATTGAGCCGGTTCCTGGCACGAATATCATTCCCGGCCTGCGCTTTGATTATCTCAGCGACTCCGGCGGGAACTTCAGCCCCAGTCTGAATCTTTCGCAGGAATTGGGCGATTATTTCAAAGTCAAAGCAGGGGTTGCCCGAACCTTTAAAGCCCCAAACCTGTATCAATCCAGTGAAGGCTATCTGCTCTACTCGAAAGGCAATGGCTGTCCAAAAGATATTACATCAGGCGGGTGCTACCTGATCGGTAATAAAGATCTCGATCCGGAAATCAGCGTCAATAAAGAAATTGGGCTGGAGTTCACCTGGGAAGATTACCACGCAAGTGTGACCTACTTCCGCAATGATTACCAGAATAAGATCGTGGCCGGGGATAACGTTATCGGGCAAACCGCTTCAGGCGCATATATCCTCAAGTGGCAGAATGGCGGGAAAGCTCTGGTGGACGGTATCGAAGCCAGTATGTCTTTCCCACTGGTGAAAGATCGTCTGAACTGGAATACCAATGCCACATGGATGATCACTTCGGAGCAAAAAGACACCGGTAATCCTCTGTCGGTCATCCCGAAATATACTATCAATAACTCGCTTAACTGGACCATCACCCAGGCGTTTTCTGCCAGCGTCAACTGGACGTTATATGGCAGACAAAAACCGCGTACTCATGCGGAAACCCGCAGTGAAGATACTGGCGGTCTGTCAGGTAAAGAGCTGGGCGCTTATTCACTGGTGGGGACGAACTTCAATTACGATATTAATAAAAATCTGCGTCTTAATGTCGGCGTCAGTAATATCCTCAATAAACAGATCTTCCGATCTTCTGAAGGGGCGAATACCTATAACGAGCCAGGCCGGGCTTACTATGCCGGAGTTACCGCATCATTCTGATCGTAGTGTTTCAGGCGTACTGCCCGCGTAAAAGCGGGCAGTGTTTAGTGGCTTAACTCATGACAACCTGCTGTGTAATTTGCGTTTTCACCACTGATATCTAACAGTGCCTGGCGAAAGGAGGCATTGAACATCGGCCCGTGTCCTAGGTTGGGGAAATCCCAAAATACGGCATTGACGCCTTTATCTTTCAGTATAGTGAGGGTGGTATGAATTTTCGACAGCACCCCGACAGCATGCGTTTCCCGGTTATCACCCTGTGTCGCCGAGCCTTCCATTATCGCCAGGTGTTTGGCGCAGAATTGCAGAGGCTCAACCGCCGTAACGCGGCTTAGCAAAGCATCATAACCTCTGCCCAACGACGGGCTGGCGCTGTAGTACGACCGGAAGTAAGAGGAGGACAGCCAGGAATCCAGCACGAAGAGGCCGCCGTAGGAGTGCCCCCATAAGCCGCGGCGTTGCCGATCGATATTCAGTCCCTGTTCCACTTTTGGGGCAATACGCGTTTCCAGTAACTGGCGGAAGTTGTTGCTGCCACCACTCTTACGGCTAAAATGCCCTGAGTGGAGATCTGTTTTTCTGCTTTTTGCTGCTGGCGTATAGTCGTAAGCCCTGCTGTTGAGATCGAAAGGGAGGTTGGTCTGATACCCGACAGCCACGATCACTGGCGGTGTTTTTTCTGACAATTGTTTGAGCAGTTCGTCATCCAGGCGATCCATAACTGCGTTACCGTCAAGCATATATAAAATCGGGTAACCCGATGCCGGTGCGGTTGTATTCGGCACGGCCGTCCATACCCGATAATGGCGTGTGCCATCGACAGAGTCGAAAGAGGTGACGCTGAAATGGTAAAACACGGAGCCTTTATCGGCTATATTCGGCCCCAGTGGCCGCATATCCGGCTTCGCATAAACTTGCGCACTACAGATAAGGGTGAGGCAAGAAAGATGAAAGAAAATCGCTTTATGCGGGCGTGTTGAGCGATACTCGCGGGCATACATCTGATGATTATTCCTTTTCCGCAGGTGACTATTTGATTTATTCAGGAAGTCTGTACCGTTTCCTGAAAGTGTTTGTGGGTCAACTCAACCCTGTAGTAAACCAATCCCGTCAATCAGTGCACCGCGCCACCATGCGTAATCGTGACCACCGGTGTAGATTGCGCAATGGCTTTCGACGCCAGCGGTAATCAGCCGCTGGTGAAGCTGCTGAACGTGAGGCACTGTCGAACCTTCCAGCGATCCCACGCACAGGCTGATACGTACGCCCTGCGGTGGGGCAGAAAGCAGATGCTCACTCACCCATGAGGTATCGGTTTCGCTGAACAAGCCTGGTCGACTGGTTCTTTCTGGCGTCCACCACATTGAAGGAGAGTGGCTGAGCACCAGACCGAACGTTTCCGGTGCGTAACGAGCCCCCATTAGCGCACTGATCCCGCCGAGGCTCTGCCCGGCCAGCACTGTGCGCGAACGGTCTGCCCACTGACGCTGCGGTTGTTCAGCGCGAATCATCGGCAGCAGATGTCCGGCGATATCCTTTATCAGTTTGCTGCGCCCGCCGAGTATCTCAGTGCGTTCATGTTCATTAATGTTGTCAATGCCCAGTACAGCCACGGGCACGATGCGCCCATTATTTATGGCGGCGTCAATTGCCGCGCATACGCCAAGGTGATCAAACCAGGTTTCACCATCGGGCAGCACGACCAGCCCGAGGGGCTGAGAAATATCAACATCCGGAATATAGAGCCGAACCTGGCGAGATTTCCCGGCGATAATGCGCATGGAGGTAAGCAGTTGTCCGGTGTGGAAGCCGCCGTTCCA
The DNA here is from genome assembly GCF_046487695.1 of Escherichia sp. WS1118. Lineage (NCBI taxonomy): Bacteria > Pseudomonadati > Pseudomonadota > Gammaproteobacteria > Enterobacterales > Enterobacteriaceae > Escherichia > Escherichia sp. WS1118. The sequence goes on along the minus strand of NZ_JBJQIZ010000022.1, from coordinate 34,172 downwards.
TTCCGACAGGGCGGGAGCTTTATCAAGTGTCAGCACTGATTCCTTTGCGTTTCCCCGAACGTTGATCTCCGGCATTTTGTTTAGCGGATCGGCCTTTCCGGCAAGGGTGGCAAAACGGCCTCCGGACAGTGCAATCGTCTCAGCCGTAGTGCCGGGGGGGATTTCCAGCAGCGAATAGGAGCCGCAGTAACTTGCGGGTAAACGCAGTGTCAGTGTCCAGATATCCGTTTCGGGAAGGGCGCTCATCATTCCTTTTTCTACGTGCTCTTTATCCGTCACCCGGTTCAGACGCAGATAAACGCCCTGCAGAGGATGTCGGGCGCGCCACAGAAAGGTCACTTCTCGCTCATCTTCCGCTCCTTCGACTGGCGTCACAAGAGGAACATTCAGCGACTCAGCTTCGCGCCAGAAGTCAGTAAGGTTAGCAATGTGGCCCGCTGCCAGTTGGTTGCGCAGGCTGGCGATAGCAGAGGGATGTTGTTGCATGTTCAGCATTCATACTCTTTAAAAATTAAGGATGTCAGTATAAATAATTAAAGCGGCTATTCACGGTACCGCCGCTTCTGACTGTGTTTTTAATACATTACGTGTCCAGTAACTATCCCGGGGTTTCCTCCTTCATGTTGTGCTGGCGATGGAGCGCAGTACTGCTGACGCTGTCATGCCATAAGCGGGTATAGAGGCCGCCCGCAGATAACAGCTGTTCGTGGGTTCCGTATTCCGCAAGTAACCCCTTATCAATAACGGCAATCAGATCGCAGCGTTGCGCGGTGGTCAGACGATGTGCAACAATCAGCGCCGAGTGCTTCCCGGCATGCACGACATCTGTTAACGATGACATCAGTCGTTCTTCGGATGTGCGATCCAGACATGACGTGGCTTCGTCGAGCAGCAGGATGTGGGCATTCGCCAGTTGCGCGCGGGCCAGCGCAATCAACTGGCGCTGACCTGCGGGCAGATCGGCTCCGCCGTTATTCACCGGTGTCCGGAATCCCTGCGGCAGATTGCACACCATCTCATACAGCCCTGCCCGCTGTGAGGCAATTTCAACGTCTTCATTGGTGGCGGATGGCCGTGAATAACGAATGTTTTCTGCAATATCACTACTAAACAGTGCTACATCCTGATCGACAAGCCCAATCTGGCGACGATACTCAGTGAGCGAGGCATCATCGAGCATTTGCACACCGATTCTGATGTTGCCGTGCGTGGGGAAATACAACCCGGCAATCAGCTTAATCAGCGTCGACTTACCCGCACCGCTGCGACCGACGACCGCGACAACCATTCCCTCTGGGATCGTCAGGGTAAGTTTGTTCAGAGCTGGCTCGTGACTGTCGGGATAACTGAACGTGACCTCATCAAGATGCAGTGTACCGGTGACAGGGAGGACCGAAGAGGACCCGAGGTGCTCAGTGCCTTCTGTCGCCAGTAGTTCATCAATATGTTTGCCGCTGGCTGTCGCCTGCTGCCAGGCGTCGACAATCCCTGATAACTGCTGCACTGGCCCATAGAATTGCCCCAGCAACAGGAAGAAAGCCGCCAGTACCCCGGCAGTCATTTCTCCAGCGGCGACCTGCGAAGCTCCCACTAACAGAACAGCGGCATAGGAGGCCTCGGTGCAGAATGTCAGGAACGGAAAATAGACTGCAAGGTATTTTTGTGCTCGCACACGGGTTGCGCGGAAACGCTCCGATAACGCGCGCAGCCGGGCGCCCTCCAGTTCCTGCTGACCATGCGATTGCACGACACGCAGGCCAGAGACTTTTTCCTGCAGGGTGCTGTTGACTTTGCCTATTTCCAGCCGTGCCTGTGCATAAGCAGGGGTACTGAGGCGGCGATAAATCATGGTTGCCAGTGCGGCCACTGGCACTGCGCTTAATGCCGTCAGCGCCAGGAACGGGTCGAGCCAGAACATGGTGGCGGCGATTGCGAACATCGTCACCAGACTGGTGGCCGCACCGGCAAGGCCGTTTTGCAGAAAGCGGGCGAGAGAGTCCACATCAACGGTCATGCGGGTAAGACGCGAATCGGCATGCTTTTCATGCCAGGGGAGTCCAAGACGCAGCATATGGCCGAAGCTGCGCAAGCGCACCGAATGCTGAACTGATTCCGCCGCTCTGGCGGCGAAGACCGTCTGCAGAGAATAACTGCACCAGCCCACAATGACTAGGCACAGGGCGAGCAGGGCACAGAGGCCGATGATCGACATATCGCCTGTGGCGACACCGGAGTCAATGCCGTGCTGCAACAGTATCAGTACCCCTACGCCTGCCGCAGAATCGAGTGCGATCAGCAGAGCGGCGATGACGAACATCCACGCCACAGGCTTCAGTAGTGACGTGACTTTGCGACCTTTACCGGCCAGCGCCTGCTGTACTGCATTTTCCGGTACGCGGGTCATACGGGCGACAAAACCTTTATCCCCCGTATCCGTTACATCGTCTTGTGTCGCTGGTTCAGCCGGCCACAATTCGTTGTGGCTATTGTGGGACGTGGCCAGAAAATCGCTGTCGCCGGTCATCAGTGCGCGGAACGCCGGACAGCGCGCTTCAAGTTCTGCCGGGGTTCCGGTATCCACCATACGGCCCTTATCCAGCACCACAACCCGGCTGGCTAGCTGAAGTGTTGAACGCCGTCGGGCAATCACCAGCAGCATATGCCCTTCGTCAGCATAGCGACCCAGCGCGGTATTAATCTCCGCTTCCGTAACAGCATCAACCGCTGAGGTGGTATCATCCAGGATTAACACGTCCGGTGCAGTAATGAGCGCCCGCGCCAGCGCTATTCGCTGCCTCTGCCCGCCGGAAAGATTCGTACCCCGTTCGGTTAACAGGCTATCGAAGCCTTTCGGCAGGGCGTTGATAAAATCGCTGGCTCCTGCAGCAGCTGCCGCACGGCGAATGTCGTCCGCCGTTGCCTGAGGGTGGCCATAGGCGATATTTTCCGCCACCGTACCGGCAAACAGAAAAGCATCTTCAAATACGATGCCTACCCGGCGACGAAGCGCCTCCAGTCTGATATCGCGAAGATTTTGTCGGCCTTCGCTGGTGTTGAGCCATATCTTTCCGGAGCAGGGATCATAAAAACGCGCCAGCAGCATCAACAGGGTCGATTTTCCTGAACCCGATGCGCCCACCACCGCCACGGTTTCACCGGCGCGCAGGGAAAAGGAGATATTGCTGAGGATATGTCTGTCGCCATGGTGGTAGTCAAAGCTCATATTCTCCAGTTCCAGTCCGACAACCTGACTGTTAATCGACTCCGTCCCGTCCTCCATCTGTGAACGGGTGTCGATCAGTGCAAACACCCGCTCCACGGACGCCTGAGTGCGCTGTGCGATAACCAGAAACGATGCCAGTACGCGGGTTGGCCCGGTCAGCATCGCGAGGAAGCTGGCGAATGCAACGAAGGTACCGAGATCGATCCGCCCGTGCATGACCGACCACCCGCCGTAGCACAGCAGGACGATTTGCCCGAGCACCGGTAGCGCCAGCATGGTGGCCCCAGGCATCGCCTGCGAGATAACCGCACCGATGCGTACACGCACAATCTGCCGCGACTGCCTATCGAGCCAGTGCGTTTCACGCATCTCTGCCACACAGGATTTTACCACTGAGATCTGTGCCAGCACCTCGCGTATATGTTCGGTGAGATTCGCCAGTTGGTCCGAGGCCAGCCCGGTTTGCGCGAAGACCCTACGACGCGCACGAAGCGCGGTGATCGCCAGGCATACCAGTACGCACACGACGATAAGCGTCATGGCAGGGGACATCCACAGCATCACGGCAATGCCGGCAATGTAATAAGTGAACACTGCCAGCGGCACCGGGCACATCTGCAGCAGGGTATGCACCTGCTGCAGATCGCTGTTGGTCCGTGAAATCACCTGCCCGGTGCGCAGCGCATCCTGGCCTGCGCCGTCAAGTTTCTGAATACTGTCGAATACCCGTCCTCTGAGGGTATGCTGCACCCAGAGTGAGAGCATCCCGGCATAACCACGGCGCACATAGTTACCGATGAAATCAAAAAAAGCGATCAACAGTAACCCGCAGGCCAGCCACGGCAGGCGGGCCGGATTGCCCGCCAGTGCGTCATTCACAGCCTGTCTTGTCAGCAGTGGCGTCAGCGCAGCCAGCAAAATAGTCGATACTGACGCTACCACCACGATGACACTAAGTTTCTTACGTTCCCAGCACACGCGCGCTAGGCGAACTATCCATGACTGAGCCGGTGTGGGAGTGTGATTCGCAGGCATTAAGCCTCCTCCGTCTGTAAAATACGATCCACTGGCCGGATCGTTCCGCAAAAAAGCCAGCACGCTCCGGTCCCGCATTGTTATGGATGCATGACTCCTGGATGGGTGCTGGCATATGATTATCATGAAGGTGTAGTGGTTACCCTTTCTGTACCATTGTGATCAGGCTTTTCGCCACTTCACCTGGGCAGGGTTGCGCCGCCATTTCCGCTGCTACCTCTTCAGAGGCTTTGCGAAGTGAGCGATTGTTGAGGAAAGCATTGATCATGTTACTCGACAGGCCGACGTCGCCAGGGATAATCCCGCAGCCGCGTTCGGCAACAACGCGGGCATTTACCGGGCGATCGGCTCCCTGGCCGAAGACGATTTGTGGAATACCAGCGTGTAGCGCTGTCAGGGTATTGCCTGCTCCGCCATGATGAATGAAACCATCTGCGCCGTTGAGGAAGACACCCATGGGTATCCAGTCAACCAGGCGAACATTTGACGGCAGCGAGCGCAAATCGGACCGCGCATTGGCTGAAATATGCAGGATGATCTCGGCATCGACCTCACTGGCAGAATCCATAACCCAGGCGATTAGATCAAGGCCGTCAACCATCGGTTTGACAGTGCCGAGACTCACCAGCAGACGTTTACGCTCGGGCCTTCTCTCCCACCATGGTTCCCACACCGCGCCACCGTTATACGGGACGTACTGCATCGGAATAATGGGTTCACCGTCGTTTTCCAGAATGCTCATACTCGGCGGTGTTACGTCGATCCAGGCCATATCACGTGGTGTGGCCCCCACATTGTGGCGACGATAGGCGTCCGTGAGCGAACGCGTTACACCCTTGATATGCCAGGGGGTATGGCCGAAGCCTACGGTTTGCATCACGACCGGTATATCATATTTGGCGGCAATCAGCGGCCCGATGACTCCGAGCGGAGGGTAGATGATGAGGTCAGGCCGCCAGTGTCCGGCAAACTCCACCAGATGGTCGGCCATTTCTTCGCTGAAGAATGAGAAGTTGCCCATTTGGGTTCCGATATTACTTTTTTTCCGCTGTGCCTCATGGTGGCGGTAACCAGCTTCGGAATCCAGACCGGGTGCGGCGTCAAACACCACCAACCCGGCCTCTGCCGCTTTTTGTGCGAATTGTCCTCCACTGGCGATCAGCACTTCATGACCGTTAACGCGAAATGCCTGCGCCAGAGACAGCACAGGATACAACAGCCCATAGAGAGGCGGGCCTACAAACAAAATACGCATGAGAAAATCCCTCTCCGCTTGACGATCTAAATCAGGCAGTCGACGCACTCATATGCCAGCAGCAGGACACGACTTTTCGTTAAACCTGCTTTACCAGATGCTGCGCCATTTGTGCTTCACCAGCGTTATGGACAGCTCAGTCAGAGACTTTTCCGTGACATACACAGGTGAACAGGGAACTCCGTATCCCCACTTCCATTAACGCTTACGCGCCATTGTCCTGTTGAACAGCCCAAATGGCGTCGGACAGCTACGCCGGGATGTTCTGACGCATTTGTGCAGTGTTAGACCGAACAACGAATCTGGAAAGAACCGTGATTTCTTAGACACACGATGCATCATCCTGATAGTCTCGCCTTCGCTGGTCTGTAAGTAAAAACGCCGTTGTACAGGCGATGTTTGTTCCCTTTCAGCCTTACCAGAAACAACACAGACACAAATGCTAATGATAATAATTACCAATATCATTTAACTATTGCAACGGTAATTAAAACTTAATAAAAAGGGAAGCTCCCAGAGGGCTATCTGGGGATATTTAAATTGAAACCTACGCTGCTACAGACCGTGGAGAATATCTTGCAAACGCTGAGCATGCTGTTCCAACTCACCGGAAGGCTGATAGACGTTAAGGCATTGGTGAGCGGTTCTGCCGTCGCCAAAAATGTATAGAGAACTCCGACCAGCAGCGTTTCATCCTCTGTCTATAGCGCAAGCGTGTCGAGAACTACTGCTGATATTACGCTGTTGGCGAATAATCCGATTTTTGCTCCTGACCAGGTGAGTTTTTTCGGCTTTTCGCTGCCAGTATCAGGCTTTCACGTCATCATTTTGGATACGTTATTTCACTAAATGGTCATTGTTAGGGAAAAGAGAATGTGTGACTAGGTCGTTTAGCGTTGCTTTCCATCACACTCTAGCCAATTCACAACTATGGGCGGTTCTCGACGATTCCAGGTCAGGTTGACGGGACGCTAGTGGTTTCAAAGCTTGGTCAACAGATAACGATTGAAAAAGTCATGATCTTACTGAAGTTGTGCGGATAGTGAGTAATGCCGCGAGACGAACTGGCCGGGAGATTGATGGAACTTTAAAAATTATCTCTTAACGCATTTACGAATGCAAAAAGTCTATTTTTTGGTTAGCGGAGAATTTGTTAAAAGAATCCAGCATAGTGAATCCCCCTGCGCGGCTGTCTCTTGATCAGATCTCCTGATAAAGAGACTTCATCACCAGCCTCAACCATATCCTGAAGTCTGAACCAGCCATCCCACATATCTACCCAACCGGGGCGGCCTGTGCGTTTGCTGTGTATGGGTCCACCACATATTGCAATTTTTGTTCTCTTTTAAAATATATTCCACGGGCGTCGTTAGTGCGAGCGCCTTGTGGAGTCTTTTGCTGTTATACAGCGCCAGATATTCCGCCAGTTTCAGGTTAAACAACGCCAGATCCTCAAAGAGTAAAATTTCATTAAATTCAATGAATTGCTCTCTTAATGCCCGGTTAAAACGTTCACAGATAGCGTTCATTTTTGGCGTGTAGGGATAGGTCCAGAGGTGTTTGATGGCGGCTTCCTGCAGCGTTTTGTCAAAGCTTCCCAGGAACTCTTTCCCGTTATCTGTGATGATCTGGCTGATACCGACAGGGAACAGCCGGGCTGCACGGCTGAAAAAGTGATTGACGATATCACTGTTGAGCGACGGCACAGCCAGCGCCAGTACATAATCGCTGTGTTCGTCGATCATGGTAATGATATAGCGACGCATTTCACCCATTCTGAGCTCAATGGCGTCCATCCCAATGAGCTCTCCTGTCTTTACCGGACGGTAGTGCTTTGGCCTGCGGGGGGGGGGGTGGTTCGCTTTTTGACAAGCAGAGCCTTACCCCGCGAGCTCAGACGTACTGGTATCATCCGCATTTTATCGTGTGCGGTGGCGATCATTCTGCCGATGGTGGAAACACTCGGGCAGGTCTGATGGCGTTATGCGCACCAGGGCTTCAGGCGAACAAAAATCTGCTCTTTACCGAGGTTCGGCAGCTCTGTCCTGAGGCGTCGAATCTCTTTCAGCACATCGGGATGCCAGTGCTTTTTTCGTCGCACCAGAGGTGCCTTACTGTGCGGGATTAGCCCCTCAGGTCCTCCCTTGATCAGTAACTGACGCCACCAGTAAAGCGTGCGGCAGGATACGCCAAAGGCTTCAGAAGCTGCAGAAATACCGTGTTTATCCCAGAAGTGCAGAGCCTTCATTCTCATTGTTGCTATATCAGCCATCACTGAAAGCCTCAACGCATAATCGGCTGCTTAGGATAGCCAACCTCAGGTGCTGCATTTGCATAGTGCAATCTCCCCTTACTTATCCGGAGGCAATTGCAATATCTCTGTGAACTTACACTGTGTATCATCAGGTTATTATGTGAGCTGGTAAATCAGATTTTGCATGGACTGAAATGATGCTGTTATTTAGGGACAAAGAACCGACTTTTTCTCTTGCCTCCTCGCCAGTAATGATTAATGGGAATGCTTCCTCTGGGGAGGAGGACAGTAGAAAAAAGAACCCGCCAGCAAAAATATTGGGGATGAACAGCTTTCGCTACTCAGGTTGTTGGCGGGTAAATTTCCTCATGAAATAAGAATGCTACGCGCTCTTTTTAATGAAAATGATAATCACTGTCAACTAATTGCGCATATTTTCTTCATACATGATTGATAAAGGTGATTCAGACTATCAGTGTTTTGCTGATGGCCTTTTTGTCTTTAGAAAACACCAGCCAGGCTGGTTGGTTCAGTTAAGCTTTCAGCTTCGAGAATTTTATGAAAGCTATTGATTTGTTAAAATAAATCACAGTCTGGTGACTGCAAAAGTTAAACGAGAAATCAAAAGGTGGCCCAAATCTGAAAATGAAGCTCTGCGTGATGATGTTGCCGCTGGTCGTCGTCGGTTGCATATCAGATCAATCTGCCCATCCCCGCGTGAAGCCACCACCGCCTCGGGCGTGGATAATGCAGCCCCCCCGACTGGCAGACATCGCTGAACAGGATTATTTCCTCCCTCAGAGAGAGGCTTATCACTATGCAAAAACAACTGTAGGGAGCCCAGAAGTATATTAATGAACAGTGCAGATGAGCTCCCCATATCGATGGGCAACTATTGTGAGCAATATACCCGGGCTTCCAGCGGAGTATAGATGCCAAAAGTGATAAAACCGAGCAATCCATTTACGAATGTTTGCTGAGTTTCTGTTTTAACAACATTTTCTGCACCGCCACAAATTTTGGCTGCATCAACAGTTTTCTCTTGTCCAATTCCCGAAACGAAGAAATGATGAGTGATGGTTTCCTTTGGTGTTACTGCTGTCGGTTTGTTTCCAACAGTAAACGTTTGTTGAGCACATCCTGTAATAAGCATTGCCAGAGCGGCAGAAAATAACATTTTTTTCATCTTATTATCCTGCATTGTTAAAAACGGCAGAATCCTATGTGATAATAATTAAACGATAGCTAAATGAACGAAAATTAAAAGTATAAAAGTGGTTACTCAGACTTGGTAGGTACTCAGAATCATGGGAAATGAATAAACCGCTTCATCTGTCCATTACTCTTTTAGGTATGTTGTATTGTCGCCATATTCCCCGCATTAACCATGACAGTAGCCCGACGGAGAACTCCTTCTGCAAGAGTATACGGGAATAATCAAAAACGATGCACATCAAGTGGTTCGGGTTGCTGTTTTACTAGTTTTCGCCACAAAAGCCACTATTTTCCCAGACAATATATCTCTGTCTGGGTTACATAACGTTTGTCCGTTTATTTCCTTACTGATTGAACAGACCTGATTTCGTATAGTGTAATGTATGTAGCATACAGCAACAGAATATCTTATCTCTGGCTACGGTGTATCGTACAGAACGGGCAAAATGCGGCGGTTTCTCCACAAGCATGTGGAGAAACATTCTGCCTCTAGGATTCGTGCACCTTAGACTGGCCCCCTGAATCTCCAGACAACCAGTATCACTTAAATAAGTGATAGTCTTAATACTAGTTTTTAGACTAGTCATTGGAGAACAGATGATTGATGTCTTAGGGCCGGAGAAACGCAGACGGCGTACCACACAGGAAAAGATCGCAATTGTTCAGCAGAGCTTTGAACCGGGGATGACGGTCTCCCTCGTTGCCCGGCAACATGGTGTAGCAGCCAGCCAGTTATTTCTCTGGTGTAAGCAATACCAGGAAGGAAGTCTTACTGCTGTCGCCGCCGGAGAACAGGTTGTTCCTGCCTCTGAACTTGCTGCCGCCATGAAGCAGATTAAAGAACTCCAGCGCCTGCTCGGCAAGAAAACGATGGAAAATGAACTCCTCAAAGAATCAAAGAAGCCGTTGAATATGGACGGGCAAAAAAGTGGATAGCGCACGCGCCCTTATTGCCCGGGGATGGGGAGTAAGCTTAGTCAGCCGTTGTCTCCGGGTGTCGCGTGCGCAGTTGCACGTCATTCTCAGACGAACCGATGACTGGATGGATGGCCGCCGCAGTCGTCACACTGATGATACGGATGTGCTTCTCCGTATACACCATGTTATCGGAGAGCTGCCCACGTATGGTTATCGTCGGGTATGGGCGCTGCTTCGCAGACAGGCAGAACTTGATGGTATGCCTGCGATCAATGCCAAACGTGTTTACCGGATCATGCGCCAGAATGCGCTGTTGCTTGAGCGAAAACCTGCTGTACCGCCATCGAAACGGGCACATACAGGCAGAGTGGCTGTGAAAGAAAGTAATCAGCGATGGTGCTCTGACGGGTTCGAGTTCCGCTGTGATAACGGAGAAAAACTGCGAGTCACGTTCGCGCTGGACTGCTGTGACCGTGAGGCACTGCACTGGGCGGTTACTACGGGCGGCTTCAACAGTGAAACAGTACAGGACGTCATGCTGGGAGCGGTGGAACGCCGCTTCGGCAACGAGCTTCCGGCGTCTCCAGTAGAGTGGCTGACGGATAATGGTTCATGCTACCGGGCTAATGAAACACGGCAGTTTGCCCGGATGTTGGGGCTTGAACCGAAGAACACGGCGATGCGGAGTCCGGAGAGTAACGGCATAGCAGAGAGCTTCGTGAAAACGATAAAGCGTGACTACATCAGTATCATGCCCAAACCAGACGGGTTAACGGCAGCAAAGAACCTTGCAGAGGCGTTCGAGCATTATAACGAATGGCATCCGCATAGTGCGCTGGGTTATCGCTCGCCACGGGAATATCTGCGGCAGCGGGCTTGTAATGGGTTAAGTGATAACAGATGTCTGGAAATATAGGGGCAAATCCACAATTTCTTAATATAAAAGATCCATTACATTGCTCTGCAACTATAACTGCGTATTACCGTGAAGGAGAACGGTGAGTAACGGCGTTTTTCAAGGCCATTGTCAACGACGGATGAAAAGTGGAATCCTCTGCTGGGATTCAGCTCCTAATGCTACAAATCTCATTGATGGCTTGATGTAACTTCACATATGGTTTCAGCCTCAAAGAAATCATTTTTATTAATTTTAACGAAGGGTTGGACAAAATGAGGAGGTATTAGCTTTGTTTTATGACGCATTTCCGAAAATTTCCGTGCCATATAGTGAGCATCTTCGCAAGCTTCCATAACAATAGTTGTGTAGGAGGAATTAGTAAGGAATTCGAATAATTTCGAGCACTTGGATTCTGACAGTTAAGGACTCTGCCTGTTGCATCTTGGCAGTGGACGTTGAATGAATTTTTGCCTAGATAAATACCAATCAAAGATGACGTTATTCATAATGGTTCTCCAAAAAAACACCGTCAGCGTACTGCTGCAGGGTAGGGTGATCATCTAATAAAATCCAGTATAACTGGATAAGAAAGATACTCCTGGTGAACTGGCTCCGCCACACTTACCAGGAAACACTATTCCCTGGTCGAACTTATCCTCCGGAAACACCTCTTTTAAGTGGTTTGAAGTTTTTCGGAATATATCGCACACAGAAAAATGCGGATATCACAGACAGACTTCTGTCGGTTCCAAATAGTGCAGACCCAAAAGCTATGTATCTTAGTACAGAACGGGTGCCCGACATCCTCGGAACGGATGTCTTTTAGATACGACAACAGGGTGAATAGACAGGAAAAATAGAATGATGCAGCTCTCTTTTTTACAAATGACTGACTCTCTGATATCTAGAACAGATAACGCTCCCGGAATATACTTTATCTAGGTGCTATCACTGATACGAAGAGACATATTCGAATAAAAATACAACAACTAGCAATCTGTAATTACTTTCAGGAGGTCACACCTCCCACTCCTGTTCAGAACAAATCTTCCCCCGGAGATAAAAATGGTGATAATTATGCTGATGGAGACTAAATACCAATAAGTCCGGTGCGTTCTGTGGCAGGTTGAGACCTCACAGGAAAAACGACAACAACTCCCGTCGACGTTATGCGATTCAATCCGGATGCTCTTTGTACCACCAAGCGCCTTCCTCGCTAACTAACTGGTGTACTGCTGATATGGAAACAACATCTGTCATCATTCTCAATGGCTTCCTCGGCGCAGGGAAAACCACTCTGCTGAAAAACCTGCTCATACAGGCACACGAAAAACAGCTTTCAGTCTCTGTCATAGTCAATGACATGAGCGAACTGGATGTGGACGGCGTGCTGATCGCCAACACAGATATTGTAGATGCAAAAGACAATAATTTCGTAAGTATCACCGCAGACAGCATCAGCAGCCCCGCAGGCCTCAAAAAGATGGATCTCGCAATTAACCACCTGCTTGATCACAACAAGCCGGATGTGATGCTGATTGAAACCTCCGGAAGCAGTCATCCGCTTCCTCTGGTCAAATACCTGCGTCGCCATTCACGTGTACGCCTGAAGGCGTTTTTAACACTCGTTGATACTGTCATGCTCCATGAAGATTACAATGATGGGAAAAAACTGATCCCCACTCTTCAGGAAAATCTCCGGCATAACAAACGCGGCCTGGAGAATTTGCTGGCCGAGCAAATCATGTTCTGCAACAGGCTGCTGCTGACCAGAAATGACCGCCTGCCCTTTGACATTATCTCCGCTGTGGCAAAAGCCATACACCCACTTAACCCCTCCGTGGATGTGCTCGCGGTATCATGGGGAAATATTGAACTGAGCACATTACTGGCGATCCCGGACTACAATTTTGACCGTGTTGAGTTACTCATCAGTGAACTGGAAGCACTTGTAGGAAACATGGATACTCCGTGCAACAATGAGGAACTTATATGGCGCGTCATCAGGGACGACAGGCCATTCCATCCGCAAAGATTATGGGATACCTGTCACCGCTTTATGGGCATGGGCGTTTATCGCAGTAAAGGTTTTTTTTGGCTCCCCGGGAGAGATGATCTTGCCCTGCTCTGGAATCAGTCAGCAGGAAGCATCAGTCTGGCGCTCATTGGCTACTGGAAAGCTGGAGTACTGGAACATACTGACAATAATTTAACTCGTGAAGAACGTTCAGCGCTACAGCGACACATCGACACAGCCTCTGGGCGATTTGGCGATCGCTGCTGTCAGTTGACTATCATTGGCAATGCCACTGAAGTTAATGATTTTACACATGCCTTATCCCTTTGCTTGTTGACTGAAGAAGAAATTCAGTGGTGGATGTCGGGTGGAGTATTCCCTGATCCATGGCCACAGAAAGTTACCCGCCTGTCCTGACAGAAATTGCATTCATATCAGGCGTCCTGTTGCATCTGGTGCAGGCAGTGGCCCCAGAAGGGCTCTCCATACCATCTCGTATCATAGCCGGGGGAGAGCTGAAACACACGTCACGAGAATAGTTGCATTATAGTGGGTATGCAGAGTAGCTACCTGGGAGGTCTTTCGACCGCTGACTCTGACTACCGGGTTAATGAAACACGCCAGTTCGCTCGGATGTTGGGACTTAAATCGAAGAACACGGCGGTGCGGAGTCCGGTGAGTAATGGAATAGCAGAGAGCTTCATGAAAACAATAAAACGTGACTACATCAGTATCATGCCCAAACTTGTGGTCTGTTTTTTATGGAGCAGTTTGTGCTCAGTACTCAGAAAAAATATTTTAGAGCCTGTAGAGCAGATGAATGCGTGGATTAGGGGAGCGATTAATAAGAAAAAGAAGTGGAAATAGAAGCAGTAAGCTTCATGAAGTAAGTTAATATTCAATGTTATTTAACATAAGATAGATTGTGCGCACAAACATTGTAGAGGCTCAATGCTAATGTCTATTTGTGGCTCATTAGGAATGTCCAGGCTATAGTTTCTCAGATCCCTATGTCTAGACAACGACTCACTTTTTCCTGATGAGGAGTTTTCTATGGCTATAAATGACGCCGGAATGTTCACCGTGAAAGAAATCAATCGCCTCAAAATCCTTCAGGATGTCATCGATCGCAATATCCGTCCTGGACAGGCTGCCGAAATGCTGGGCATCACGCCACGTCATTGCAGCCGTCTGCTCAAACGTTATCGCCAGTATGGGCCGCTTGGCATGAACAACCAGAGTCGTGGCCGCACTGGTAACCGTCTGTTGCCAGCGTCACTGACAGATCAGGCACTCAGTATAATCCGGGAGCACTACCGTGATTTTGGCCCCACGCTAGCGCGGGAAAAGCTGGAGGAAGTTCACGGTCTGGTCCTTGGAAAGGAAACCATCCGACGTCTCATGATAAAGGCCGGACTCTGGATTCCCCGCAGACAACGCGCACCGAAAATTCATCAGCCTCGTTACCGGCGTCCTTGTACTGGCGAGCTGATACAAATTGATGGCTGCGACCACCACTGGTTTGAAAACCGGGGGCGACCCTGTTCTGCCCTGGTCTATGTTGACGATGCCACCAGTCGCCTGATGCACCTGCTGTTTGTGAAATCTGAGTCCACATTTACCTATTTTGAAGCTACACGTGGCTATATCGAGAAATACGGTAAACCGATGATCCTCTACAGCGATAAAGCCAGCGTATTCAGAGTCAATAATAAGCACGCCACCACCGGCCCCGGCGAAACCCAGTTTGCCAGGGCCATGCGCTGCCTTAATATTACTCCTTTGTGTGCTGAAACCAGCCAGGCAAAAGGCCGCGTTGAACGTGCTCATTTGACACTTCAGGACCGACTCGTTAAGGAGCTCAGGCTTAAGGGGATCTGTACAATAGAAGCGGCCAATGCATTTGCAGAAGGATTATAACCGGCGCTTTGCCAAAGAACCCTTGCATGATTTTAACGCGCACCGGCCGCTGGCATTAGACGATGACCTTGATGCAGAATTTACCTAGCGAGAGCCTCGCCGGGTATCAAAAAATCTGACTGTACAATACGATAAAATGCTCTATCTGATTGAGGACAACGAGTACAGTCGAAGAGCCATCGGCAAGTATATTGATGTCTGGCATTATCCTGACGGACATAAGGAGCTGCGACTAAATGGCGTGCTGCTGCCCTACTCCACCTATGACCGGCTTTCTGAGGTTGATCCCGTCGCCATTGTAGATAACAAGAGACTTGGCCATGTGTTGGATGTTGCCCGTCAGGTCCAGAGAAAACGGGACAATAATCGCTCACAATCGTTACCTTGTTCTGGTGATGAGCCTTCCCGCAGACGGCACGCCCCTAGCATCAACAAATCTCAGCGCTCACTGAACGAAGATGACCTACTTGAAGCCATGATAAAGCTTCAGGGAAGCTCTGAGGCCATCTTTGGTAAAAGGTGAACTTGGCGGAAACCTCGTACTAACTGACCAACGGCGATGTGTGCGCTATCTTTCGGCTATTGCAATCAAAGCCAGAGAAGATTTCTGAGAAATGCAAATAACTTCAATGATATTATATACAAAGGAAACCGAGGTAAAATTCGGGTGTCACAGAACCCCGAACCGCTTCGCGGTGCAAAGAGCCAAACAGCAAGTATCACAGAACAGCATGTAAAAAAATCTTGAGGCTATTTCATGGCAATTATTAATATTTATTCTAAGAGACAAAGAAAAATTCGTGGCGAAGTAAATGACGTATATCAATATAACAATATTCCACATGCACTCAGGGTGCAAATTATTAAAATAATAACTGATTCTATCGGCTTCCCCTCTTCTAATGAACGCTACACATCGTATAGAAATGAAGCTGACAAAGTATATGCATATATCCATGAGATACTTTCTAAGGAATATGGTGTTTTTTCTTTGAAGGAATTTGCAAAGAATGACTTTGACGCTCTTGTCGACTTTTTCCTTAAAGAGAGAAATACAGAGAAATGCCTAGATTTCATAGAAATATGCTTCCAGATACTAGTGAGCCACGTTGCGAAAAACCATTATGAATTCAAAGACATAACAAGTCAAAGTCCTGGAGATGCAGTTATTGAACTAAATGAAAGGTTTAGAGAACATGGGGTTGGTTATCAGTTTGAATCTGAAGAGATAATAAGGATAGACTCTCAATTGATTCATGCTGATGTCGTAAAGCCAACCCTGATTCTTTTAAGTGGAGAACCCTTGTTTGAAGGCGCCAATGATGAATTCCTTGCTGCGCATGAGCATTACAGGCATAAGCGTTATAAAGAATGTCTAAATGATTGTCTGAAATCATTTGAAAGTATAATGAAAGCAATACATGATAAGAATAACTGGAAATATAGTCCTAATGATACAGCATCAAAACTAATAAATAGCTGTTTAAGTCAAAATTTAATTCCGGCATATTTACAAAGCCAGTTCACAAGTCTGAAAACAATGCTGGAAACAGGAATTCCAACCATCAGAAACAAAAATGCAGGTCATGGGCAAGGAGCTGATATTAAAGAGGTTCCGGAAGAATTGGTAAGCTATATGCTTCATCTTACTGCTACAAATTTACTATTTCTCTTAAAATGCGAGAAGAACATTAAGTGATGGTTCGCATAATGACGTTATGCTAAAGAGGCCGCTGCGGGAGGGATTTTCGCAGCGGCCTTTTCAATATATGGACATTTATAATGAGCCAGTGATTAGACATTTTCACTGAGCTTTGACAAACATTGTAGCATATGGATATGATCTGCACAGCATTCAGCTTCCAGAATCCGTACACTTTTCCACTCACACAGCTTTCTCAAAATACAGCCTATTGCTCTACGCTTCTCTCTGTAGAACACCTGTCTTCGGTATTTTGGCGCAAATACTATGTGATATTTACAGTTCCATCGGGTGTGCGCTAAGCTCTTTTCGTTCCCCATTGGGACCCCCTTTTGATTTCTTGTTTGACACTTGCAGTTGCCAGACCGCAAGGTGTTTTAATAAATCAAAAGGGGTTTTAATAACTGGCTCAAAGCTGAAAGCTTTCCGGAACCCCCAGCCTAGCTGGGGGGTTTCTATGCACAAGAAAACGGCTCCCTGTTGTAGAAGCCGTTATAGTGCCGCAGTTTAAGGAGCGGTCAATTGATCCTTAATTGCTCGGCATTACGCTATGCCGGTGGATATTTATCGAGTTTGATGACTGCTTTGATGATCACTTTTAAGAAAAGATATTTACACAGAATGGTAAACATGCTCGTGACACGCAATACTGCTCTGCTGAAGTGAATAGCATTGCGCTTAACAGTGATTTTTTGTTTTCAAGAGCAGGTAAAGCTCAAATGTCAATGGCTATGGTGTTTTCAGCTGTGGCTATTTTTCACTCCTTATTGCTCCTGGTTGTCCCCAATTAGACTTAAGGAAAGGTTGATGCCCCGCCAAACTCAAGATAAATTTTTGCTAGATTCTGCAACTGATTGAAGCGGTTTTCATCCAGTCGCAGCTCCGCCTGACGACGTTTTTCCTGAGCATCAAGCCAGAATGAAATACGTACTGCACCATGCCGGTAACGAACTTCGTTTAACCACTCTGACTTACGTGCAAGTTCCAGTTCTTCCCTGAGTCTTGTCTCCTGAAGCAGCAACTGGTTACGAAATGAAAGCGCGTCCTCTATACTGCTCATTGCCTTATAAAGTAGCTGTTTAAACTCCAGCACTCGCTGTTCGTAATCGTTACGGGCAATTTTTACCTCTATGTCCCGCTGTCGCCACTCCAGGAACGGTAGCGTCAGGTTAGCGCCTACGGAACCGACCGGATTATGCAGTAATGCCAGTAGCGAAGCGCTGCTGGTACCCAAAGCGCCTGTCAGGTTGAAGGTGGGGTAATATTCGCTACGCTTGATATCAACCGTAGCTAGCGCCTCACGCAACTGCCACTCTTTAGCACTTATGTCAGGCCGGCGCATCAGTATGCTGGCAGGAATATTCGCATTGACCTTAGGCAGGCTTCCTTTTGGCAGCGTTGTGGGCTCGACTATCTGGCAACCGGGCACGGTGCCGAGCAAAACGGCCTGCTGATTGAGTAGCTGTGAATGTTCTCGTTGTAGCCCTGTAAGCTGGTTCTCTTGCGTGAGCAGGTTTTGCTGCGCGTCAATCACATCCAGCGACGAGATATTTCCTGCACGATAGCGAACCTCGGCCAGACGCAGCGTCTCTTTTGCATAGTCAATACTCTGCTGGAGGGTGGTAATTTGTTGATTTACAAAACCGATACGCCAGTAATTATTGCTGGCCTCTGAAAGCAGCATCAGGCGCGCGGAGCGAAAATCTTCTTCACTGGCATGGACTGCCCACTCAGCAACATCACGCTGACGGGCAATTTTTCCCCAGAGATCCAGCTCATAGCTGGTGCCAAGGCTGGCAGAACCGCTTTTTGCCCAGCCGGACGAGTTATTCAGCTGTTTTTTTCCGTCCATACTCAGTGCCGCCTTTAGTGCAGGAGTATTGGTGATACCTGTTCTTTCCGCATCCAGCTGCGCCCGATGTATCCGCAGTGCAGCTATAGCTATGTCGTTATTACTTGTCATCACCAGGTGAAGCCAGTTATCGAGATTAGGATCGTTAAATTCTTCCCAGTCAAACGGGGATGTATTTCCGTCCACATCGCCCTTGGTCCAGTTGATGGGATAGTTCACTTCGGGAGCGCGATAGTCACTTTTCAGCACGTTTGTGCAACCTGAACAGAGTGCGGTGATAAGGCATAAAGTCAACGATGATAAAATTTTCATATATTATTCGCTGGCCAGTGAAATAACCGGGTCCATCCTTGCTGCCTTGCGGGCTGGGAGATACCCGAAGATTATGCCAATTAAGGTTGAGCAAAAAAATGCAGCAACAGCAGCCTGCCACGAATATATAGCTGCGAATATCCCGTCCGCCAGAGCGTTAAAGAGCGCACCTGTGATATACGACAGTGCAATACCGAGTGCGCCACCAATCAGGCAAACCAATACGGCCTCAATAATAAACTGTTGCATAATGTCGCTGCGTCTCGCGCCAACCGCCATTCGTACGCCAATTTCATGAGTTCGTTCCGTTACAGAAATCAACATGATGTTCATCACCCCGATACTGCCGATCATTAGTGAGATACATGCGACCATAAGAATTAAAATACTGAAGGTCATTGAGGTGTGTTCGATAGACTTTCTTATTTGTTCAAAGTTATAAAGCTGGAAGTCTTTTATGCCGTGACGCCGGGTTAATAGTTGGGAGATAGCGCTGATTGCAGCCTCGTTATCCACATTGTCTTTTAGCCTGACGCTAATACCGGTCAGAACTGGTTTACCCACAATACGGTACATCACCGTGCTGTAAGGCATCCACACAGTAATGCGATTTGATGCATCACTACGGTTGTTACTTTTAGCGATGCCAACCACTCGTGCTGGTACAGAACCAAGAAAGACTATTTGCCCCAGAGCCTGTAACCCTGTGTTGTCGAAAATGGCCTTACGAGTATTCTCATCGATAATAACTTCCTGTAGAGCGTTGCGATCGTCTCTAAAAGTAGTCCCTTGCAACAACTCAATACCTTTTACCCGGAAATGTTCCCGCCCAACGCCGTTAATGGACGCTATCGCAGATTTACCCAGAAAACGAATGTTGTCTGAAGCGCTAACTTCCGGGCTGACGCTATCGATAAACCCTTGCTTCGCCAGTGCATTTGCGTCAGCAGGTACCAATGTTCTAATACTCTCAATGCTGTCATCGAACAAATCCTGCCCGGGATAAATGCTGACCACGTTTGTCCCCAGACTTTTAATCTCTTCCAGTGTTTCTTGCCTGGCTCCTTCACCCAATGCCACAACAGTGACAACGGAGGCGATACCAAAAACAATCCCGATCATGGTAAGCGTGGTGCGTAAGCGATGCGTCTTCATCGCTTTTAGCGCCATTTGCATCGATTCACGCGTTCGATCGAGCAGTGTTTTCCAATAGCTTTGCCGGATTCTGTTGGTTTTTGGTAGTGTTTCCGTCGCAGATACGCAACCTCCACTATCAGCGATGATTTCGCCATCACACAGCTCAATGATTCGCTTTGCGTGCCGGGCGACCTTCATATCGTGGGTCACCATTACTACAGTATGACCACGTCGATTAAGTTCATTCAGAATGGCTAACACTTCTTGCCCGGATTGCGAATCCAGAGCACCAGTTGGCTCATCCGCCAAAATTATCTTTCCACCGTTGATCAGTGCTCGGGCAATACTGACGCGTTGCTGCTGACCGCCTGAAAGTTCGCAAGGTTTATGATGCTCACGTCCTTCCAGTCCCAGTCTGCCCAGCAACGCCGTTGCACGTTGCCGACGGCTGTCGCGTTCGCTGTTGGCGTAAATGGCCGGGATCTCCACGTTACCAAGTGCGCTAAGATCAGGTATCAAATGGTAGCGCTGGAATATAAAGCCAATGTGTTCCCGGCGCACTCTAGCCAGCTCATCGGGTGAAAGACAGGCGGCATTTTGTCCGTCGATGTAGTAATCACCTCTATTGGGTACGTCAAGGCAACCCATTATGTTCATTAAGGTTGATTTGCCTGAGCCAGAGGCTCCAATGATTGCCACCATTTCTCCAGCAACGATTGTCAAATCGACATTTTTCAGGACGGTCCGCGTTTGATCTCCGTTGCCATAAGTTCGGCTAACCCCTTTTAACTCAATAAGTTTTTTCACAGCATAATCCTTTCTTCGGGCTCTTTCTTATCCGGCAGCGACAGCACGACATTTTCTCCGACATTTAAACCTTCGAGGATCTGAATATCCACGCTGTTCGTGATACCAGTTTTCACATTCCGGGGTTCCAGCCTGCCATCTGCTGCCAGCACCAGGACCTGTTGCTTCTTCCCCTCATTTCTGTGCACTGCCTGAATGGGTACCAGCAGTGTATTTTGGGCTTCATCAGTAATCAGGGTAACCTGAGCAGTCATGGCAATACGAAGTCGATTTTCTGGGTTAGGCACATCGAATAGAGCATTGTAATAAACGGACGCATTTGAAGTTCCGGAGCCTGATGCTGAAGTGTTGCTGGCGAGAGAGTCATCTTTCATTACCGATTCTGGTGCCAGTTCAACGGCACGCAGTGTTGCGCTGTAGTGCTTGTCCGGTTCGGAGAAGATAGAGAAGCGGGCTTTTTGCCCCACAGAAATACGGGTTATATCAGCCTCGGAGATCTGTGCTTTAATGGTCATGACATCCAGACGAGCGAGTTTAATAATTGTTGGGGCACTCTGGTTTGAGTTAACGGTTTGCCCTTGCTGAGTGACAATGGCAATAACAATTCCATCCATTGGCGCTACGACTCGCGTATATTCAAGGGCAAGCTTTTTCTTATCTACTTCTATCTGTGCCTGGACCAGTTTGGCATTCAGAGAATGTAATTCAGCGCGAGTGGTCGCAAGCATTGCCTCCGCAGACTCAAAATCTTCGTGTGAGCTGGCATTTTCTCTTAGCATCCGGAGCTGGCGTTTAAAACGCAGTTCAGCCTGTTTCAGGAGCGCCTGCTTGGATTGAAGTTCTGCTTTCACTTCGTTGAGTGCAGCTTCGGCATTACGCAAATCGTTACACTGAGGTAGGTCGTCAATTTCGGCAATCAACTGCCCTTTAGTCACATGGTCGCCCTGTTTCACTTTCAGTGATTTTAATTGCCCTGATACCTGTGCCCCTACGTTTACCCGTTCAATTGCATCAATACGGCCTGTCGCCAGAACAGAATTTTCTATATCGCCTTTGCGCACCGGGGCAGTAATATATTCTGGCACATCAGAGCTTCTCAGAAAGGTGAACAAAACGGTGATAATAATGATCAACAGTGTCAAGGTACAAATGATGGCGCGGTGAGAAATATATTTCATTAACATTGTCCATGTTTTCCATAACAATGAAAGTGGTATTCTGGGTTTTCTTAGTTAATGCCCAGCATCTACTGGAAAAATATACTTATTTGGAATTAATCATAATCAAGATTATTATTTATTTGCGTAAATTGGGCTAACCCCCTCTCGCTTTGTTTCAACAGTATTACTAATTACCGGGAAAGCCTGACAAGATTTCGTATTAAGGTGTTATCTACGCCCATTATACTTTAATACATCAAGTAATTAATTCACTAACCTCTCTTTCGTTTCACTGGACTTTACGGCTGTAAAATAGCTTTTATCTTGCAGATGAAAACTCTGCTCAGGAAAGTGCCTTTAGTTCTAATGGATGGTGAGTTTTACGCTTGTCTTTGTAACCAGGAAGAGAGGCGTAGACAGTAAAGTTCCTCGCTCCCTCATCTTGGCATTCGGTGAACTATAGACAAGAGTCAATAAACCAAACTGCAACAACATAGTCATTTTGGGAGTAAGATTATTAGTCTTAACGTCTCATATAGCTGGTATGAAGAAATTTTCATGTATACTTGATAAACGTATCGTCAACAACCGATAAAAAGTGAGCCATTTATATCTCCATCAATGATCTAATATTGAATCGCCACGAGTAGTCTTACTCCTTCCAAGTTGTTGATAATAATTGTTTTTATATTCTATTGTTGACATCTGTTCGCAGGAACCATGCCGACGCTTATTGTTATAAAACATTTCGATGTTCAAAAATATCGTTGGAGGCGTCTTCCCGCGTTCCGAAGAGCTTTTTCTTTATCCGTTCACGCTTCAGTAACTGGAAAAAATTCTGCAAGCGTATCGTGGTAATTACTGCGACGGAGCATACACTCCTCCAGGTCTTATGATTTCAGGAACGACTGTCATTCATGGCTTGTTTACTGACAACCAGCATCGTTTTTGGGGATTACGCCGCTATACAGGTGTGGTGCGGTGATGTGACCTATATCTGGACGGGTAAGCCCGGCGGGGTGATGTTCCACAGCGATACGAGCAGGCAGTTCCGGCAGTTATTGTGGCGATACCAGATCAGGCAGAGTATGAGCCGGCGCGGAAACTGCTGGGATAACAGCCCAATGGAACGCTTCTTCAGGAGTCTGAAGAACGAATGGATGCCGGTGGTGGGTTACGAAGCTTCTGCGAGGCCGCTCACGCCATAACGGTCTATATCGTTGGATATTACAGCGCACTAAGACCGCACGAATATAACGGTGGGTTATCCCCAAACGAATCGGAAAATCGATACTGGAAAAACTCTAACTCGGTGGCCAGTTTTTGTTGACCACTTCACACGTTCAATGTCGTTGATGACTTTAACTATGAGGCGTTGTCGATTGAAAACAATCTGAATCTGCCAGCTTCACAAGTGGTAGCGGTACTCTGTAGGTGAACCGCCCCGGGTTTCCTGGAGAGTGTTTTATCTGTGAACTCAGGCTGCCAGATCATCGTTTCCGATGGAAGCATAATAAGCTTTTTCTGCTTCTGCCGGAGGAGTATGGCCCAGCCTTTCCAGCAATCGTCGATTGTTATACCAGTCCACCCACGTGAGTGTGGCCAGTTCCACTTCTGCACGGTTTTTCCAGCTCTTACGGTGTATTACCTCCGCTTTGTAAAGGCCATTGATGCTCTCCGCCATCGCGTTGTCATACGAGTCGCCTGTACTTCCTGTTGATGCCAGTAATCCGGCTTCCTTAAGCCGCTGTGTGTAGGCCAGCGATACATACTGAGAACCTTTATCACTGTGATGGACTGTGCCGGACGGTCGACGGGCCCATAACGCCTGCTCCAGAGCATCCAGCACAAATGTCGTTTCCATAGACGATGAGACCCGCCACCCCACGATGTATCCGGCAAACACATCAATGATGAACGCCACATAGACGACCCCCTGCCATGTGCTGACGTAAGTAGAATCAGCCACCCACAACTGGTCAGGACGTTCTGCCACGAACTGACGGTTTACGCGGTCGCCTGCGACAACGGCTTTCCGGCTGACGGTAGTGCGGACCTTTTTACCCCGGAGAACACCGGAAAGTCCCATAACCGCCATGAGGCGCGCCACTGTACATCTGGCCACCCTGATTCCTTCCCGTAACAACTGACGCCAGACTTTACGCACACCGTACATCGTATACGCGCTGTATCTCTCTCTTCAGCCAGTCATCGCGCTGCGCACGGGCACTGCGTTTATCCGGATGATGTCGCTGTTGCTGACAGTGGTAATACGTTGACGGGGCAATATGCAGTTCGCTGCATAGCGGTCCGACCCCGTACTGCTCACGCAGCTTATCCAGCAGTGGCATCATTTTTTCCAGAGGCGGTCGAACTCCGCCTTCGCAAAATAAGCGGAAGCCTGGCGAAGGATATCGTTACTGCGGCGCAGTTCACGATTTTCACGTTCCAGCTCTTTCAGACGCTGACGTTCAGCGGTGGTGAGCCCGCCATCACCGCCTCCGGTATCCCGCTCATGCTGGCGTACCCAGACACGCAGAGTCTCCGGTGTACAGCCAATCTTTGGGGCAATGGAACAAATTGCCGCCCACTGTGAGTCATATTCGCCCTGACTTTCCAGAACCATACGAATCGCCCTCTGACGGACTTCGGGGGAAAAACGAGTATTTTTAGTCATCCTGTTTACCTCTTTCTCAGGGAGTTTAGTCTCCAGGATTCCCGGGGCGGTTCAAGGATTGCGGAAAACCATGTCTATCCAGCTATGATTCGCATAGATTATGGCCAGGATTTTTTTTATCCAACACGGACGTAATGCGCAGAAAAACATGTAGTAAAACTGGAGATTACCCAATCAGGTAAGTTGGCGCAGAACGCTTTTATCGAGAGTTTTAACCGGACATACCGAACAAAAATACTCGGTTTTTGTCTGTTCAGAACGCTGGATGAAAAGCGGGAACTGGCGGCAAACTGGTTGTCAGAATATAACAGTGAACGCCATATCAACCACTTAACCATATGACACTGGAAGAACATCACTAACGCCATTATTTGGTCACGATCTCAAAAGGTGCATGGAACTAAAACGAGTCTGTTTACAACGCAAGATGAGTTATGTTATAAAGTAACAAAATGAGTTGGTAAGCATAAAGTAAAGAGGATAACTTATAGTGCTCCCCTTATTTAAAGCATTTTGTTTTTTTTGTATTCTATTGTTAGGCTCAGTATTAATCCGGGGTAATAATAATCTTATTTCACCAGCGGTTAGACAAGAATTTTTTTTATCGAAAAAAACAACCACATCCTTTTATCAGAAAATTGATGCGTGCTTTAGCAACGTTAATCTTGACTTTACATACAAGTCTGTTGATTACTCAGCATCTACCATTTTGCAATACATTAGAAGATTAATAAGAAAGCTTTACATTAAATAAAAGAGATGCAATCATCAATAAAATAAGAATATCTCGTTAAGAAATATAGCAATATATGTGATATTTCAGGAAATAAGTAATCATACATTTATTGATTTATAAAGTATTATTGGAAGGAAGTGTTACATGTAACGATTTACGCACTCCCCTCCATTACACTAATAAACACCACCGACTTGGTATTTATAAACTTTATAATAAAAACATCATTTTTACTGAAACCAAATAAATATCAATCACGAAGATAATTAACCTATCTGAACAAGTAATTATACTCATATGTTATTAGTTTTCTTATTAATCAGAAAGGAGGGATTTATAAACCAGCAACTTTTTTTGTAGGTGGAGCCACGGTTGATTTCTGATATCAACCACCTGAGTTTATTTTCGTCGAATGGTAATGCCTTGTCGCACAAACGCTATCTGAATAATTAACTGTAATGGCGTTATTGGTATATTTGCCGACATTAACGCTAATAAAAACCCTGATTGCTTCATAATCGCAGGATTTGGCCATTTTGTCTCCCTTTAGATAAGAGTTAACAAAATAAACCCAGGAAGAAGGTACCGGTTTCCATGTTACAGACGTTCCCGGCATAAAGTGTCCGACCAGGGCCTTATTCGCAGTTACCAGCACCCTGTATGCCCTGATATTTCCTGGAACATGGATGACCGGGGCAGTAATCATACCGGGTTTGACTGACTCCCCTGATATTCTGACATAAAAGGGAATAAATAAAGCGACATGCGGCCACATTGTAAACAAACGTTAAACAAAACAGCATTTTTCAGTTGACTACTACGAGTAAATAAAAAAATATTTATCAAAAACAAACGAGTGGAATGGAGTTAACTTGTCTATGTACTTAAAGATTCTTGCTACTGCACTCTCAGCTCCTGTAGCGTTTGCTGCACTGGCTTCTGATACTGGGCTTTCTTTTACACCGGAGAAAATCAGTACGGAGATTGATTTTGGCACTTTAAGTGGCAAGGCCAAAGAACGGGTTTATCTGCCTGAAGAAAAAGGGCGCAAAGCCAGCCAGCTGGACTGGAAATACAGTAATGCGCCAATTGTCAAGGGGGCATTTAACTGGGATCTGTTACCCAGAGTATCTGTCGGTGCCTCAGGGTGGACAACATTAGCTGGTCGTGGAGGCAATATGGTGGACAGGGACTGGCTGGATACGAGCAATCCCGGAACCTGGACTGATGAGAGTAAACATCCGAATACCCGTCTAAATTTTGCTAATGAATTCGACCTGAATATTAAGGGATGGCTCCTGAATCAACCAGACTATCAGTTAGGTCTTATGGCTGGTTACCAGGAAAATCGTTATAGCTTTACAGCAAAAGGAGGCTCTTATATCTATAGTAGTGAGGGAGGCTTCCGGGATGAAACGGGATCATTTCCAGATGGTGAAAGAGCTATAGGCTACAAACAACACTTTAAAATGCCCTATATAGGGTTAACCGGTAATTATCGGTATGATAGCTTTGAGTTCGGGGGGAGTTTCAAATATAGCGGATGGGTGAAGGCATCGGATAATGATGAGCATTACAACCCTGAGAAAAGGATCACCTATCGTAGCGATGTAAATAATCAGAACTATTACTCTGTCTCACTACATGCTGGTTATTATATTACACCTGCAGCTAAAGTTTATGTCGAAGGAACATGGAACCGTATTACTAATAAGAAAGGTGATACTTCTCTGTACTCCAGAAATTTGAATATATCTGATCACACCAAAAATGGTGCAGGCATTGAAAGCTATAACTTTATGACCACAGCTGGTCTGAAGTATTATTTTTAACCTGAAGCATGCCTGTTTTTAACTTTTTCATGACACTTTAAATATGATAAACAAAAGGCCAGCACTTCTGATGGTGGTCTTTTGATTTTTTATAATATGTGGAGGGTATATGTGCTCAACGATAAAAGTGTTTCTGTTAACTCTTGTATTTTTAAAGATGCTGCTCTGCCACTCTTCATGCATAACGACACAGTGTTATCGACATAAAAATAATTGATAAGCGATGTTAATAATATGAATTTTATTATAATTCTATTACTCGTCAATAATAAGAAGACCATCCAATAAAAACACTCGCAATAACCTGAAGGATCCTGTCGTATAAAAATAAACATTGTTTTTACATTTAATCTCTCTTGATTTTGTTTAATCATAGTTTATGTAAGATAATTTATTTTTATAATGATTACATGAAAACAAAAGAGGTTAGATATGAAATTGTTATTACTTACAGGTGCAACAGGATTTCTTGGTGGCGCGGTCCTGGATAAGCTGCTGGATAACTGTAATAATATAAATTTGCTACTTTTAGTACGAGCACCTACTCCACAAGTGGGACTGGAAAGAATTAAAGAAAATATGCGTAAATTTAATGTTTGTGAGGAAAGGTTGCATGCATTAACTAATGATAACATCTTGCCTGGGGATCTAAATAATCCGGAAGCCTTTCTCATGGATCCTCGTCTTGATGAAGTCACTCATGTTATAAACTGTGCGGCTATAGCTTCTTTTGGTAATAATCCTTTTATATGGAATGTGAATGTTACAGGTACACTTGCTTTTGCAAGAAGAATGGCAAAAGTGGCAGGACTGAAACGCTTCCTTCATGTTGGTACTGCTATGTCTTGTACACCTCATACGGGGTCGCTAGTTAAGGAAGAGTCTGCTTCATCAGAAACAGGTGAACATTTAGTGGAGTATACGCATTCAAAAGCAACAATAGAATATCTGATGCGTAAGCAGTGTCCTGATTTACCTTTGTTGGTTGCCCGACCATCAATTATTGTTGGCCACAGTCGTTTAGGGTGCTTACCTTCAACCAGTATTTTCTGGGTATTCAGAATGGGGTTAATGTTGCAAAAATTTATGTGCTCTCTGGATGATAAAATAGATGTTATCCCTGTAGATTATTGTGCTGATGCATTGCTAATGTTGCTTGAAAGTTCGTTAATTAATGGTGAGATTGTTCATATATCAGCAGGTAAAGAAAGTAGTGTGACGTTCTCTGCTATTGACGAAGCTGTAGCCCGTGCTTTGAACTGTGATCCTG
Organism: Escherichia sp. WS1118; assembly: GCF_046487695.1. Classification (NCBI taxonomy): domain Bacteria; kingdom Pseudomonadati; phylum Pseudomonadota; class Gammaproteobacteria; order Enterobacterales; family Enterobacteriaceae; genus Escherichia; species Escherichia sp. WS1118. The sequence goes on along the minus strand of NZ_JBJQIZ010000022.1, from coordinate 5,952 downwards.
TTGGAGACAGATATACTAAAGTCAGTTATGACATACTGGCAATGAGCCGTCATGATTTTAAAAATATTTTTGGTCCCTGTAACGAACGCCTTATGTTAAAAGCCATTCGTTTATATGGAGCGTTCAGTATGCTCAATGTTTGTTTCAGTAACGACAAGCTACTGAGTATCGGAATGCCTAAACCGCCAAAGTTTACTGATTATATTAAATACTGTATAGAAACGACAAAACACCTTTCAATTCAACAACAAATGGAAGTTGATTTTAAATAATATTTATCATAATCAGAATTATTGTTGGTGTTGCACTCATAACATATAAAAACGCCGAGGATATGACTTTGTCAATTAAAAATATAAAGCGCATTATTACGGCCTGGAAACCATCTACATTCGAAACGTACAAAAAAACTTTTGAAAAATACGGTGGTAGTGTAAACATGCATCCGGATGTTGTTTCATACTTTATGATACATCATGACTGGAAGTTTGATTTTTTTCACTATGAAAAAGATGGTGATATCAAAGGCTCATATTTTCTGTGCAATGGAAAACAAATTGGGATAATGGCAAGAAGGTCTTATCCTCTTTCATCTGATGAGGTATTAATTCCTTTTTCCCCACATGCAAGATGTTTTTTTCCGGATAAAACTAATAAATTATCAATTATAAATAAACAAAATATTATCAATGCAACATGGAAAATAGCCAGAAAAAAACAAAATTGTATTATAAAGGAATCTTTTTCACCTAAATTTGAAAAAACTCGCCGAAATGAAATCCAGAGATTTATCAGGAATGGCGGAGAGATTAAGTGTATAAGCCAGTTATCCGATAAAGAAATATCCAGCTCTTATATATCACTTTTTCATTCCCGGTTTGGAGGTACCCTACCTTGCTACGAATATGATAATCTGTTAATGTTTATTTCTCACTTACGAGAACTTATGTTTGGCCATGTGCTATTCTGGGATAATAAACCGTGTGCTATTGATATAGTACTGAAATCTGAAAGCTCATGTAATGTTTATTATGACGTTCCAAATGGTGCAGTTCTGAATGATGAGAATTGTATGAAACTAAGTCCGGGAAGTGTCCTTATGTGGCTGAATATAGATAAAGCACGAAGGTATTGTCAGGATAATAATAAAAAGATGATATATTCTATCGGTGCATTCAGACCTGAATGGAAATATAAACTACTATGGTCTGTTCCCTGTAAGGTTGGTAAATGCTTATGTTAGAATATGTATAAAGGTAAGTAACTATATAAGAGCGTCCAGTCTGCAAATACTCCTCTAAACATGGAGGAGTAGATTTATAATGTCATAACATTTACTAAATCGTTTTACATTAATTTCAAATTTGAAATTAATGTATTTTGATAACTATATATTTTTGATTCCGAAAACAGACATTTCTTTCTTTGAGTCAGGGCTTACACTCAAAATATTAATATTGTTTGTGTGAAGACATATTATTCAATAACGATGGTGAGAAATATCTGTACTTTTTCGCATAATCTAACTATTTACTTAATTGTTCATTCTGTGAACAGAATCTGTTTATTATGTATCAGGTTGATGATGTGATTAAGCAGTCTGAAACCAGAGGAATATGGAGTCAGAAATTTTCAGTTGTCTTTTAAGGGCGTCTGCAGGATTTTTTTTCCGTTTCTGCCTGTCCTGGCATTACCCCAATTCTCCCAAAAACGGTAAACCAGCCCTCAGCCCGCACCATGACTGGCTTAAGACGGGATCCCAGCGGCAAAATGCGCCTTTATGTATTTGGTTTTACCCGCAATAATGCGTGATAATCAAACAAAAGGATCCGCGCGCTGCGATTTATTGTCGTGGAAGGATCCGGGCGTTCAGGTCAGAATACCTGTATCCATAAACAGTGCGTGTGCTACGTGAAAAATAACTCATGAACAATGTCATTCCCCTGCAGAATTCACCTGAACGCGTCTCCCTGTTACCCATTGCGCCGGGGGTGGATTTTGCAACAGCGCTCTCCCTGAGAAGAATGGCCACTTCCACGGGGGCCACACCGGCCTACCTGCTGGCCCCGGAAGTGAGTGCCCTTCTCTTCTATATGCCGGATCAGCGTCACCATATGCTGTTCGCCACCCTCTGGAATACCGGAATGCGTATTGGCGAAGCCCGGATGCTGACGCCGGAATCATTTGACCTGAATGGAGTAAGACCGTTTGTGCGGATCCTGTCCGAAAAAGTGCGTGCGCGACGCGGACGCCCGCCAAAAGATGAAGTGCGCCTGGTTCCGCTGACAGATATAAGCTATGTCAGGCAGATGGAAAGCTGGATGATCACCACCCGGCCCCGTCGTCGTGAACCATTATGGGCCGTGACCGACGAAACCATGCGCAACTGGCTGAAGCAGGCTGTCAGACGGGCCGAAGCTGACGGAGTACACTTTTCGATTCCGGTCACACCACACACCTTCCGGCACAGCTATATCATGCACATGCTCTATCACCGCCAGCCCCGGAAAGTCATCCAGGCACTGGTTGGTCACAGGGATCCACGTTCGATGGAGGTTTATACCAGAGTGTTTGCACTGGATATGGCTGCCACGCTGGCAGTGCCTTTCACAGGTGACGGGCGGGATGCTGCGGAGATCCTGCGTACACTGCCTCCCCTGAGGTGACGGCATACGCGCTTCCTTATATAAGCTGTGGTCAGCAGAACAGACATAACATAAGCTGGAGCATGTATATAAGCTGTAGTGAGTAAGTCATGTTTTATGAAGGGAGCAATGCCTCAGGATCAGGTTACGGGATCACTTACGTAAGGGACAGGCAGATGGCAGCTCAGCTACAGACAGCACTGCAGGAAACAGAATATAAACTGCAGTGAGCAGACCACTCACTGCGCCGGTTAATATAAGCTGTAGTCAGTAAAGGAGCGCTCTTCACTGACTACAGTTTATGTTCAGCGGGATTTGAAGAGTTTTTCCAGGTCATCCAGCGTGATGCCCAGTTTCTCAAGCAGGGCAAGCTTCTCCGCCATCTCCGGACTGACTTTTTCCGCAGGTGAAGGTTGCAACGGATTTTCCTTACTCTCGTCATTCGGCGCTTTTAACCGGGGACGCCGGTAGTGAATACAGAAGAATTTTGTCCGCCCCCGCTGGATCTCCGTGTAATCAAGATATCCAATCTCGCGCAACTGCTCCATTGCCCGTCTGACCGTCTGGTTCTGGGAAAATACAGGAGACTTCAGATTGAGGCGTGCACGCAGCCGCGCCAGCGATATCGGTGCCGGATCCCGGGGCAGGCTCTCTATAAAGGTGTAGAGTGCCTGGGCGGACTCCCGTCGCTTCAGGGCATTAATCGCCTTAAGCTGGAGAAGGACTTTTCTGTCAAACTGGTACAGTTCAAACAGGCGGGGATCGGCCTGTAACTGCACAATATCCCGCTCAGTATCGTAGTAAGCTGACTGTACCAGATGGGTGATATATTCCCGGGTGTGCTTCTCATCGGTACGGGAAAACGAAATCACGGTACCGGCAATGCGCTTCAGGGAAGGGCTGATGCGCTCACGCAGCCTGCGGGATGACTGGCTTGAAGGTATACCACACAGTTTTGCAAACTCAACAAAAGGCAGTTCAACTTTGTCACCAATCACGTTATGGCGGGCAAAGGAATGAATGATCCCCACCCAGGTCTTGAAATCATTATCCATATCCAGGCGGGGGCCGGTGATCTCAACCTTATCGAATCCCTCAGCACGGGCCAGGGAAAGACGTGTCAGCTCTTCCGTGGCATCAGTACGTGACAGTGTATTTTTTTTACTGTTCTTCAGTGATTTAAGGGTCGGTACAAAAACGCCCAGACGCATCAGCGCCACAGGTTGTACGGTGTTGTTATTGTTTGGTGTCAGTGTCACCAGCTCACCGGAGGACTTATCCACCTCGCCGAACAGTTTTTTGATGTCTGAATTTTCGTTTTCCAGAAAGCCTCCAGCCTGTGGACAGTAAAAGAATAAACAGAAAATCGTGTGTCAGAACTCCGCTAACTGACTGAAGAAAAACCTGCAGCCTGTATTTAACAACTGAGTCTGGCATACTGACCATAGTTTATGTCATTAACTTACTTCAGTATATGGATTACTGAATACAGCTTATCATTAGCATGTTACAGTTTATCAGTAACATGCCACAGCTTATGTGATCGTGCTCCCGGCCCATGAGTGACAAGGTTTGCAGCGATATGGGGATCTTTAATGGATCCTTTGTTGATCATTCATGGATCTGTTTACTGGATCGGGCCTCCGGATATGTGGATAAATCATTCCAGAAGGACAGCGCACACAACCGTTTTATGAAAGGGCTTCAGGGCGTACCTGCTCCCTGTAACTACAGATACATTGCGCTTCCTCGCCGGTTCGCGGGCTTCGCCCGGTCACCGGTCTGCGGCGAGCACTGTTTTTTCTGATGTCTGTCTTTACAGGTAATTTTTGACGGAATCTGCCGTACTTCCTGAGCGTACGGTCATATCCGAAGTACACTTCATATGTGTGTTTCAATGCCAGGGATTGTGTATACAAACTACAGGTGTCAGCGCCAGTGATATAAGACGGTAATTCACCATTTGGATTGTCCGCTCCACCCAACATGTTGTTTCCTTAAGGTTCTCACACCAGAAAGGACATCAACATGCTGAGCAGAGAGGACTTTTACATGATAAAGCAAATGCGCCAGCAGGGCGCGTACATTGTCGATATTGCGGCTCAGATTGGTTGCTCTGAACGGACGGTCAGACGCTACCTCAAATACCCTGAACCGCCAGCCAGAAAGACCCGCCACAAAATGGTTAAGCTGAAACCGTTTATGGATTACATCGACATGCGCCTGGCAGAGAATGTCTGGAATAGCGAGGTTATCTTCGCGGAGATTAAGGCAATGGGTTATACGGGCGGACGTTCCATGCTGCGTTACTACATCCAGCCCAAACGTAAAATGCGTCCGTCAAAAAGAACAAGGAGAGAGTTACCGGTTAAAAGAGAAACGTAAAGCTGGAGTGCTGACCAAAAACACAACGCCAATCAGTGATGATGAAATGGTGCAAAGCGGACAGCATCAGTAACGAAAGTATTTAGCGGGCATGAAAATGGCAAATAACGGTCAAACATCGTGGCGTTGACATAGTCGCAGTTTTGGTGAACGAATCACAGACAAAGATGCCATGCACCAGGCTGTTGTTCAGTATGCAGAGCGGGCCGCAGAGAAACTACGTGGGGAGCGTCAGTATTGCCGGCAGGTGACGACATTTGTACGGACATCCCCCTGAACCCTGTTACAGCAATGCCGCTGTGGAAAAGCTTTCATTGCCCACACAGGACAGCCGGGACATTATTGCCGCCGCATGCAGAGCCTTAAACCATGTCTGGCGTGAAGGGTACCGCTATATGAAGGCAGGAGTCATGCTGGCTGATTTCACACCATCGGGTATAGCGCAGCCGGGATTATTTGATGAAATCCAGCCCCGTAAAAACAGTGAAAAGTTAATGAAAACACTCGATGAACTGAACCAGTCGGGAAAAGGGAAAGTGTGGTTTGCGGGGCGAGGAACCGCCCCTGAATGGCAAATGAAACGGGAAATGTTGAGTCAGTGTTATACAACTAAATGGCGAGATATTCCCCTGGCCAGGCTGGGTTAGTTCAGTCATCTCCGAACATATTTTCAGCGTTTCTTCTGGTCTGGTCTTCACCGTCATTTCTCGACAGACTCTGCTCTGTAAGGGGAGTACTGCAATCCACAGACGTATGGAGACCAGATTGTTTTTCCAGTAATTCAATCAATTTCTTTTCAACCGAAAAAGCAGGTAATGACTCCAACTTATTGATAGTGTTTTATGTTCAGATAATGCCCGATGACTTTGTCATGCAGCTCCACCGATTTTGAGAACGACAGCGACTTCCGTCCCAGCCGTGC
>NZ_JBJQIZ010000021.1:0-52102 GCF_046487695.1 Escherichia sp. WS1118 | reverse complement strand
GCACGGCTGGGACGGAAGTCGCTGTCGTTCTCAAAATCGGTGGAGCTGCATGACAAAGTCATCGGGCATTATCTGAACATAAAACACTATCAATAAGTTGGAGTCATTACCGCCTTGACCATCAGATAGTTATTTTGGTGCTAGGGATACTGAGTGTGAACAGTTAGCGCGCGTCCTCGCCAGTTAGCTCGCTACGCTCGGTTACACGACGGCTACGAGTACTAGTGATAATTATTGACTGAGGTATGTGCTCTTCCTGTTTCCTTTTTTGATGTGTTGCTCTCATTTTAAACAACTTTGCGGTTTTTTGACTACTTTGCAATTTTGTTGTTGCTTTGCAATAAAATGCAAGATTAAATGAAAATATGCAAAGCAATGATTAAAGGATGTTCAGAATGAGACTCATGGAAACACTTAACCAGTGCATAAACGCTGGTCATGAAATGACGAAGGCTATCGCCATTGCACAGTTTAATGATGACAGCCCGGAAGCGAGGAAAATCACCCGACGCTGGAGAATAGGTGAAGCAGCGGATTTAGTTGGAGTATCTTCTCAGGCTATCAGGGATGCCGAGAAAGCAGGCCGGCTACCGCACCCGGATATGGAAATACGAGGACGGGTTGAGCAACGTGTTGGTTATACAATTGAACAAATTAATCATATGCGTGACGTGTTTGGTACGAGACTACGACGTGCTGAAGACGTATTTCCGCCGGTGATTGGAGTTGCTGCTCATAAAGGGGGCGTTTACAAAACCTCTGTTTCTGTTCATCTTGCTCAGGATCTGGCTCTGAAGGGATTACGTGTTCTGCTCGTGGAAGGTAACGACCCCCAGGGAACAGCATCGATGTATCACGGCTGGGTGCCAGATCTTCATATTCATGCAGAGGATACTCTCCTTCCCTTCTATCTTGGGGAAAAGGACGATGTCACTTATGCAATAAAGCCTACTTGCTGGCCTGGGCTTGACATTATTCCTTCCTGTTTGGCTCTGCACCGCATTGAAACTGAGCTAATGGGCAAATTTGATGAAGGTAAATTGCCCACCGATCCACACCTGATGCTCCGACTGGCCATTGAAACCGTCGCTCATGACTATGATGTCATTGTCATTGACAGCGCGCCTAACCTAGGTATCGGCACGATTAATGTTGTATGTGCTGCTGATGTGTTGATTGTCCCCACGCCTGCTGAGTTGTTCGACTACACTTCCGCTCTGCAGTTTTTCGATATGCTTCGTGATCTGCTCAAAAACGTAGATCTTAAAGGATTCGAGCCTGATGTACGTATTTTGCTTACCAAATACAGTAATAGTAATGGTTCTCAGTCCCCGTGGATGGAGGAGCAAATTCGGGACGCCTGGGGAAGCATGGTCCTAAAAAATGTTGTGCGTGAAACGGATGAAGTTGGTAAAGGTCAGATCCGGATGAGAACTGTTTTTGAACAGGCTATTGATCAACGCTCTTCAACAGGTGCCTGGAGAAATGCCCTTTCTATTTGGGAACCTGTCTGCAATGAAATTTTCGATCGTTTGATTAAACCACGCTGGGAGATTAGATAATGAAGCGTGCGCCTGTCATTCCAAAACATACGATTAAGACTCAACCGCTTGAAGATACTCCGTCATCGGCACCAGCTGCACCGATGGTGGATTCGTTAATTGCGCGCGTAGGAGCTATGGCTCGTGGCAATGCTATTACTTTGCCTGTATGTGGTAGGGACGTGAAATTTACCCTTGAGGTGCTCCGGGGAGATAGTGTTGAGAAGACCTCTCGGGTATGGTCAGGTAATGAACGTGACCAGGAACTGCTTACCGAAGACGCCCTGGATGATCTTATCCCTTCTTTTCTACTGACAGGTCAGCAGACACCAGCATTCGGTCGAAGAGTGTCTGGGGTCATAGAAATTGCCGATGGGAGCCGCCGTCGTAAAGCTGCTGCACTTACAGAAAGTGATTATCGAGTTCTGGTTGGTGAGCTGGATGATGAGCAGATGGCTGCATTGTCCAGATTGGGTAACGATTATAGGCCAACAAGTGCTTATGAACGTGGTCAGCGTTATGCAAGCCGATTGCAGAATGAATTTGCTGGAAATATTTCTGCGCTGGCTGATGCAGAAAATATTTCACGTAAGATTATTACCCGCTGTATCAACACAGCTAAACTGCCTAAATCAGTTGTTGCTCTTTTTTCTCATCCCGGTGAACTATCTGCCCGGTCAGGTGATGCACTTCAAAGAGCTTTTACAGATAAAGAAGAATTACTTAAGCAGCAGGCATCTAACCTTCACGAGCAGAAAAAAGCAGGAGTGATATTTGAAGCTGAAGAAGTCATCACTCTTTTAACGTCTGTGCTTAAAACGTCATCTGCCTCAAGAACTAGCTTAAGCTCACGACATCAGTTTGCTCCTGGAGCGACAGTGTTGTACAAGGGCGATAAAATGGTGTTAAACCTAGATAGATCTCGTATTCCAACTGAGTGTATAGAGAGAATTGAAGCCATTCTTAAGGAACTTGAAAAAGCGGCACTTTGATGCGGCACGTTTTAGTCTACATTTATCTGTCTTTACTTAATTTCCTTTAGCACAGGCTAGAAAACATAACTAACTGGCCTGAATATTATATCTGGGACCACGGTCCCAGTTGTATTGTCGGTCTGATAATCAGTCTGGGACCACGGTCCCACTCATATTGTCGGTCTGATAATCAGTCTGGGACCACGGTCCCACTCATATTGTCGGTCTGATTATCGGTCTGGGACCACGGGCCCACTCATATTGTTAGTCTGCTAATCAGTCTGGGACCGCGGTCCCACTCGTATTGTTGGTCTGCTAATCAGTCTGGGACCACGGTCCCACTCATATTGTCGGTCTGCTAATCAGTCTGGGACCACGGTCCCACTCATATTGTCGGTCTGCTAATCAGTCTGGGACCACGGTCCCACTCATATTGTTGGTCTGATTATCGGTCTGCGACCACGGTCCCACTCATATTGTTAGTCTGATAATCAGTCTGGGACCGCGGTCCCACTCGTATTGTTGGTCTGCTAATCAGTCTGGGACCACGGTCTCACTTGTATTGTCGATCTGATTATCAGCGTGAGACTACGATTCCATTAATGCCTGCCAGTGAGTGTGTGGAACATATCTTGGCCAGTGGCTTGGTCTGTGATGTGCTGCGTATACCGGGTGAACCGCCCCGCCGCTTGTTTGACCGCTATATTCTGCGGGAGTTTTCTTGGAGGCACGGGATGAAATCCGCAGCATGGCGGATGCCCTGGCAAAAATCCGGAAATGATGACGATGGCGGGGAAAATCCCCGCCTTTTTCCTGCCGGTCCCCGGACAGAGCACAAAGGAAGTCGCCGCCGGCTCCGCTTTACCCGGCCATGCGGAGCATGGCCTTGTGGGGGTTCAGTTATGTGGACGTCGAGTCGTGTGCGGGCTGTGCCGTGCCTCCATCTTAGCCGGGCTGGCGTTGATGCAAGGGGCAACGCCGTTTCGCAAACCGCGCTTCACGTCGTTGCGGCGGGTCCCTGCCCGTTGTTCTGTCCGGTGCCATTCACCTGTTTAAGCCCCTGTCGCCGGGGGCTGATACAGCCACAACCGTCTCCGCCAGTCCAGGGGTGAAATGTACATCCCGCAAAACTTTTTGCCCAGAAGCAGGCAAAAACTTTTGCGGTCTGCCCCCGGACAGTCGTTTCCGGCCGTGGCAGTGATGCCCCTTGCGGCGAAGGTTCTCAAAAAGGTGATGGTGAATACCGGAGGGAACAAAAGGCAGGTCCCCGCAAAACGTCAAAACCGCGGCTCCCGAAACTCAAAAGATGATGGGGGCTGAAAACATCAACAGAAGGAGGCACATCATGGCAGTTCGTGGCATTAACAAGGTCATTCTCGTGGGACGCCTGGGAAAAGATCCGGAAGTCCGTTACATCCCCAACGGGGGCGCAGTGGCAAACCTGCAGGTCGCCACGTCGGAAACCTGGCGTGACAAACAGACAGGGGAGATGCGGGAGCAGACAGAATGGCATCGCGTGGTGCTGTTCGGCAAGCTCGCGGAAGTGGCTGGCGAATATCTGCGCAAGGGCGCGCAGGTCTACATCGAAGGTCAGCTTCGCACCCGTAGCTGGGAGGATAACGGTATCACCCGTTACGTCACCGAAATTCTTGTTAAGACCACGGGCACCATGCAGATGCTGGGACGTGCCGCAGGTGCTCAGACTCAGCCGGAAGAGGGGCAACAGTTCAGCGGTCAGCCTCAGCCGGAACCACAGGCGGAGGCCGGTACGAAAAAAGGTGGCGCAAAAACGAAAGGCCGTGGACGTAAGGCCGCGCAGCCGGAGCCTCAGCCGCAACCGCCGGAGGGTGACGATTACGGGTTTTCAGACGATATCCCGTTCTGATCGGGCTGACTGTGATAACCGCCCCGCCCCGCCCCGTTCTGTGCGGGGCATCACCGGAGAGATGAGGATGAGCGAATATTTCAGAATACTTCAGGGGCTGCCTGACGGTCCTTTTACCCGCAAACATGCCGAAGCTGTTGCCGCACAGTACCGGAACGTCTTTATCGAGGATGACCACGGCGAACAGTTTCGCCTGGTTGTCCGTAATAACGGTGCAATAGTCTGGCGTACCTGGAATTTTGAGGACGGTGCCGGGTACTGGATGAACCATGTCATCAGGGATTTCGGGATTCTTAAGTAAGAGAGGTGCCCGACGCGCGAACGTCCGCCGCAGATTATCGCAGCCCTGAATAAGGCAGGGCTGTCCGGTGCCGCACGGGACGCGGAGAAGATGAAGAAAGGTGATGCGGCTGAACATGCAGAGCACCATATGAAAGACAACCGCTGGGTTCCAGGCTGGATGTGTGCACCACGCCCACAGACGGATGCCACTGAACGCACCGATAACCTGGCTGATGCCGCCTGATGAACAACCACACCGCCCCGCCGGAGACGGGGCGGCAGCAAGGGAGATACCGTGATGAAAACTGAACTGACCCTGAATGTATTACAGACCATGAACACACAGGAATATGAAGATATCCGGGCTGCCGGAAGTGATGAACGCCGTGAGCTGACTCACGCCGTGATGCGGGAGCTGGATGCGCCGGATAACTGGACGATGAACGGCGAGTACGGCAGCGAGTTTGGCGGCTTTTTCCCCGTCCAGGTCCGTTTCACGCCTGCCCACGAACGTTTTCACCTGGCGTTATGTTCACCGGGCGATGTCTCTCAGGTCTGGGTGCTGGTTCTGGTGAATGCCGGTGGTGAGCCGTTTGCGGTGGTTCAGGTACAGCGGCGGTTTGCACCGGAAGCTGTCAGCCATTCACTGGCACTGGCGGCGTCACTGGACGCGCAGGGGTACAGCGTCAGTGACATCATCCATATCCTGATGGCGGAAGGAAGTCAGGCATGAGCGCACGTTCACAGGCACTGGTTCCTCTCAGCACAGAGCAACAGGCCGCATGGCGGGCGGTGGCGGAGACCGAAAAACGCCGCCATCAGGGTAACACGCTGGCTGAATATCCGTATGCGGGGGCGTTTTTCCGCTGTCTGAACGGAAGCCGCAGGATATCGCTGTCTGACCTGCGATTTTTCATGCCGTCCCTGACCGCAGAAGAACTGCACGGCAACCGTCTTCAGTGGCTGTATGCCATCGATGTGCTGATTGAAACACAGGGCGAGGTTTGCCTCCTTCCCCTTCCAGGCGATGCAGCAGAACGCTTGTTCCCGTCGGTGCGGTTTCGTGTCAGGGAACGCAGTCGCCATAAATCCGCGCTGGTCATGCAGAAGTACAGCCGCCAGCAGGCGAGGGAGGCAGAGCAGAAAGCCCGTGCGTACCAGGCGCTGGTCGCTCAGGCTGAAATCGAACTGGCATTCCATTCGCCGGAAACAGTCGGAAGCTGGTATGCACGCTGGAGTGACCGGGTGGCAGAGCATGACCTGGAAACCCTGTTCTGGCAGTGGGGCGAGCGTTTTCCGTCACTGGCCGGAATGGAACGCTGGCAGTGGCAGGATATGCCATTCTGGCAGGTCATCGCAGAGGCTGGTATGGCGGCAAGGGTGGTCGGTCATGCTGTTCGTGAGATGGAGCGGTGGATGGTGCCGAACAAACTCCGGGAGGCAGCGTGATGCGGCAACAATCACACGGATTTCCCGTGAACGGTCTGAATGAGCGGATTATTTTCAGGGAAAGTGAGTGTGGTCAGCGTGCAGGTATATGGGCTATGATGTGCCCGGCGCTTGAGGCTTTCTGCCTCATGACGTGAAGGTGGTTTGTTGCCGTGTTGTGTGGCAGAAAGAAGATAGCCCCGTAGTAAGTTAATTTTCATTAACCACCACGAGGCATCCCTATGTCTAGTCCACATCAGGATAGCCTCTTACCGCGCTTTGCGCAAGGAGAAGAAGGCCATGAAACTACCACGAAGTTCCCTTGTCTGGTGTGTGTTGATCGTGTGTCTCACACTGTTGATATTCACTTATCTGACACGAAAATCGCTGTGCGAGATTCGTTACAGAGACGGACACAGGGAGGTGGCGGCTTTCATGGCTTACGAATCCGGTAAGTAGCAACCTGGAGGCGGGCGCAGGCCCGCCTTTTCAGGACTGATGCTGGTCTGACTACTGAAGCGCCTTTATAAAGGGGCTGCTGGTTCGCCGGTAGCCCCTTTCTCCTTGCTGATGTTGTACGGGCATGAACAACCTGACTTCAGGAAGGTCGTTTCCCTTCAGGAACGGGGATGAACGCGCGCCTGCGGCGCCCGTTCTTTTCCCCCGCCTTCTCTGGTTATGGCCTGTCAGAAATCACATCACCTTCCCTGTGATTATTCTCTTTTTCTTCCTGCTCTGATTCTGACTACTGCAGTGTTGTCCTGTCTGCCGGGCGTACCTTCGGCTCCCGGCTGCCTGGCGGCATCCGGTCGTCAGGCCCGACTCCGACAGGCAGCTGCTGGCGCACCTGCCAGTCTCCGCCGAACCCGCTGGCGCGGTTTCGGGCTGTCGCTACGGTCCGATGCGTGAAAACCCCTGGCTTGCAGCGACCGTTCCGGTCGCGCCGCCTCTGTCGCGCCGTGACCTGCGCTCCCGGCATCCCGGCAAAAGGCGCCGGGATGTAAGGCGCAACGCCGTTTCGCAAACCGCGCTTCACGTCGTTGCGGCGGGTCCCTGCCCGTTGTTGTGTCCGGTGCCATTCACCAGTTTAAGCCCCTGTCGCCGGGGGCATAGACAGCCACAACCGTCTCCGCCAGTCCAGGGGTGAAATGCACATCCCGCAAAACTTTTTGCCCAGAAGCAGGCAAAAACTTTTGCGGTCTGCCCCCGGACAGTCGTTTCCGGCCGTGGCAGTGATGCCCCATGCGGCGAAGGTTCTCAAACAGGTGATGGTGAATACCGGAGGGAACAAAAGGCAGGTCCCCGCAAAACGTCAAAACCGCGGCTCCCGAAACTCAACAGATGATGGGGGCTGAAAACCAGAGAGAGGAGAAAGCAGGATGAGTACCCGAAATATCCACGTTAACACCGCGTCGTACACGCTTCTTGTTGCCGGGAAGAAAAAAAACACCGGGGAAGAGTGGGACGTCCTGGAATTCAGCAGCCTGACTGAGCTGAAAAAATATCGCAAAAGACACCCGGAAAAGATGGCCTTCAGTTATAGCTACGCGCTCAGTCAGGGTGTGGATAAGCAGTTCCGCCATATCAACATTGCGGAAGCCGATCACTTCAAACAGTTCCTGCGTCAGATTAAGCGTGCCGGCCTCGATATCCGGGCGATCTGCTGACCGGATGTGATGAATATCCCTCCTGATTGTTGCAATCTTGTTAATGGAGATCGGGGGGATGATATTAAGCGGAAAAATTTTTTATTAAATTTATTCTTTCATAAAGGAGTAGCTGTTATGCGATTAGCTTCCCGTTTTGGTCGGTATAATTCCATCCGCCGTGAACGTCCTTTAACGGATGATGAATTAATGCAGTTCGTGCCTTCGGTATTTTCCGGTGATAAACATGAGTCCCGGAGTGAACGTTATACGTATATTCCAACAATCAATATCATCAATAAGTTACGTGATGAAGGTTTCCAGCCATTCTTTGCCTGTCAGAGTCGGATTCGTGATTTGGGACGTCGCGAATACAGTAAACATATGTTACGTCTTCGCAGGGAAGGGCATATTAACGGACAGGAAGTTCCTGAAATTATCCTGCTTAATTCACATGATGGTTCATCCAGTTATCAGATGATCCCCGGAATTTTTCGTTTTGTCTGCACAAATGGCCTGGTGTGCGGAAATAATTTTGGCGAAATCCGCGTTCCACATAAAGGTGATATTGTCGGGCAGGTTATCGAGGGAGCGTATGAAGTGCTCGGTGTCTTTGATAAGGTCACTGATAATATGGAGGCGATGAAAGAAATTCATCTTAACAGTGACGAGCAACATTTATTTGGCAGAGCTGCACTGATGGTCAGGTATGAAGATGAAAATAAAACGCCAGTGACACCTGAACAGATAATTACTCCCCGTCGTCGGGAAGACAAACAGAACGATCTCTGGACAACCTGGCAGCGGGTTCAGGAGAATATGATAAAAGGTGGATTATCGGGGCGAAGTGCCTCCGGGAAAAATACCAGGACAAGAGCCATTACAGGTATTGATGGTGATATAAGAATCAACAAGGCGTTATGGGTGATTGCCGAACAGTTCAGAAAGTGGAAGTCATGATAATATAAGTAAAGCCCCGAAAAAATTTTCGGGGCTTTACTTATATTATCATTTTTCGGCATTGCTGTGTCGTCTGATATACCTCAATTTCATCAACCGGATTTCCGGTTGTCTGTAAATATTGTGCCCGCGAAAAATGGTCTGGCAGGAGGCTGCACAGTTACCGGGTATATATAAGATGGGTTCCCGCTTCGCGGGGCTTCGGCCAGTCAGTATTGTCACTCATATGATATTTTTGTGTGTGGCCTTCCATGCCGCTTTTGCGGCATAACCGGTATCTGACAATGTCTGTAAGATTAATTGTTCTGCACGCTGTTAATTTCCGGAAGTGATTTCTTCGTGGCCGGAAGCCGGATACCTTTACTGCTTTTTATCCCAGTATAAATCCGGTAAACATCTGATGCGTAGGCAAGACGTCTCTGGTTCTGGCGTTCGGTTTTCCTGAATCCGGCATTGTATGCACCAACGGCCTCCCAGGTGACGCCCCATTTTTTAAATGCTATTGCCAGATAATAAGCACCGGTATAAATGTTCATGCAGGGATCTGTTGTCAGATGTTCTGGCTTAATTCCGTAGCGGGCCAGTTCGTTAAAATGCTGGGAATCTACCTGCATCAGTCCGCTGCCATATCCCGTTACCGGATTAATACCGATGGCATTAACCCGGTAACGGGATTCTTGCCATGATATTGCTCTCAGTAAATCAGGATCTATTTTGTAATCCCGGCCTGCAAGATCAAAGCAATCAGTGGCCTGGCAGATCTCATTTATAAACATCAGGCAGATGGCTAACATCCATTTTTTCATTTTTCCACCTCTGGTGACTTTATCCGTAAATAATTTAACCCACTCCACAAAAAGGCTCAACAGGTTGGTGGTTCTCACCACCAAAAGCACCACACCCCACGCAAAAACAAGTTTTTGCTGATTTTTCTTTATAAATAGAGAGTTATGAAAAATTAGTTTCTCTTACTCTCTTTATGATATTTAAAAAAGCGGTGTCGGCGCGGCTACAACAACGCGCCGACACCGCTTTGTAGGGGTGGTACTGACTATTTTTATAAAAAACATTATTTTATATTAGGGGTGCTGCTAGCGGCGCGGTGTGTTTTTTTATAGGATACCGCTAGGGGCGCTGCTAGCGGTGCGTCCCTGTTTGCATTATGAATTTTAGTGTTTCGAAATTAACTTTATTTTATGTTCAAAAAAGGTAATCTCTAATGGCTAAGGTGAACCTGTATATCAGCAATGATGCCTATGAAAAAATAAATGCGATTATTGAGAAGCGTCGACAGGAAGGGGCAAGGGAAAAAGATGTCAGTTTTTCAGCAACAGCTTCAATGCTTCTTGAACTGGGGCTTCGTGTACATGAGGCTCAGATGGAGCGTAAAGAGTCTGCATTTAATCAGACTGAGTTTAATAAATTGCTTCTTGAATGCGTTGTAAAAACACAATCATCAGTAGCGAAAATTTTGGGTATTGAGTCTCTCAGTCCTCATGTCTCCGGAAATCCAAAGTTTGAATATGCCAATATGGTTGAAGATATCAGGGAGAAGGTATCATCTGAGATGGAACGATTTTTTCCAAAAAATGATGATGAATAAAAGAAATTTGACTTCGTTCAAATATCAGAGTTTTTATGATTTAAAAAGGTGACAGTACGAAAGATAATTAGTATATTAATTACGTGGTTAATGCCACGTTAAAATTTGAATTTGAAAATCGCCGATGCAGGGAGTTCTCTCCTCCCTGCATCGACTGTCCATAGAATCCTTTGTGAGGAGGTTCCTATGTATCCGATGGATCGTATTCAACAAAAACATGCTCGTCAAATAGATCTGCTGGAAAATCTGACGGCAGTTATTCAGGATTATCCAAATCCAGCCTGTATCAGGGACGAAACTGGAAAATTTATTTTTTGCAATACGCTGTTTCATGAGTCATTTCTTACACAAGATCAAAGTGCTGAAAAATGGCTTCTGTCGCAGAGAGATTTTTGTGAATTGATCTCTGTCACAGAGATGGAAGCATACAGGAATGAGCATACGCATCTTAATCTTGTAGAGGATGTTTTTATTCAGAACAGATTCTGGACAATATCTGTCCAGTCATTTCTTAATGGACACAGAAATATTATTCTGTGGCAATTTTATGATGCTGCTCATGTTCGTCATAAAGACAGTTATAATCAAAAAACGATTGTCAGTGATGATATCATAAATATAATCAGAAGAATGAGTGATGATTCTTCTGTATCATCATATGTAAATGATGTCTTTTACTTATATAGCACCGGAATCAGTCATAATGCTATAGCAAGAATATTAAATATATCCATCTCCACATCAAAGAAACACGCATCTCTGATATGCGACTACTTCTCTGTTTCTAATAAAGATGAGTTAATTATCTTACTCTACAATAAAAAGTTTATTTATTATTTATACGAGAAGGCTATGTGTATCATAAATACGCGTTAATAAGGTGTTAATAAAATATAGACTTTCCGTCTATTTACCTTTTCTGATTATTCTGTAAACATAAGTGGTAACCAGAAGATAAACAGCGGGAGGTGTTATTGAAAAGATTTGGTACACGTTCTGCAACAGGTAAGATGGTAAAACTAAAATTACCTGTAGATGTGGAAAGTCTATTAATTGAGGCAAGTAACAGAAGCGGAAGAAGTCGATCGTTTGAGGCAGTAATAAGACTTAAAGATCATCTTCACCGCTATCCAAAGTTTAACAGGGCAGGGAATATCTATGGTAAGTCGCTGGTTAAGTATCTGACAATGCGTCTGGATGATGAAACTAACCAGCTACTTATTGCAGCCAAAAATCGTAGTGGATGGTGTAAAACAGATGAGGCTGCAGACAGAGTTATTGATCATTTGATCAAGTTTCCTGATTTTTATAACTCGGAGATATTCAGGGAGGCAGATAAAGAGGAAGATATAACATTTAATACACTCTAGTTTTATTCATTTATCCGAAATTGAGGTAACTTATGAATGCTGTTTTAAGTGTTCAGGGTGCTTCTGCGCCCGTCAAAAAGAAGTCGTTTTTTTCTAAATTCACTCGTCTGAATATGCTTCGCCTGGCTCGCGCAGTGATCCCGGCTGCTGTTCTGATGATGTTCTTCCCGCAGCTGGCGATGGCCGCCGGCAGCAGTGGTCAGGACCTGATGGCAAGCGGTAACACCACGGTTAAGGCGACCTTCGGTAAGGACTCCAGTGTTGTTAAATGGGTTGTTCTGGCTGAAGTTCTGGTCGGTGCTGTCATGTACATGATGACCAAAAACGTCAAGTTCCTGGCCGGTTTTGCCATCATCTCTGTATTTATTGCTGTGGGTATGGCCGTCGTTGGCCTCTGACAGGAAATAAAACGATGTCGGGAGACGAGAATAAACTTAAGAAATATCGTTTCCCGGAAACACTGACCAACCAGAGCCGCTGGTTTGGCCTGCCACTGGATGAACTGATCCCCGCAGCAATCTGTATTGGCTGGGGTATCACAACATCGAAATATCTGTTCGGTATTGGTGCAGCGGTTCTGGTTTATTTCGGGATTAAAAAACTGAAAAAAGGGCGGGGCAGTTCCTGGTTACGTGACCTGATTTACTGGTATATGCCAACAGCCCTGCTGCGCGGTATTTTTCATAATGTTCCCGATTCGTGTTTCCGGCAGTGGATTAAATAGAACTGATACCAGGATTGTTATATGGAACACGGTGCCCGTTTAAGTACCAGTCGTGTAATGGCCATCGCCTTTATATTTATGTCAGTGCTTATTGTTCTCAGCCTCTCTGTTAACGTCATTCAGGGGGTGAATAACTACCGTCTTCAGAATGAGCAACGCACTGCCGTGACGCCAATGGCATTTAATGCCCCCTTTGCCGTGTCACAGAACAGTGCCGACGCCTCTTATTTACAGCAGATGGCGCTGTCATTTATTGCCCTCCGTCTGAATGTTTCATCAGAAACCGTCGATGCCTCACATCAGGCGCTTCTGCAATATATCCGCCCGGGCGCACAGAACCAGATGAAAGTTATTCTGGCTGAAGAAGCGAAGCGTATTAAAAACGATAACGTGAACTCAGCCTTTTTCCAGACCAGTGTTCGTGTCTGGCCTCAGTATGGCCGTGTGGAAATTCGAGGTGTGCTTAAAACCTGGATTGGTGATTCAAAACCTTTCACTGATATCAAACATTACATCCTTATTCTGAAGCGGGAAAACGGGGTGACCTGGCTGGATAATTTCGGGGAAACAGACGATGAGAAAAAATAATACGGCAATAATATTCGGCAGCCTGTTTTTTTCCTGCAGCGTGATGGCCGCAAACGGTACGCTGGCCCCCACCGTGGTGCCAATGGTGAACGGTGGTCAGGCCAGTATTGCCATCAGCAATACCAGCCCGAATCTGTTTACCGTTCCCGGTGACCGGATTATCGCCGTGAACAGTCTGGATGGTGCCCTGACCAATAATGAGCAGACCGCCTCCGGCGGTGTGGTGGTTGCCACCGTCAACAAAAAGCCCTTTACGTTCATTCTGGAAACAGAACGTGGTCTGAATCTTTCCATTCAGGCCGTTCCCCGTGAAGGCGCGGGGCGTACCATTCAGCTGGTCAGTGACCTGCGCGGAACCGGAGAAGAAGCCGGTGCGTGGGAAACGTCCACGCCTTACGAATCCCTGCTTGTGACCATCAGCCAGGCCGTCCGTGGCGGAAAATTACCCGCAGGCTGGTATCAGGTCCCAGTGACAAAGGAAACCCTGCAGGCCCCGGCGGGGCTGTCTTCAGTGGCAGATGCCGTATGGACGGGGAATCACCTGAAGATGGTCCGCTTTGCCGTGGAAAATAAAACGCTGTCTGCCCTGAATATCCGGGAAAGTGACTTCTGGCAGCCGGGAACCCGTGCCGTGATGTTCAGCCAGCCTGCCAGCCAGTTACTGGCAGGTGCGCGCATGGATGTGTATGTCATCCGTGACGGGGAGGGCAACTGATGGCCAGTATCAATACCATTGTGAAACGCAAGCAGTACCTGTGGCTGGGGATTGTGGTTGTCGGTACAGCCTCCGCGATTGGTGGGGCACTGTATCTGTCTGATGTGGACATGTCCGGTAACGGTGAAACCGTGGCTGAACAGGAGCCTGTGCCGGATATGACCGGTGTGGTGGATACGACCTTTGATGACAAGGTGCGTCAGCATGCCACCACCGAGATGCAGGTGACGGCAGCGCAGATGCAGAAGCAGTATGAGGAAATCCGTCGTGAGCTGGATGTTCTGAACAAACAGCGCGGTGATGACCAGCGTCGTATTGAAAAGTTGGGACAGGACAATGCCGCCCTGGCAGAGCAGGTAAAAGCCCTGGGTGCTAATCCCGTCACGGCGACCGGTGAGCCTGTACCGCAGATGCCTGCCTCACCGCCCGGCCCGGAAGGCGAACCACAGCCAGGAAACACCCCCGTATCCTTCCCGCCGCAGGGCAGCGTTGCTGTTCCACCGCCGACGGCGTTTTATCCCGGGAATGGTGTCACGCCACCACCACAGGTGACGTACCAGTCTGTGCCGGTGCCTAACCGGATACAGCGTAAGGTGTTTACCCGTAATGAGGGAAAACAGGGACCATCACTGCCGTACATTCCGTCAGGAAGTTTTGCGAAAGCCATGCTGATTGAAGGGGCGGATGCCAATGCCTCTGTCACCGGTAATGAATCCACGGTGCCGATGCAGCTGCGTATCACCGGCCTGGTGGAAATGCCGAACAGCAAGACGTATGACGCAACGGGATGTTTTGTTGGTCTGGAAGCCTGGGGGGATGTGTCCAGTGAGCGTGCCATTGTACGTACCCGCAATATCAGCTGCCTGAAGGACGGCAAAACTATTGATATGCCGATTAAGGGGCATGTCAGCTTCCGGGGTAAAAACGGTATCAAGGGCGAAGTGGTGATGCGTAACGGCAAAATCCTCGGCTGGGCATGGGGCGCGGGATTTGTTGACGGTATCGGTCAGGGAATGGAGCGCGCCTCCCAGCCGGCTGTCGGGCTGGGTGCCACTGCTGCTTACGGGGCCGGCGATGTCCTTAAAATGGGTATCGGTGGCGGCGCATCGAAAGCCGCACAGACGCTCAGTGACTACTACATCAAACGTGCCGAACAGTATCACCCGGTGATACCGATTGGTGCGGGCAACGAAGTGACCGTGGTGTTCCAGGACGGCTTCCAGCTGAAAACCGTGGAAGAGATGGCGCTGGAACGCACGCAGAGCAGAGCGGAAGAAGACAATCCGGAAAGTCCGGTTCCTGTTCCGCCATCAGCTGAAAGTCATCTTAACGGCTTTAATACTGACCAGATGCTGAAGCAGCTGGGCAACCTGAATCCGCAGCAGTTTATGTCCGGCAGTCAGGGAGGGGGCAATGATGGCAAATAATACGTCGTCCCGTCAGGCGGGCCATGCCGCCCGGTATGTTGTCGCCCGGGTTCTGCGAGGACTGTTCTGGTGTCTGAAGTACACCGTCATTCTGCCACTGGCCACAATGGCCCTGATGGCTCTGTTTGTTTTATGGAAGGACAACACCACGCCGGGGAAATTACTGGTTAAGGAGATTAACTTCGTAAGACAAACAGCACCTGCCGGACAGTTCCCGGTCAGTGAATGCTGGTTTTCTTCCTCTGATTCTTCAGGCAGATCAGAAATACAGGATATCTGCCATTACCGCGCGGCTGATGCTGCAGATTATGTCAGGGAGACTGACCGGTCACTGATGCAACTGGTCACCGCATTATGGGCAACACTGGCACTGATGTATGTCTCGCTGGCAGCGATCACCGGGAAATATCCGGTGCGACCCGGAAAAATGAAATGTATCCGGGTGGTAACCGCAGATGAACATCTGAAGGAAGTTTATACGGAAGACGCTTCCCTGCCGGGAAAAATCAGGAAATGCCCTGTTTATCTTCCTGATGACAGAACAAACAGAAACAACGGAGATAAAAATGAACATGCGTAATATTAATGTTATTACAGCCCTCTCTGTGCCGGGTAAAACCGTGTCAGATGATTTTATGCATGCTGTTCTCAGTAACTGCGCCACAAGAATCGTACTTCCTGCACCGGAGAAATTCGGTTCTGAGTCATTGCCGGACAATTTTAATATGACTGCTGTCGGTGTGATGAAGAATTCAGAAATATAAGGAACCCTTCGATGAATAAGCTGGTTTCTGATGGCAGCGTCAAAAAAATAAATTATCCGGTGCTGTATGAGTCCGGAATAACACCTCCGTTATGTGAAGTCAGTGCACCAGAACCTGATGCGGGTGGGAAACGCATTGTGGCATATGTTTATAAATCATCACGGAGTACGGTTTTTGAAAATCCTGACATTGTAAAAACCTGTACGGTCAGGGATTTGAAGAAGGATTTTGTGAACTGCGATGAGAAAGGTGAGGGACAATGAAACAGATTTCTTTCTTTATTCCTCTGCTGGGGACCTTATTACTTTCCGGCTGTGCCGGAACCAGTACGGAATTTGAGTGTAACGCCACCACATCCGATACCTGTATGACGATGGAGCAGGCCAATGAGAAGGCCAAAAAACTGGAGCAGTCCTCAGAAGCAAAGCCGGTTGCGGCATCACTGCCGCGCCTGGCTGAAGGGAACTTCCGGACAATGCCGGTGCAGACCGTCACCGCGACCACTCCGTCCGGCAGCAGACCTGCGGTGACAGCACATCCGGAGCAGAAACTGCTGGCACCTCGCCCGCTGTTTACCGCTGCCCGGGAAGTGAAAACGGTTGTTCCGGTCAGTTCAGTTACGCCGGTAACACCTCCTCGTCCGCTAAGAACGGGTGAGCAGACGGCAGCATTATGGATAGCGCCTTATATTGATAACCAGGATGTTTATCATCAGCCATCCAGCGTGTTTTTTGTTATTAAACCGTCTGCGTGGGGAAAACCACGTATTAATTAACTGGCCCTGAAGTTGTATATCAGCCGGCAATGCCGGCGGGCTTTCTGTATTCAAAATCTGCCTGTAAAACGAGTGCCCTGTGCGTGAAAAGGGATGGGCGGTAGCGTGTCAGAACATGTCGGGAGGAATATTCCGTGAGTGATGAAGCCGATGAAGCATATTCAGTGACAGAACAACTGACCATGACAGGAATAAACCGGATACGCCAGAAAATAAATGCTCATGGTATTCCTGTTTATCTCTGTGAAGCATGCGGAAATCCTATTCCGGAAGCCCGGCGGAAAATATTTCCCGGTGTGACGTTGTGCGTTGAATGTCAGGCGTATCAGGAAAGACAGAGAAAACATTATGCATAAGTCAGTCGCAGAACATAGTGATTTAATTCCGGATGAACATGAGTGGATATTCAGAAAACAGAAATCTTTGTATATGCGCCGGGAAATGGCGCGTTAATTACAGGTATTCCCTTCATGGCTACCGCATTTCTCGCTTTATTTTTCAACTAAGGAATTCATGTGAATAACCCACTTGAGGCCGTCACTCAGGCGGTTAACTCCCTCGTCACAGCACTGAAACTGCCTGACGAATCCGCAAAGGCCAATGAAGTTCTGGGCGAAATGAGCTTCCCGCAGTTCAGCCGTCTGCTGCCGTACCGTGATTACAACCAGGAATCCGGTCTGTTCATGAATGACACCACGATGGGCTTTATGCTGGAAGCCATCCCCATCAATGGGGCGAATGAGTCCATTGTGGAGGCCCTCGATCACATGCTGCGCACCAAACTGCCGCGCGGTATTCCGTTGTGTATCCATCTGATGTCCAGTCAGCTGGTTGGTGACAGGATTGAATACGGGCTGCGTGAGTTCTCCTGGTCAGGTGAACAGGCTGAACGGTTTAACGCCATTACCCGGGCCTATTATATGAAAGCGGCAGCGACACAGTTTCCGCTGCCGGAGGGGATGAATCTGCCCCTGACCCTGCGCCATTACCGGGTGTTTATCTCGTACTGTTCTCCTTCGAAGAAAAAAAGCCGGGCCGACATTCTGGAAATGGAAAACCTGGTGAAAATCATCCGGGCGTCGTTACAGGGGGCCAGTATCACCACACAGACGGTGGATGCACAGGCCTTTATCGATATTGTCGGGGAGATGATTAACCATAACCCGGACTCCCTGTACCCGAAAAGACGTCAGCTGGACCCGTATTCTGATCTGAATTATCAGTGTGTGGAGGACAGTTTTGATCTGAAAGTCCGGGCTGATTACCTGACGCTGGGCCTGCGTGAGAACGGCAGGAACAGCACGGCCCGCATCCTGAATTTCCATCTGGCCCGTAACCCGGAAATCGCCTTCCTGTGGAACGTGGCCGACAACTACAGCAACCTGCTGAACCCGGAACTGTCCATCTCCTGTCCGTTCATCCTGACGCTGACTCTGGTGGTGGAAGACCAGGTGAAAACCCACAGCGAAGCCAACCTGAAGTACATGGACCTGGAGAAAAAGTCGAAGACCTCCTATGCCAAATGGTTTCCGTCCGTGGAGAAAGAGGCGAAGGAGTGGGGGGAACTGCGTCAGCGGCTGGGCTCCGGTCAGTCCTCCGTGGTGTCCTACTTCCTCAACATCACAGCATTCTGCAAGGACAATAATGAAACGGCGCTGGAAGTGGAGCAGGACATCCTGAACAGCTTTCGTAAAAACGGTTTTGAGCTGATTTCACCGCGCTTTAACCACATGCGCAATTTCCTGACCTGCCTGCCCTTTATGGCCGGGAAAGGGCTGTTTAAACAGTTGAAAGAGGCCGGAGTGGTTCAGCGCGCAGAGAGCTTTAATGTTGCCAACCTGATGCCGTTAGTGGCGGATAACCCCCTGACACCGGCAGGTCTGCTGGCACCCACCTACCGTAACCAGCTGGCGTTTATCGATATTTTCTTCCGGGGGATGAATAACACCAACTACAACATGGCGGTCTGTGGCACCTCCGGGGCCGGTAAAACCGGGCTGATACAGCCACTTATCCGCAGCGTGCTGGACTCCGGAGGCTTTGCCGTGGTGTTCGACATGGGGGATGGATACAAGTCCCTGTGTGAGAACATGGGCGGGGTGTATCTGGACGGTGAAACCCTGCGTTTTAACCCGTTTGCGAACATCACCGATATTGACCAGTCAGCGGAGCGTGTCCGTGACCAGTTGTCAGTGATGGCCAGCCCCAACGGTAACCTGGATGAAGTGCATGAAGGTCTGCTGTTGCAGGCGGTCAGAGCCTCCTGGCTGGCCAAAGAGAACAGAGCACGTATTGATGACGTGGTGGATTTCCTGAAAAACGCCAGTGACAGCGAGCAGTATGCCGAGTCACCGACTATCCGCAGCCGTCTGGACGAAATGATTGTGCTGCTTGACCAGTACACTGCCAACGGCACTTACGGCCAGTATTTTAACTCTGATGAGCCGTCCCTGCGGGATGACGCAAAAATGGTGGTGCTGGAGCTGGGCGGACTGGAAGACCGTCCGTCACTGCTGGTTGCGGTGATGTTCTCCCTGATTATCTACATCGAGAACAGGATGTACCGCACGCCGCGTAACCTCAAGAAACTGAACGTTATTGATGAAGGCTGGCGTCTGCTGGACTTCAAAAATCACAAGGTCGGTGAATTTATTGAGAAAGGCTACCGTACGGCCCGCCGTCATACCGGTGCCTATATCACCATCACACAGAACATCGTCGACTTTGACTCTGATAAGGCCTCCAGTGCTGCCCGCGCGGCATGGGGTAACTCCTCCTACAAAATTATCCTCAAACAGAGTGCGAAGGAGTTCGCGAAATACAACCAACTGTATCCGGACCAGTTCCTGCCACTGCAGCGCGACATGATTGGTAAGTTTGGTGCGGCCAAAGACCAGTGGTTCAGTTCCTTCCTGCTGCAGGTGGAAAACCATTCCTCCTGGCACCGTCTGTTTGTGGACCCGTTAAGCCGCGCCATGTACAGCTCTGACGGCCCGGATTTTGAGTTTGTGCAGCAGAAGCGTAAAGAGGGGCTGAGTATTCATGAGGCAGTGTGGCAGCTGGCGTGGAAGAAGTCAGGGCCGGAAATGGCTTCGCTGGAAGCCTGGCTGGAAGAACATGAGAAATACAGGAGTGTGGCATGAGTTCAACGCAGAAACCCGCCGACGTCATGGCAGAACGACGCAGCCACTGGTGGTGGACGGTGCCGGGATGCCTGGCAATGGTGTTACTGAACGCAGCCGTCAGTTACGGCATTGTCAGACTGAACGCACCGGTGACTGTCGCCTTCAACATGAAACAGACCGTGGATGCGTTTTTTGACAGAGCCAGTCAGAAACAACTGTCAGAAGCGCAGTCAAAAGCCCTTTCAGCGCGTTTTAACACGGCACTGGAAGCCAGCCTGCAGGCGTGGCAGCAGAAACACCACGCGGTCATTCTGGTGTCGCCTGCTGTGGTACAGGGGGCACCGGATATCACCCGGGAAATCCAGCAGGATATTGCCCGGCGAATGAGGGCGGAACCATGAGATGCCGGGGGCTGATTGCCCTGCTGATATGGGGGCAGAGTGTGGCCGCCGCCGATCTTGGTACCTGGGGCGATCTGTGGCCGGTAAAGGAGCCGGACATGCTGACGGTGATCATGCAGCGCCTGACGGCACTGGAGCAGTCCGGTGAGATGGGCCGGAAAATGGATGCCTTTAAGGAGCGGGTGATCCGCAACAGTCTGCGGCCCCCTGCCGTGCCCGGTATCGGACGCACGGAGAAATACGGCAGCCGGTTGTTTGACCCGTCCGTCAGACTGGCTGCGGATATCCGGGATAACGAAGGGCGGGTGTTTGCCCGTCAGGGTGAAGTGATGAATCCGCTGCAGTATGTTCCTTTTAACCAGACGCTGTATTTCATCAATGGCGATGATCCGGCGCAGGTGGCCTGGATGAAACGCCAGACGCCGCCCACACTGGAGAGCAAAATTATCCTCGTGCAGGGCAGTATCCCGGAGATGCAGAAGTCTCTGGACAGCCGTGTTTACTTTGACCAGAACGGTGTGCTCTGCCAGCGCCTCGGCATTGATCAGGTCCCGGCACGGGTGAGCGCCGTTCCCGGCGATCGCTTCCTGAAGGTGGAATTTATTCCGGCAGAGGAGGGCAGAAAATGAAGCGAAGGCTGTGGCTGCTGATGTTATTCCTTTTCGCCGGTCATGTCCCTGCGGCGTCTGCGGATTCTGCCTGTGAGGGGCGTTTTGTAAACCCGATCACAGATATCTGCTGGAGCTGTATTTTCCCGCTCTCGCTGGGCAGTATCAAAGTCAGTCAGGGTAAGGTCCCCGACACGGCGAACCCGTCGATGCCCATTCAGATTTGTCCGGCACCGCCGCCGCTGTTCAGGCGTATCGGGCTGGCCATTGGTTACTGGGAGCCGATGGCGTTGACGGACGTCACCCGGTCACCGGGATGCATGGTGAACCTGGGCTTCAGCCTGCCGGCTTTTGGTAAAACGGCACAGGGAACGGCGAAAAAGGATGAGAAGCAGGTAAATGGGGCGTTCTATCACGTTCACTGGTACAAATACCCGCTGACGTACTGGCTGAACATCATCACATCGCTGGGCTGTCTGGAAGGTGGTGACCTGGATATCGCTTATCTTTCTGAAATCGACCCCACCTGGACGGACAGCAGCCTGACCACCATTCTCAATCCGGAAGCTGTCATCTTTGCCAATCCGATAGCACAGGGAGCCTGCGCAGCAGATGCGATTGCCAGCGCCTTTAATATGCCTCTCGATGTTCTGTTCTGGTGTGCCGGTTCGCAGGGAAGTATGTACCCGTTCAATGGCTGGGTGAGTAATGAGTCCAGTCCGTTGCAGTCCTCCCTGCTGGTCAGTGAACGCATGGCGTTCAAGCTGCACCGTCAGGGCATGATTATGGAAACCATCGGGAAAAATAACGCCGTCTGTAATGAATATCCGTCCCCAATCCTGCCCAAAGAACGCTGGCGTTACCAGATGGTGAATATGTATCCGGACAGCGGGCAGTGCCACCCGTTCGGGCGCAGCGTGACCCGCTGGGAAACCGGGAAAAATCCGCCCAACACAAAGAAAAACTTCGGCTACCTGATGTGGCGTAAACGTAACTGTGTCTTCCTGTGAGGTGAATGATGAAGCTGAGTATGAAATCTCTGGCAGCACTGCTGATGATGCTGAACGGGGCGGTTATGGCGTCAGAAAACGTGAACACTCCTGAAAACCGCCAGTTCCTGAAGCAGCAGGAAAATTTAAGCAGACAACTGCGTGAAAAACCTGACCATCAGCTGAAAGCCTGGGCGGAGAAACAGGTGCTGGAAACCCCCCTTCAGCGTTCAGATAACCATTTCCTGGATGAGCTGGTTCGTAAACAGCAGGCTTCGCAGGACGGGAAACCCCGGCAGGGTGCTCTGTATTTTGTGTCGTTTTCCATTCCCGAAGAGGGGCTGAAACGAATGCTGGGCGAAACCCGGCACTACGGTATTCCGGCCACACTGCGGGGCATGGTGAACAATGACCTGAAGACCACCGCTGAAGCTGTGTTGTCCCTGGTGAAAGACGGAGCGACTGATGGTGTTCAGATCGACCCGACGCTGTTTTCACAGTACGGCATTCGCACTGTACCGGCACTGGTGGTGTTCTGCAGTCAGGGATACGACATCATCCGGGGAAACCTGCGGGTCGGCCAGGCGCTGGAGAAAGTGGCCGCCACGGGTGACTGCCGGCAGGTGGCTCATGATTTACTGGCAGGGAAAGGAGATTCCGGGAAATGAAACGTATTTTACCTCTGATACTGGCTCTGGTTGCCGGCATGGCACAGGCTGACAGCAACAGTGATTACCGGGCCGGTTCTGATTTTGCTCACCAGATCAAAGGGCAGGGAAGCAGCAGTATTCAGGGCTTTAAGCCACAGGAGAGTATCCCCGGCTATAACGCGAATCCGGACGAGACAAAATATTACGGTGGCGTGACTGCCGGCGGGGATGGCGGCCTGAAAAATGACGGCACCACGGAATGGGCGACCGGTGAAACCGGAAAAACCATTACAGAGTCATTCATGAACAAGCCGAAAGACATTCTTTCACCGGATGCACCGTTTATCCAGACCGGCAGGGATGTGGTGAACCGGGCTGACAGCATTGTGGGAAACACCGGGCAGCAGTGCAGTGCGCAGGAGATTAGCAGGAGTGAATACACGAATTACACCTGTGAGCGGGATTTACAGGTGGAGCAGTACTGCACACGAACTGCCCGTATGGAGCTGCAGGGGAGTACCACATGGGAAACCCGGACGCTGGAGTATGAAATGAGTCAGCTACCTGCACGTGAAGTGAATGGTCAGTATGTTGTCTCCATTACCTCTCCCGTTACCGGTGAAATTGTCGATGCGCATTACAGCTGGAGTCGTACTTACTTGCAGAAGAGTGTACCTATGACAATTACAGTACTGGGAACCCCACTGAGCTGGAATGCCAAATACTCAGCAGATGCCTCATTTACACCAGTACAGAAAACACTGACTGCCGGTGTGGCTTTTACGTCATCTCACCCCGTCCGGGTCGGGAATACAAAATTCAAACGTCATACGGCAATGAAGCTGCGTCTGGTTGTCAGGGTAAAAAAAGCCTCGTACACCCCGTATGTTGTCTGGTCTGAAAGCTGCCCGTTCAGCAAGGAGCAGGGGAAACTGACAAAAACAGAATGTACGGAGGCTGGCGGGAACAGGACGCTGGTGAAAGACGGTCAGTCATACAGCATGTACCAGAGCTGCTGGGCATACCGGGACACGTATGTCACGCAGTCAGCAGACAAGGGAACCTGTCAGACCTACACCGACAATCCTGCCTGTACCCTGGTGTCACACCAGTGTGCCTTTTACTCCGAAGAAGGTGCCTGTCTGCATGAATATGCCACGTACTCCTGTGAGTCAAAAACATCCGGGAAAGTGATGGTCTGTGGGGGAGACGTATTCTGTCTCGATGGCGAATGCGATAAGGCTCAGAGCGGGCAGAGTAATGATTTTGCCGAAGCCGTTTCTCAGCTGGCGGCACTGGCCGCAGCAGGTAAGGATGTTGCGGCGCTGAACGGGGGGGATGTCCGTGCTTTCACCGGTCAGGCGAAATTTTGTAAGAAGGCTGCAGCCGGATACAGCAACTGCTGTAAGGACAGCGGCTGGGGACAGGATATCGGGCTGGCCAAATGCAGCAGTGATGAAAAGGCCCTGGCTAAAGCAAAATCAAACAAACTGACCGTCAGCGTCGGGGAGTTCTGTTCGAAGAAAGTGCTGGGTGTCTGTCTGGAGAAAAAACGCAGCTACTGTCAGTTTGATTCGAAGCTGGCGCAGATAGTCCAGCAGCAGGGGCGCAACGGTCAGTTGCGTATCAGTTTTGGTAGTGCGAAGCATCCTGACTGTCGGGGGATTACGGTTGATGAGCTGCAGAAAATTCAGTTCAACAGACTGGATTTCACTAACTTCTACGAAGACCTGATGAATAACCAGAAAATCCCGGACAGTGGCGTTCTGACGCAGAAAGTGAAAGAGCAGATTGCTGACCAGCTGAAACAGGCAGGACAGTAAGGTATGGGAAATAACCGGGGGAAATGATGAAAGTCATATTCACGTCGAACCGTTTTATTGATTTTCTTATCCGGCTTTTGATTACAGCGATTGTCATTTCTCCGGTAATTATCTGGTCGTGGGATACGGTAAAAGAAACCACGGCAGACGGGATGCTTGCCGCTGCTTTCGTTATCCTTTACTCCGGTGTGCTCCTGTTTATTCTGTATTTTTGTTTTTCTGCCCTGACTGACCTGCAGAAACCTGATGAAAGAAAAAGTGATGAAAGGAATGAAGATGAATAAAGCATTACTGCCACTGTTACTCTGCTGCTTTATTTTTCCGGCGTCAGGAAAAGATGCAGGCTGGCAGTGGTATAACGAGAAAATAAATCCGAAGGAAAAAGAAAATAAACCTGTATCTGCAGCCCCCCGTCAGGAACCGGATATTATGCAGAAACTGGCCGCACTGCAGACGGCAACAAAGCGGGCGCTGTACGAAGCCATTCTGTATCCCGGCGTGGATAATTTTGTGAAATATTTCCGGCTGCAAAATTACTGGACTCAGCAGGCCGGGCTTTTCACCATGAGCGCCAGAAAGGCCATGCTGGCACATCCTGAACTGGACTATAACCTGCAGTACAGCCATTACAACGGCACGGTACGGAACCAGCTGGCAGCAGACCAGGCGCAGCAGCGACAGGCCATTGCGAAACTGGCTGAACACTACGGCATCATGTTTTTTTACCGGGGGCAGGACCCCATCGACGGGCAACTGGCGCAGGTCATTAATGGCTTCCGGGATACGTATGGTCTGAGTGTTATTCCCGTTTCCGTGGATGGCGTGATTAATCCGCTGTTGCCGGATTCCCGGACTGACCAGGGGCAGGCGCAGCGCCTCGGCGTGAAATATTTCCCGGCCATGATGCTGGTTGACCCGAAACAGGGCAGTATTCGCCCGTTATCATACGGCTTTATTTCGCAGGACGACCTGGCAAAACAGTTCCTGAACGTTTCTGAAGATTTTAAACCCAATTTTTAATCGCGGATTTGATTTATGAGTGAAGATTATTTGAAAATGTTTACAGGTGTTGTTCTGTTAATATTTGTCATTATTGCCGGTTATTTCTTTTCTGAGCGTAATGACAGGAAAATGTTTCTCCTGAGCTCACTGGTTTTCCTTGTTATTAATATCGCGTGTTTATATGTGCTTACCGCCAGTCTCTGGTTTCTGTGTGGTGCAATTATGAGTCAGGGCGCAGCACTGGTTGTTTCAATAGTTGCGGCCGCATTACCGGACGTTACGAGCTTCGACAGGTTCAGAAGAATATTTATCTGTATTGTGTTGTCATCGGTATGGTCCGGAGTGATGTGGTTTTTTATAAGGGGGCTTATGACAGGCTAAGTCATATAAAACGGTCATAAAAACCATACAAAATAATGAGGTTGATTACTGAAGACCATATGATAAACCATACCGCAATCCAGTGGCTTCTGAATAGCTCACAAAAATAAATATAGATAATTGAAAATAACCATAATACAACGATGCCTGCTGCGATACTTAATAAACTTATTACAAGATAGTCAGGGAAGGCATTGACCGGTAATGAATGTGATGCTGCATATATCAGCGCAATAATTGCCGCATTTCCCGGTAACGACTCTCTTATTATGTTTCTGATTATTTCCAGTTTTTCTTTAAAAGATCGCTTTTCCATTTGTACCTCTGATTAATATCACACAAACGCGAATATTACAGACATGAATACTCTCATGTAAATAATAACCGGAGTTTAACATGATAAGTAAACGCAGATTCTCTTTACCCCGGCTTGATATTACGGGAATGTGGGTATTTTCCCTGGGTGTCTGGTTTCATATCGTCGCCCGTCTTGTTTACAGCAAACCCTGGATGGCTTTTTTTCTGGCGGAGCTGATTGCGGCCATTCTCGTACTGTTCGGCGCATACCAGGTGCTGGAT
Source organism: Escherichia sp. WS1118 (assembly GCF_046487695.1). Classification (NCBI taxonomy): domain Bacteria; kingdom Pseudomonadati; phylum Pseudomonadota; class Gammaproteobacteria; order Enterobacterales; family Enterobacteriaceae; genus Escherichia; species Escherichia sp. WS1118. The sequence continues at coordinate 25,862 of NZ_JBJQIZ010000021.1, read as the reverse complement.
GCATGGATTGCCCGTGTCAGCCGGGAAGAGCGTGAGGCACTGGAAGCCAGGCAACAGGCCATGATGGAAGGGCAGCAGGAGGGCGGACATGTCTCTCACTAAATCACTGCTGTTCACCCTGTTGCTGAGCGCCGCTGCTGTGCAGGCCTCCACCCGGGATGAAATAGAGCGACTCTGGAATCCGCAGGGTATGGCTACGCAGCCTGCACAACCGGCAGCAGGCACGTCAGCCAGGACAGCAAAGCCGGCTCCCCGCTGGTTCCGCCTCAGTAATGGCAGGCAGGTTAACCTGGCCGACTGGAAGGTGGTGCTGTTTATGCAGGGGCATTGCCCTTACTGTCACCAGTTTGACCCGGTACTGAAACAGCTGGCACAGCAGTACGGCTTTTCCGTTTTTTCCTACACCCTGGATGGTCAGGGGGATACGGCCTTTCCTGAAGCATTACCGGTGCCACCGGAGGTGATGCAGACCTTCTTCCCGAATATCCCGGTGGCCACACCGACCACCTTCCTGGTCAACGTCAACACGCTTGAGGCATTACCGCTTTTACAGGGGGCAACGGATGCCGCCGGTTTTATGGCGCGGGTGGATACCGTTTTGCAGATGTACGGAGGAAAAAAAGGTGCGAAATAAGCAGGTGGTGTTACTCATTGCCGGAATATCCGGCATCGTGACGGGAATAATCGTCAGCCTGAATATCCCCTTTATCCGTCAGGGGCTTTTTTATCCCGCCAGCCCTGTAGAAATTGTCGTTTCGCTGAGTCTTACCTTTTCTGTTTCTGTTGTGTTTTTTGTGGGGGCAATTGTGGGATGGATTTCGGTGTCTGAAATATATTACAGCCGCATGACCGGTCTGAATGAATCATCGGAAATATCAGAGGGAACTTATAATGAGAGAAAATAAAAGTAATCCTGAGCTCAAAATCAGAAGTACAGAACGAGATTATAAATACATTTCCAGAATTACTGGCAGGTATGCTGGGTTGTCTCTGGTATTCCTGACTGCCGGAATTGTTTTATGGACAGTTATGGATATTATTTTTGATGCCTGTATTGATTCGTGGAAAGCGGACCCGGAATTAAATAATTCGAGTTATATGTGGAATATCCTGATATATGCCATTCCGTATGCGTTATATGCGCTTGCAGCCGGGTTTCTTGTTACATTTTTTTCTGTCCCCAATGTACGAATTAATATACGGAAATATCGAGATATTCCTGATGAAATGTCGTATGCACCGGGAGAACACATTAAGGGAGGGCAAGAATGATGCCACGCATTAAACCTCTTCTGGTTCTTTGTGCCGCCTTACTGACGGTGACGCCTGCAGCGTCAGCGGATGTGAACAGCGACATGAATCAGTTCTTTAATAAGCTGGGATTTGCTTCCAATACCACACAGCCGGGCGTCTGGCAGGGGCAGGCCGCCGGCTATGCTTACGGTGGCTCCCTGTATGCCCGTACTCAGGTCAAAAATGTTCAGCTAATTTCCATGACGCTGCCGGATATCAATGCTGGATGTGGCGGCATCGACGCCTATCTCGGCTCGTTCAGTTTTATTAATGGTGAGCAGTTGCAGCGTTTTGTTAAGCAGATTATGAGCAATGCTGCCGGTTACTTTTTTGACCTTGCCCTGCAGACAACGGTGCCGGAAATAAAAACCGCAAAAGACTTCGTGCAGAAAATGGCAAGCGACATTAACAGTATGAACCTCAGTTCCTGCCAGGCTGCACAGGGGATTATCGGCGGGCTTTTCCCCCGGACGCAGGTGTCCCAGCAGAAAGTCTGTCAGGACATTGCCGGTGAGAGCAATATTTTTGCTGACTGGGCGGCTTCCCGGCAGGGATGTACCGTTGGCGGGAAATCTGACAGTGTCAGGGATAAAGCCAGCGACAAGGATAAGGAGCGGGTGACCAAAAACATCAACATCATGTGGAATGCGCTTTCCAAAAACAGAATGTTTGACGGCAACAAAGAGCTGAAAGAATTTGTGATGACGCTGACCGGCTCACTGGTGTTTGGTCCCAACGGCGAAATCACACCGCTGTCAGCCAGAACCACTGACCGCTCAATTATCCGGGCCATGATGGAAGGCGGCACAGCAAAAATTTATCACTGCAACGATTCTGATAAATGCCTGAAAGTGGTGGCAGACACACCGGTGACTATCAGCCGGGATAATGCACTGAAGTCTCAGATTACTAAACTTCTGGCCAGCATTCAGAACAAGGCGGTCAGTGACACGCCTCTGGATGACAAGGAAAAAGGCTTTATTTCCAGTACCACCATCCCCGTCTTCAAATACCTGGTTGACCCGCAGATGCTCGGAGTTTCCAACAGCATGATTTACCAGCTGACGGACTATATCGGTTACGACATCCTGCTGCAGTACATTCAGGAGCTGATACAGCAGGCCCGGGCGATGGTGGCCACGGGAAATTATGACGAAGCGGTTATCGGACATATTAACGACAACATGAATGATGCCACCCGGCAGATTGCGGCGTTTCAGTCACAGGTGCAGGTACAGCAGGATGCGCTGCTGGTTGTCGATCGTCAGATGAGCTACATGCGTCAGCAGCTTTCCGCCCGCATGCTCAGTCGTTACCAAAACAACTATCACTTCGGAGGGAGCACGCGGTGAATGAAGTTTATGTGATTGCCGGTGGTGAGTGGTTGCGGAATAACCTGAACGCCATTGCCGCCTTTATGGGAACCAGGACGTGGGATTCCATTGAAAAAATTGCGCTCACATTGTCTGTTCTCGCGGTGGCCGTAATGTGGGTACAGCGGCACAACGTGATGGATTTGCTGGGCTGGGTGGCCGTATTTGTGCTTATCAGCCTGCTGGTTAATGTCCGCACATCGGTGCAGATTATTGATAACAGTGACCTGGTCAAAGTTCACCGGGTGGATAATGTGCCGGTCGGACTGGCGATGCCACTTTCACTGACGACCCGTATCGGGCATGCAATGGTGGCCAGTTACGAGATGATCTTCACGCAACCGGACAGTGTCACCTACAGCAAAACGGGGATGCTGTTTGGCGCAGAACTGGTATCAAAAAGCACCGACTTTTTGTCCCGCAATCCGGAAATCGCCAATCTTTTCCAGGATTATGTGCAGAACTGTGTTATGGGGGATATTTACCTGAACCACAAATACACGCTGGAGGAGCTGATGGCCTCCGCTGATCCCTACACGCTGATTTTTTCCCGCCCCAGCCCGCTGCGGGGCGTTTATGACAGCAATAATAATTTCGTAACCTGTAAGGACGCGTCGGTTTCGCTGAAAGACAAGCTGAATCTGGACACACAGAGTGGCGGAAAAACCTGGCATTATTATGCCCAGCAGCTATTTGGTGGACGCCCTGATCCTAACCTGCTGTTCAGTACGCTGATTGGCGACAGTTACAGTTACTTCTATGGCTCAAGTAAATCAGCCAGCCAGATCATCCGCCAGAATGTCACCATCAATGCGCTGAAGGAGGGGATCACCAGTTATGCCGCACGTAATGGTGATTCGGCCAGCCTGGTGAATCTGGCCACCACGTCATCGATGGAGAAACAACGTCTGGCACATGTCTCCATCGGTCATGTGGCGATGCGGACACTGCCCATGACGCAGACCATCCTGACGGGGATCGCCATCGGTATTTTCCCGCTCCTGGTACTGGCGGCTGTATTCAACAAACTGACGCTGTCTGTCCTGAAAGGTTATGTGTTTGCCCTGATGTGGCTGCAGTCATGGCCACTCTTGTACGCCATTCTGAACAGTGCCATGACATTTTATGCGAAACAGAATGGTGCGCCGGTGGTGCTCTCTGAAATTTCACAGATACAACTGAAATACTCCGATCTGGCTTCCACTGCCGGGTATCTTTCCATGATGATCCCGCCATTATCCTGGATGATGGTCAGGGGGCTTGGGGCCGGATTTTCCAGTGTGTACAGCCATTTCGCTTCCTCTGCTATCAGCCCGACTGCCAGTGCGGCAGGTAGTGTGGTTGACGGTAATTACTCCTACGGCAACATGCAGACGGAAAACGTGAACGGCTTCAGCTGGAGCACCAACAGCACCACGTCGTTTGGTCAGATGATGTACCAGACCGGCAGTGGCGCAACCGCCACACAGACCCGTGACGGTAATATGGTGATGGATGCAAGCGGAGCGATGTCCCGTTTACCGGTCGGTATCAATGCAACGCGTCAGATTGCAGTGGCACAACAGGAAATGGCCCGGGAGGCGTCGAACAGAGCAGAAAGTGCCCTGCATGGTTTCAGCAGCAGTATTGCCAGTGCCTGGAACACGCTCAGTCAGTTTGGTTCTAACCGGGGGAGCAGTGACTCTGTCACCAGTGGTGCTGACAGTACGATGAGTGCACAGGACTCCATGATGGCCAGCCGTATGCGCAGTGCAGTGGAAAGCTATGCGAAGGCGCATAATATCAGTAATGAGCAGGCGACTCAGGAACTGGCATCCAGAAGTACGAGAGCTTCTGCCGGGATGTATGGAGATGCTCATGCTGAATGGGGGGTTAAACCTAAAATTCTTGGTGTTGGTGGAGGATTAGGCGTTAGAGGTGGTGGTCGGGCTGGCATTGACTGGAGTGATGATGATGCGCATCAGGCCAGCAGTGGTTCACGGGCCAGCTATGATGCTCGTCATGATATTGACGCTAAAGCCAGTAAGGACTTTAAAGAGGCCAGCGATTACTTTACCAGTCGCAAAGTCAGTGAATCCGGCAGCCATACTGACAATAATGCTGATTCCCGGGTGGATCAACTGTCTGCAGCCCTGAATTCAGCGAAACAGAGTTACGACCAGTACACGACGAATATGACCCGCAGCCATGAATATGCTGAAATGGCATCCCGTACTGAAAGCATGAGTGGGCAGATGAGCGAAGATTTGTCGCAACAGTTTGCACAGTATGTGATGAAACACGCACCGCAGGATGCCGAAGCTATTCTGACAAATACCAGTTCGCCGGAGATTGCAGAACGCCGTCGGGCAATGGCCTGGTCTTTTGTGCAGGAACAGATACAGCCTGGTGTTGATAATGCCTGGCGGGAATCCCGTGGCGATATTGGTAAAGGAATGGAGAGCGTACCTTCGGGTGGAGGCAGTCAGGATATTATTGCTGACCATCAGGGACATCAGGCCATTATTGAGCAAAGAACGCAGGACAGTAATATCCGTAATGATGTAAAACATCAGGTTGATAATATGGTCACAGAATATAAAGGGAATATAGGTGATACTCAGAACAGCATACGTGGCGAGGAAAATATTGTAAGAGGACAGTATTCTGAACTGCAGAATCACCATAAAACAGAGGCATTATCTCAGAATAATAAATATAATGAAGAAAAGTCGGCTCAGGAAAGAATGCCCGGGGCTGACAGTCCACAGGAACTGATGAAAAGGGCAAAGGAGTATCAGGATAAGTATAAGCAATAATACTGTGTTTGGGAGATGATAATGAGATGTTTAGCCCATATTGCTCTGGTAACAGTGATACAGTTTATCGCCTGTTATCTGGCTGATTGGGGGAATGCCGAAACAGTTTTTATGCTGTTCTTCATAGTGCTATGGCAGGGACTGTTTATCTGGTTGTTCTCTCAAATACGAAAAAAACGGGATGTGTCGGATGAGTTTAAGTTTAGTAAAGGCGTTTGGTATATAACGATGCCAGTATCTTCCTTACTCTCTCCGTTATTAAGCCTGATGGTTTTTATCATTGGTACACTATACGAATTAAGGCAAGTTAGTGGTTGCATAAGCATAAAAAAATGGGGGCAAAATCAACTCAAAGACCAATATGATGGGAGTGAAAAGTTAGACTTCGGGGGCATTGAACAGACCCCAACGATCTACTATAACCCTTCAACCGGATATCCTATGCATGGAGGCTTTGATTCAGCGGGAAATACTTTTGGGACTCGTTGGCAGGACTATTATGACAGGCAATAAGAAAACTGTAGTTTGTAAAAAAGGTAATTTGATGAAAACAAAAAAATTGATGATGGTTACACTGGTCAGTTCCACTCTGGCCCTTTCAGGGTGTGGTGCGATGAGCACAGCAATCAAGAAGCGTAACCTTGAGGTGAAGACTCAGATGAGTGAGACCATCTGGCTTGAACCCGCCAGCGAACGCACGGTATTTCTGCAGATCAAAAACACGTCTGATAAAGACATGAGTGGGCTGCAGGGCAAAATTGCTGATGCTGTGAAAGCAAAAGGGTATCAGGTGGTGACTTCTCCGGATAAAGCCTACTACTGGATTCAGGCGAATGTGCTGAAGGCCGATAAGATGGATCTGCGGGAGTCTCAGGGATGGCTGAACCGTGGTTATGAAGGCGCAGCAGTTGGTGCAGCGTTAGGTGCCGGTATCACCGGATATAATTCCAATTCTGCCGGTGCCACACTCGGTGTGGGCCTTGCTGCCGGTCTGGTGGGTATGGCTGCAGATGCGATGGTGGAAGATGTGAACTATACCATGATCACGGATGTGCAGATTGCAGAGCGTACTAAGGCAACGGTGACAACGGATAATGTTGCCGCCCTGCGTCAGGGCACATCAGGTGCGAAAATTCAGACCAGTACTGAAACAGGTAACCAGCATAAATACCAGACCCGTGTGGTCTCAAATGCGAACAAGGTTAACCTGAAATTTGAAGAGGCGAAGCCTGTTCTCGAAGACCAGCTGGCCAAATCAATCGCAAATATTCTCTGATTATCTTCCGGAGGCTGGTCTGACCGGCCTCCTGACTGACGCCTCGCTTTGCTCGTTGTCCAACCCCGGGGAGAAATAAAATAAATTTTATTTCTCCCCGGCGTTTCCGAAATAAATATGAAAACACTGAGCGGTTGTGCAAATTCTTTGTGCGACCGTGAAGTGTTGCCGGCGAAGCCGGAATTTAACGGTTATTAATCTTTTCATCATTAATAATCAGTCCGACTGACTTTCTTTCTTCAGAATATCATCATGAGTTTTAACGCAAAGGATATGACCCAGGGCGGTCAGATTGCGTCCATGCGTATCCGCATGTTCAGTCAGATCGCCAATATCATACTTTACTGCCTGTTTATTTTTTTCTGGATCCTAGTTGGTCTGGTTTTATGGGTAAAAATAAGCTGGCAGACGTTTGTGAATGGCTGCATTTACTGGTGGTGCACCACGCTGGAAGGCATGCGGGATTTAATCAGGTCCCAGCCGGTCTATGAGATCCAGTATTACGGCAAAACCTTCCGGATGAACGCGGCTCAGGTACTGCATGATAAATATATGATCTGGTGCGGTGAGCAGTTATGGTCGGCATTCGTTCTGGCGTCTGTCGTGGCCCTGGTTATCTGCCTGATCACCTTCTTTGTTGTCTCCTGGATTCTGGGGCGTCAGGGTAAACAACAGAGCGAAAATGAAATCACAGGTGGTCGTCAGCTGACTGACAATCCGAAAGAGGTGGCCAGGATGCTGAAAAAAGATGGCAAGGATTCCGATATCCGGATTGGCGATCTGCCGATTATCCGGGATTCTGAAATCCAGAACTTCTGTCTGCACGGCACTGTCGGGGCCGGTAAGTCGGAGGTTATCCGTCGTCTGGCCAACTACGCCCGTCAGCGTGGTGATATGGTGGTGATTTATGACCGTTCGGGGGAATTTGTTAAAAGTTACTATGATCCCTCCATCGATAAAATCCTGAATCCGCTGGATGCACGCTGTGCTGCCTGGGATTTGTGGAAGGAGTGCCTGACACAGCCAGATTTTGATAATACCGCAAATACTCTGATCCCGATGGGGACAAAAGAGGACCCGTTCTGGCAGGGTTCAGGACGTACCATTTTTGCGGAAGCGGCATACCTGATGCGTAATGACCCCAACCGCAGCTACAGCAAACTGGTGGACACACTGCTTTCCATCAAAATTGAAAAGCTGCGTACCTTCCTGCGTAATTCACCGGCGGCCAACCTGGTGGAAGAGAAAATCGAGAAAACGGCCATATCCATCCGTGCTGTGCTGACCAACTACGTGAAAGCCATCCGTTACCTGCAGGGGATTGAGCATAACGGTGAGCCCTTCACCATCCGTGACTGGATGCGTGGTGTCCGGGAAGATCAGAAAAACGGCTGGCTGTTTATTTCGTCGAACGCCGACACCCATGCCTCCCTGAAGCCGGTGATCTCCATGTGGCTGTCCATTGCTATTCGTGGTCTGCTGGCAATGGGAGAAAACCGTAACCGTCGTGTGTGGTTTTTCTGTGACGAGTTACCCACGTTACACAAACTGCCGGATCTGGTGGAGATCCTGCCGGAAGCCCGTAAGTTCGGTGGCTGTTATGTGTTTGGTATCCAGTCCTATGCCCAGCTGGAAGATATCTACGGTGAGAAAGCGGCTGCCACGCTGTTTGACGTCATGAACACCCGTGCCTTTTTCCGTTCTCCCAGCCATAAGATTGCAGAGTTCGCTGCCGGTGAAATTGGTGAGAAAGAGCACCTGAAAGCCAGCGAGCAGTATTCCTACGGTGCTGATCCGGTACGTGACGGGGTATCGACCGGTAAGGATATGGAGCGTCAGACGCTGGTCAGTTATTCCGACATTCAGTCTCTGCCGGATCTGACCTGTTATGTCACCCTGCCCGGACCGTATCCGGCAGTAAAACTCTCCCTGAAATATCAGACACGACCGAAGGTCGCTCCGGAGTTTATTCCGCGTGACATCAACCCGGAAATGGAGAACCGTCTGAGTGCCGTACTTGCCGCAAGGGAAGCAGAAGGTCGTCAGATGGCCAGCCTCTTCGAACCGGATGTCCCGGAGGTTGTTTCCGGAGAAGACGTGACTCAGGCTGAACAGCCGCAACAGCCGGTGTCTCCTGCCATCAACGATAAGAAGTCAGATGCAGGTGTGAATGTTCCGGCAGGGGGGATCGAGCAGGAGCTGAAAATGAAACCGGAAGAAGAGATGGAACAGCAACTGCCACCCGGGATCAGTGAATCCGGTGAAGTGGTGGATATGGCCGTTTATGAGGCATGGCAACGGGAGCAGAATCCGGATATCCAGCAGAAGATGCAGCGTCGTGAAGAGGTGAACATCAATGTGCACCGGGAGCGCGGGGAGGATGTTGAGCCGGGAGATGATTTCTGATGAACAGGTCAGCTCCAGTCTTCAATTCTCAGACCGTCCACACGTTCAAATTCCCGGGTGTTATTAGTCACAATAATCAGTCCCCGACTGCGGGCATGACCTGCGATCATTTGATCAAATGGCCCGACAGGGCGTCCCTGACGGGCAAGTTCTGCTCTTATCTGGCCGCTGTGTGTGGCTGCGGCAGCGTCGTAATCCAGAACATCAATGCGGGAAACAAATCCCTCGATCACAGCGAGATTACGTTCAGGCATCTGGCTTTTTTCTGCACCATATATCAGCTCCATCAGGGTGACCGAACTGATACACATTCTCCCCTGGTTCAGGTTAAAACGCTCCCTGACGCTGGCGGGTTTGTTCTTTATCGTGAAAATGCAGATGTTGGTATCGAGCATAAACTTCAGCATCAGAATGACTCCCTTTCCTGCATGCCGGGCTGTTCCCTGTTATCCATAAAATCGGCGCTGACGTTGTGTCCGTCGAACCATTCGTCCCATGTCTCTCCGGCTGGCGTAATGATTCTGGTTCGTCCGACAGCAATCACTTCAACGCGTTTTACGTTTTCCGGCAATGCAACCGCTTTTGGCAGTCTGACCGCCTGGCTGCGGTTGCTGAAAAATACGGTGGTTTCCATTATTTGCCTCCTTATGTGGATATGTCTTGTGTATATCCATTGTGGGATTGATACCGGGATATGTCAAAGGGATATACGTTTATGATGAGTATCGCGCAGGTCAGATCGGCCGGAAGTGCCGGTAACTATTATACCGACAAGGATAATTACTATGTGCTGGGCAGCATGGGAGAACGCTGGGCCGGCAGGGGGGCTGAACAGCTGGGGCTGCAGGGCAGCGTCGATAAGGATGTTTTTACCCGTCTTCTGGAGGGGAAGCTGCCGGACGGAGCGGATTTAAGCCGCATGCAGGATGGCAGTAATAAGCATCGTCCCGGCTACGACCTGACCTTCTCCGCCCCCAAAAGTGTCTCCGTGATGGCCATGTTAGGCGGTGATAAACGTCTTATTGATGCACATAACCAGGCCGTGGATTTTGCTGTCCGTCAGGTGGAGGCGCTGGCTTCCACACGGGTTATGACGGACGGACAGTCAGAAACGGTGCTGACCGGTAATCTGGTGATGGCACTGTTTAACCACGACACCAGTCGCGATCAGGAACCACAGTTACACACACATGCGGTAGTGGCCAATGTCACGCAGCATAACGGCGAGTGGAAGACATTGAGCAGTGACAAAGTGGGGAAAACGGGGTTCATTGAGAATGTGTACGCTAATCAGATTGCCTTCGGCAGGCTCTACCGGGAAAAACTGAAAGAGCAGGTTGAGGCGCTAGGCTATGAAACGGAAGTGGTTGGTAAGCACGGTATGTGGGAGATGCCGGGCGTACCGGTGGAGGCCTTCTCCGGACGCTCACAGGCTATCCGGGAGGCCGTCGGGGAAGACGCCTCGCTGAAATCCCGGGATGTGGCGGCACTGGATACGCGAAAATCCAAACAGCACGTCGATCCTGAAGTCAGAATGGCTGAATGGATGCAGACGCTGAAGGAAACCGGGTTCGACATCCGGGCGTATCGTGACGCGGCGGACCAACGGGCGGAGACCCGCACGCAGACGCCCGGACCCGCTTCACAGGACGGGCCGGATGTGCAGCAGGCGGTGACACAGGCCATTGCCGGATTAAGTGAACGCAAAGTGCAGTTTACGTACACGGACGTGCTGGCCAGAACGGTCGGCATACTGCCGCCGGAAAATGGTGTGATTGAACGGGCACGCGCCGGTATCGATGAGGCCATCAGCCGTGAGCAGCTTATCCCCCTCGATCGTGAGAAGGGGCTGTTCACGTCCGGGATTCATGTGCTCGATGAGCTGTCAGTCCGGGCACTCAGTCGTGACATCATGAAACAGAACCGGGTGACCGTACATCCGGAGAAAAGTGTCCCCCGGACGGCCGGTTACAGCGATGCGGTCAGTGTTCTGGCACAGGATCGCCCGTCGCTGGCTATTGTGTCCGGGCAGGGCGGTGCAGCCGGGCAGCGTGAGCGGGTGGCGGAGCTGGTCATGATGGCCCGGGAGCAGGGGCGGGAGGTGCAGATTATCGCCGCTGACCGTCGCTCGCAGATGAACCTGAAGCAGGATGAACGGCTGTCCGGTGAGCTGATAACCGGACGTCGTCAGCTGCAGGAGGGCATGGCCTTCACGCCGGGCAATACTGTTATCGTTGACCAGGGCGAAAAACTCTCCCTGAAAGAGACGTTAACCCTGCTGGACGGTGCCGCACGTCATAACGTACAGGTCCTGATAACCGACAGCGGGCAGCGAACCGGTACAGGCAGTGCACTGATGGCCATGAAAGATGCCGGGGTGAACACATATCGCTGGCAGGGGGGAGAACAGCGGCCGGCCACCATCATCAGTGAACCGGACCGTAATGTCCGCTATGCCCGGCTGGCAGGAGATTTTGCTGCCAGCGTGAAAGCCGGAGAAGAGAGCGTGGCACAGGTCAGCGGGGTACGGGAACAGGCCATACTGACACAGGCCATTCGCAGTGAGCTGAAAACACAGGGCGTGCTCGGACGCCCGGAGGTAACCATGACCGCCCTGTCGCCGGTCTGGCTGGACAGCCGGAGCCGTTATCTGCGGGATATGTACCGTCCGGGGATGGTGATGGAGCAGTGGAACCCGGAGACACGCAGTCATGACCGCTATGTTATCGACCGGGTGACGGCGCAGAGTAACAGCCTGACCCTGCGGGATGCGCAGGATGAAACGCAGGTGGTGCGTATTTCCTCCCTGGACAGCAGCTGGTCGCTGTTCCGGCCGGAAAAAATGCCGGTGGCAGACGGCGAGCGACTGAGGGTGACAGGGAAAATTCCCGGACTCCGCGTCTCCGGCGGTGACCGCCTGCAGGTGGCATCCGTCAGTGAAGATGCGATGACGGTTGTTGTGCCGGGGCGGGCTGAACCGGCCTCCCTGCCTGTGAGCGATTCACCATTCATGGCACTGAAGCTGGAGAACGGCTGGGTGGAAACGCCCGGGCATTCCGTCAGCGACAGTGCGAAGGTTTTTGCCTCCGTCACACAGATGGCAATGGACAACGCCACCCTGAACGGTCTGGCCCGCAGCGGTCGTGATGTCCGGCTGTATTCCTCACTGGATGAAACCCGTACTGCGGAAAAACTTGCCCGCCATCCCTCCTTTACGGTGGTTTCTGAGCAGATAAAGGCGCGTGCCGGTGAGACATTGCTGGAAACCGTTATCAGTCTGCAGAAAACCGGGCTTCACACGCCGGCACAGCAGGCTATTCATCTGGCGCTTCCTGTGGTGGAAAGTAAAAACCTGGCCTTCAGCATGGTGGACCTGCTGACAGAGGCGAAGTCGTTTGCTGCAGAAGGAACCAGTTTTACTGAACTGGGAGGGGAAATCAATGCGCAGATAAAACGCGGTGATTTACTGTATGTGGATGTGGCAAAAGGCTATGGCACAGGCCTGCTGGTTTCCCGTGCGTCGTATGAGGCAGAAAAGAGCATTCTTCGCCATATTCTCGAAGGTAAGGAGGCGGTCACGCCACTGATGGAGAGAGTACCTGGCGAACTCATGGAGAAACTGACATCAGGACAGCGTGCCGCTACCCGCATGATACTGGAAACGTCCGACCGTTTCACGGTGGTGCAGGGCTATGCCGGTGTGGGTAAGACCACACAGTTCCGGGCGGTGATGTCAGCCGTGAACATGCTGCCGGAGAGTGAACGTCCCCGTGTCGTGGGGCTGGGGCCCACGCACCGTGCGGTCGGTGAGATGCGCAGCGCCGGCGTGGATGCACAGACGCTGGCGTCCTTTCTGCATGACACGCAGCTGCTGCAGCGCAGCGGAGAAACGCCGAATTTCAGCAACACGCTGTTCCTGCTCGATGAGAGCTCTATGGTGGGCAATACCGACATGGCACGGGCATACGCCCTGATTGCGGCCGGTGGCGGTCGTGCCGTGGCCAGTGGTGACACGGACCAGTTGCAGGCCATCGCGCCCGGTCAGCCTTTCCGTCTCCAGCAGACGCGCAGTGCTGCCGATGTGGTCATCATGAAGGAGATTGTGCGTCAGACGCCGGAACTGCGGGAGGCGGTATACAGCCTGATTAACCGGGATGTGGAAAGGGCACTGTCCGGGCTTGAGAGTGTGAAACCGTCTCAGGTTCCCCGTCAGGAGGGCGCATGGGCACCGGAGCACTCCGTGACGGAGTTCAGTCACAGCCAGGAAGCGAAACTGGCAGAAGCGCAGCAGAAGGCGATGCTGAAAGGCGAGGCTTTCCCGGATATCCCCATGACACTGTATGAAGCCATTGTCCGCGACTATACCGGCAGGACACCGGAAGCACGGGAGCAGACGCTGATTGTCACACACCTGAATGAGGACCGGCGCGTACTGAACAGCATGATTCATGATGCACGGGAAAAGGCCGGTGAGCTGGGCAAAGAGCAGGTCATGGTGCCTGTCCTGAACACAGCGAATATACGTGACGGAGAACTGCGTCGTCTCTCCACCTGGGAGAATAACCCGGATGCCCTTGCCCTGGTGGATAGTGTGTATCACCGGATTGCCGGTATCAGCAAGGATGACGGGCTGATAACCCTGGAGGATGCGGAAGGTAACACGCGGCTGATTTCGCCCCGGGAGGCGGTGGCTGAAGGCGTCACACTGTACACCCCGGACACCATCCGGGTGGGAACCGGTGACCGGATGCGCTTCACGAAGAGTGACCGGGAGCGAGGTTATGTGGCCAACAGCGTCTGGACGGTGACAGCGGTTTCCGGTGACAGTGTCACGCTGTCGGACGGACAGCAGATCCGGGTGATTCGCCCAGGTCAGGAGCGGGCAGAGCAACATATTGACCTGGCTTATGCCATCACCGCCCACGGTGCGCAGGGGGCAAGTGAAACCTTTGCCATCGCGCTTGAAGGCACGGAAGGTAACCGGAAACTGATGGCCGGCTTTGAGTCAGCCTACGTGGCCCTGTCGCGTATGAAGCAGCATGTGCAGGTGTACACCGATAACCGTCAGGGCTGGACGGATGCCATCAACAATGCCGTACAGAAAGGAACTGCCCACGATGTGCTAGAGCCGAAATCGGACCGGGAGGTCATGAATGCAGAGCGGCTGTTCAGTACGGCGCGGGAGCTGCGGGACGTGGTGGCCGGCCGTGCCGTTCTCCGTCAGGCAGGGCTGGCCGGGGGAGACAGTCCTGCACGGTTTATTGCACCCGGGCGCAAATATCCGCAGCCGTATGTGGCACTGCCGGCTTTTGACCGTAACGGCAAGTCAGCTGGTATCTGGCTGAACCCGCTGACCACGGATGACGGAAACGGGCTGCGGGGCTTCAGTGGTGAAGGCCGGGTGAAAGGCAGCGGGGATGCGCAGTTCGTGGCCCTGCAGGGCAGCCGTAACGGAGAGAGCCTGCTGGCTGATAATATGCAGGATGGTGTCCGGATTGCCCGTGATAATCCTGACAGCGGTGTGGTGGTAAGAATCGCCGGTGAAGGTCGTCCGTGGAATCCCAGAACCATCACCGGTGGTCGCGTGTGGGGGGATATCCCGGACAACAGCGTTCAGCCGGGAGCCGGAAATGGCGAACCGGTCACGGCAGAGGTACTGGCACAGCGGCAGGCTGAAGAGGCCATCCGCCGTGAAACGGAACGCCGTGCGGATGAAATTGTCCGTAAAATGGCAGAGAACAAACCTGACCTGCCGGACGGCAAAACAGAGCAGGCTGTCAGGGATATTGCCGGGCTGGAGCGTGACCGGTCTGCCATATCTGAACGGGAAGCCGCGCTGCCGGAGAGTGTACTGCGTGAACCACAACGGGTGCGGGAAGCGGTCCGGGAGGTTGCCCGGGAAAATCTGCTGCAGGAGCGACTGCAGCAGATGGAGCGGGATATGGTTCGTGACCTGCAGAAAGAGAAAACCCTGGGCGGAGACTGACACAGGAAGATAAACGCTGATGACAACGGATAACACGAACACAACACGTAATGATTCACTGGCTGCCCGGACCGATACCTGGTTGCAGTCGTTGCTGGTCTGGTCACCCGGACAGCGGGATATCATCAAAACGGTGGCACTGGTGCTGATGGTTCTGGACCATGCAAACCGCATTCTGCATCTGGACCAGTCGTGGATGTTTCTGGTCGGGCGTGGGGCCTTTCCGCTGTTTGCCCTGGTGTGGGGGCTGAATCTGTCCCGTCATACGCATATCCGGCAGGAGGCCATTAACCGGCTGTGGGGATGGGCGGTGATTGCCCAGTTCGCATATTATCTGGCCGGCTTTCCCTGGTGCGTATTACCGTGAAGGAGATCGGTGAGTAACATCGATGGAGATCGGTTCGTGTCACTTTCACAGAACCGTTTTTAAATTACCTTCACTGATCTCCTTCGGTCAACGGAGATTGTATTTTCCGCATTGATTCTCCTTTAAGTTCGATCTTGATACTGCCATGAACCAGTCGATCTAGGATGGCATCCGCATGTGTGGAGTCTCCGATCATTTTGTACCAGTTTTCCACCGGCAACTGGCTCACTACGATGATTGAGCCTCGTTGGTACATCAGATCCACTATTTCCAGCAGGTCGCTACGCTGTTCTGATGAGAGAGGTTCCAGCCCCCAGTCATCCAGAAGCAGCAGATCGCTATTATTCAGCCTGGTCAAAAGTTTGCTGTATCTTCCATCAGCATGCCCCTGATAGCACTGTTCCATCAGCGCTTTAAGGCGATAATAGTAGACCTTGTATCCCTGTCGGCAGGCATTATGACCAAGTGCACATGCCAGGAACGTTTTACCGCTGCCGGTGGCCCCGGTCAGTAAAATATTTTGTTTCAGGGTTAACCAGTTTCCCTGACTGAGTGAACGGATGAGGGCCCTGTCCAGCCCTCTATTGTTACGATAATCCAGCTTTGATAACTCAGCATTAAGTCTGAACCGTGCATGTTTGATCAGACGCTCTGCCTTCCTGTTTTCACGGCAGGTTAGTTCTTCTGCTGTCAGTAATGACAGGCGTTCTTCGAAGCCCAGCTCCTGGTATGTGCCCGGTTGAGCAAGTTGCTTTTTAAGCGCATCACGGAAGCCGGTGAGTTTAAGTGCGGTCAGTTGTTCGTAAAGATGATTCATCATTGG
Source organism: Escherichia sp. WS1118 (assembly GCF_046487695.1). NCBI lineage: Bacteria > Pseudomonadati > Pseudomonadota > Gammaproteobacteria > Enterobacterales > Enterobacteriaceae > Escherichia > Escherichia sp. WS1118. The sequence goes on along the minus strand of NZ_JBJQIZ010000021.1, from coordinate 9,540 downwards.
ATCCCGTATCAGTGGTAATACTCACTGCCGCGTACGTTTTCGTGTTCCATCGTGGATAACAGATCTGGTTTTGGATCCTGAACAGGTTGTTTATCCAGACCTTTTTCCAGGATCGATTTAATACCTGACAGACGCCATACCTTTGTTTTCAGAGCTCTTGCACATGCTGCATTAAGTCTGGCTTTACTGTATTTTTTATGAAGGTTCAGGAGTCCAAGGCAGAAGCGATAGCTTTGTTCCGGATGTGGACGAGAGTTCAGTATATGAAGCACATAACTATGAGTTTCACTGCCTATGTGCCCCGCCCATTCCAGAAGACGCTCTGGCGTCCAGGTGGCATGCTGTCGATGAGCTTCAGGCATGTGCTCGTTGCGGGTACTGTAGCCATAAGTACGCTTGCGCGGGTGCACAGCAACCTCCTGCCCCTGATTGAAGAGTCTTACCAGTTCTCCGGAGATCCATGCTTCCAGTTGCTGGCCTAACAGCGAACATGGAACCGAGTAGTAATGTTTGTCGATTTCCACGTGGTAATCGGCATGAACTCTGACTTTCTTCACCAGGGTGTAACTGTAACTGGCTTCAGGAAGAGGCTTCAGTGCGGGTTTATCAAGCTGGATGAAGAGTTCTGCACGTGAATAACCCAACTTCTGCATTATTTTGTTATTCAGTCTTTCCAGCAACTCCCGAATGCGCTGATTAAGCGATGCAAGGCTGTAGAAGATCTCATGCCTGATTCGGGCCATGATCCAGCGTTCAACAACCTGAACGCCAACTTCAGCTTTGGCTTTATCTTTCGGTTTACGTGGCCGCGCAGGCAAAACTGCGACATTATAATGCTCAAGCATCTGCTGGTAGGTAGGGTTAACGTCAGGATCATACTTACATGCCCTGGATGTGGCGCTTTTCAGATTGTCCGGAACAACAAGTTCAGGAACGCCACCCAACCACTGGAAGCAGCGAACATGACTCATCACCCAGTCTTCAAGCTGCTGAGACCAGGTGGCCTCTGCCCATGTGTAACTTGATGCCCCGAGAACAGCTACGATGACCTGAGCAGTTCTTATTTCTCCGGTCTCAGGGTCGGTAACGCCAACGGTAGGTCCACAGTAATCAACGAAAAGTTTTTCGCCAGCTTTATGTACCTGACGCATTGATGGTGAAGTGGTTTTGAGCCATTCACGGTACATCCGGCAGTAATGGTTATAGCTGTAAAAACCGCCTGGATTACGCTCACAGTATTCTTCCCAGAGTAGCTGCAGCGTCACGCATTTATTACGCAGTTCCCGGTGTACTGTAGCCCAGTCAGGCAGAGAGTGCTTCTTCATCTTAACCTGGGTCTGAAGGAACGCATGTTTTAGTTTTGTATCATCCCATCCTGTAGGTAAGGGCCACTGCTTTATGCCAAGTTGAGCCGCCCGATTAGCATATCTGGATACAACGGAAGGGGAGATTGCAAGACTACGACCAATTTGTCGATGGCTGAGTCCAACACCGTATTTAAGCCTAAGAATTTCTTTAAGTTTTCTCATAGAAATTGGAACTGTTGGCATAGGTATCCTTTACCGGAATGGCAAAAGATACAGATCAACACACCTGTGAAGTTCCAATAACATTGATGGAGATCACTGAATAACAAAATGAGTCAAAAGTGATCTCCATCGATGTTATTCAGCGATCTGTTCAAATGTTATTACCCGATCTCGATGGAAGTTATTGAGTGATCTCCTTTCATGAAAATACGCACCTGGTATGAGGGGAATATCCTGTTTGCCTTTGCAGTTGCGGCACAGGTGCTGACATGGTGTGAAACGCGCACCTGGTGGCGTTCCGCAGAGACCATGTTGCTTCTGGCAATGTGGTTGCCTTTCTCCGGCACCAGTTACGGCATTGCCGGGCTGCTGATGCTGGCAGTCAGCCACAGGCTGTACCGGGCGGAAGACAGAATGGAACGTCTGGCGCTGGTCGCCTGCCTGCTGGCTGTTATTCCGGCGCTTAACCTTGCCACCAGTGATGCAGCGGCGGTGGCCGGCCTTGTGATGACGGTGCTGACTGTTGGTCTGGTGTCCTGTACAGGGAAATCACTACCCCGTTTCTGGTACGGGGATTTTTTCCCGACGTTCTATGCCTGTCATCTTACTGTGCTGGGCGTTCTGGCTGTGTGACTGGTATGATGCTGGCGCTGATTCTGCTTATTAATAAACAACATAACACAGGATATTTATGAAAATTACGGATCACAAACTCCCTGAAGGTATTGCCCTGACATTTCGTGTCCCGGAAGGAAATATAAAACATCCTTTGATTCTCTTATGCCATGGATTTTGCGGTATCCGGAATGTTCTGCTGCCTTCCTTTGCGAATGCGTTTACAGAAGCCGGGTTTGCAACGATTACTTTTGATTATCGTGGATTCGGTGAGAGTGAAGGGGAACGAGGTCGTCTGGTTCCGGCAATGCAGACCGAAGATATTATTTCAGTTATCAATTGGGCAGAAAAGCAGGTATGTATTGATAATCAGCGTATTGGGTTATGGGGAACATCGCTGGGAGGGGGGCATGTCTTCAGTGCAGCTGCGCAGGACCAACGCGTAAAATGTATTGTCAGCCAGCTGGCTTTTGCTGACGGTGAGGTTCTGGTTACCGGAGAAATGAATGAACTGGAGAAAGCTTCTTTTCTGTCCACGCTGAATAAAATGGCAGAAAAGAAGAAAAATACCGGGAAAGAGATGTTTGTGGGGGTTACCCGGGTACTGAGTGATAATGAATCAAAGGTATTCTTCGAGAAGGTAAAAGGTCAGTATCCTGAAATGGATATAAAAATACCTTTCCTTACGGTTATGGAGACGTTGCAATATAAACCGGCAGAGAGCGCAGCCAAAGTACAGTGCCCAGTTTTGGTTGTTATTGCCGGCCAGGATAGTGTTAATCCACCAGAACAGGGAAGAGCCTTATATGATGCTGTTGCTTCTGGTACTAAGGAATTATACGAGGAAGCTGACGCATGCCATTATGATATTTATAAAGGCGCGTTTTTTGAACGTGTGGCGGCAGTACAGACGCAATGGTTTAAAAAACATCTTTAATTGTCGGTATTAATATGTCAGAGGTCGTTGAGGTCAGCTTAATATCATAGTGAGTAGTTTCAACGACCTGGAGGACATATTTTCACAAAGGTCAGGGCAATCATGACAGAGCAGAAACGACCGGTACTGACACTGAAACGGAAAACGGAAGGGGAAACACCGACCCGGAGCCGGAAAACCATCATCAATGTCACCACGCCACCAAAATGGAAGGTGAAAAAGCAGAAACTGGCGGAGAAGGCTGCCCGGGAAGCAGAGCTGGCGGCGAAGAAAGCACAGGCCAGACAGGCGCTGTCCATTTATCTGACGCTGCCCTCGCTGGATGAGGCGGTGAACACTCTGAAACCCTGGTGGCCGGGATTGTTTGACGGTAACACGCCCCGGCTTCTGGCCTGCGGTATCCGGGACGTGTTACTGGAAGACGTGGCGCAGCGGAATATCCCGCTCTCGCATAAAAAACTGCGCCGGGCGCTGAAGGCCATCACCCGTTCAGAAAGCTATCTGTGTGCCATGAAAGCCGGTGCCTGCCGGTATGACACGGAAGGGTATGTGACGGAGCATATTTCTCAGGAGGAGGAAGCGTATGCGGCAGGGCGTTTGGAGAAAATTCGCCGCCAGAACCGGACAAAGGCAGAACTTCAGGCCGTGCTTGATGGGAAATAAAAAAAGCCTCCCCGGAAACCGGGGAGGCTGAAACAATAAGGCTTAAAAGGAAATAACTTCCGTACCCGAAAGGAAGCCAGTCCACTGAATTATTTACCACAATAATACTGACGACTAAAAGGGAGGAGCAGAAAAATGAATGGATTCAGAAACAGTTCACGGAACGGTCAGGTCTGGCGTTACCAGCGTGCCGGCGGGCGGGCCGTTATTCTGGAGGTCAGTGGACGCTGGATGGAAGCGGCAGAAGCATGGCGACGGGCTGCCTGCATAGCTCCCCGGACAGACTGGCAACAGTTTGCCCGGAAAAGGGCTGAACACTGCCACCGGCGCTGCCGGGGAAGGGTGTAACGAAAAAAGCAGCCTTCATTACTCCAGGAGTCAGAAGGCTGAAAGGAGTTTATGAGATTTGCTTTTTTTAATATCCGGTCGGGCAGTATGACCGGCCAGTTCTGAGTAGCACAGAGTTTTTTCCGTATTAAGTCGCGATTTTATATTTTGTGATTAATTTCACAAAATAAGGTCTTATTCAATGTGTGCTGCGATATTCAGGGGGGCTGAAATACAGGTGCCATTTATCTGATATGGAGAATAACATGAGGAAATATATTCCACTGGTATTATTTATCTTTTCATGGCCGGTATTGTCTGCAGATGTTCACGGGCAGATTTATGCACCAGACAGAATGAATGTTAATTAGTTTATGAATACAACAGGGGCTGATCAGCAATCACCGGAACATCGTAGCTGACGCGTTCGCAATGCTCAGTTGTCCCCCCCGGAAACGGGAAAAAGTAAGTTTTCCCCCGCTCCCGGCGTTTTTGTAACAAAAACAGGCAAATGGGGGTAATAGTCAGCAACAGGGAATGTGGTATTATCGCGGCGGGTGTTTGAGCCTTTCTGGTTCAGGCAAGACGCAGGTACCAGAAATGCGAAGACCCCACTCGTTAATCCATTAACTCGTGAGGTCTGCATGAAGTACCTTAACACTACTGATTGTAGCCTCTTCTTTGCTGAGAGGTCAAAGTTTATGACGAAATATGCCCTTATCGGGTTGCTCGCCGTGTGCGCCACGGTGTTGTGTTTTTCACTGATATTCAGGGAACGGTTATGTGAGCTGAATATTCACAGAGGAAATACAGTGGTGCAGGTAACTCTGGCCTACGAAGCACGGAAGTAAGCTGCCGGGCGGGGACGGAAGTCCCCGCTTTCCGGAAGTGTGAGGTATTTCAGGGGCAGACACCCTATATACCAGAAACAGCCGGTCCCGCCCGGGGCCGGCACCCTGGCTAAGGCATTTCCAGCTTTTCAGTCATTTCATTATCAAAATCACATTAAACGGTCGTAATCAGACATGATTTGTGCGCCAACACAGATCATCGTCACAACTTTCAAGTCGCTGATTTCAAAAAACTGTAGTATTCTCTGCGAAACGATCCCTGTTTGAGAATTGAGGAGGCGAGATGTCGCAGACAGAAAATGCAGTGACTTCCTCATCAGGCACCAAGCGTACATACCGGAAAGGTAACCCTGTTCCGGCCAGAGAGAGGCAAAGAGCTTCTCTGGCTCGCAGAAGCAACACTCATAAGGCTTTTCATGCGGTTATTCAGGCCCGGTTAAAAGACAGGCTGAGTGAACTGGCGGATGAGGAAGGTATTACTCAGGCGCAGATGCTTGAAAAACTGATTGAATCAGAGCTGAAACGCAGAGCGACTTCGTAAATATTCACATTCTTGCTTATCTCAGGAGTGAGTGGTAGATTGCTGATCGTTTAAGGAATTTTGTGGCTGGCCACGCCGTAAGGTGGCAGGGAACTGGTTCTGATGTGGATTTACAGGAGCCAGAAAAGCGAAAACCCCGATAATCTTCTTCAAGTTTGGCGACTAGAAAGATTACCGGGGCCCCATAAAACCGCATAGCCAACAATTCAGCTATGCGGGGAGTATAGTTATATGCCCGGAAAAGTTCAAGACTTCTTTCTGTGCTCACTCCTTCTGTGCATTGTAAGTGCAGGATGGTGTGGCTAATCATGAAACACATTCAGTAATAGCGGGTGGGATTGAATCAGATCTTCACATTGATTCCAGCAAGTATCCTCACCCGTTTTGCAGCCTTCTCCAGAAAAGGGCTCATTTTGACTCCTTCAAGCATCTGATCTTCATCAGAGGTTTGCTTGCAATAGCGCATGGCAAACGTAAAAATAAAATCAGCGCGTCGATGGTTAGTTTTTATGTTTCCCTCGTACAAGTAATGTGCGCACACTACATCCCTGATACGAACAAAGTTAACTTATCTGTTAAAGAGCTTTCAGTTTGTAGTGGAGGTTCATACACTCGTGTTTGGAGAGCCCTCAAAACTCTTGATAATGATCTTCATCTCATCGCTTTTGATGGAGGAACCATCTGGTTCAGACCAGATATGTTCGAAACTTTACGTGTCGGCCCAGACGAGCTAGTTACCGCCCGTAGGAGGGGGAATAGTGTTGGAGGGGGACATGGCTGATCTCCTTCAAAAATACTATTCACAGGTTAAAAATCCGAATCCGGTGTTCACACCCCGTGAAGGTGCCGGAACGCTGAAGTTCTGCGAAAAACTGATGGAAAAGGCGGTGGGCTTCACCTCCCGTTTTGATTTCGCCATTCATGTGGCACATGCCCGTTCGAAGGGACTGCGTCGGCGCATGCCACCGGTACTGCGTCGCCGGGCTATTGATGCGCTGCTGCAGGGGCTGTGTTTTCACTATGACCCGCTGGCCAACCGCGTCCAGTGCTCCATCACTACGCTGGCCATTGAGTGCGGACTGGCGACGGAGTCTGCTGCCGGAAAACTCTCCATCACCCGGGCCTCCCGAGCCTTGACGTTCCTTGCAGAGCTGGGACTGATTACCTACCAGACGGAATATGATCCGCTTATCGGGTGCTACATTCCGACCGATATCACGTTCACACCGGCGTTATTTGCCGCCCTTGATGTGTCTGAGGATGCAGTGGTTGCTGCGCGCCGCAGTCGTGTTGAATGGGAAAACAGACAGCGCAAAAAGCAGGGGCTGGATACCCTGGGTATGGATGAACTGATAGCGAAAGCCTGGCGTTTTGTGCGTGAGCGTTTCCGCAGTTACCAGACAGAGCTTAAGTCCCGTGGAATAAAGCGTGCCCGTGCGCGTCGTGATGCGAACAGGGAACGTCAGGATATCGTCACCCTGGTGAAACGGCAGCTGACGCGTGAAATCTCGGAAGGGCGCTTCACTGCCAATCGTGAGGCGGTAAAACGCGAAGTGGAGCGTCGTGTGAAAGAGCGCATGATTCTGTCACGTAACCGTAATTACAGCCGGCTGGCCACAGCTTCCCCCTGAAAGTGACCTCTTCTGAATAATCCGGCCCGCACCGGAGGCATTCGCACGCCTGAAGCCTGCCAGCGAACAAAAAAGCAGCACCTCATACAAAAAACAACCTCATCATCCACCTTCTGGTGCATCTGGCCCCCCCTGTTTTTGATACAAAACACGCCTCACAGACGGGGAATTTTGCTTATCCACATTTAACTGCAATGGACTTCCCCATAAGGTTACAACCGTTCATGTCATAAAGCGCCAGGCGCCAGCCTTACAGGGTGCAATGTATCTTTTAAACACCTGTTTATATCTCCTTTAAACTACTTAATTACATTCATTTAAAAAGAAAACCTATTCACTGCCTGTCCTGTGGACAGACAGATATGCACCTCCCACCGTAAACGGCGGGCCCCAACCGGAGCCACTTTAGTTACAACACACAAAACCAACCTCCAGAAAAACCCCGAACCAGCGCAGAACTGAAACCACAAAGCCCCTCCCTCATAACTGAAAAGCGGCCCCGCCCCGGCCCAAAGGGCCGGAACAGAGTCGCTTTTAATTATGAATGTTGTAACTACATCTTCATCGCTGTCAGTCTTCTCGCTGGAAGTTCTCAGTACACGCTCGTAAGCGGCCCTCACGGCCCGCTAACGCGGAGATACGCCCCGACTTCGGGTAAACCCTCGTCGGGACCACTCCGACCGCGCACAGAAGCTCTCTCATGGCTGAAAGCGGGTATGGTCTGGCAGGGCTGGGGATGGGTAAGGTGAAATCTATCAATCAGTACCGGCTTACGCCGGGCTTCGGCGGTTTTACTCCTGTATCATATGAAACAACAGAGTGCCGCCTTCCATGCCGCTGATGCGGCATATCCTGGTAACGATATCTGAATTGTTATACATGTGTATATACGTGGTAATGACAAAAATAGGACAAGTTAAAAATTTACAGGCGATGCAATGATTCAAACACGTAATCAATATCTGCAGTTTATGCTGGTTATGCTGGCTGCATGGGGCATTAGTTGGGGAGCCAGATTTGTCATGGAGCAGGCCGTTCTGCTTTATGGATCAGGAAAAAACTATTTGTTCTTCAGTCATGGTACTGTTCTGATGTACCTGCTGTGTGTTTTCCTGGTATACCGCCGTTGGATAGCTCCGCTACCGGTCGTTGGTCAGCTGCGCAACGTTGGCGTACCGTGGCTGGTCGGTGCGATGGCCGTGGTGTATGTCGGTGTATTTCTGCTCGGTAAGGCGCTGGCTCTGCCTGCTGAGCCATTTATGACGAAACTTTTTGCCGATAAGTCCATACCTGACGTGATCCTGACGTTGCTGACCATCTTTATCCTTGCCCCGTTGAATGAGGAAACGCTGTTCCGGGGGATTATGCTGAACGTCTTCCGTTCACGGTACTGCTGGACGATGTGGCTGGGGGCGCTGATAACGTCGTTGTTGTTCGTCGCCGCGCACAGCCAGTATCAGAACCTGCTGACACTGGCAGAACTGTTCCTGGTGGGGTTGATTACATCAGTGGCCAGGATCAGAAGTGGTGGCCTGCTGCTGCCGGTATTGCTGCATATGGAAGCAACCACGCTGGGTTTACTGTTTGGTTGAAAGTTATATTTTTATTAAACATTGTGCGTTAAAGCCTGGTGTGTTTTTTTAGTGGATGTTATATTTAAATATAACTTTTATGGAGGTGAAGAATGCATACCACCCGACTGAAGAGGGTTGGCGGCTCAGTTATGCTGACCGTCCCACCGGCACTGCTGAATGCGCTGTCTCTGGGCACAGATAATGAAGTTGGCATGGTCATTGATAATGGCCGGCTGATTGTTGAGCCGTACAGACGCCCGCAATATTCACTGGCTGAGCTACTGGCACAGTGTGATCCGAATGCTGAAATATCAGCTGAAGAACGAGAATGGCTGGATGCACCGGCGACTGGTCAGGAGGAAATCTGACATGGAAAGAGGGGAAATCTGGCTTGTCTCGCTTGATCCTACCGCAGGTCATGAGCAGCAGGGAACGCGGCCGGTGCTGATTGTCACACCGGCGGCCTTTAATCGCGTGACCCGCCTGCCTGTTGTTGTGCCCGTAACCAGCGGAGGCAATTTTGCCCGCACTGCCGGCTTTGCGGTGTCGTTGGATGGTGTTGGCATACGTACCACAGGTGTTGTACGTTGCGATCAACCCCGGACAATTGATATGAAAGCACGGGGCGGAAAACGACTCGAACGGGTTCCGGAGACTATCATGAACGAAGTTCTTGGCCGCCTGTCCACTATTCTGACTTGAACATGGGGTTTGAGGGGCAACTGGATGAAAACGTACGATTTAGGGCACTAAAACCGCTGGGCACTGTTGCAAATAGTCGGTGGTGATAAACTTATCATCCCCTTTTGCTGATGGAGCTGCACATGAACCCATTCAAAGGCCGGCATTTTCAGCGTGACATCATTCTGTGG
>NZ_JBJQIZ010000020.1:0-55092 GCF_046487695.1 Escherichia sp. WS1118 | reverse complement strand
GTGGTCCCACCTGACCCCATGCCGAACTCAGAAGTGAAACGCCGTAGCGCCGATGGTAGTGTGGGGTCTCCCCATGCGAGAGTAGGGAACTGCCAGGCATCAAATTAAGCGAAGAGCCCATTCGGAAGACTGGGCTTTTTTGCGTTGGTGCGGAATAAATGCCGGATGCGACGCTGGCGCGTTTGCTCCAGCCTACTCTTGCCTATCCGTCCTGCTTTTGCATCCACTCCACCACAAAATCAGCCAGCCCCTCAACATCATTAATATCCAGTAACGCGACATCAAGATTAAGCGGCACATCACTGGCTACAGCAATAACATGCCTGTCTATCACTAATTCTTCCGGTCGATGTCCGGCTCCATCGCGAAACAGCACAATCTTTGCGATCTCTTCATGCTTAAACCCTTCGACCAGAATCAAATCCAGCTTTGAGGTATCCATTCGACTTGCGAGAAAATGTAGATCCAGCTCTTCTTCGTCTGGTGTTTCCGTCATCAAGGCCCATCGCTGTTGGCTGGCAACGATGGTTTGCGCCGCGCCAGCCTTGCGCAGCTCATAGCTATCTTTGCCCGGTTTATCAACATCCATATCATGGTGCGTATGCTTAATCAGCCCCGGACGGATCCCTCTGGCGCATAATGCCGGGATCAATTTTTTCAGCAGCGTTGTTTTTCCGGTGCCACTCCATGCAGCAAAGGCGAGTAACGGTATCATCGTTTTTCCTGCCATCGGGCAAGCTCCTCTGGCGTATTCACGTTTATAAATGCCTCTTTACGATCGCTGAAATCAACCGCATGACCGCCAGCCAGACGCATAAATGCCATAACCCGGCGTTCTCCTGCTTGCAGATATTCCAGTAATAAAGGCTCAATTGCGCGGTTTACCAGAGCAATAGTCGGGTGATCGCGTTCACCGTCGTGGACCCACACGACAGGCGCATCTTTGCGCTGATGAGTAAGCCGGGCGGCTAAATCATGGGGAATGTAAGGCGTATCGCACGGGCAAAACAAAAACCACTCACCCGCTTCCTGCTGCATTACTGAAAGCATTCCTGCCAGAGGACCAGGGTAATCCGCCAGTGAATCTTCAATCACTTTCAGACCGCTTACCTGATAGATTTCCTGATGACGATTAGCATTAACCACGACGTGAGAAAGCTGCGTCATAAGCGCGTCAGCGACATGCTGCCATAATGGTTTGCCGTTTAATTCAAGCAATCCTTTATCTACGCCGCCCATTCGTCTGGCTTTACCGCCCGCCAGCACAACGCCTGTTATCGTCGTCATCAGATTCACCGATATCGCCTCTTTTATTGTGGGATTGACCCTGCTAACGTGTCTGTCTCAAGAGTAAGGAGCATTACTATGAAATGTAAACGTCTGAATGAAGTTATTGAACTCCTCCAGCCAGCCTGGCAAAAAGAGCCAGACCTTAACCTGCTGCAATTTTTGCAGAAACTGGCGAAAGAGTCAGGTTTTGACGGCGAACTGGCGGATTTGACGGATGACATTCTGATCTATCACCTGAAAATGCGTGATTCCGCGAAAGATGCGGTGATCCCGGGTTTGCAGAAAGATTATGAAGAAGATTTCAAAACGGCGCTATTACGCGCACGTGGCGTAATTAAAGAGTAAAAGCTTGTAAGCGGCGCAACCAAAATCATCGTGAAATGATATCCTTCATCATTCGTAATGTTTTCCGGATGATGGGATGAACAACAGCGCTTTTACTTTCCAGACACTACACCCGGATACCATCATGGACGCTCTGTTTGAGCATGGGATTCGGGTGGATTCCGGTCTTACCCCGCTTAACAGCTATGAAAACCGTGTCTATCAATTTCAGGACGAAGATCGTCGACGTTTTGTCGTCAAATTTTATCGCCCTGAACGTTGGACAGCCGATCAAATCCTCGAAGAACATCAATTTGCGTTGCAGCTGGTTAACGATGAAGTTCCGGTCGCAGCACCTGTGGCCTTTAATGGTCAGACTTTATTGAACCATCAGGGATTTTATTTCGCTGTTTTTCCAAGCGTCGGTGGTCGCCAGTTCGAAGCTGATAATATCGATCAGATGGAAGCGGTTGGGCGTTATTTAGGGCGTATGCACCAGACGGGGCGCAAACAGCTTTTTATCCATCGCCCGACCATCGGTTTGAATGAATATCTCATTGAGCCACGCAAGCTGTTTGAGGACGCTACACTGATACCTTCCGGGTTGAAAGCGGCATTCCTGAAAGCGACAGATGAGCTGATTGCCGCCGTTACAGCACACTGGCGGGAAGATTTCACCGTTCTGCGGCTACATGGAGACTGCCACGCCGGGAATATTCTCTGGCGCGATGGTCCAATGTTTGTTGATCTGGATGATGCACGTAATGGTCCAGCCGTTCAGGATTTGTGGATGTTGCTCAATGGTGATAAAGCCGAGCAGCGGATGCAACTGGAAACTATTATTGAGGCTTATGAAGAATTTAGCGAGTTCGACACCGCTGAAATCGGACTGATTGAACCTTTACGCGCCATGCGTTTGGTTTATTATCTTGCCTGGCTAATGCGGCGTTGGGCTGATCCCGCGTTCCCGAAAAATTTCCCGTGGTTAACCGGGGAAGATTACTGGCTACGACAGACGGTGACTTTTATAGAACAGGCAAAAGTTCTACAAGAACCCCCTTTGCAATTAACACCTATGTATTAATCGGAGAGAGTAGATCATGAAAAAGATTTGGCTGGCGCTGGCTGGTTTAGTTTTAGCGTTTAGCGCATCGGCGGCGCAGTATGAAGATGGTAAACAGTACACTACCCTGGAAAAACCAGTTGCTGGCGCGCCGCAAGTGCTGGAGTTTTTCTCTTTCTTCTGCCCGCACTGCTATCAGTTTGAAGAAGTTCTGCATATTTCTGATAACGTGAAGAAAAAACTGCCGGAAGGCGTGAAGATGACTAAATACCACGTCAACTTCATGGGGGGTGACCTGGGCAAAGAGCTGACTCAGGCATGGGCTGTGGCGATGGCGCTGGGCGTGGAAGACAAAGTCACAGTTCCGCTGTTTGAAGGCGTACAAAAAACCCAGACCATTCGTTCAGCATCTGATATCCGCGATGTATTTATCAACGCAGGTATTAAAGGTGAAGAGTACGACGCGGCGTGGAACAGCTTCGTGGTGAAATCTCTGGTCGCTCAGCAGGAAAAAGCTGCAGCTGACGTGCAATTGCGTGGTGTTCCGGCGATGTTTGTTAACGGTAAATATCAGCTGAATCCGCAGGGTATGGATACCAGCAATATGGATGTTTTTGTTCAGCAGTATGCTGATACTGTGAAATATCTGTCCGAGAAAAAATAATTCAATGTAAATTACATAAAGCCCGTGAATATTCACGGGCTTTTTTTATTATTTAATAAATATAAATACATTCTGATAATGCTTCCTGCTGCTGGACATTATTTCAGCATAAGTGGATATTCAAATTTTTGCTGTTTTATCAGGGAATATTTATATGATACGTAAGTCAGCTACAGGTGCCATTGTTGCGTTAGCCGTAATCTGGGGTGGTGGCACATGGTACACAGGTACGCAAATTCAGCCTGGTGTCGAAAAGTTTATTAAAGGTTTTAACGATGCTAAAAAGAAAGGTGAACATGCCTACGATATGATGTTAAGTTATAAAAATTTTGACAAAGGCTTTTTTAATTCCCGTTTTCAAATGCAAATGACATTTGATAACGGTGCACCCGATCTCAATATCAAGCCAGGCCAGAAAATTGTATTTGATGTGGATGTTGAGCACGGTCCGTTGCCCATCACAATGTTAATGCATGGTAATGTCATCCCAGCACTGGCAGCGGCAAAAGTGAACTTAGTGAATAATGAGCTGACACAACCGCTATTTATCACCGCGAAAAATAAATCGCCCGTGGAAGCGACATTGCGATTCGCGTTTGGTGGCCCATTCTCCACGACATTAGATGTTGCCCCTGCAGAGTATGGAAAGTTTTCTTTTGGTGAAGGCCAGTTTACTTTTAATGGTGATGATAGTTCATTGTCTAACCTGGATATTGAAGGCAAAGTCGAAGATATTGTTCTGCAATTTTCACCAATGAACAAAGTAACGGCGAAAAGTTTTACCATTGATTCTCTGACACGATTAGAAGAAAAGAAATTTCCGGTTGGTGAAAGCGAGTCGAAATTTAATCAGGTTAATATTATCAACCAGGGGGAAGTCGTTGCCCAAATCGATGCTTTCGTTGCAAAAACCAGGCTGGATCGCGTTAAAGACAAAGATTATATCAATGTCAATCTGACCTACGAACTTGATAAGTTAACAAAAGGGAATCAGCAACTCGGTAGTGGTGAGTGGTCATTGATTGCTGAGTCTATTGATCCCTCAGCGGCGCGCCAATTTATCATCCAGTATAACATTGCGATGCAGAAGCAGCTTGCTGCACACCCTGAGTTAGCAAACGATGAAGTTGCTCTGCAAGAAGTGAATGCTGCATTGTTCAAAGAGTATTTACCGTTATTACAAAAAAGTGAGCCGACCATTAAACAACCAGTAAGATGGAAGAACGCACTCGGCGAACTAAATGCCAATCTGGATATCAGTATTGCCGACCCCGCCAAATCTTCATCATCCACAAACAAAGATATTAAATCGCTCAATTTTGATATGAAGTTACCGCTTAATGTCGCCACAGAAACCGCAAAACAGCTTAATTTATCTGAAGGGATGGATGCGGAAAAAGCGCAAAAGCGGGCTGATAAACAAATCAGCGGGATGATGACATTAGGTCAGATGTTGCAGTTAATCACGATTGACAACAATACCGCCTCGCTGCAACTGCGTTATACACCGGGTAAAGTTGTTTTTAACGGACAGGAGATGAGCGAAGAAGAATTTATGTCTCGTGCCGGACGTTTTGTTCATTAAAATACTCACTCGCCTCTGCTCATTCAGAGGCGAGTAAAACTTACTTTTCCTGCCGCTGTGATGACATCAACGATGTCAGAAGCCGGTCTTTTTCCTGCCACAATGAGTTCAGCCATTGCTGAAAATGGCGCTTAAAGCTTTTGTCATTGATGTAGTCGCCATGTAACTCATCGGCAATAGGCTGTAAATCCACATGTACGACAATTCGCGTCAGTTTACCGCTTAACATATCGAAGAACGGCTGACGGTTATTGTCCGGATAACACAGCGTAACATTAAGCAGTTTATCGAATTGTTTACCCAGTACATTTAGCGCCATCGCAATGCCTGCCGCCTTTGGTGGCAACAAGTTTTGAAAAGAGGAGTGGGTTTGCTGATGTTTTTCTTGCGTGAAACGGGAGCCTTCAACGAAATTGACAATAGTGGTGGGGTGCAGGCGAAACTTTTCACAAGAACGCCGAGTGGTTTCAACATCTTTACCACGTCGCTCCGGATGACGTAATAAATAAGCGCGGGAATAACGCTTCATAAACGGCATATCCAGCGCCCAGCACGCCAGGCCAAGAAAAGGCACCCAGGCCAGCTGCTGCTTGAGGAAATATTTATTCATCGGAATGTGCTTACGAAACAGCACGCACAGTACGACAATATCTGCCCAACTACGGTGGTTACAAATAAGCAGATACCAGTTCTTCTTACTTAACCCTTCCAGCCCGTGAACTTCCCATTGCAGGTGTGGGTTCAGATGCAGTAATACCGCCAGACCTTCACACCAGCAATACATCATAAAATCACAAAAACGCGAAACCTTTCGCCAAATGACTGGCACAGGTAGCAATAGTTTTACAATCCCGGCAATGATGATCGGGACGGAACAAAAAATAGTGACCAAAATGGTCAATACGATACTCAGCAAAAGGGTTATCGCAGCGAGTATTCTCGTCATAATGAATTTATTCAAAAGGTTAGCCATAGACAGTGCGCTAAAGAAGCGCAAGGCGCAGATTTTAGCAGAAAACGACCCAAATAACGGATGATCCTTAAGGAGAAAAATAATTCATATCTATCCACATTAGAAAAAATCCCATCATCTCAATTATTAGGGATGGCTTTATTTTTAACTGCATGAAAAACAAAGATAAACATCATGCTGTAAAAAGCATGATAATAAATTAAAAGCGATGTAAATAATTTATGCACAAAGTTATCCACATGACGATTTGCGAGCGATCCAGAAGATCTACAAAAGATTTTCACGAAAAGCGGTGAAAAACTCATGTTTTCATCCTGTCTGTGGCATCCTTTACCCATAATCTGATAAACAGGCACGGACATTATGGTTCAGATCCCCCAAAATCCACTTATCCTTGTAGATGGTTCATCTTATCTTTATCGCGCATATCACGCGTTTCCCCCGCTGACTAACAGCGCAGGCGAGCCGACCGGTGCGATGTATGGTGTCCTCAACATGCTGCGCAGTCTGATCATGCAATATAAACCGACGCATGCAGCGGTGGTCTTTGACGCCAAGGGAAAAACCTTTCGTGATGAACTGTTTGAACATTACAAATCACATCGCCCGCCAATGCCGGACGATCTGCGAGCACAAATCGAACCTCTGCACGCGATGGTTAAAGCGATGGGACTGCCGCTGCTGGCGGTTTCTGGCGTAGAAGCGGACGACGTTATTGGTACTCTGGCGCGCGAAGCCGAAAAAACCGGGCGTCCGGTGCTGATCAGCACTGGCGATAAAGATATGGCGCAGCTGGTGACGCCAAATATTACGCTTATCAATACCATGACGAATACCATCCTCGGACCGGAAGAGGTGGTGAATAAGTACGGCGTGCCGCCAGAACTGATCATCGATTTCCTGGCGCTGATGGGTGACTCCTCTGATAACATTCCTGGCGTACCGGGCGTCGGTGAAAAAACCGCGCAGGCATTGCTGCAAGGTCTTGGCGGGCTGGATACGCTGTATGCCGAGCCAGAAAAAATTGCTGGGTTGAGCTTCCGTGGCGCGAAAACAATGGCAGCGAAGCTCGAGCAAAACAAAGAAGTTGCTTATCTCTCATACCAGCTGGCAACGATTAAAACCGACGTTGAACTGGAGCTGACCTGTGAACAACTGGAAGTGCAGCCACCGGCGGCGGAAGAGTTGTTAGGTCTGTTCAAAAAGTATGAGTTCAAACGCTGGACTGCTGATGTCGAAGCGGGAAAATGGCTACAGGCTAAAGGGGCGAAACCCGCAGCCAGGCCGCAGGAAACCAGTGTTGCAGACGAAGCGCCAGAAGTGACGGCAACGGTGATTTCTTATGACAACTACGTCACCATCCTTGATGAAGAAACACTGAAAGAGTGGATTGCGAAGCTGGAAAAAGCGCCGGTATTTGCATTTGATACCGAAACTGACAGCCTTGATAACATCTCTGCTAACCTGGTCGGGCTTTCTTTTGCTATCGAGCCAGGCGTAGCGGCATATATTCCGGTTGCTCATGATTATCTTGATGCGCCCGATCAAATCTCTCGCGAGCGTGCACTCGAGCTGCTAAAACCGCTGCTGGAAGATGAAAAGGCGCTGAAGGTCGGGCAAAACCTGAAATACGATCGCGGTATTCTGGCGAACTACGGCATTGAACTACGTGGGATTGCGTTTGATACCATGCTGGAGTCCTACATTCTCAATAGCGTTGCCGGACGTCACGATATGGACAGCCTCGCGGAACGTTGGTTGAAGCACAAAACCATCACTTTTGAAGAGATTGCGGGTAAAGGCAAAAATCAACTGACCTTTAACCAGATTGCCCTCGAAGAAGCCGGACGTTACGCCGCCGAAGATGCAGATGTCACCTTGCAGTTGCATCTGAAAATGTGGCCGGATCTGCAAAAACACAAAGGGCCGTTGAACGTCTTCGAGAATATCGAAATGCCGCTGGTGCCGGTGCTTTCACGCATTGAACGTAACGGTGTGAAGATCGATCCGAAAGTGCTGCACAATCACTCTGAAGAGCTCACCTTGCGTCTGGCTGAGCTGGAAAAGAAAGCGCATGAAATTGCAGGTGAAGAATTTAACCTTTCTTCCACCAAGCAGTTACAAACCATTCTGTTTGAAAAACAGGGCATTAAACCGCTGAAGAAAACGCCGGGTGGCGCGCCGTCAACGTCGGAAGAGGTACTGGAAGAATTGGCGCTGGACTATCCGTTGCCAAAAGTGATTCTGGAGTATCGTGGTCTGGCGAAGCTGAAATCGACCTACACCGACAAGCTGCCGTTGATGATCAACCCGAAAACCGGGCGTGTACATACCTCTTATCACCAGGCAGTAACCGCAACGGGACGTTTATCGTCAACCGATCCTAACCTGCAAAACATTCCGGTGCGTAATGAAGAAGGTCGCCGTATCCGCCAGGCGTTTATTGCGCCAGAGGATTATGTGATTGTCTCAGCGGACTACTCGCAGATTGAACTGCGCATTATGGCGCATCTCTCGCGTGACAAAGGCTTGCTGACCGCATTCGCCGAAGGAAAAGATATCCACCGTGCAACGGCGGCAGAAGTGTTTGGTTTGCCACTGGAAACCGTCACCAGCGAGCAACGTCGTAGCGCGAAAGCGATCAACTTTGGTCTGATTTATGGCATGAGTGCTTTCGGTCTGGCGCGGCAATTGAACATTCCGCGTAAAGAAGCGCAGAAGTACATGGACCTTTACTTCGAACGCTACCCTGGCGTGCTGGAGTATATGGAACGCACCCGTGCTCAGGCGAAAGAGCAGGGCTACGTTGAAACGCTGGACGGACGCCGTCTGTATCTGCCGGATATCAAATCCAGCAATGGTGCTCGTCGTGCAGCGGCTGAACGTGCAGCCATTAACGCGCCAATGCAGGGAACCGCCGCCGACATTATCAAACGGGCGATGATTGCCGTTGATGCGTGGCTACAGGCTGAGCAACCGCGCGTTCGTATGATCATGCAGGTACACGATGAACTGGTATTTGAAGTCCATAAAGATGATGTCGATGCCGTCGCGAAGCAGATTCATCAACTGATGGAAAACTGTACCCGTCTGGATGTGCCGTTGCTGGTGGAAGTGGGGAGTGGCGAAAACTGGGATCAGGCGCACTAAGATTCGCCTGAACATGCCCTTTTTTCGTAAGTAAGCAACATAAGCTGTCACGTTTTGTGATGGCTATTAGAAATTCCTATGCAACAACTGAAAAAAAATTACAAAAAATGCTTTCTGAACTGAACAAAAAAGAGTAAAGTTAGTCGCGTAGGGTACAGAGGTAAGATGTTCTATCTTTCAGACCTTTTACTTCACGTAATCGGATTTGGCTGAATATTTTAGCCGCCCCAGTCAGTAATGACTGGGGCGTTTTTTATTGGGCGAAAGAAAAGATCCGTAATGCCTGATACGCCATGTTTATCAGGCCAACGGTAGAATTGTAATCTATTGAATTTACGGGCCGGATACGCCACATCCGGCACAAGCATTAAGGCAAGAAAATTATTCGCCGTCCTGCGTTTCTTCTACAGGGTGCATCTCGCTAAACCAGGTATCCAGTTTCTGCCGCAGCTTGTCCACGCCTTGTTTCTTCAGCGAAGAAAACGTTTCAACCTGCACATCACCGTTAAACGCCAGCACCGCTTCACGCACCATATTCAATTGCGCTTTACGTGCGCCGCTTGCCAGTTTGTCCGCTTTGGTCAGCAGTACCAGCACGGCGATATTGCTGTCTACCGCCCACTCAATCATCTGCTGATCCAAATCTTTCAGCGGATGGCGAATATCCATTAGCACCACCAGACCTTGCAGGCTCTGACGTTTTTCGAGGTACTCGCCGAGCGCGCGCTGCCATTTGCGCTTCATCTCTTCCGGGACTTCCGCATAACCGTACCCAGGCAAGTCAACCAGACGCTTGCCGTCAGCCACTTCAAACAGGTTGATAAGCTGGGTGCGCCCTGGGGTTTTTGAGGTACGAGCCAGGCTTTTCTGGTTAGTCAGCGTGTTCAGCGCGCTGGATTTACCTGCGTTGGAACGGCCTGCAAAAGCCACTTCAATTCCGGTATCGGAAGGTAGGTGGCGAATATCAGGCGCACTCATCACAAAATGCGTCTGTTGATAATTCAAATTAGTCAAAGCGGTCGTCTCCATCAGTCAAAGCTTTGCGGCGATTATACCTGAACCATAATAAAAGGCGGATTTTTCGGCGTGAGCGTTGTAAGTAAAAGCCATATGCTTTGTGAGACATTGCCGATAGTCTTTATGCGAAATAGCAGAGAAAATTCTGCGACGCATGTCAAATAAGCTATATAAATCAGTGAATTGCTTTTATATAAAACTCTGAAAATGTGCAAATACTGATGGCGGTTGATTGTTTATTTAAAGCAAAGGCGTAAAGTAGCACCCATAGAGCGAGGACGCTAACAGGAACAATGACTCAGGATGAGGGTCAGGAGCGCCAGGAGGCGAAGACAGAGGATTGTCAGGAAGATAAACGTCCGGAGACGTAATTAAATGGAAATGGAATCAACACGGATTGTTCCGGCTAATGGAAAAACAGGGTGTGTTGGCGGCCTGCAAGGATTGTAAGACCCGTTAAGGGTTATGAGTCAGGAAAAAAGGCGACAGAGTAATCTGTCGCCTTTTTTCTTTGCTTGCTTTCTGTTAGATTCCGCCGCAAATCTATACTGAATAAAACGGCTAAAAGACGAACCATTATGAAACCATCATCTTCAAACTCACGCAGCAAAGGTCATGCAAAAGCGCGTCGAAAAACACGCGAGGAGCTGGATCAGGAAGCTCGTGACCGTAAGCGTCAGAAAAAACGTCGTGGTCATGCGCCGGGCAGCCGCGCAGCGGGCGGTAACACCACGTCAGGCAGCAAAGGTCAGAACGCACCAAAAGATCCACGTATTGGCAGTAAAACCCCTATTCCATTGGGCGTGACTGAAAAAGTCACCAAACAGCACAAACCGAAGAGTGAGAAACCTATGCTTTCACCGCAGGCGGAGTTGGAGTTACTGGAAACGGATGAGCGTCTGGATGCGCTGCTGGAACGTCTGGAAGCAGGCGAAACCCTGAGCGCCGAAGAGCAATCCTGGGTGGATGCTAAACTGGATCGTATTGATGAGTTGATGCAGAAACTCGGCCTCTCTTATGACGATGACGAAGAAGAGGAAGAAGACGAGAAGCAAGAAGACATGATGCGTCTGCTGCGGGGCAACTAACGGATTGCCGCCGTGGGCCTTCCCGTTCTGCTGATAACCCTTCCGGTTATATGTTATCTGGTGTGGTTATTCGTTAAACTACAGCGGTTGTCGCGGCGACAAAAGTGGCTGCGCAACCGGCTGATGACCCGAAACGGGCATCCGCCGGTACGCCGTAGCCGCCAGAGACGCCATCGGAAGGAGTGAGCATGTCTGTACAGCAAATCGACTGGGATCTGGCCCTGATCCAGAAATATAACTATTCCGGGCCACGATACACCTCGTACCCGACCGCGCTGGAGTTTTCAGAAGACTTCGGCGAACAGGCGTTTTTACAAGCCGTGGCGCGCTATCCTGAGCGTCCATTATCTCTCTACGTACATATTCCGTTCTGCCATAAGCTTTGTTACTTCTGCGGTTGCAATAAGATAGTTACTCGCCAGCAGCACAAGGCCGATCAGTATCTGGACGCGCTGGAGCAAGAAATCGTCCATCGTGCACCGCTTTTTGCCGGGCGCAAGGTGAGCCAGCTGCACTGGGGCGGTGGTACGCCGACGTATCTGAACAAAGCGCAAATCAGCCGTCTGATGAAGCTGCTGCGCGAAAACGTCCAGTTCAATGCCGATGCGGAGATCTCGATCGAAGTCGATCCGCGGGAAATCGAACTGGATGTACTCGATCATTTACGCGCCGAAGGCTTTAATCGGCTGAGCATGGGCGTGCAGGACTTCAACAAAGAAGTGCAACGTCTGGTTAACCGCGAGCAGGATGAAGAGTTCATCTTTGCACTGCTTAACCATGCGCGTGAGATTGGCTTTACCTCCACCAACATCGACCTGATTTACGGCCTGCCGAAACAGACGCCGGAGAGTTTCGCCTTTACCCTGAAACGCGTGGCGGAGCTGAACCCCGATCGTCTGAGCGTCTTTAACTACGCGCATTTGCCGACCATTTTTGCTGCTCAGCGCAAAATCAAAGACGCTGACCTGCCGAGTCCGCAGCAAAAACTCGATATCCTGCAGGAAACCATCGCCTTCCTGACACAATCGGGCTATCAGTTTATCGGTATGGATCACTTTGCCCGTCCGGATGACGAGCTGGCGGTGGCCCAGCGTGAAGGCGTGCTGCATCGTAACTTCCAGGGCTACACCACTCAGGGCGATACCGATCTGCTGGGGATGGGCGTTTCCGCCATCAGCATGATTGGCGACTGCTACGCGCAGAACCAGAAAGAGTTGAAGCAGTACTATCAGCAAGTGGATGAACAAGGCAATGCGCTGTGGCGTGGTATTGCGCTAACGCGTGATGACTGTATTCGCCGCGATGTGATTAAGTCGCTCATCTGCAACTTCCGTCTGGATTACGCCCCTATTGAGCAACAGTGGGATTTGCTCTTCGCTGATTACTTTGCGGAAGATCTCAAGTTGCTCGCCCCGTTAGCAAAAGATGGGCTGGTGGATGTGGATGAGAAGGGAATACAGGTGACGGCGAAAGGTCGCTTGCTGATCCGCAACATTTGCATGTGCTTTGATACCTATCTGCGCCAGAAAGCGCGGATGCAGCAGTTCTCTCGGGTGATTTAAATTGTGAATGGCGCTTCGTTTACAAAGTAGAAAACGAAAGCGCCATCAATGTGCTGAGAACAAGATTGCCTGATGCGCTACGCTTATCAGGCCTGCAAAATCTGTTGAAATTATTGCTTTTGTAGGCCGGATAAGGCGTTTACGCCGCATCCGGCAATCAACGCCTGATGCGACGCTGGTTGCGTCTTATCAGGCCTACGACTTTCTCCGCATCCGGCGTAAACAACGAGCTTCAGCTAAACAGCCCTATCATCGCGGCACACAGCACGGCAGCAACAGCAGTTTGCGGTGTGTGGCTGTCAACTGCGCCACTCGATACCAGATTAATTATTGATTCCAGCATAATGACTCTCCCCGTTTTCCGGGCAAGATCATACTGAACTTATCGGAACAGTAAAGCGCAAAATACCAGCAATTTGCGCTCAATAATCAATCTTTACACACAAGCCGTGAATCACTCCATCCCCAGCTCTTTTAACTTACGCGTCAGGGTGTTGCGGCCCCAGCCAAGTAGCCGCGCCGCTTCCTGTTTATGCCCCTGCGTATGCCGCAACGCGGTGGTCAGTAACGTCCGCTCCAGCTCAGGCTGCGCTTCGGAAAGCAGGTTTTGATGACCGGAACGCAGCGCTCTGTCTGCCCACTGTGCTAACAGCGTTGCCCAACTGTCCGGCTGCATGTGCGAAGGGCTTTCTGCTACGGTGGATTCAAACAGTTCGCCAGGCAAATCCTGAATCAACACTTCCTGTCCGGCAGCCATTACCGTTAGCCAGCGGCAGGTGTTTTCCAGCTGGCGCACGTTGCCTGGCCACGTCAGACGCGTCAGCGCGGCTTCGGTTTCCGGATGCAGCAACTTCGCTTCTACGCCCAGCTCTCGCGCGGCAACCTGTAAAAAATGGCGTGCCAGACGGGGAATATCTTCCCGACGTTCGCGCAGTGGCGGCAGATGAACGCGGATGACGTTCAGGCGGTGGAACAGATCCTCACGGAACTTGCCTTCCTGCACCCGCTGTTCAAGATTCTGGTGAGTGGCAGCGATAATCCGCACATCTACTTTCACCGGCGCATAGCCGCCAACGCGATAAAACTGACCGTCTGCCAGCACGCGCAGCAAACGCGTCTGCACATCCAGCGGCATATCGCCAATTTCATCGAGAAATAATGTACCGCCATCAGCCTGTTCAAAACGCCCCTGACGAATGGTATTCGCGCCGGTAAATGCGCCTTTCTCGTGACCAAACAGTTCGGATTCGATCAAATCCTTCGGGATAGCCGCCATATTGAGCGCGATAAACGGCGCTTTGGCTCGCGGACTGTGGCGATGCAGGGCATGAGCGACCAGTTCTTTACCGGTGCCGGATTCGCCGTTAATCAGCACGCTAATAGAAGAACGCGAAAGCCGACCGATAATCCGGAACACGTCCTGCATGGCTGGCGCTTCACCGATGATATCGGTCGTTGGGCCGTTAAGCTGAACATTACGCGGCTGCTGCTGTTCCTGGTAATGACTGATGGCGCGCTCAACCAGCGCCACGGCTTCGTCGATATCAAACGGTTTGGGCAGATAATCAAATGCCCCTTGTTGATAGGCGCTGACGGCAGCATCCAGATCGGAATGTGCGGTCATAATGATGACCGGAAGCATCGGATGGCGCTGTTTAATCTGCTTGAGCAGCGCCAGCCCGTCCATTCCCGGCATACGGATATCTGAAAGCAGCACATCCGGCGTTTTGCTCGCCAGCGCCTCCAGTACTTCCGCGCCGTTCTCAAATGTCGTACAGGTTAAACCCGCTCCAGCGAGCGCACGTTCAAGCACCCAACGGATGGAACTATCGTCATCGACTACCCAGACTATCCCTCGTTGCATAAACGTCACCTTTATTTCCTGATAGGCAGGTAAACCGAGAACTCGGTATGACCTGGCCAACTGGTAAATTCAATTTTGCCTGAATGCTGATCAATCAAATTACGGGCGATGGATAAGCCAAGCCCGGTGCCACCTTCGCGGCCGCTGACCATCGGGTAAAACAGCGTATCCTGCAAATGAGGCGGAATGCCCGGCCCGTTATCTTCCACATCAATCCGCGCCGCCAGCCGATAGCGCTCGCCGTGTAAGGTCAGTTGAAACGCTGTGCGGGTACGTAGAATGATTTCACCACCCTCCGGCCCCAGCGCCTGTAGCGCATTGCGCACAATATTCAGCAAGACCTGTTCAATTTGATCCGGGTCGTGCGCCAGTTCCGGCAGGCTGGGGTCGTAATCCCGAATCAACCGCACGTTGTTCGGCAGTTCCATCGACACCAGCGTCACCACGCGTTCAGCCACTTTGTGAATACTTTCGGTAATGCGCGTACCGGGCAGCTGCGGCCCCAACAGACGGTCGACCAGATTTCGCAGCCGGTCCGCCTGTTCGATAATCACTTTGGTATATTCGAGTAGTGACGGGTCAGGTAATGCTTTGCTGAGCAGCTGCGCCGCGCCACGTAAACCGCCAAGCGGATTTTTAATCTCATGTGCCAGGCCGCGCACTAAATCACGGGCAGCAACCTGCTGGGCGTGCTGTAGCTGTTCCTGACTTAAGCGGCGCTGGTTATCCATCGGTGCCATCTCCAGCAGGATCATGCCGTCCGGCATACGCTGAGCCGTCACAGAAAGGATATGCGAGCGCCCGTCGATGACCAGCGTCACTTCGTTATCGGTAAAACCTTGCCCCGCCTCCAGACTTTCTTGCATCAGCTCGATATTTAATGAGAAGTAGCTCAACAGTTCCGGTAACGGCGTACCAAACAATTTGCGGGAGCTTTGGGCGAGCAGTTGTTGCGCGGCGGGGTTGGCGTAATGGATCGCCAGATTGTCATCGATTAACAAAATACTGTTAATCAGCGAGTTGAGGATCTGCCCAGCATCGGGCTGCGTGCCTGTTGCCATAAAGCAGTCTCCTGAACAGGTTGCACCATTTTAGTGCATTATAGCTTTTTACGGATAAAAAGCGCGAAGCATCAGAGAATTGACGGAGAAAAAAGCCCATGCAGAGATGGGCTGAAAGTTTCCACGGCAACTAAATCCCGGCGTTGTTGCGCCGGGTAGTACAACTTCAACTATTAGACGCTGTAGTACAGCTCAAACTCTACCGGATGCGGAGTCATACGCACGCGGTCATCTTCTTCGCGACGCAGAGCGATGTACGCATCGATCGCTTCATCCGTGAACACGCCACCGGCTTTCAGGAACTCGCGATCCAGATCCAGTTCGTTCAGTGCTTCTTCCAGAGAGCCTGCAACCTGTGGGATCTCTTTCGCTTCTTCTGGCGGCAGGTCATACAGGTTTTTGTCCATGGCTTCGCCCGGATGGATCTTGTTCTTGATGCCATCAAGACCGGCCATCAGCAGGGCAGCAAAGCACAGGTACGGGTTAGCCGCCGGGTCCGGGAAACGTACTTCGATACGACGTGCTTTCGGAGAAGAAACCACCGGAATACGGATAGACGCAGAACGGTTACGCGCAGAGTAAGCCAGCATTACCGGTGCTTCGTAGCCCGGGACCAGACGCTTGTAAGAGTTGGTGGTCGGGTTTGCCAGGGCGTTAATCGCTTTCGCGTGTTTGATTACGCCGCCAATGTAGTACAGCGCCTGTTCAGACAGACCTGCGTATTTGTCGCCAGCAAACAGGTTGACGCCGTTTTTAGACAGCGACATGTGGCAGTGCATACCGGAACCGTTATCACCGAACATCGGTTTTGGCATAAAGGTCGCGGTCTTACCGAAACGATGCGCCACGTTGTGCACGACATATTTGTAGATCTGAATTTCGTCAGCTTTTTTGGTCATGGTATTGAAGCGGGTAGCCACTTCGTTCTGACCTGCGGTAGCGACTTCGTGGTGATGAGCTTCAACCACCAGACCCATCTGTTCCATCACCAGGCACATTTCAGAACGGATATCCTGAGCTGAGTCTACCGGCGGAACCGGGAAGTAACCGCCTTTCACTGCCGGACGGTGACCTTTGTTACCACCTTCATATTGGGTGGAGGAGTTCCATGCACCTTCGATATCGTCGATAGCAACGTGGGAACCGGAGATAGACGATCCGAAACGGATGTCATCGAACAGGAAGAATTCAGGTTCTGGCCCGAACAGTACGGTGTCGGCAATGCCAGTAGAACGCAGGTAATCTTCAGCGCGCTTCGCAATAGAGCGCGGGTCACGGTCATAGCCTTGCAGGGTGCCAGGTTCAAGGATGTCGCAACGGATAATCAGGGTAGAATCGGCGAAGAACGGGTCAATCACTGCGGTGGATGCGTCTGGCATCAGCACCATATCGGATTCGTTAATGCCTTTCCAGCCGCCAATCGAGGAGCCGTCAAACATTTTGCCTTCTTCGAAGAATTCGGCATTCACCTGATGAGCAGGGATAGTGACGTGCTGTTCTTTACCTTTGGTATCGGTGAAGCGCAAATCAACAAACTTCACTTCGTGCTCGTTCAGCATCGTCAGTACGTGTTCAGCGGACATACTTTAACTCTCCTGGATTGGTCATTGTCGTCGTGGTAACGAAATCTGCAATTAAATGGGCCGTGTCGCCGTAAAAAAGATAAAGCGAAATCTGTGCCAACTTTTAAATTGCCCCTAAAAGGCGTTATCATGCTTAACATCGTGCAAAAGGGCTGCACCATGATGTGAATGTTGCACCAATATAGTGCTTCAATGGGAACATTAAGCACCATATTGGTGCAATGACCTTTGGATAACCCTTTTTATGCTCCGTGAAAGCGATCACAAAGGGACTCTGCAATACTTGTTTGCGGAGGATGTTTGTGATCCTGTTTTGTAGTGCGATTAATCCGTGTACAATAACGCGCTATTTCTAATGCCTGAGGCAAAGTTGTGATCGAAAAATTGCGTAATATCGCCATCATCGCGCACGTAGACCATGGTAAAACCACCCTGGTAGACAAGCTGCTCCAACAATCCGGTACGTTCGACTCTCGTGCCGAAACCCAAGAGCGCGTGATGGACTCCAACGATTTGGAGAAAGAGCGTGGGATTACCATCCTCGCGAAAAACACCGCTATCAAATGGAATGATTACCGTATCAACATCGTTGATACCCCGGGGCACGCCGACTTCGGTGGTGAAGTTGAACGTGTAATGTCCATGGTAGACTCAGTGCTGCTGGTGGTTGACGCATTTGACGGCCCGATGCCGCAAACGCGCTTCGTAACCAAAAAAGCGTTTGCTTACGGCCTGAAGCCGATTGTTGTTATCAACAAAGTTGACCGCCCTGGCGCGCGTCCTGATTGGGTTGTGGATCAGGTATTCGATCTGTTCGTTAACCTCGACGCGACCGACGAGCAGCTGGACTTCCCGATCGTTTACGCTTCTGCGCTGAACGGTATCGCGGGTCTGGACCACGAAGATATGGCGGAAGACATGACCCCGCTGTACCAGGCGATTGTTGACCACGTTCCTGCGCCGGACGTTGACCTTGACGGTCCGTTCCAGATGCAGATTTCTCAGCTCGATTACAACAGCTATGTTGGCGTTATCGGCATTGGCCGCATCAAGCGCGGTAAAGTGAAGCCGAACCAGCAGGTTACTATCATCGATAGCGAAGGTAAAACCCGCAACGCGAAAGTCGGTAAAGTGCTGGGCCACCTCGGTCTGGAACGTATCGAAACCGATCTGGCGGAAGCTGGCGATATCGTGGCGATCACGGGTCTTGGCGAACTGAACATTTCTGACACCGTTTGCGACACGCAAAACGTTGAAGCGCTGCCGGCACTCTCCGTTGATGAGCCGACCGTTTCTATGTTCTTCTGCGTTAACACCTCGCCGTTCTGCGGTAAAGAAGGTAAGTTCGTAACGTCTCGTCAGATCCTGGATCGTCTGAACAAAGAACTGGTACACAACGTTGCGCTGCGCGTAGAAGAAACCGAAGACGCCGATGCGTTCCGCGTTTCTGGTCGTGGCGAACTGCACCTGTCTGTTCTGATCGAAAACATGCGTCGTGAAGGTTTCGAACTGGCGGTATCCCGTCCGAAGGTTATCTTCCGTGAAATCGACGGTCGTAAACAAGAGCCGTATGAAAACGTGACGCTGGACGTTGAAGAACAGCATCAGGGTTCTGTAATGCAGGCGCTGGGCGAACGTAAAGGCGACCTGAAAAACATGAATCCAGACGGTAAAGGCCGCGTACGTCTCGACTACGTGATCCCAAGCCGTGGTCTGATTGGCTTCCGTTCTGAGTTCATGACCATGACTTCCGGTACTGGTCTGCTGTACTCCACCTTCAGCCACTACGACGACGTACGTCCGGGTGAAGTGGGTCAGCGTCAGAACGGCGTACTGATCTCTAACGGTCAGGGTAAAGCGGTCGCGTTCGCGCTGTTCGGTCTGCAGGATCGCGGTAAGCTGTTCCTCGGTCACGGTGCTGAAGTTTACGAAGGTCAGATTATCGGTATTCATAGCCGCTCTAACGACCTGACTGTAAACTGCCTGACCGGTAAGAAACTGACCAACATGCGTGCTTCCGGTACTGACGAAGCCGTTGTTCTGGTTCCGCCTATCCGCATGACTCTGGAACAAGCTCTGGAGTTCATCGATGATGACGAACTGGTAGAAGTGACTCCGACCTCTATTCGTATTCGTAAACGTCACCTGACGGAAAACGATCGTCGTCGCGCTAACCGCGCACCGAAAGACGATTAATTTCGTTTTTTAGTCATAAAAAACCTGCCAGCGATGGCAGGTTTTTTTTTGCCTGTCGTGAGCGCACACCAATGCGAGTATCTCCCTTATAAGTCTGTGATTACGTCAATAGAGAGCTTTGTCACAATTATCTGCAAAGTCATACGCCGTTAATTGCTTTCTTTTTTGGCGTAAGCGTAAGATGCCTCATCTGGTTTAAACCAAAAGGATTAAACAATGGCGGAGAATCAATCCACCGTAGAAAATGCAAAAGAGAAACTGGATCGGTGGTTGAAAGATGGCATCACCACGCCGGGTGGAAAACTCCCTTCAGAAAGAGAGCTGGGAGAACTGCTGGGCATTAAACGTATGACGCTGCGCCAGGCGTTGTTGAACCTCGAGGCAGAATCCAAAATCTTCCGTAAGGATCGTAAAGGGTGGTTCGTGACCCAGCCGCGATTTAATTACAGTCCAGAGCTGTCGGCGAGCTTTCAGCGGGCTGCAATTGAGCAAGGGCGGGAGCCTTCCTGGGGGTTTACCGAGAAAAGCCGTACCAGAGATATTCCCGAGACGCTCGTGCCACTGATTACAGTGACACCATCAACTGAACTCTATCGCATCACCGGCTGGGGAGCGCTGGAAGGACATAAAGTTTTCTATCACGAAACATATATTAATCCTGAAGTTGCCCCGGGTTTTATTGAACAACTTGAAAACCACTCATTTTCTGCAGTCTGGGAAAAGTGCTACCAAAAAGAGACGGTAGTAAAAAAATTGATTTTCAAACCCGTCAGAATGCCGGGCGATATCAGCAAGTATCTTGGCGGTTCTGCGGGTATGCCAGCGATCTTAATTGAAAAGCATCGCGCCGACCAGCAGGGCAATATTGTCCAGATAGATATTGAATATTGGCGATTTGAGGCCGTAGACCTCATCATTAATCTGTAGGTGTTTTATGGTGACAATAAATAACGCAAGAAAGATTCTACAACGTGTCGACACTCTTCCTCTTTATTTACATGCTTATGCCTTTCATTTAAATATGCGACTGGAAAGAGTGTTGCCTGCTGATTTACTTGATATCGCAAGTGAAAATAATCTACGTGGCGTCAAAATCCATGTTCTGGATGGAGAGCGTTTTTCTCTTGGTAATATGGACGATAAAGAACTCTCTGCCT
This sequence comes from Escherichia sp. WS1118, assembly GCF_046487695.1. Classification (NCBI taxonomy): domain Bacteria; kingdom Pseudomonadati; phylum Pseudomonadota; class Gammaproteobacteria; order Enterobacterales; family Enterobacteriaceae; genus Escherichia; species Escherichia sp. WS1118. Next base: position 34,515 of record NZ_JBJQIZ010000020.1, on the reverse strand, counting down.
TTGGGGATAAAGCCCGCCGTCTGAACCTTGATATTCATATTGAAACCAGCGCCTCAGATAAAAAATCTATTGACGAAGCCGTCGCCATCGCGTTGAAAACTGGGGCATCCTCCGTACGTTTTTATCCGCGTTATGAAGGTAATTTGCGTGACGTATTATCGATTATCGCTAACGACATTACCTATGTACGAGAAACGTATCAGGACAGCGGCCTGACTTTTACGATCGAGCAGCATGAAGATTTAAAAAGTCATGAGCTGGTGTCGCTGGTCAAAGAAAGTGAGATGGAGTCTCTTTCCTTACTGTTTGATTTTGCGAACATGATCAATGCAAATGAGCATCCCATCGACGCTTTAAAAACGATGGCACCGCATATTACTCAGGTCCATATCAAAGATGCTTTGATTGTTAAAGAACAGGGTGGCCTGGGACATAAAGCCTGTATTTCAGGTCAGGGGGATATGCCCTTCAAAGCGTTATTAACGCACCTTATCTGCCTGGGTGATGATGAGCCGCAGGTGACGGCATATGGCCTGGAAGAAGAGGTTGATTATTATGCACCGGCGTTCCGCTTTGAAGACGAAGATGATAATCCGTGGATCCCTTATCGCCAGATGAGTGAAACACCATTGCCAGAAAATCATTTACTGGATGCGCGGTTACGTAAAGAAAAAGAAGATGCAATTAATCAGATAAATCATGTGCGTAACGTACTACAACAAATCAAACAAGAGGCAAACCATCTTCTGAACAACTAATAAGTTTTAACTCATACGCAGTTAATAAAACCATTCCATATGAATGGTCGGTATCTTATTGCCTTTAAAACAGTGATTTTAAAAATCGCTTAGGGAATGTTATGCTCACGAAAAAGAAATGGGCGTTATTTAGCCTATTAACACTGTGTGGCGGTACAATTTATAAATTACCGTCGCTGAAAGATGCGTTTTATATCCCGATGCAGGAATATTTCCATTTGACCAATGGTCAAATTGGTAATGCTATGTCGGTAAACTCATTTGTCACCACAGTGGGCTTTTTTCTGTCTATTTATTTTGCCGATAAACTACCGCGCAGATACACCATGTCATTCTCACTCATTGCGACAGGATTACTGGGTGTTTATTTGACGACAATGCCGGGGTATTGGGGCATCCTCTTTGTCTGGGCGCTATTTGGCGTTACTTGCGACATGATGAACTGGCCGGTCTTGCTCAAGTCGGTAAGTCGATTGGGCAATAGCGAACAACAAGGTCGGTTGTTTGGCTTCTTCGAAACAGGGCGTGGTATTGTCGATACCGTGGTGGCATTTTCTGCGTTGGCAGTATTTACCTGGTTTGGCAGTGGCTTATTGGGTTTTAAAGCAGGCATCTGGTTCTATTCCCTTATTGTGATTGCCGTAGGCATTATTATTTTCTTTGTCCTGAATGACAAAGAAGAGGCATCGTCCGTTGAGGTGAAAAAAGAAGACGGAGCATCGCAAAACACCAGTATGACCTCGGTGCTGAGAGACAAAACCATCTGGCTTATCGCTTTCAACGTCTTCTTCGTTTACGCGGTTTACTGTGGCCTAACATTCTTCATTCCATTCCTGAAAAACATCTATCTATTGCCCGTTGCTCTGGTGGGGGCTTACGGCATCATTAACCAATACTGTCTGAAAATGATTGGAGGACCGATTGGTGGCATGATTTCAGATAAGATCCTGAAATCGCCGAGTAAATATCTATGCTACACCTTTATCATCAGTACCGCTGCGCTCGTACTGTTGATTATGCTGCCGCACGAAAGTATGCCGGTCTATTTAGGGATGGCATGTACGCTGGGCTTTGGCGCTATAGTCTTCACACAGCGAGCCGTATTTTTTGCACCTATCGGCGAAGCAAAAATTGCTGAAAATAAAACAGGCGCGGCGATGGCGTTGGGTAGCTTTATTGGTTACGCCCCGGCGATGTTCTGCTTCAGTCTGTATGGCTACATTCTGGATTTAAATCCGGGGATTATTGGCTACAAAATCGTGTTTGGCATTATGGCCTGCTTCGCATTCTGTGGTGCGGTGGTTTCCGTAATGCTGGTTAAGCGTATTAGCCAACGTAAGAAAGAGATGTTGGCGGCTGAAGCTTAATTAGTGGCCGGATGTGCTTAATCCGGCCAACGAAAACCGTATCAACCGAAGTTTCAATTTCAGGATACTTCTTGCTCGGCAACCACCAGTTCAACATTCTCTTCACTTAACAACTGGCAGAAAGAATTGGGAGGCGGGGCATCAGTAAAAAAAGCCCTGACATTCCGTGCATTGCCAATTGAAACGGCAGCAGACGCGGTAAACTTCGTATGATCGGCCACTAACAATGTATTCCGCGCATGTTTAATCATCGTTCTCGCGACTAACGCTTCATTGACATCAAATTCCAGTAGGGTGCCGTCATGTTCAATGGCACCTATACTGGTGATTAAATAATCTGCGCGGAAGCCTTCAATAAAATCCACGGCTCCTGGGCCGATAATCCCACCGTTATGAGCGCGTAAAGTGCCTCCCGGCACCATCACTTCAATATCCTGATTCTTATAAAGAATCTGTGCCACACGCAGGCTATTAGTGATAATGCGTAAATCACGCCGGTTGAGTAATGCCCTGGCAACGGCTTCTACGGTTGTACCGATGGTGATAAAGACGGTACAGCGTTCGGGAAGGTAATCGGCGACTGCCTCAGCGATCGCCCGTTTCTCGGCGGTGAGCGAAAGTTCCCGTTGCTCAAAAGCGGTATTCATGACGCTGGAGACGCGCCCGGCCCCTCCATGATGACGGGTGATCAAGCCCTGCTCACTGAGTTTTCGGATATCCCGGCGCACGGTTTGCGTTGAAACATCCAGCAGTTGTGCCAGTTCTTCAATATTCATATAACCGCGTTCTGCGATTAGATGAACGAGTTGGTCATGGCGTGGATTACCTGTCACTTCGATGATACTCATGAATACTCCCTTGCCCCTCCTCGGTAGATGTTTACCATTTTACGCATAAAGTGACAAAAATGATTCGGTTTGCTCACGATTAGGAATGCCGGCCCGACCGCCAGGCTGGGTACATTTCATCGCGGCAACCGCACTGGCAAAACGAATAGCCTCTTTTGTTGGCATTTTTTCTGCCAACGCTACCGCGAGTGCGCCGTGAAAAACATCGCCTGCTCCAGTGGTATCAACCACATTGACAGAAAATGCCTCCTGTTGACACAAATGACCATCTTCAATCCACAACGATCCTTCAGAACCCAGCGTAACATACACTTTACCTGCTGTTTGTGTCGTTGCCTGGAACAAACCTTCTTCAGGTGACTGCAGGCCAGTCATGCGTTTCAGCCCTGGTGTTGAGAACACGGCGTGATCGGCAAGCGCGACAAGTGGAGAAATATCCTGCGGTGTCATATCGGCGTCTAAAAGCGTTGTCACACCCGCAAGGCGCGCTAGCGAGAATGCTTTTTCAGTACCGCTATGCCAGCGAACATCGGCCAGAATCAGATCATAACGAGAGAAATCGATCGCTTCTAACCATTCGGCATCAGTACCGAGATCAGGACTTGGATAATTAACGATAATCCGTTCGCCATGCTGATCAACGAGGATCGCTGATTGCGACGAACGGGCGTTAGGATATCGGCGGCAAAATGCGGTATTGACGCCCCAACCCTCAAGTTCTGCAAGTAAGGTATTTCCACAACTGTCATCGCCGACGCGACCGATGAAATCAACCTCCACGCCAAGCTTTGCGATTGCAACAGCGGCTGTTGCTGCCGGGCCGCCACCAATCTCAAGATAATGATTTGCCTGATATTTCCCGCCACCCTCCGGCAGAGTGGGCAAAGAATAAATTCTGTCCTGAACTGTGATACCCACGCATGCAATTCTGGTCATATTTGTCTTGTCCTGTTTAATTTTGTCGTCTTTGGTCAATTTAAATGACACAAATGATCAAATTAGTGATGCGTGTCGTGTTTTTGAACATAAATTACAAATATGCTCAAAAACAGACGAAAACGAATTTTCAATTGTCATTATTTTGTCAATGTCAGACAGGAGAGTATTCATGGCAACCATTGCATTTCTCGGGCTGGGGCAGATGGGTAGCCCAATGGCTAACAATCTATTGCAAAAAGGGCATTCATTACAGGTATTTGATGTCAATACACAGGCCGTCGATGCGCTAGTTACGCAGGGGGCCACTGCGGCACAAACCCCAGCGGAAGCGGCAGCAAGCGCTGAATTTATCATCACTATGCTTCCCAATGGGGACATTGTTCGACAGGTGCTGTTGGGGGAAAAAGGCGTCTGTGAAACTGTTTCATCTGACGCGTTAGTGATTGATATGTCGACTATTCATCCCTTACAGACCGATGCATTAATACGGGAATTACAAGAAAAAGGCATCAATATGATGGACGCCCCCGTGGGCAGAACGTCAGTGAATGCGATTGATGGCACATTGCTGATTTTAGCGGGCGGCACTGATGAGCAGATTGCGCGTGCACGCCCGATTCTCATGTGCATGGGTAATGAGCTGGTCGAGGCTGGTGGCCCAGGAATGGGGATCCGCGTGAAGCTAATTAACAACTATATGAGCATTGCGCTTAATGCGCTGTCCTCCGAAGCCGCTGTGTTATGTGAGTCACTGGGATTAAATCTTGATGTCGCAATTAAGGTGATGAGTGGTACGGCAGCAGGGAAAGGACATTTTACGACCACCTGGCCTGGCAAAGTGCTGAAAGGTGATCTTTCTCCCGCCTTCATGGTGGACCTGGCATTGAAAGATCTGCGTATTGCAGTTGACGTCGCTCGGGAAACGGGGGCGCCGCTCAATATGGGGATTGCAGCAGAAAGTTATTACGCCGCAGCAAGTCAAGACGGCAAAGGGCGGCAGGACTGGAGCGCCCTGCTAAATCAGGTTCGCCAGCAGGCTGGTCTTTAATTTTATCTATTAACAGGAGTTTCTATGTCATCCCACTTCACCCCATTTACGCTGAAAGATATCTCCCGCCCAGGTGGTGGATTCGCCATGTTAGCTGTCGATCAGCGTGAGGCCATGCGCCTGATGTTTGCGGCAGCAGGGCAGCCAAAACCCATCGCCGACAGTGTACTCACCGATTTTAAAGTTGCCGCGACCCGAATCCTTTCTCCTTATGCTTCTGCCGTTCTGGCGGATAAACAATTTTGTCTTGAACAAATAGTCGAGCAGGGCGCTGTGGCTAATTCTTGCGGCCTGATTGTCGCTGCCGATCTTTTTATCCCAGGTAATGGCATCCCGGTTGATAGCGTTGAAATAGATATGTCCGTCGACCCGCATAAAGCCCGTGAAATGGGGGCTAAGGCAATGAAATTACTTGTACTCTGGCGTGAAGATGAACCCGCAGAGGAACGTCTGGCAATGGTTGATAAATTTGTTCGTCGCTGCCGTAGTGCCGGGCTGGTTAGCATTATTGAACCTGTGGTGCGTCCACCTCGTCGCGGTTGGGACTTTGATCGTGAAAGCGCCATTGTTGCCGCCGCCGCAGAGCTTGGTGGAACAGAGGCTGATCTTTACAAAGCCGAGATGCCATTAGGGGGCAAAGGCGATGAAAAAACCTTACTTGCTGCCTGTCAGCAACTTAACGATCAGATGAAGATGCCGTGGGTAATTCTTTCTTCTGGCGTTGATGCCGATATTTTTGGCCGTGCAGTAAGTATTGCCATGAAAGGTGGTGCGTCGGGCTTCCTGGCTGGACGAGCGGTTTGGGCGTCGGTTGTTGGTGCACAAGATCCACAAACCATGCTGCGCGATGTCTCCGTTCCACGCTTGCAACGGCTGGCTGAAATTGTCGATGAAGGTATCGCGCAACGCTAATCCCCTATGGATATCGATTCTGGAGAATAACAATGGATAAAATTACCCAGGTTTTATTTTCAGATATTGGGAAAGTCACCACTCAATATGTTGAAGTACCACACCAGCAACTTAAACCGCACGAAGTACGGATTGCGCCCGTGTTCTACGGGATATGCGGTTCGGATCTGCATGTTCTGAAAGGCGGTCATCCGTTTGCCAAACCGCCTGTCGTCCCCGGTCATGAAATTGCAGCGCGCGTTACGGAAGTGGGCAGCGACGTTAAAAATGTACAGCCGGGCGATCATGTTGTGGTCGATCCCATCATGGCTTGCATGGAATGCCGAGCCTGCAAAGCAGGACGTTTTAATCTTTGTGAACCACCGCAGGTTGCTGGTTTTCGCGCACCGGGCTTTGCTCGCTCACAACACATTGTTCCTGCGCGTAATTGCCATGTCGCACCAGCCTCTTTACCGCTAAAAGTGTTGGCCTTTGCCGAACCGGCGGCTTGTGCTCGTCACTGCGTTAACCGAATGCCGAAAGCTTCTCTGGAAAGCGTACTGGTGATTGGTGCCGGAACGATAGGCTTATCCATCGTGCAGGCACTGCGCATTATGGGGGCAGGTAAGATTACCGTGATTGAACCTGACGCTGCCAAACGCGCGCTGGCGTTAAAACTGGGCGCAGCAGAAGTTTGGGCACCAGGTGAGCTGGCCGCAGATGTGCGATTTACGGGGGCGATTGATGTCGTTGCAGCGCAGGCCACGCTTAACGATGCATGTACCCGTGTATATGCCGGAGGCACCGTCGTGTGCATGGGCGTACCAAGTGGGCCGCGTGAAATACCATTACCGATGATGCAACGTTTCGAGCGTGACTTGCTCAACTCTGGCATGTACATCCCTGAAGATTTCGATGCTGTTATCGAATGGCTGGCGGATGGGCGGTTTGATACCAGTGAACTGGTTACCGATTTATTTGCCATTGAGGATGCAGCGGCGGCATTCGAACGCGCGCAGCAAAATGACTCCATAAAGGTCATGCTGCAATTTGCGCCGGAATGATTTTCTAAATCTCTGTCTGGCGCTGCGTCACGTCAGCGCCACCCTACAACAATTAAAAAGGACACTGCGATGAGTCAAATCACCAGTCCTGCAACTTATTCAATTAGTCGGCCACAGGACGTAATTGATATTGTTAATAAGAACTCTGCAATCAACACCAGTATCGGCGTTATTTTTATTGCTTTGGGCGGCATATTGATTGATGCCTACCAGGCGGCGATGGTGGGGTTTGGTAATAAATACATTGCCGCTCAATTCGGCATTTCGCCGGGTCTTGCTGCAACCGTCAATGCATCAGTATTAATCGCCGCGTTAATTGGCGGTTTATTAGCGAACCGAGTAATAAACCGCTTTGGGCAAAAGCGGGCATTTATTATTGGCATGGGGCTGTGCACCATCGGTGCTGCAGCGGTAGCTATTGCTCCCAGTATCTGGTGGGTGCTGGTGTGCCGCGTCATCATGGGCTTTGGTTTAGGCATCGACTTCCCTTTGGCAACCAATGCCGTGGCAGAGCTTCGTGGTTCAACGTCGAAGAAAACCGGAACGTCGGTCAACCTCTGGCAAATGGCCTGGTATGTTTCGACAACCGTTGTTTATTTGGTGCTTTTGCCGCTGCTTCTGTCGGGTATCGCTGAAGAACAATTGTGGCGTTACGGAATATTCATCGGAGCTATTTTTGCAGTCATCTTCATGATTTTGCGTTACTTCTTTATTGGTGAATCCGCAATGTGGGCCGCACGCGTCGGGCGTTACCAGGAAGCGTGCGACATTCTGGGAAAACGTTATGGTGTTCAGGCTCGCGTTGCGGCATCGGGTACAACAGAAGCGAAATTCTCGGAAAAAGCAGAGAATAAATATAGTGGTGGATATGGCATCTTATTTAATGATCGTTACCGCAAACGCACCATTCTTGGCTGTGTCGTGGCAACCATGCAGGCGTGGCAATATAACGCCGTAGGTGTTTATCTTCCTCTTACGTTGGCGGGAATAATAAGTGGCGGGCTTACTGGCGCGTTGACCGGTTCTGCCGTCGTGAATGCCCTTTGTGGGGTGACAGGCGGGATGATCGGCTCGTTTATTCTCCAACGACTGGGTACTCGCCGACAGTCGATGTATGGATTTGCTGTTGTGACCTTAGCATTGCTGTCGTTAGGCGCACTGGCAACGACTAATCCCTGGCTGTCTTTAGGGTTATTGGGATCAATTATTTTCTTCCATTCAGCGGGTCCTGGTGGGCTGGGCATGACCATTGCCACACTCTCTTATCCTCCCGCTATTCGCCCTACTGGGGTCGGATTTGCCCGCGCTATTATGCGCACAGGGGCAATTGCAGGACTCATTTTCTGGCCGATGCTGTGGGGTGCGTTGAAAACCGAAGCGTTTTACTGGTTGGCAATCGTGCCATTCCTGGGATTCCTGACCTGTGTATTGATTAATTGGGAACCACTGGGTGCAAATGTTGATGCTGAGGACGCAGAGGTTCTGGCTGAATTGAAGAAATAATTTAATGCGCATCGGTTTAAGCCGATGCGCATTAATTCAAACTGCCCACGTTTAGTGGTTCGTATCCCAGATTTCTCGCCTACCAGGAGAGGAAAATTATGTCTGAAAAGTTACCCGCACCGCGTGAAGGGCTTTCCGGTAAAGCCATGAGACGTGTCGTTATGGGCAGTTTCGCAGGCGCGTTAATGGAATGGTATGACTTCTTTATTTTTGGCACGGCAGCAGGACTGGTATTTGCACCGCTGTTTTATCCAGACAGCGATCCTTTTATAGGTCTTATAGCTTCCTTTGCGACCTTTGGTGTTGGTTTTCTGACTCGTCCTTTAGGTGGCATCGTCTTTGGTCATTTTGGCGATAAAATCGGGCGAAAAATAACACTTATCTGGACGCTGGCTATTGTCGGTTGCTCCACATTTTTGATTGGTTTTATTCCGACGTATCAGGAAATTGGCATTTGGGCACCGCTTGTATTAATGGTGCTGCGTTTGATTCAGGGCTTTGGTCTTGGTGGCGAGTACGGCGGAGCGGCATTGATGACCATAGAATCAGCGCCCGAATCCCGACGCGGATTTTTAGGTTCACTCCCGCAAACGGCTGCGTCTGTGGGTATTATGCTGGCAACCGGTATTTTTGCTCTCTGTAACCATTTTCTTACTTCGGAGCAGTTTCTCTCCTGGGGATGGCGCATTCCGTTTTGGCTTTCTGCGGTGATGTTGATCGTTGGGCTGTTTATCCGCCTGCATACCGAAGAAACGCTGGATTTTCAAAAGCAAAAAACGACGAATAATAAAGAAAAGTCCGTTCCTCCGTTGATTGAATTATTCAAAAAACATCCACGAAATATTTTATTGGCACTGGGTGCGAGGCTGGCGGAAAGTGTCTCCTCTAATATTATTAACGCCTTTGGTATTGTCTATATTTCCAGCCAATTAGCATTGTCGCGAGATATTCCCCTGACGGGTATGTTGATTGCCTCGGCGATCGGTATTTTCAGTTGTCCATTGGTTGGATGGTTATCAGATCGTATAGGTCAAAAAAGTCTGTATTTGTCGGGAGCAGGATTTTGTGTCCTGTTCGCGTTTCCTTTCTTCTTATTACTGGATAGCAAAAGTACGCTCATCATCTGGTGCAGTATGATCCTTGGCTACAACTTAGGTCCGACGATGATGTTTGCCGTGCAGCCAACACTTTTCACCCGCATGTTCGGTACCAAAGTACGATATACCGGCCTTTCTTTTGCTTATCAATTTTCCGCGATTCTTGGCGGACTAAGCCCCCTTATCGCCTCAAGTTTGCTGGCGCTAGGGGGAGGAAAACCGTGGTATGTCGCTCTGTTTTTATTTGCTGTCTCAGTTCTTTCCTTTGTTTGCGTCTGGCTGATTGAGCCAACCGATGAACAAGAAACCGCTTCTTACCGCTACATCAGGGAACAATCTCATGAAAACTGAACGAAAAAACGAGCATTACCTGGCGCTACAACAGGCGTTTGACGCGCCATGGCCTGGGCCTGTAGGAGAGTTAGTGACGCTGGAAAAAGGCAATATTCACCTGCAGATTTATCCGCATGATGGTGCCAGGATAACCTCGTTAAAGGCATTTGGTTCTGAAGTATTACGCCAATGGCAGCCGCAGCGCAGAGCTTTTCAGTATGGCTGTTTCCCAATGGTGCCGTGGGCAGGGCGACTGGGGAATGCGACGCTGAATGCTGGTGGGCAATGTTATTCTTTACCCGCCAATAAACCACCACATGCGTTGCATGGTATGGCTTGTTACTCAACGTGGGAAATCATCGACAAAACAGCAGATTCCCTGACTTTACGTATGCCCCTGGCTTCACCGTGGCCCTGGCAAGGGGAAGTGATTCAGACTTTTTTGCTGGAGAACGATGCGCTGGTTTTGCAACTGGAAGTCCATTCATATGCCGATACATTCCCGGCCTCCGCAGGCTGGCATCCGTGGTTTGCGAAAAAGCTGACTCCGCAAAATACAGAATCGTTGCAGGTGCTTTTTGATGCGGACTGGCAAGAAGAAGCGGGTAGTGATGAACTGCCAACTGGAAATCGTATCTCTCCTCAAGTCGGTCCCTGGGATGACTGTTTTGGTTTTTATGACGGGGTGAAGGTTAAGTTACTGTGGCCTGGTAAACTCGCGATGACCATGACCTCTTCTGCAAACAGTCTGGTGGTATTTGATAAACAGCCCGATGCCACCTGTATTAACCCGCTGACTCAGGCACCTAACGCAATAAATCTAACGCCGGAATTTGTGACACCAGATAAGCCGCTGGTCATCGAAACTCGTTGGCAATTTACACCTGAATCTTAACCATTCATCTATTGCGAAAAAGCCAGTGAAATTACTCTGCTTTTTCGCAATCAGCATCACAAGATTACCCTTATTGCCACATAGCCAAACCCATCCTTTCCCGCTACAGTTAATTTCTTGTGGCGCGAAAGGAGGCAAAAATGCTCTATATCTTTGATTTAGGTAATGTGATTGTCGATATCGACTTTAACCGTGTGCTGGAAGCCTGGAGCGATTTAACGCGTGTTCCACTGGCTACGCTTAAGAAGAGTTTCCACATGGGCGAGGCGTTTCATCAGCATGAGCGTGGGGAAATTAGCGACGAAGCGTTTGCAGAGGCACTGTGTCATGAGATGGCCCTGCCGCTAAGCTATGAGCAGTTCTCCCACGGTTGGCAGGCGGTATTTGTTGCGCTACGACCGGAAGTGATCGCCATCATGCATAAACTGCGTGAGCAGGGGCATCGCGTGGTGGTGCTTTCCAATACTAACCGCCTGCATACTACCTTCTGGCCGGAGGAATATCCGGAAATCCGTGATGCTGCTGACCATATCTATCTGTCGCAAGACTTGGGTATGCGCAAACCTGAAGCACGAATTTATCAGCATGTTTTGCAGGCAGAAGGTTTTTCACCCAGCGATACGGTCTTTTTCGACGATAACGCCGATAATATAGAAGGAGCTAATCGGCTAGGCATTACTAGTATTCTGGTGAAAGATAAAACCACCATCCCGGACTATTTCGCGAAGGTGTTATGCTAAAAACCATTCAGGACAAAGCCAGGCATCGTACCCGTCCACTATGGGCCTGGCTAAAACTACTCTGGCAACGCATTGATGAGGACAACATGACAACCCTGGCAGGTAACCTTGCCTATGTGTCGTTGCTCTCATTAGTGCCGCTGGTTGCCGTTGTTTTTGCGCTTTTCGCCGCTTTTCCCATGTTTTCCGACGTCAGCATTCAGTTGCGTCACTTTATTTTTGCCAACTTTCTGCCTGCTACTGGCGATGTTATCCAGCGATATATCGAACAGTTTGTCGCCAATTCCAACAAAATGACCGCCGTCGGGGCGTGCGGGCTGATCGTCACGGCGTTATTGTTGATGTACTCCATCGATAGCGCGTTGAATACCATCTGGCGCAGTAAACGAGCGCGACCCAAAATTTACTCGTTTGCCGTGTACTGGATGATTTTAACGCTGGGGCCGCTGTTGGCAGGGGCCAGTCTGGCGATCAGCTCCTATCTGCTGTCTCTGCGCTGGGCGAGCGATCTCAATACTGTCATCGACAACGTGCTGCGTATTTTTCCGCTGCTGTTGTCGTGGATCTCTTTCTGGCTGCTGTACAGCATCGTTCCTACCATCCGTGTACCTAACCGCGACGCGATTGTCGGCGCGTTTGTCGCCGCGCTCCTGTTCGAAGCAGGAAAGAAAGGTTTCGCGCTTTATATCACCATGTTCCCATCATATCAGCTCATTTACGGTGTGCTGGCGGTGATCCCCATTCTCTTTGTTTGGGTCTACTGGACATGGTGTATCGTCTTGCTTGGCGCGGAAATTACTGTCACTCTCGGGGAATACCGCAAATTAAAACAAGCTGCTGAACAAGAAGAAGACGACGAACCATGATTGCATTAATTCAACGCGTAACCCGTGCCAGCGTCACCGTGGAGGGAGAAGTGACGGGTGAAATTGGCGCGGGACTTTTGGTGTTATTGGGTGTCGAAAAGGATGACGACGAACAGAAAGCAAACCGTCTGTGCGAGCGTGTGCTCGGCTACCGCATCTTTAGCGATGCCGAAGGCAAGATGAATCTCAACGTGCAACAGGCGGGCGGCAGTGTACTGGTGGTTTCCCAGTTTACCCTTGCCGCAGATACCGAACGGGGGATGCGCCCAAGTTTCTCCAAAGGCGCATCACCGGATCGCGCAGAGGCGTTATATGACTATTTCGTCGAACGCTGCCGTCAGCAAGAGATGAACACGCAAACAGGACGCTTCGCTGCGGATATGCAGGTATCGCTGGTCAATGATGGCCCCGTGACATTCTGGTTGCAGGTATGAGCCAGCTTCCAGGGTTGTCACGGGAAACAAGAGAGAGTATCGCTATGTATCACCTTCGGGTTCCACAAACAGAAGAAGAATTAGAGCGTTACTAACAGTTTCGCTGGGAAATGTTGCGTAAGCCCCTGCATCAACCAAAAGGTTCGGAACGCGACGCGTGGGATGCGATGGCGCATCACCAGATGGTCGTCGACGAGCAGGGTAATCTGGTAGCGGTAGGCCGACTGTATATTAATGCCGACAATGAAGCGTCCATTCGCTTTATGGCCGTTCATCCCGACGTGCAGGACAAAGGGTTAGGCACGCTGATGGCGATGACCCTGGAGTCGGTGGCACGTCAGGAAGGCGTTAAGCGCGTGACCTGTAGCGCCCGTGAAGACGCGGTGGAGTTTTTCGCCAAGCTGGGGTTTGTTAATCAGGGAGAAATCACCACGCCAACCACCACGCCTATTCGCCATTTTTTGATGATAAAACCTGTTGCCACTCTGGATGATATTCTTCATCGCGGCGACTGGTGCGCCCAGCTCCAGCAAGCGTGGTATGAACACATCCCGCTGAGTGAAAAAATGGGTGTGCGCATTCAGCAATATACCGGGCAAAAATTTATCACCACCATGCCGGAAACAGGCAATCAGAATCCGCATCACACGCTGTTTGCCGGGAGTTTATTCTCGCTGGCAACGCTCACTGGTTGGGGGCTTATCTGGCTGATGCTGCGCGAACGCCACCTCGGCGGAACGATTATTCTGGCGGATGCGCATATCCGCTATAGCAAACCGATTAGCGGAAAACCCCATGCGGTAGCCGACCTTGGTGCCTTAAGTGGCGATCTCGACCGTCTGGCGCGCGGACGAAAAGCGCGGGTACAAATGCAGGTCGAAATCTTTGGCGACGAGACGCCGGGTGCAGTGTTTGAAGGCACGTATATCGTTCTGCCCGCGAAGCCATTTGGCCCGTATGAAGAGGGCGGGAACGAAGAAGAGTAGGGTGGAGATTTTACTTATCAATAAACGCTTCAGCCGGGAGATTAAAACGCTCGCTTAACGCCTTGATATGGCGAACGGTGAGCGCCCGGCGACCATTAAGAATATTACTCACATTAGATTTAGAGCCAAGTTCTTGTGCCAAATCAGCCGCTTTAAGCCCATGTTGATCCATAAGGATCCGTAACAGACTTACACCGCACGGGGTCGATGCTAATCTCTGATTAAAATGCTGAAATTCTGGAGCGTTATTTTCATATTCGCGGATCCGCACGCAGAGTAATTCAAATAAAGGGTTTTCCAGATCGTCACGATCGACTAAAAATTCGATCAGTTTCAGCGCATTATGGTATTCCTCTTGATCCGCTTTAGGGCCACATAAAGGGATGTCTTTCACTGCGTGGGTGAAGGTCTTAACCAGCATTCCAAAATTGGCCGAGTCTTCTGCTGGGGTGTGATGGGTTCTCATTTTTATGGCTCCGGTGCCAGGTTGTGAATCTGTCGTATTCATTGTAGATAACAGTATGTTTGATAAAACATTTTTGGAGCCTGAAATCAATATATGCGATAAGCCGTAAATGATTACCTGCAATATTAATAACCCACCATTTATCTCTGTATTTAAAATTATCCAGTGAGGGAATATATCTCTTCATCTCACCCGGATCGCTAAACTCTGTTTTCTCAAGAAGATTTAATAAATCAATAAGTGCACCTTCGTAAGGTGGAAAGCGTTTTATCGCCTCGTTAAAAGGTTTGTGGCTGATGACATGCATGGTGTAATTCCATTACGAGTTTTCAACCTGAAAACACTGTAAGGCAGGCCTGTGATATTTTCAAGTTGAAAACAATTTTTATCTGGATCCGGAGTTACCTACCTGCTCTCCAGGCCACATCCCGTAGCGCCGTACGCGCTGCCTCGCTGAAAAAATCCGTGGTGATAAACTCTGCAATTCCTTTTTCCAGTGCCATTGGAGAACTCATTTTGCTGTACGAATGCAAAGCCTTATACGCCCGTTTTTGCTGGATGGAAACAGGGAAATTTACGGGCGTGAAAAATCCGGAAAGCGTCTCGCAAAAACAAAACAATATGAAAGAATCCGCTTTCGTTAATTAACTTTCCGGCGTAATTTTCGCACATACATTAATGAGTAATATATGTAAGGTGGTGGTAATGGTGATGAATACGGTTTTTCTTCATTTATCAGAAGAGGCAATTAAACGGCTGAATAAACTCAGGGGATGGCGTAAGGTTTCGCGCTCTGCAATTTTACGCGAAGCGGTAGAGCAATATCTGGAGCGGCAGCAATTTCCGGTGCGTAAGGCAAAAGGCGGCAGGCAAAGGGACGAGGCAGTTGGTGTTGAAGAACTATGTAAGCAGCATAAGGAATGACAAAAGTTTTTTTATTCATGAATATAAAAAACCAGATGCCCTTATTCTGGTATTAATACAAGGCTGTTTTACTTGAACTTATAATAACTGCAACTGTTACATCATATCTGGAAAACGCCTCGCGAAATACGAGAGATTTTGCGGGAATAGCAGGTGTCGTCACACCCTATGAGCTGTAATCCGGGCGACCAGCGCCACCCGGAAAACGTCAGAGATTACTCCCCTTCACCCGGAAACAGGAACGGGTTAATGGAACTACGGGCATAGCCTTCTTGCTCCATTCGCGCGTCCAGTACCAGAGAGGCGAGGTCATCTGCCACGGCTTCAACTTTCGGTTCTTTTTCCTGATAAAGAATCTTCAGGTAAGTGCCGCAGTCATCGCAGCTTTCGGCTTTAATCGCGGCCTGTTCGTCATCCAGCGACCAGTAATGCAGTTTGCCGCTTTGTTCACAGTTGCTGCATTTTACGCGCACTACGTGCCATTCAGTTTCACACAGGTTGCAGTGCAGGTAACGCAGACCCTGAGTGGTGCCAATTTGCACCATGCTGGACACCGGCATAGAGCCACATACCGGGCAATATTGACGTTGTTCGCCGTATTCAGCGCGGGCTTTGCCGGGGATCAGATTAGCCATCTGCGCCCAGTAGAGCGACAGCGCAGCCCAGATAAACGGCGCTTTATCGCTGCTGACGGACGAGAAATCAGAGGCAAACAGTGCGCTGGCCATATCTTCCAGCTCCTGAGTCGATGCCTTCTCCAGATTCTCAATCACTGCCAGCGCCGGGCCGCTCATTTCAGGTTTCAGCTCAGCAATCAGCGCCATCAGCAGCTTTTGCCAGTGCTTATCACGCGGCAGAACGTGAATATCCAGCGGGGGCTTGCCTTGTGCGCTGGCTTCTTTAATGCGCGTGGTCAGATCCATCTCCAGCGGATGGTCGTACAGCACCACTTCCTGGGCGTGGGCGATAAGCGCAGCAAAGCGCAGGTAATCACCCAGCGGATTATTTTCTGCCAGCTCGCGCAGACGCTCGGCGCGGCGGTTGTATAAATTCTTGAGCCGAGGGAACAATAACGGCGGAATCATATCCGCCGTACGTTTCTCGCTCGAACCCAGCTCATCTTGCGGGATTATGCGAATACTCATTCAGCTTTCTTTTCCGTTGTCTTGCGGACCTCACGGTACCAGCGCGGGTGATGTTTCTTTGCCCATGCGCTGGTCACCCATCCTTCCACCATGGCGGTAATCGTGCCTTTCACCCAAAGGGCGGCGTAGATATGCACCATGATAACCACAATTAACGCCACTGCGGCAAATGAATGCAGCATTAACGCGAATCGGATCACCGGGATTGAGAAAGCAGGCGCAAAATAAGGACGCCAGATAATCACGCCGCTCACCAGCAACAGGACCAGGAAAATAATCGCCGCCCAGAAAACGCATTTCTGACCGAAGTTATAACGCCCGGTGTCACCTACTTCCTCGTTGACGACGATCTTACGAATATTCTTCGCCCAAAAGATATCATCCCGATTGATTAGGTTGTGATGCCAGTAACGGAAAAACATGATGATGAACGAGGCAAACATAACCACGCCGACAAACGGGTGCAGAATGCGCGCCAGCTGCGGTGTGCCCATGATTTGCATCAACCAGTTGAAGGACGGGAACAAAAAGCCCAGCCCGCTCACCGCCGCCAGGATGAAGCAGAAGGCGGTGATCCAGTGGTTGATACGTTCCGGCGCGGTGTAGCGCACGATGGTGTCACGTCGTTTCATTTGCGCTCCTCGTCTTTCTCTTCGTGCAGATTATTCTCTTCCTCATCCGCACGGTTCGGACCGACACCCACGTAGTGGAAGATACTGGCTGCGAAGGTAGCCGCAAAGCCAACAGCTGCGAGCGGTTTCCAGATGCCTTTCCAGAATTTCACGGTTTCGCTGATTTCCGGGTTCTCCGGCAAGCCATGATACAGATTTGGCTTGTCAGCATGGTGCAGCACGTACATAACATGTGTACCACCGACGCCTGCCGGGTCGTACAAACCCGCATTGTCGTAACCACGGGTTTTCAGCTCCGCCACGCGCTCGCTCGCCAGCGTTTTCATCGACTCTTTCGTACCGAAGTGAATCGCGCCCGTTGGGCAGGTCTTCACGCAGGCCGGTTCTTGCCCAACCACCACGCGGTCAACGCACAGCGTACATTTGTAGACGCGGTTGTCTTCCGGGTTGAGGCGCGGAATGTCGAACGGACAGCCCGCAATGCAATAACCGCAGCCGATGCACTGCTCGGACTGGAAGTCGACGATACCGTTGGCATACTGAATAATTGCCCCTTCCGCCGGGCACGCTTTCAGGCAGCCTGGATCGGAACAGTGCATACAGCCGTCTTTGCGGATCAGCCATTCCAGTTTGTCGTTCTGCTCCACTTCCGAGAATCGCATCACCGTCCACGATTTGGCACTTAAATCATTGGGGTTGTCGTACACCCCAATGTTATTGCCGACGGTATCGCGAATGTCGTTCCACTCTGAACACGCCACCTGACAGGCTTTACAGCCGATACAGGTGGTAACGTCGATGAGTTTTGCCACT
The DNA here is from genome assembly GCF_046487695.1 of Escherichia sp. WS1118. Classification (NCBI taxonomy): domain Bacteria; kingdom Pseudomonadati; phylum Pseudomonadota; class Gammaproteobacteria; order Enterobacterales; family Enterobacteriaceae; genus Escherichia; species Escherichia sp. WS1118. Next base: position 16,766 of record NZ_JBJQIZ010000020.1, on the reverse strand, counting down.
TCTTCCTGGAAGTCCCGCGCCTGAGGCGCGGGGGTCAGACCGTTAGTCGCGGAACGACGAATGATATCTTGCGATTGATAAGCCATATGTCGTCTCCGTTACACCTTTTCCACATTCACAAGGAAGGACTTAAACTCCGGCGTCTGCGTGTTCGCATCACCGACGAATGGCGTCAACGTATTGGCAATAAAGCCTTTTTTCGCAACACCTTCATAGCCCCAGTGAATCGGAATACCGATGGTATCGATATCTTTGCCGTTTGCTTTCAGCGTGCGAATACGTTTGGTCACTACCGCTTTGGCTTTGATATAGCCACGGTTGGAGGAGACTTTCACAGTATCGCCTTGGGCAATGCCAAGTTTATTCGCCAGCGACTCCCCGATTTCCACAAACTGCTCTGGTTGCAAAATCGCATTCAACAGCGCGTGTTTGGTCCAGTAGTGGAAGTGCTCGGTCAGACGATAGGTGGTTCCGACATACGGGAACTTATCGGCTTTACCCAATGCTTCGGCGTCGTCTTTAAAGATACGCGCAGCCGGGTTCGAGATAACGTTTGGATGCAGCGGGTTAGTTCCCAGCGGCGTTTCAAACGGCTCGTAGTGTTCCGGGAACGGACCTTCCGCCATCTTATCAAGGGCAAACAGACGTCCCATGCCTTCCTGCTGCATGATAAACGGCCCTACGCCGCTGCCCGGAGGCGCTGCGCTGTAATCCGGAATATCCCAGCCGGTCCACTTAGTGCCGTCCCATTTCAGCAACTGACGCTTCGGATCCCACGGGTTACCCTGCGGATCTGCGGAGGCGCGGTTATACAGAATGCGGCGGTTAAGCGGCCATGCCCATGCCCAGCCCAGCGTGTTACCGAGGCCAGACGGATCGGCATTATCACGACGCGCCATCTGGTTGCCTTCCGGCGTCCAGCTACCGGCGAAAATCCAGCAGCCACAGGAGGTTGTACCGTCATCGCGCAGTTGGGCGAACGAGCTAAGTTGTTGGCCTTTCTTGACGATAACCGCACCGGTTGCCGGGTCGGTAATATCAGCCAGCGCTTTGCCGTTGCTCTCCATTGCCACTTCTTCTGAAGATGGCTCATGCGGAATGGCGTAGTTCCAGGTCATGTTCAGCACCTGGTCCGGGTTCGCGCCACCCTGTTCGGCATACATCTTGCGCAAGCGCAGGAAGATACCGGAGAGGATCTCGCCATCAGTCAGCGCAATCCCCGGGGCGTCCGCACCTTTCCAGTGCCACTGTAACCAGCGACCTGAGTTAACGATAGAACCGTTCTCTTCCGCGAAGCAGGTCGATGGCAGACGGAACACTTCGGTCTGGATCTTCGACGAGTCAACTTCGTTCAGTTCACCGTGGTTCTGCCAGAAGTTAGAGGTTTCAGTGTTCAGCGGGTCGATAGTCACGAGGAATTTCAGCTTCGACAGACAGCCGATCACTTTGTTTTTGTTCGGGAATGAGGCAACAGGGTTAAAGCCCTGGCAGATATAGCCATTGACCTTGCCCTCTTTCATCATCTCGAAGTATTGCAGGACGTCGTAGCCTTTATCCCACTTCGGCAACCAGTCAAAGCCCCAGCTATTTTCCGCCGTCGCTTTATCACCAAAGAATGCCTTCATCATAGAGACGAAGAATTTCGGGTAGTTGCCCCAGTAGTTAACCTGGCCTTCCAGCAGTGGTTTCGGCGTGTTGGCGGTAAGGTAAGTTTGCAGATCGGTCTGCTTCTCGCTTGGCAGCGTCATGTAACCTGGCAGACTCTGCGACAGTAGCCCCAGGTCCGTCAGCCCCTGAATATTGGAGTGACCGCGCAGGGCGTTAACGCCGCCGCCTGCCATCCCCATGTTGCCGAGCAGCAGCTGGATCATCGCCATCGTACGAATGTTTTGCGCACCAATGGAGTGTTGCGTCCAGCCGAGGGCGTAGAGGAACGACGCTGTTTTATCGTGAGCACTGGTTTCGGCGATGTATTCGCAGACTTTCAGGAACGCGTCTTTTGGCGTACCGCAGATGTTTTCAACCACATCTGGCGTATAACGGGAAACGTGCTGTTTCAGCAAGTTCCACACGCAACGTGGATGTTGCAGGGTTGTATCACGTTTGGCGAAGCCGTTTTCGTCCAGTTCGTAAGTCCAGGTGGACTTATCGTACTTGCGTTTTTCCGCGTCGTAGCCGGTGAACAGGCCATCTTCAAAGCCGTAATCCTCACGCACGATCAGGCTGGCGTTGGTATAGGCTTCGGTGTATTCGCGGTTGAATTTTTCATTGTTCAGCAGGTACAGCAATACGCCTGACAGGAAAGCAATGTCAGTACCGGAACGGATAGGGGCATAGTAGTCAGCCACCGCCGCCGTACGCGTAAAGCGAGGATCGATCACAATCAGCTTCGCGCCGTTGTGAATTTTGGCTTCCATCGCCCAGCGGAACCCGACCGGGTGAGCTTCAGCGGCGTTACCGCCCATCACCACGACGAGGTTGGCATTCTTGATGTCGACCCAGTGGTTGGTCATCGCACCGCGACCAAATGTTGGAGCAAGACTTGCTACCGTTGGTCCGTGTCAGACACGCGCCTGGTTGTCGACCGCGAGCATACCCAGCGCGCGGGAGAATTTTTGCGTTAAATAGCCGGTTTCGTTGCTCGACGCGGAAGCACACAGCATCCCGGTGGAGAGCCAGCGGTTAACAGTCACGCCTTCGGCGTTTTGCGCAATGTAGTTTGCATCGCGGTCTTCTTTCATCCGTTTGGCGATGCGATCAAACGCCTCTTCCCAACTGATTTGCTGCCATTTATCAGAACCTGGCGCACGGTATTCCGGAAACTTCAGACGGCTTTCGGAGTGGATGAAATCCACCAGGCCAGCGCCTTTCGGACAAAGTGCTCCGCGGTTGACCGGGTGATCCGGGTCACCTTCGATATGGAAGATAGATGCTTTGGCGTTTTTTGCTCCGTCACCGAGGCTGTACATCAACAGCCCACAGCCTACGGAACAATAGGTGCAGGTATTACGGGTTTCGCGGGTGCGCAGCAGTTTATACTGCCGGGTTTCCGCGAGTGCTACGCTGGGTGCAAAACCCAGTGCCGCTGCCGTGGTGCCTGCCATACCGCCAGCGCAGATCTTAAAGAACTGCCTTCTGCTGACCTGCATGGATTGCTCCTTGTTTCGACATTGTCACGTCCCATTTACATTCGCTTGCTGCGTGTGCAGGGAGTGGGAGTTATTTTTCTTTGCGGAAGGGGCCGCAAAGGTCCAGAATTGGCTCAATTTCCCTCCATCCAGGAAGGGTTTGTAACAGAATACCATAATGTTGGTGTGTGTGTTCTTATCTGGTTAATAGAAAGTGAAAAAAACACAGCAAAAAGAAATCGAGAATGTGACAAATATCACAGGTGTTCGTCAAATTGAGTTATGGCGGCGTGATGATTTACAACACCCACGGTTAGATGAGGTGGCGGAAGAAGTTCCCGTTGCGCTGGTCTACAACGGCATTTCGCACGTGGTGATGATGGCGTCGCCCAAAGACCTTGAGTACTTTGCGCTCGGTTTTTCGCTTTCCGAAGGAATTATCGAAAGCCCGCGCGATATCTTCGGCATGGATGTCGTTCCTTCCTGTAATGGCCTGGAAGTACAAATTGAGCTTTCCAGCCGCCGCTTTATGGGGTTGAAGGAACGCCGCCGGGCGCTGGCGGGACGTACGGGCTGTGGCGTATGCGGTGTAGAACAGCTTAACGATATCGGTAAACCGGTGCAGCCGCTGCCGTTCACCCAGACGTTTGATCTCAACAAACTGGATGATGCATTACGTCATCTCAATGATTTCCAGCCAGTGGGGCAACTGACTGGTTGTACTCACGCCGCTGCATGGATGTTGCCATCTGGCGAACTGGTCGGCGGGCATGAAGACGTGGGTCGCCATGTGGCGCTGGACAAACTGTTAGGCCGCCGGTCACAAGAAGGGGAAAGCTGGCAGCAAGGTGCGGTGCTGGTTTCCAGCCGTGCCAGTTATGAAATGGTGCAAAAGTCGGCGATGTGCGGCGTAGAGATTTTGTTTGCGGTGTCTGCCGCGACCACACTTGCTGTAGAAGTGGCTGAGCGCTGTAATCTGACGCTGGTGGGCTTTTGTAAACCGGGTCGGGCAACGGTTTATACCCATCCGCAGCGTTTGAGCAATTAATTAAAATAAGTCCTGCGATATATATTAAATTACAGGACTTATTCATTTCGTGAATTTTGTTATTTTTTTATAAACAAAACGCGTGTAGTGGCGTTAACGCCTGCGCTGCAACCTATTGATGGCGTGGCGGTGAGTTATATTGATGCTGCCGTAGCGTTGGGTAATACCATTAACGAAATGGATAAATATTACACCCAGGAAAATTATAAAGACGATGCGTTTGCGAAAGGGAAAACATTCCACTACTACTCTCTGGCAGTCATGATTTCAGCGAAACAAATTAATAACCTGATATCGCAAGATAAGTTTGATGCAGAAGCGGCAATGAAGAAAGTGTCTGAACTGGAAACGCTGGTGGCGCAAGCCAAAGAAGCGGATAAAAGCGGCATGAATTTCTCGTTTATTAATTCGGCAGGCCAGTATCAACTCGAGGCTAAAAAATACGTTCGCCGCATCAGAGATAAAGTCCCGTACTCTGACTGGGATAAAGAGCAACTTCAGGACGCAAACTCAAGCTGGATGGCCGAAGACTCATTTCCACGAGCGTTATGCGATTACAACGAAATGGTCGATGAAATATTACAGTTAATTGTAATCGCGGGGCGGGTTTGTGATGAGCACGGATATGTCACGAAGTCGTAACAATATAAAGCAGAGTGAAGGATAAATTTTGTGAATAAAGTATCATTATTTAATGATTTTGTGAATGTTAAAATGTCTCAGATAATTTGTTTAAGCGTTATTTATATTTGTGGCTTATGAGTCAGCGTGAATCATATCTAATATTTTTTACGATATTTAGTTAAAAACGGCACTATTGTTATATTCCTCACGTTCCAGGAAATCAGCGGATTTACTCATATTATGCGGCGGGATACTATCCATCGGCCTGCTGAAGTTGGATTAAAAATTCGAAAGTGCACACCTTATATTTCTCTATATACGTATTCCTTTTGGAAAGCGTAGGGTCTCCTTTATTTCAGGGAACGTAAATAATGAAAAGATCGACATTATCTTTAGCCATCGGTTTATTATTGGCATGTAGTACCGGTATGGCAAAAACACAGCATTTAACGCTGGAACAACGCATGGCATTGCTGGAAGAACGCCTGGAAGCGGCAGAAATGCGGGCAGCAAAAGCAGAGGGGCAGGTTAAACAGCTTCAGACACAACAAGCCGCCGAGATCCGCGAAATTAAAACCGCACAGGGCAACACGCCGGTAAACGGTCAATCAACGACGGAGTCAGAGAAGAAAAACGCCACCCCGCCTAATCTCCTGCTTTCAGGGTATGGCGATTTAAAAATCTACGGTGACGTCGAATTTAATATGGATGCGGAAAGTAATCATGGCCTGCTGGCAATGACCAACGCTGATGTGAATAGCGATCCCACTAATGAACAGTGGAATCTCAATGGTCGTATTCTGTTAGGTTTTGATGGTATGCGAAAACTGGATAATGGCTATTTCGCTGGGTTCTCCGCACAACCGCTGGGGGATATGCACGGTTCAGTAAATATCGATGATGCGGTTTTCTTCTTTGGCAAAGAAAACGACTGGAAGGTCAAAGTAGGCCGTTTTGAAGCCTACGATATGTTCCCGCTGAATCAGGATACCTTTGTTGAACATTCCGGTAATACTGCGAACGATCTTTATGACGATGGCAGCGGTTATATCTATATGATGAAAGAGGGCCGCGGACGTTCTAACGCTGGCGGTAATTTCCTCGTCAGCAAACAACTCGATAACTGGTATTTTGAATTAAACACGTTACTGGAAGACGGAACATCTTTATATAACGACGGTAATTATCATGGACGCGATATGGAACAGCAGAAAAATGTTGCTTATCTGCGTCCGGTAATTGCCTGGTCGCCGACGGAAGAATTCACCGTTTCCGCAGCGATGGAAGCGAATGTGGTAAATAATGCTTATGGTTATACCGATAGCAAGGGTAATTTTGTCGATCAGTCCGAACGTACCGGTTATGGCATGAGCATGACCTGGAATGGCCTGAAAACCGATCCGGAAAATGGCATCGTGGTTAATCTTAATACCGCCTATTTAGATGCTAATAATGAAAAAGATTTCACCGCTGGAATTAACGCGCTGTGGAAACGTTTCGAGCTGGGTTATATCTACGCACATAATAAGATTGATGAATTTAGTGGCGTGGTTTGTGATAACGATTGCTGGATTGATGATGAAGGAACATACAACATTCACACCATTCATGCGTCTTATCAGTTCGCTAATGTGATGGATATGGAGAACTTTAATATTTACCTCGGGACGTATTACTCCATTCTGGATAGCGACGGCGATAAGATACACGGCGACGATAGTGATGACCGTTACGGCGCACGCGTTCGCTTTAAATACTTCTTCTGATGAAAGGGCGGTGCTGGATATTTTCCGGCACCGCAACTCATTAAGGCAGGTAAAACACTTCTTGCAGTTCGCTACTGACTGGGCTGTTATCCGCATTAGCGGGCATAACGTCGGTCATATATTTCCACCAACGTTGGCAAACATCTGTACTGGCAACCGCATTCCACCGTTCTTCAGATTCAATCTCTACCGTGGCAAATAGCAGATTACGCGCATTGTCGAGATAGATGACGTAGTTATGCGCACCGTGAGATTTCAGCACGGCTTCCAGTTCCGGCCAGATGGGATTATGCCGACGCTGATACTCTTCGTGGGCGTCGGGGTTTACCTGCATGACAAAGGCTTTGCGGATCATGTTTGCTCCTTACAGCGCCAGCGCACTGGCGAGTGGTGTAACGCCGAAACGCTGGCCGAGCGCTATCAACTCTTCACGGCTGATGGTCTGTTTCATGCCGCCCATCGAATAAACCTTCACTAATATTTGTGCTGATTTTTCTGCGGTGTCGATTAAACCGAAGGTTTCATCCAGTGTCGGTCCGGAACCGAACACACCGTGGAAGGGCCACAACACCAGCGAATGTTTTTGCATCTCTTGTGCAGTTGCCTGGCCGATTTCGTCCGTGCCGGGTACCATCCACGGCAGAATGCCAACGCCATCCGGGAATACCACCAGACACTCGGTGCTGCCTTCCCACAGTTGGCGAGTGAAGACCGCGGTGTCGTTTTCCAGCACGTAGGTGAGAGCGATCAGGTTGGTGGCGTGGCAGTGCATGATCACCCGATCTTTGCCGTTGGTGGCTTTAATGCGCTCGCAGTGGGAAAGGAAGTGAGCTGGAAGTTCGGAAGTGGGGACGGCTTCGTTGGTTAACCCCCAAAGAATGTGGTAGCCCGCGCCGTCGCTGTCGACTTTTACGATGCCTAAGTTAGCCGCAGGATCAAGCTGGACGTTACGGAAGAATTTGCCGGAGCCGGTGACAATAAACGGTGTATTTGCCAGTAAAGGCATGGGCTGGCTGAGCGGGATATAGCGCGGTTGTTGGTGAAAATTGTCGTGATATGGTGCGATATCGGCGTCATCCAGGCGCAGCGTCAGGTTGCCGCCGTTGCGCTCGTCCCAGCCTTTCAGCCAGGCATCGGTGGTGGCTTTGATCATTCCCTGGACAAACCAGGACTGGGTTATGTTTTGCATGTTCTGTGTTCCTGTTAATTGGACGTCCGTGCCTGTTGCCGGATGTACGATCTGTAGGCCGGATAAGGCACTCGTGCCGCATCCGGCAGTGTTTACCCGCGGCGACTCAAAATTTCTTTCTCATAAGCCCGCACGTTCTCCAGCCATTCGCTACCCGCTGGCGTATCGTGACGCTGACAATACATTTCCCATACCGCCTGCCACGGCAACGATTTCTGCTCTTCCAGTAGCGCCAGACGCGCAGTGTAATCGCCCGCCGCTTCCAGCTTGCGCAGCTCAGCGGTAGGTTCCAGTAACGCACGTAGCAGGGCTTTTTTCATATTGCGTGTACCAATGACCCACGCGGCAATGCGGTTGATAGAGGCATCGAAGAAGTCGAGGCCGATATGCACCCGGTCAAACAGATCGTGACGAACAATCTCACTGGCAATCGCCTGGGTTTCATCATCCAGCAGCACTACGTGATCGCTGTCCCAGCGAACCGGACGGCTGACGTGCAGCAGCAACTGCGGCACATACAGCATGGCGGCGGAAATCTTGTCGGAAATCACTTCAGTCGGGTGGAAATGCCCGGCGTCCAGGCACAGCGCCGTCTGGCGGCTGGTGGCATACCCCAGGTAAAACTCATTGGAGCCAACCGTGTAGCTCTCCGCGCCAATGCCAAACAATTTGCTCTCAACGGCGTCGATATGGTGCGCAGGGTTTAGCTTCTCGCTGATCACTTCATCCAGTGCTGCCAGCAAACGCTGGCGTGGGGCGAGACGGTCAACGGTAATATCTTTCATGCCATCCGGGATCCAGATGTTCATCACCGACGGTGTGCCGAGTTGCTCACCAAAATAGGCTGAAACACGGCGGCTGGCTTTACAGTGGTCAATCCAGAACTGGCGAATGCGGTCGTCGGCATGGGAAAGCGTAAAGCCATCGGCGCTTAGCGGATGCGAAAAACAGGAGGGGTTAAAATCCAGACCGAGCTGATTGGCTTTCGCCCATTCAACCCAGTTTTTGAAGTGCTCTGGTGTGATCTGGTCGCGCGAGACTGGCGTGTCTGATTCCAGATAGATGGCATGTAAATTAAGCCGTTTCGGCCCTGGAATCAGCCGCATAGCCTGTTCCAGATCGGCACGTAGCTCACTGGCATTACGCGCTTTGCCCGGATAATTACCAGTAGCCTGAATCCCACCGGTCAGCAAACCTTCCGGGTTTTCAAAACCGGAAACATCATCGCCCTGCCAGCAGTGCATTGAAACGGGTAAACGATCAAGTTGGCGCAGTGCCTCCTCGACATCAATCCCTACTGCCGCGAAACGCTGTTTCGCCAGCTCCCAGGCCTGTTCCAGTTGAGTGGTCATGCGCAAAGCTCCTTTGTCTGTCGTGTAGAGTGAATCTGCGCCACATAGTGGGCAATTTCACTGTCAGGATTAGGGGTAAAGGTGGTCAGATTCGCGGTAGTGCTGACGACCTGACGGAAATCATCCACATTGTTGAGTTCATCCAGCGTCATTAACTGGATGCCGATATTGCCGAGCGTCGAGGCTTCAACAGGCCCTGCGATCACCCGAATACCGCAGGCATCGGCACACAGCTGGTTGAGCAGCGTGTTCTGGCAGCCGCCGCCGACAATATGCAGTTGCGAGAAATCTTCACCACGCAGCTGCGCCAGCTCATGCAACACATCGGCATACAGCAGCGCCAGACTGTCGAAAATACAGCGCGCCAGTTCAGCATCACTTTCCGGGATCGGTTGCGCCGTTTCCCGACACGCAGCCTGAATTTCGCTGCACATCTCGTCAGGATTAATAAAGCGATCGTCATTGGGATTGATGATGAAGCGGCAGGCCGGAAGTGCCTGTGTTGCGGCGATAAGCGCCGGAAGATCGTTGATTTGCCGCTCCTGAAGCACTCGCTGAAGCAGCCATAAGCCCATAATATTTTTCAGCACCCGATAGCGACCTTCCGCCCCGCCTTCGTTGGTGATATTGGCTGCCAGCGCCGTGTCATTGGTAAATGGCGTCTGGCTTTCGAAGCCCATCAATGACCAGGTGCCAGAAGAGAGATAAGCGGCGCGTGAACCGTTTAACGGCGAGGCGATAACCGCGCTGGCGGTATCATGGCTGGCAACGGCGACCACCGGAATCTCATTACCCTGCGGGCAAATCCAGTGACCTATGACATTACCCGGATGCGTCGGGCGACCAAACCAGGCTTTGTTGGCACCGCTCCACGCCAGTAACGACTCGTCCCAGTCGTCGCTATTGATATTGACCAGTTGCGTGGTCGTGGCGTTGGTATATTCCCAGTTCATCTTGCCGGTCAGGCGATAACTAAAGTAATCCGGTATCAGCAAAGCGTGAGCAATGTGTGGAATAAGTTCTGGTTGCTGCTCTGTCAGTGCACGTAGCTGATAGATCGTATTGAAGGGCAGAAACTGGATGCCGCTACGTTGATAAATATCGCGTTTGCCGAGTTGTTGTTGTGCCTGCGCCATTAGGCCATTGGTGCGGCTATCGCGATAAGCAACGGGCAGGCCCACACGCTGACCCTGTTGGTCGAGCAGCACAAAATCCACGCCCCAGGTATCAATCCCAATGCTATCGATACGAATCCCTTCCTCGCACACCTTGTTTAATCCAAGGCGAATGGCACTTTCCAGGCTATCCACATTCCAGGTGACATAACCGTTCTGGCTATGCAGGCCATTGTTAAAACGATGGATTTCGCGCAGCGTCAGGCTGCGGCATTCACGCTCGTAACGCGCCAGCATCACGCGCCCACTGGATGCGCCGAGATCGACGGCGACACAATTGCGAAAGGTCATAATGTGATCCTGCTGAATTTCATTACGACCAGTCTAAAAAGCGCCTGAATTCGTGACCTTCTCGTTACTGACAGGAAAATGGGCCATTGGCAACCAGGGAAAGATGAACGTGATGATGTTCACAATTTGCTTCATTGTGGTGATGTGATGCTCACCGCATTTTCTGAAAATTCACGCTGTATCTTGAAAAATCGACGTTTTTTACGTGGTTTTCCGTCGAAAATTTAAGGTAAGAACCTGACCTCGTGATTACTATTTCGCCGTGTTGACGACATCAGGAGGCCAGTATGACCGTATTACATAGTGTGGATTTTTTTCCGTCTGGTAACGCGTCCGTGGCGATAGAACCCCGGCTCCCGCAGGCGGATTTTCCTGAACATCATCATGATTTTCATGAAATTGTGATTGTCGAACATGGCACGGGTATTCATGTATTTAATGGGCAGCCCTATACCATCACCGGTGGGACGGTCTGTTTCGTACGCGATCATGATCGGCATCTGTATGAACATACCGATAATCTGTGTCTGACCAATGTGCTGTATCGCTCGCCGGATCGATTTCAGTTTCTCGCCGGGCTGAATCAGTTGCTGCCACAAGAGCAGGATGGGCAGTATCCGTCTCACTGGCGTGTTAACCACAGCGTATTGCAGCAGGTGCGACAGCTGGTTGCACAGATGGAACAGCAGGAAGGGGAAAATGATTTACCCTCGACCGCCAGTCGTGAAATTCTGTTTATGCAATTACTGCTCTTGCTGCGTAAAAGCAGTTTGCAGGAGAACCTGGAAAACAGCGCATCACGTCTCAACTTGCTTCTGGCCTGGCTGGAGGACCATTTTGCCGATGAGGTGAATTGGGACGCTGTGGCGGATCAATTTTCTCTTTCATTGCGTACGCTGCATCGCCAGCTTAAGCAGCAAACGGGGCTGACGCCTCAGCGTTACCTGAACCGCCTGCGACTGATGAAAGCCCGACATCTGCTACGCCACAGCGAGGCCAGCGTTACTGACATCGCCTATCGCTGCGGATTCAGCGACAGTAACCACTTTTCGACGCTTTTTCGCCGAGAGTTTAACTGGTCACCGCGTGATATTCGTCAGGGACGGGATGGTTTTCTGCAATAACGCGAATCTTCTCAACGTATTTGTACGCCATATTGCGAATAATCAACTTCGTTCTCTGGCCGAGGTAGCCACGGTGGCGCATCAGTTAAAACTTCTCAAAGATGATTTTTTTGCCAGCGACCAGCAGGCAGTCGCTGTGGCTGACCGTTATCCGCAAGATGTCTTTGCCGAACATACACATGATTTTTGTGAGCTGGTGATTGTCTGGCGCGGTAATGGTCTGCATGTACTCAACGATCGCCCTTATCGCATTACCCGTGGCGATCTCTTTTATATTCATGCTGACGATAAACACTCCTACGCTTCCGTTAACGATCTGGTTTTGCAGAATATTATTTATTGCCCGGAGCGGCTGAAGCTGAATCTTGACTGGCAGGGAGCGATTCCGGGATTTAGCGCCAGCGCAGGGCAACCACACTGGCGCTTAGGTAGCGTGGGGATGGCGCAGGCGCGGCAGGTTATCGGTCAGCTTGAGCATGAAAGTAGTCAGCATGTGTCGTTTGCTAACGAAATGGCTGAGTTGCTGTTCGGGCAGTTGGTGATGTTGCTGAATCGCCATCGTTACACCAGTGATTCGTTGCCGCCAACATCCAGCGAAACGTTGCTGGATAAGCTGATTACCCGGCTGGCGGCTAGCCTGAAAAGTCCCTTTGCGCTGGATAAATTTTGTGATGAGGCATCGTGCAGTGAGCGCGTTTTGCGTCAGCAATTTCGTCAGCAGACTGGAATGACCATCAATCAATATCTGCGACAGGTCAGAGTGTGTCATGCGCAATATCTCCTCCAGCATAGCCGCCTGTTAATCAGTGATATTTCGACCGAATGTGGCTTTGAAGATAGTAACTATTTTTCGGTGGTGTTTACCCGGGAAACCGGGATGACGCCCAGCCAGTGGCGTCATCTCAATTCGCAGAAAGATTAATTCGCCATGCCGATGCCGACGATGTTAGCGGCGACAATAATCACCACACAACCGAGGCTCAACACCGTTACCGGACGGCGTCCTGCATTGTTCCACTCTTTCAGCACCAGCCCGACGATACCGCCGCACAATACATAGAAGCTCATATGCAGCATCCAGCTGATGTAGTCATACTGCGCCGGAATGCGGGCGTGGCCCCAGGCATAGAAAAAGAATTGCAGATACCACATCAACCCGCCCAGTGCTGAGAGTAACACATTGTGAATGATCAGCGGTTTTGCCAGCGAGAAATCGGCTTTTAGCGACAAATCTTTCACTTTTGCCAGACGAATGAAGCAGAAGCCGAGGTTGATGATTGCGCCGCCGCCCATGATGACAACATAGCTTGGCAGAGCGACATACAGGGGATCGACGCCCAGCGCGGCAGCGGCTTCATGCATCGGTTTTGCGGCGTTCATCGCAAAGGACATCCCGGCAGAGAAAATGCCGCACATCACCGCCAGCACCAGCCCTTTTTTCAGATTGAACTCTTCGGCTTTAATGCCCATCTTGCGCTCTTTCAACTGCCCGGCGCGAGTTACAATCCCTACGCCAATCAGCGCCACCAGAACGCCGAGCAACGTCATGCGTCCGCCTTCGGTATTAATCAGCACATCGAAATTGCCGTTGATAATTGGCGTCATCAGCGTACCGACAATCAACGTAATGCCAATGGCGATGCCAATTCCCATCGACATGCCGAGATAACGCATGGTCAGGCCGTAGTTGATATTACCGATCCCCCACATAGCGCCGAACAGAAAAACAGGCAGCAGCGTAGAGAGACTAAACGAGCTGTAATACGCCCAGAAATTCGGTAGTAACAGGGCGCTGATGGCCCACGGCAGGATAATCCACGAAACAATCCCACCGACTGACCACATGGTTTCCCATGACCATTTTTTTACTTTTTTGAACGGAGCGTAAAAACAGGCTGCACTGGCCGCGCCGATCAAATGCCAAAATATCCCCATCGTAATCGCGTTACTCATCTTCTTATCCTCATCATTTTTTCGTCGCGTCACATCTCCGACGAGATGAGTGTAAAAATTGAGCTGTCGATTAACCTTTCGCCTGTTGCCGCCGCTGCCGATTTACTGGCAATCACGGCATTAAGTGGGTGATTTGCTTCACATCTTGGGCATTTTCCTGCAAAACCATACCCTTATGAAAAGTACGGCATTGATAATCATTTTCAATATCATTTAATTAACTATAATGAACCAACTGCTTACGCGGCATTAACAATCGGCCGCCCGACAACACTGGAGATGAATATGAGTTATACCCTGCCATCCCTGCCGTATGCTTACGATGCCCTGGAACCGCACTTCGATAAGCAGACCATGGAAATCCACCACACCAAACACCATCAGACTTACGTCAACAACGCCAACGCGGCGCTGGAAAACCTGCCAGAATTTGCCAACCTGCCGGTTGAAGAGCTGATCACCAAACTGGACCAGCTGCCAGCAGACAAGAAAACCGTACTGCGCAATAACGCTGGTGGTCACGCTAACCACAGTCTGTTCTGGAAAGGTCTGAAAAAAGGCACCACCCTGCAGGGCGACCTGAAAGCGGCTATCGAACGTGATTTCGGTTCCGTTGATAATTTCAAAGCAGAATTTGAAAAAGCGGCAGCTTCCCGCTTTGGTTCCGGCTGGGCATGGCTGGTGCAAAAAGGCGATAAACTGGCGGTGGTTTCTACTGCTAACCAGGACTCTCCGCTGATGGGCGAAGCCATTTCTGGCGCTTCCGGCTTCCCGATTCTGGGCCTGGATGTGTGGGAACATGCTTACTATCTGAAATTCCAGAACCGCCGTCCGGACTACATTAAAGAGTTCTGGAACGTGGTGAACTGGGACGAAGCAGCGGCACGTTTCGCGGCGAAAAAATAATCATTTGCCGCCTGCTGCAATGAGGCGTTTACGCCGCATTGCAGCTTAAAAAATGAACCATCGCCAACGGCGGTGGTTTTTTTGTGATCAATTTCAAAATAAAAACAATGATCCGATAAAAATAAAACAGCGTTTCAATTGATGTGGTTTCGATCACTTTTATTGATCAAATGAATGTTTATCTTCGTTTCCATCAACACTGATGCTCCGTTGAGGAATGACGCATCAGCCCTTAAAAATATGCCGACAGGTGATGGAAATGCAGATAAAACGCTCGATTGAGAAAATCCCGGGGGGGATGATGCTCGTCCCGCTATTCCTTGGCGCACTGTGCCACACCTTCTCGCCGGGGGCGGGGAAATATTTTGGATCATTCACCAACGGGATGATTACCGGTACGGTGCCCATTCTGGCGGTGTGGTTTTTTTGCATGGGGGCGTCAATAAAATTAAGCGCGACGGGAACGGTACTGCGTAAATCCGGTACGCTGGTGGTAACTAAAATTGCCGTCGCGTGGGTGGTTGCGGCAATTGCCTCGCGCATTATTCCGGAACATGGTGTTGAAGTTGGATTTTTTGCCGGACTTTCAACGTTGGCGCTGGTGGCGGCGATGGATATGACCAACGGCGGACTTTACGCTTCCATCATGCAGCAGTACGGCACAAAAGAAGAAGCTGGGGCATTTGTGTTGATGTCGTTGGAGTCCGGGCCGCTCATGACGATGATTATTCTGGGCACTGCCGGGATTGCCTCGTTTGAACCGCATGTTTTCGTCGGCGCAGTATTGCCGTTCCTGGTGGGCTTTGCCCTGGGGAACCTTGACCCTGAGTTACGAGAATTTTTTAGCAAAGCGGTGCAGACGCTGATTCCATTCTTTGCCTTCGCACTGGGCAATACCATTGATTTGACTGTAATTGCCCAGACAGGTTTGCTGGGGATCCTGTTGGGTGTGGCAGTAATTATCGTGACCGGTATTCCGTTGATTATCGCCGATAAATTGATTGGCGGTGGCGATGGCACTGCCGGAATTGCCGCTTCCAGTTCCGCAGGGGCCGCGGTAGCGACACCTGTGCTGATTGCAGAAATGGTGCCTGCGTTTAAACCTATGGCTCCGGCAGCAACTTCGCTGGTAGCGACGGCGGTCATTGTGACTTCGATTCTGGTGCCAATTCTTACCTCTATCTGGTCACGTAAAGTCAAAGCCAGAGCGGCGAAAATCGAAATTTTAGGTACGGTGAAATAAACCAACTTCCTTAATCCCCACAGCCGGATGAACTAACGTTCGTCCGGTTTTCAATTGCGTTTCTGCCTGGATACTTACCGCGAAAACAGCACGCCTGACATAAAATAAATATGGTCTAATGGGGAAATTTCTCGTGGAGAGGGAACAGATGCGATATCCGGTTGATGTATACACAGGCAAGATTCAGGCTTATCCCGAAGGCAAACCCAGCGCAATTGCCAAAATCCAGGTTGATGGTGAGTTGATGCTGACGGACCTGGGGCTGGAAGGTGACGAACAGGCGGAGAAAAAGATCCACGGCGGGCCAGACAGAGCGCTGTGTCATTATCCTCGTGAGCATTATCTCTACTGGGCGCGGGAATTTCCGGAACAGGCGGAGCTGTTTGTTGCGCCTGCGTTTGGCGAAAATCTCTCAACCGACGGTCTGACGGAAAGTAATGTTTATATTGGTGATATTTTCCGCTGGGGAGAGGCATTAATTCAGGTCAGCCAGCCACGCTCACCTTGCTATAAACTCAATTACCATTTTGATATCAGCGATATAGCGCAGTTGATGCAAAACACGGGTAAAGTGGGGTGGTTGTATAGCGTAATTGCACCAGGGTTGGTATCTGCTGATGCGCCACTGGAGTTGGTTTCCCGTGTCAGCGATGTGACCGTGCAGGAGGCTGCCGCCATCGCATGGCATATGCCGTTTGATGACGATCAGTATCACCGTTTACTCTCCGCCGCAGGGTTATCGAAAAGCTGGACGCGAACGATGCAAAAGCGCCGACTGAGCGGCAAGATCGAAGATTTTTCCCGCCGATTGTGGGGAAAATAACCCCCGGAGTGTAGGCCTGATAAGACGCTATCATGAACTGCACCCCAAATGTTGGACATAATCTGACATCTGAAGGTGCAGTTTATGAAACATTCATTTGAAGTAAAACTTGCCGCTGTAAATCATTACCTGGCTGGTCATGCA
>NZ_JBJQIZ010000019.1:0-63215 GCF_046487695.1 Escherichia sp. WS1118 | reverse complement strand
TGATTGTCATTTTGCGAATTTTGATTTTCTGAAACATATCCCCTCCAGACAAAAAAGGGGGGAAGGTAGAGATTCTTGCTTCGAAATGCAATATCACCGTGCCAATCCGGTGTGTGGAGAACTTCCGGTTCCTCTAACGGTAGTTACAGTAATCTTGGATCACACAGAGGATCATTTACTGGTCGCAATACAGGAAGTGGTACGCTGTTTGTTTACGCCTCTGGAGGGAATGGTGGTTCCGCCGGGGGAGATTGCGCTAACACATCCAGATTGCAGGGATACGTTGCAGGGGCATTGATTAGCACAAATGCGAGCAACAACCCATCTTATGGGAAGACAGCATTCATCTCTTTTGCTGTCCCTGCTGGCGCAACTTATCAGATCACCTCTTATCCGGCCCAAAACTACTCTTGTGGCTCAGGGGTATTTTCAGTATTTGGATACCAAACTTAATTGAGAGTTACACAGGACGCAATACAACCTGTCTTGTGCTCGTATTTGTACCATTTTCGTGAACCAGATGGACTCTCGACTACCTGGCAGTAATGAGAATCCTCAGCATTTCCCATTCTGGCAATGGCACAAAAGTCAAATTGCCCCAAGTAACCAGTGCTGGAAAGTTGAGTAATCTTGAGCTTTCCACCTAATGCCCTCCACACACCGGATTGGCACTGGCCTCCGTGCCAATCCGGTACGTGGAAAAAAATTGGCGCAGGTGATAGCCAAATTGTTACCGCTTCAGCTACTGCGTGGCGTTGGCCTGGAGCAACGGCAACATGTCCATCTGGCAAGAAAGTCATTGGTGGAGGCGGTCAATGCAGATCAAATACCGGATTTATATGGCTCACGCGTTCCATGCCTTCAGGCAACAATGCATGGACTGCCAGTTGCGACACGACCGAAGATCAAAATGGTTCAATTACAGTTTACGCCATTTGCCAGTGACGATACTTATCACTGGCAAACCACGATGTAACTACATTTCCCCGACAGGTCAGTTCGGTGAGTACCGCCATAAAAGTTGTATTCGTCATAGAAGCCGCATTTCACAATTCGATTGGCATCATAGGTTGCAACTGACCCCGCAAAATAATTCGGCTTCCACCCGTGCGGATTTTCTGCATTACTGACACTCCAGGTACACTGGCTGGCAGAAAAACCAGATGGCAATGGGATCTGTTGTCCATTTGCTATTTTTCCTGTCAGAACAGTGCTACCTGATGCCCTTCTCCACGTACCGGATTGGCACGGTGATATTGCATTTCGAAGCAAGAATCTCTACCTTCCCCCCTTTTTTGTCTGGAGGGGATATGTTTCAGAAAATCAAAATTCGCAAAATGACAATCAGCCGGGCGCTGGACAAATACCTGAAGACAGTATCCATCCACAAAAAAGGTCATCTACAGGAGTTTTATCGCGTAAATGTGATTAAACGTCACCCTATTGCTGAACGCTATATGGATGACATTACCACTGTTGATATTGCCAATTATCGGGATCAACGGTTGGCGCAAATTAACCCCCGAACGGGGCGTCAAATAACCGGAAACACCGTCCGTCTTGAACTTGCCCTGTTGTCATCATTATTCAATATCGCCCGTGTGGAATGGGGAACATGCCGCATGAATCCTGTCGAACTGGTCAGAAAACCCAAAATCAGTAGCGGGCGCGATCGTCGCCTGACTTCAGGAGAAGAACGCCGACTTTCGCGGTATTTCAAAGAAAAAAACCAGGCTCTTTACGTCATTTTTCATCTGGCGCTGGAAACAGCAATGCGACAAGGTGAAATCTTGTCATTGCGTTGGGAACACGTCGATCTGCAACATGGGGTAGCTCATCTTCCAACAACCAAAAATGGTGCTCCACGCGATGTTCCGCTATCCAGGAAAGCCCGTAGTTACCTGCAAATGCTGCCAATACAGCTTAACGGTAATATTTTTTCTTATACATCTTCGGGATTCAAAAGTGCCTGGCGAACAGCACTTCAGGAACTGAAGATAGAAAACTTGCATTTTCATGACCTCCGTCATGAGGCTATCAGCCGATTTTTCGAACTTGGTACATTGAATGTCATTGAAGTTGCCGCGATTTCAGGCCATCGCTCCCTGAACATGTTGAAACGATACACACACCTTCGGGCTTATCAACTTGTCAGTAAACTCGATGCCCGACGCAAGCAAACCAGCAAAATCGCTCCCTATTTTGTTCCCTACCCGGCAACGGTCGAGAACAGAAACGGGCAAGTCGTTGTGACTCTGAGTGATTTCGACCTGGAAACAAGCGCAGCCACAAAAGAACAGGCCATATTTCATGCCAGCGTGTTGCTGCTACGAACACTGGCACAAGCCGCCCAGCGAGGAGAACGCGTCCCTACTCCTGGCGAACTTCCTACAAACATTGATGAACGGGTAATGATTTGTCCATTAACAAATTAGAGGATTCACTTATGATAGAACAACTACAGAGTGATTTTTTATTCTGGATATTTATTTACTTCCTGATAGTAGGTTTGCTTATCAGAAACATTCATCTTACCAGAAAAATTAAATCCATCGAAAAAAACAAAATGTTCCCAGCGGAGGAATATGCTGTCCTGGACATAGAACAGCATATGTCCAATAAATATATTGGGCGGCTAGTAACCCGTTTTATGAAGAGAACTAATGGTGCACCTTTGTTAATTGTGTTTCCAGAATACGATAAAGGAGACAACAATGAAGACAAAAATTCTCCACCATTCCAACTTGTAAAACTAACATCCAACATCAACAATATTAAAGAAATTTATTCCAATGATGATTCAAACTGTTTTCTGAATAATATTTTGGCACAAAAAAATTTATATACAACGCACTCTGGACCTAGCCAGGCATGGATTGAACATGCATATCCTTTGCAACAAGTAACTATTCTCTTACAAGGCACTCGTCATAGTGAAAGGGAAGATATAATCAGTCAACTTGAGATTATTCTTTCCAGACTAAAAAATGGAGAAAATACAGGTTTTGAGCATGACGATGATTTTGGATATTCATTTCAGTATGATGCCGCAGCAGTAGGAAAATCATCATTTTTCGATGAAGCGGCAGGAAGAAAATAAGAATAACGCTCTATCCATTGCACAGACAAATTAACGTTAATCTTTTATGAAAATCTTATTAACAATATTTATTTATCTGCTTACCGCTTTTCAGTCTGCAAATGCAGGTGGAATACCTTATACATTTAACCAGAAAATTCTTCAGGGGAAAGTTATTCGCGTTCTCGATGGCGACACCATAGAAATTAAAACACTACCCGCAAAAATTGTTGTGTATGAAGTTCCGATCCGAGTCCGATTGATAAACATCGATGCCCCTGAAAAGAAACAACCTTTTGGACGCTGGTCAACTAGTCAGCTTAAAACTCTGGTTGCAGGTAAACAGGTGACAGTCTCTTATTCACATAAAGACCGCTACGGACGCATTATCGGTCATGTGTTCACGACGAACGGCACGGATGCCAGCCGCTTTATGGTTCAGTCTGGCGCTGCATGGGTATATGAACGTTACAACGTGGATGAGTCATTACCGGCTCTGCAACGGGAAGCGCAGGAACAAAAACGTGGTTTGTGGGCCGATGCAAATCCGGTTCCACCGTGGGAATGGCGTATCAGAAATTAAGGGGGCAAGAAAATGCATTCTTCTTTTGGTTTGCCATGATTCTGTCTTTTTATCTTTGTGCAATATTAAAGGCTTCTTTTTAACAGGGGGCGGCATGTATGTAATTAATCAACAGACAAGGGACAATAATATTCTTACGTTGCATGATGTTTTTAAAATCTATCAAAATACAGGGGGGCTTCGTCTTGTAAAAACAGAGGAGAATGAAAAGTACATCTCCATTATCATTTGTGGCGTTTTTCGTATTAGAAAAAACAAAAAGAATAACAAAATCACTTTGTGGGGATACAAGCTAAGAGATAAGCACACTGGGGTATGGACCAGAAGAAATTCATTTCCTGGTAAGATTTTTTTATTCTGGTCTAAAAAATCTGCATACGACATGGACGACTGGTTAAAATATGCGATTAGCTACATCATCAAATCATTGATTGAGGCTGGATATTCAATTGAAGACAAACTCTATTTGTTACGCATTGGAGAGGAAGAGGAAAACAGTGAGAGTCGTTATATTTCCACACTATATCCATCCAATGTATATTACTCATATGAGTATGGAATACATGACATTGTTCATTGCCTTGGTAAAATAGCATCATTCAACTACCCCTATAATACACGATATATCAGCAGACATATTTTACTCGCAGAGATAAAAAACAAAATTTATCAGAGAGCATTAAAAATTATAGGGGTGGATAATGAATTTAATGCTTCAAAAGCATTGAGTAAAGCTATATGGATAATGGTAGATAAAAAGATATTTGCACAATATGCCAGAGCTTCACATTGTTCGATAGCTTACAATTCAATTCGTCAGGCATTATTTGAGGACTATCTGGATTTTTCAAAGCGAATCCATATTGTGAATGATATGGATTTTTTCGGATTGTGGCCTATGGTTGGTCGTCTAAGACAACAACATAAAAATGGTCAGTTTATACTATCTGGAAAGACAAAAGAGTTATATGAAAAAATCAGTTTTCCCTGCAAACTTAGTTATGGTGAGTTCAGAAGTTTACGACATGTTAGTTTGTCATTAGTATATGCTTTAAATGATAAACATGATAATGCATCATTCAGATTTACAGTCAGATTATTACGCCATCCACTTATCAAGAACTATCCTGTGAGAGCAATTTACTGGATTATCGATTATATTAGCATTCGAGCTTACTCAGAAAAAGAAAATGATATTTATCGTATATGCTCAAAATGGCTAGAATATCATCGTGATTTATTTAAAAACATTGGCTTTTATGACCGTAATACTGAATCCAGGCAAACATCACGCTGGGAAATGGAAACGAATCAGTTGTGTCATGCAATTGACTGGTTGTTAGCAGAAGAACGGTTAATTCATAAAAACCAGGAGTGGCCTTCTTTCTGGAGACTATCTGATGAATGGACGCGACAAGTGAAGAATAACGTTATTCCCGTAATCCCAAAATGGAAAGGAACTGGGATAAACTGGCAGAAAGTTGATAACGGTGTAAATGAATTAATTACATTTGATGCTCTGTGTCAGGAAGGTCAGGAGATGGAACATTGCGTTGCCAGTTATGCAGACTGGTGTGCATCTGGAGAATATATTGCAATTTCAGTCCTGATGGATAATGAAAGAGCCACTCTTGGACTTTCACGAAAAGAACATGATTTAACCTATCAGTTTGACCAGATGAGAGGTATTCGTAATCAGGCTGTTTCCAGAAACATGCTAATTAAAGGCAGGCATATTTTAAAAATAATCAACTCATCACTAAAAAGATAATGAGTCATCGCATCTCATTACAGCACCGATGACTGGGTGTTTATTCTTTCTGAATACAAAAACTGACTGAAAGATAAGGAAAGAAAGTTTTCTTACCTGTTTGTCTTACGCAATGGTGAACTGGTTCACCATGAGGTCAACAAATCAGAGCTTCTTTGAGAGGTTTAACATGCAATATGCATTGCTTGATGGATTTGAACGAAAGTTTTTGCTGGATGCTCTTGAATTCGGTGTTCTGAAGGACTGGAAAGAAAATCCGGTAAAAGAACTTCCTGATATTGATGAATCTGCTCACCCCTTCCATGTCTGTTATGGTGGATATTTATTAAATCCTGGTGTTTCAGATTCAGATATTAGCAGAAAAATAAAAGACCAGACAGGATTCTGGCTGGCAGCTATTGATGATACCCGCATGGATTGTCATTCAATAGCTTATTATGATATTCACACACTCCCTCTGATTTCGTGTGGTCATCAAAAGATAGTTCCTTTTGCCGCGTTAATAAAAGCTGATGAATGCATCATTTCAAAAATTTCTTCGTATTCTGGTTTTGCCGTAACAGCCTTTTTGAGAATTAAAGACCAGGATATTGCAACTAATATACTTAACCGTGAGGGGATTTTTGCTTTTAATGGCTGTGAACGCAGATTCAGACATCCAGTAAGTGAAGATAACTGGCAACAGGCAGTATCAGAAGAACGTGCTATCCGTTGTGCCAAAAGATTAATTCAATGTAAAGGATAACAAAATGAAACTTTTTATCGCAGAAAAACCCGCAGTAGCGAATGATATTGTTAAGGCGCTTGGTGGCAATTTTACCCGTCATGATGGCTGGTTTGAAAGTGATAATACTATTGTGACTAACTGTTTTGGTCATATTATCGAATCACAGCCCCCCGAAAACTATAATCCTGAATACAAAGAGTGGAAGATTGAAACACTCCCTTTGCGTCTTTATCCCGTAAAATACCAGCCAGTAGAAAGCGCCGCAAAACAAGTTAAAACGATTATTGAGCTTATCAGGCGTGCCGATGTGACCGAAATTATTCATGCTGGCGATCCAGATGACGAAGGACAGCTACTTGTCGATGAGGTCCTGGAATATGCAGGCAACACAAAACCCGTTAAGCGCGTTCTGATCAACGACAACACCCTTCCGGCAGTGAAAAAGGCACTGGCAAATCCCAAAAATAACCGTGACTTCAGAGGACTCTATCTCAAGGCTCTGGCGCGTTCTGTAGCCGACGCGATATACGGTTTATCCATGACGCGTGCTTATACGATCCCGGCACGGGCTAAAGGCTATAAAGGGACACTTTCGGTCGGGCGTGTTCAGACGCCTATTCTTGGCCTGATAGTAAATCGCACCCGTGCCAACAAGAATCATAAATCCAGTTTCTACTACACCATGACCGGGCATTTTCAACGCGGCGTTGATGTTATCAGGGCGAACTGGAAACCTGGTGAGTTCGCACCACTGACAGACCGTAAATTACTTGATAAGGCGTGGGCGAATGGAGCAGCGGCTTCCCTTGCAGGAAAACCAGCGACAGTTGAAGCAGCAGCAACAGACGATAAAAAAACGGCTGCGCCATTGCCCTTTAACCTGGTCCGGCTTCAGCAGTACATGAACAAGAAGTTCAAAATGACGGCACAACAAACGCTGGATATCACACAGCAGCTACGTGAAAAATACAAAGCAATTACTTACAACCGTTCAGATTGCTCATATCTTTCTGATGAACAATTCAGCGAAGCACCACAGGTTCTCGATGCCCTGAAGTCAGTATTCGATCAGCCACTGGACGTTGATTCGACACGTAAAAGCAAGGCGTTTAACAGTGCGAAAGTGACTGCGCATACGGCGATAATCCCGACCGTTAACGTACCGGATGTAAACGCGCTGAGCAGTGACGAGCGCAATGTTTACCTGGCAATCGCACAACACTATCTTGTTCAGTTCATGCCTGAAAAAACATACCAGGAAGTATCCGTTGCCATTCAGTGTGGTGATGAGTCGTTTTATGCCCGTGCCAGGAAAACAACAGACAGCGGATTTGAAGCGTTTCTTGGTGAGGAAAATACCGGGGATGAGGAATCAGAAGCCGAAAATGATGATTCCGCTTTTGATCTGCTCTGTAAAATTCGCACAGGAGAAACAGTGACGACAAAAGAAGTGGTTGTGAATGAGAAGAAAACAACGCCACCGCCATTATTCACCGAAGCCACTTTACTTGCCGCGCTTGTTCGTGTCGCAGATTTTGTCACTGATCCAGTGATTAAAAAGTTACTGAAGGATAAAGATCGGGATAAAAAAGACGAACATGGCGGTATTGGTACGCCAGCTACGCGGGCTTCCATATTGGAAACACTGAAAAAACGGAACTATATCACCCTGGAAAAAGGAAAACTTATTCCGACAGATACCGGGTATGCGCTTATTGATGCTCTGCCGGATATAGCTGTTAATCCAGATATGACGGCATTATGGGCGGAAAAACAGACACTCATTGAAAACGGAGAAATGACCATCGAACAGTTCGTTGACGAACTGTACAATGATCTGATACCGATGATCAGTAATGCGAACAGTGCTGAAATAAAAGTTTCCCCCAGCGCGCCGTCTGGTCAGTCACAACGCCTGTCCTCTCCTTGTCCTTCCTGTGGTAAACAGATTGTTATCAGGCCAAAAAGCTATTCCTGTACAGGATGTGAATTTAAGATATGGAAAGATTTCTGCGGCAAATCATTAACCGATAAACAAATTGAAACGTTAATAACAAAAGGAGTTACAAGTGAATTGAAAGGTTTCATTAGTCAAAAAACAAACAAAGAATTTTCAGCAAAAGTAAAACTGGTTGACAAAGCAACCGGGAAACTGGGATTTGAGTTTACACAAAAAAGTAAGAAATAAATCCAGCAGTAGAAATCAAACATCGTTGTAGCTACTATAGGACAAGGATGTTCTTCAGGAATTGTACAATGAAAACAAAACAAGACTGGCTCTTTCAGTTAAGACGTTGCTCAACACTCGACACACTTGAAAAGATTATTGAAAAAAACCAAAACAGCCTCCCTCCTTCTGAGCTTGAGTCGTTTAATGCCGCCGCCGATCACAGGCTTGCAGAACTCACAATGAATAAACTCTACGATAAAATCCCCCCATCCGTCTGGAAATATGTATATTAGTTCTCATCTATTAATATTAGATTTTTGATCGACACAAACATCAGCAATCCCTATACACCTTTCATAGAATGAATTGAACCCTGTATATAGCCTGTCTGAAATGGATATCTGGCAGGCTATCTTAATAGTGTTATAGGTGATGTGAATGTTTTTCCACATGATCACTCTTTTTCTGTTCTTATCACTATTGATACTCCTGATAAGGATATTCTCCGCCAGACTAATAATTCCGGCTGTGGGCGTGTTTCTGCCAGTATCATCACTCTGGATGGGATTTCATATGCTCACAGAAAATGAATCCTGGACAGTTTTGTTGGTTCTTATACTTATAGACTGGATTAAATCATGAAAGAATACGAAAAAGCGGCTTTAATATATTCCTTAAAGGAAAGCAATACATTAGTTCTTCGGATTATACTCATCTCTATTTTAGTTGTCGGGGTGATTTCAGGCGCGGTATACTTATATAACTTAGCGATCTCGTTGTTTGATTCAAACCCGACGTCTGTGCAATTCACCGTTTGCGGAGTAGGCTGTTTTATTGCTCTATTACTTCAATGGATATCTAATGTTGATGCAAATTACAGAGAAAGAATTGGGGAGCAACCAAGTACAATAAAAAACATTGTACAATATTTATTTGCAGCCATTATTATCATTAGTTTCATTACAATGGCATTAACAGCCTCATTAGTCTTAAAAGACTCGTCCAACATATGGCTCAACATTACTTTTATTGCATTATTACTGTCCATTTTTGTAGCTGTTATTTCTGTTTGGGGTTGATTTTTTTTCCTTGTTCACCCTTCTTAAAAAACACCCACGCAAGCCCTGCCGACATCGCCCACGCAAGCATCATCGACACCACCGTATGGCTCAAAAAATGATCGCCAATAATCATCTTATAGCAGCCCATCGCCCAGCCCAATGCCATCACCACGATGATGATCGCACCACGACGGCGGCGCAAACTTGGCGCAAACGCAAAGGCAAACAGCGCAAATCCGCTACTGGCATGCGCCGCAGGAAAGCACTTATCAGGAATGGTGTTACGCATACTATCAAGCATCGGCAAATACGGCAGCGTACCATCAAAAATCGTCAAATGCACAGGGCAGACCACATGAGTATATGCCTTCAATGACGCGACAACTGTCGGCACTAGGATCAAAGTCAGCACCAGATACGCAAGCTCACGCACGCGAAATTTTGTCACTGGGACAAGCCACTTGGCAGTGATAGCATTGCCCTTTTTCTCATGATAAGCACGGCAAATGGTCGCAACCAGCAAGTAGATCAGCATCGCCATCAGCAGCTTTTTTAGTCCAGAATACAGTAGCAAATCTGGCAAAAAAGCTTGCTTGGCAACCATCCAATGCCCCATACCCAGATAAAACCAATCAGCGACCATCAGATCAATCTGACTGTGCTCAAGGGTCAGCGTGGCAACGATCGCCATGACAAGAGCGATACTCATCTCAGCAAGTAGGCGTTTATTTGATAAATACGGCATAACAAACCCCACCCCACCGCCCATAATACGAATGGAGTGTGCGGTGGGTTTGGAAAAAATACAGGGAGAAATCAGCGGATGAATGCGGTGCGGTCTTTGACTTTGTCCGCGGTGACATCAAACAGCTTTAATAATGTCGGCGTGATCGCGTCATGGGTCAGGACGGTATCGGTTGCCATTGGCGTGATGCCAGTTTGCTTATCCGTCCAGAAAAATGCAGGCACACTGCGCTGTTCTTTTGGTGCAAAGGCATTTGGCATACCATGTAGATAGACACCGTTCTCACCCAGACTTTCGCCATGATCGCTGACATACAGCATTGAGACATCATAGGCATTGCTGTGCGTCTGCAGCCACTGGATACTTTGAGCGATGAAATCATCGGTGGCAAGCAAGGCATTGTCATAAGCATTGATCAAGGACTGATGTTCGCACTTGGCAAGCTCATTACCTTCACACACTGGCGTGAATTTGGCAAACTTTTCATCATATCGCTTAAAATACGCAGGCCCGTGATTGCCCATTTGGTGCAGCATGATCAGCATATCTTTGCCGTTATTGGCAGCGACAAAGTCATCTAAGCCAACGAGCATACCGACATCGCGGCATTCGTTATAAGGATTGGTGTTGCAGATGGCGTTGTTGGTCGCGGATTTATAATCGGCAAATTGCGCTTTTGGCAGCTTATCCATCACGCCTTTTGAGTCCGAATTATTATCACGCCACAAGATACTTACGCCCAAGCGATCCAGCGTATCCAGCACATTTTCTTGGTATTTGGCGGTATCGACATCATACTCATCCGCGCCCAGATAGCTGAACATACACGGCACAGAATACGCCGTCGATGTGCCGCACGATGTGACATTGCTAAAATTGGTCACGCCATCGATCTTGGCAAGCTGTGGGAAAGTATCGCGCTCATAGCCATTGAAGCTGACATGATCGGCGCGTGCCGTCTCACCGACGACGAACACCACTAGGCGTGGCTTACGCATATCAGGCTTGGTTGCTTGTACCGCGTCTTTGGCGTGATAAATGGTATCTTTTGGCGCACTGGCTTTTTTATACTCAATACTGGCAAGCTTACCCACCGAGTAGATTGGCATGATCGGATTGACATAGCTACGCAGCGGCTTATGCACGCGAAAGAAACTGGCATAATGACTGCTGAACGCCACCACAGGCAGTAAAATCAGCGCAAGACTTGCCACGATCAAGCCCAATCGGCGCATCAAACCCTTGCCCCAAGTCGGATAATCCACCTTAACAAAAGCCACAAGCAAACTTGGTAGCACACCCAAACCAATGATACGCATGATAAACGCTGCGTTTAATAGATCCTTGGTCTCGGCTTGGTCGGTCTGTAGGGCATTTTGGAGCATGGTCGTATCATAGACCGTGCCATAAGTGTCAGTAAAATAACTGGTCACCGCGCCCATGATTAATAGCAAAATCAACACAGGCTTTAGCACATAGCGATACGATGATAACAGCGTGGTGATCAGTAGCATCGCGCCAAAGAGCACGACAGCGATCGTCAGCACAAAGCCGAGATTGTCCGCGATGGGATAGGTTTGGCTGATTTTATCAAAAAAGGTAAGATTGGCGGTCGCGGTCAAGAAAACGGCAACACTCGCCACAAGAACAAACGGACTGACCGAGCGTCGGTACCACACAGAAGTATGCTGCATCATGAGAAACTACTCAAAAAATAAACGGTGTGATAATTGCGGCAATTATACTGCAATTTTTTAAGAAATCCAGTACAATTTATCTGATATAAAAAATTATGCGATACAGAAATATTTCAGAAATTTTATTAGGCAATCATTGCGCAATCCCATACTGAATATACACTTGAGAGTATTTATAATTTGTATCTTAAAAAGCCCGAAAACCGGGCTTTTTTCTTAATTAGTGCATGTCCTGTGAATTGTCACGCTGTTGCTGCAATTCCAGATGTTCTTCTC
Source organism: Escherichia sp. WS1118 (assembly GCF_046487695.1). NCBI lineage: Bacteria > Pseudomonadati > Pseudomonadota > Gammaproteobacteria > Enterobacterales > Enterobacteriaceae > Escherichia > Escherichia sp. WS1118. Next base: position 51,106 of record NZ_JBJQIZ010000019.1, on the reverse strand, counting down.
TGGCCTGGACAAATTGTTTTCCAAGAGCATCTTCTGCCATTTCACGAGTGAATCCGTGATTAAGCAAATCGGATTCGGCCTTCTCCCTTTCGAACTTCAGTCCTTCCCCTCTGAACTTGTCCTCAAAGCGATCAATTGCCTCAAGAATCTTGCCGTCTTCCGGCGTGCAATCCCGTCCCTGTGCTTTCTCAATTTCATGACGCTCCACGCGTTCAGCATTTTTCATTACAGCGTCAATCCCCTGAGAAATATGTTCAGACTCGACGCGATAAATGACAGTATCGCGCTTATTGAGATCATGTAGCTCGCATTCAACCCGGCCCCACTCAATAGCATCCTTGAGAGAGCTGAAATCTTTTATTTCAGCATTCAGGCCTTCATGTGTTGAGAAATAGACATAATCCTTCTGTTGTTCCAGTTTATTCACATTTTCAATAGCCCTTGTACTGAAATGGATACCTGTAATTACCGGAACACGAGCCGATGTTTGGTCCCCCGTTAAAACTTCAGAAGGTGTTTTTCCAGTGATCGCGGCAAATTGCTGCTCCGTAACATCCACTCTGGCAACTGCATCACCACGCTCTAAGCCATGCTTACCAGCGACCGCAAGGTGATAAAGACCACCTTCCCCCCTGGTAATTTCCGCCTCCACAACGATATCCCCATTGCAGGAACTGAACTGAGAACGGTCTTTAACCAGGAAGTTTTCAAGCCCGGAGATCATATGCTCGTTAGCTGAAATACTGGCGAGTATCTCTTCTGGTGATTCTCTGGACGAATCCCCCGCCTGTTCCATCACTGCCATATTAGCGTCATTAACAGCGTCCTTAATTCCTTTAAAGGCGATTTCTTCTCTTGTTACAGGTGTGATTAAGATATCATCCTGGTTAAGCCCGTGCTCCTGAAGCATCTTATTTTTATATTCAGATGCGTCGTGCAATGACTCAAAAGTCTTAATATCTTCACTAAACTCATCCTTCGAAAAAGAAACCGCATACACTGGAGTACGGTATTCTTCATATGAATTGGCAATTATTTCAAATGGCCTATCAAACGTTACTAATGCCCCCTCTGGATAAGAGGATAATTCATCGGTTGAGACAGTTTTAGACATAAGCACAACAGTATCAAAACCATCACCATTTAAATAATTGCTTTCATATTTTTCTATTGCAGAAGATTTGCTTTCCTCATAACACTGAATAGCCGCATCTTTAGAATGAAAGACGATACCTTCATTCAAATCATGGAAGCGACTAAAGTTTATACAATAAATTTCCTGTTTATTATGCACCTGCGCAGTAGCCTGATCGTGTTGAGTAGTAAGCTGCTCCTGAATCAGAGCCTGTGTTCTGTCAATACCTAACTCATTCACAATTTTGCAAAATTCTTTTGCGTCGTTTTCATTATCAAAACTGGCAACGTCAAAAATATCATCGCTGTCTCCAGGTACATGTCCCAGCACTTCCCAAATCTCATTTTCATCGCTATCCAGAGATTTCAAATAGCCAAATTCACCATTTGTGCCTTTACTAAGCATCTGTGAATCCAGGGTGTTTGCCCTGGTAATAACACCAGGATCATATGAAGATGTGGCCTGCGCTGCGACCTGTGCTTGCTCTGTGGCCTGTGCCTGCTCTGTGGCCTGTGCCTGTTCGGTAGCCTGTTCCTGTTCGGTAGCCTGTTCCTGTTCGGTGACCTGTTCCTGTTCGGTGGCCTGTTCCTGCTCTGTAGCCTGTGCCTGCTCTGTAGCCTGTGCCTGTTCTGTAGCCTGTGCCTGCTCTGTAGCCTGTGCCTGCTCTGTAGCCTGTTCCTGTTCGGTGGCCTGTTCCTTCAATGCATCACCTTTCTCTATTCTGGATTCGGACTCCTGGCTATTTTCCTGTGTTTCCACCTGCTCAAACTTATTACCCTGAAGTTCTGCTTTTAATTCCAGCATCATCTGTTGATACTGCTCCGGGCGTAAAATAATCTTCATGTCCTGCTCTGCGGCAACTTCAGCGCACATTTTTTTGAAATCTTCAGAGCCGGTAAGTTTGAGTACACCACCAAACTTTTCCCTGGAATACTCAAGCATTATTCCGATCTCTTCTTTTGAAGGATTTTTACCCGCAACGACAAAGTTCCCTTTGTCGGTAAAGACAGGCTTTTCCGATTCCTGATCGCGATAAACAATCCTGGAATCCTGCTTATCCATCACAAGATCTTTTAGTTTGGAGTTAACCTTTTTCGCCTCTTCTAAGCGGCGCTGGGAATCCACCGCTTTCTGAAGCGAAAGTTCGGGTTCGTCAGCAGAAATGGCGTTGATTTCATCGAAGTTGAGATAGCTTTTGAGACGTTCAAGGGCTTTCATTTCATCTTTATCCTTATGCCAGTCAGCATGATATTGACGAATTATGTGTCGCCCCTCTGTGTCGAGTTCAGAAAGACGCTCAAGTGTGGTTAGTTTTTTGTAAACAATCACACCCACGGCAATATCACGCTGTTCACGTGGTATTAACTTCAACTCGCGTCTCATCTCTCGCAGATCATTATACAGCTTGCCACGCTCAAACCTGATAGTATTTCGTAATGTTTTTTCCGATAAATTCAGTGAGTTAAGACGCTCACGGGCTTCATGATGCGTAAGGCGTCTGTAGGTTGGATAGCGCGTATATGGCGTGTTTTCTAACTGCTGTGAATAAACTTCAAGCAGAAAGGATTTCGCATCTTTCCAGGCAAGATTAATATGCTTTGTCAGAAAATCAGATGCGTTCATATTACGATTCCCCACAGAAAACCGGGGGGAACCGTCCTTTGCTGTTCTGATTTTATGCTGCGCTGGAATAATATTAAAACGCTCGGCGGCAGAAGACAGAAACCTGACAGGATCAATATTTCTGCGAATTTCTGCCATCGTTGCAATTTCGTTTTTCTCTGCCGCCTCATTCAGAGTCTGAAACATCGTTTCACACAAAAAAGAAGAGCGTTCAAGACTTTTTATTCCTGACTCTGTGAATTGTCTATCATAATCCCGTCGCACATCCTGACCAGGATGTTCTCTTTGCGATAATTGCTCTGCCAGATCACGCTGCGAAATATCTGACAATACACTGACAGAGTCGGGTCTTGTGAATCCATTGATTCCGTAAACCATACCGCGTTGGGGCATACGTGACAATCCGACTGTTGCTTCAGATTGACGGATTCTGGCAAACTTTTTAGGACACGACTTGTAACCTCCCGCTCGTCCTGACGTTTGCTGAGAATTTCTTTCGTTAAGTTTTTCTCTTGAGTCATATTCTTTTATCCTCTCTTTCAGAAATTCAATCTGCTCTGCTTCAGATAAACTTGTATAGTCCTTACGAACGCTGGCGTTGAGAAAAACATGTTTAATCTCGTGACTGGTTTTGTTTACCCAGGTATTGAGACGTTTTTCTATTTGCTTAGGCGTAGGTTTTTGAAGAGTCAACTTTCCCTCTTCAATATAGTTTTTACGAAACAACGGGCTTTTCAGATTAGTGAACTTTTTATCTCCCGGTAACTTAACAGCAATATATTCACTGGCCTTTCCTTCATTTCTTATCCTAACCTCACCATATTCTGCAACAATCTGTTTGAATACAGCATAATCACTTACTTTTTCTTTTTCAATTCGATAATTCAATTCATTCTTAAATGCAGAATTACGCTCTACATCAAGATCTGCTTTTACTCTCTTTAAAATAACACTATAATCGCTATTTTTTCTCGGAAAGTCCTTCGGGCTGGCAAGATTATATTTATTATTAATATGCTCCTGTATTGCATCTAGCTGTTCGATAGTATGACCTTTCCCTATAAGGCCAACAGGATCAAGTTTATCTCCTGTAACTAGATTAACCTTTGGAATGACAATGTGAATATGAGGCTTTCTTTCAATTAACTCTCCTGTACTATTATCCTGAATATGCCGGATTTTTGGCAAATGTGCTTCAGCATAGAAAGAATATTCTTCAGGATGATAAGCATTCATCAATAATTTTTTATAATCATCCACAACCGCCTTTAACATTTCATTTGATACGTGACTTTCATGAAAAGACAACGTAATGTGCAAATAACGGTCCTGTTTGTTGTCTTCAATAGAATTGATAATCTTATCTGTAGTCTGGAGATCACCATCAAGAACAACACGATGATCAAGTTCATCACGTGTGTACTGACGTTCTGCTTTGCGACCATTTATCAGGTAATCAACAATACCGTCATTACCACCACCATATCTGACAATCATTTGGCTATCTCCTGAAGACGATCACGAATACCAATCAGCACATTTAAAATCTTTTTATAAAGCGCCTCTGATATAATACCCTTTAAATGATCTGAGTTTAAGCGGTGAGCTATCTGGTTAATATTATTCCCAGCCCAACTTAACTGAGAAAGACACCGTTTGTATTCCGGGATATGGCGTTTATCTGATGTGTAGTTTTTTATTTTACCAATAGTAAGCAGCCTGAAAAATTCAGACTTACTAATTTCAAGCTCTCTGATTGCTCTGTCAAATGGAGCATACTCTTCTTCTGTAAGTCTGAATGTCACATGAACACTTTTGTTGGCTTTTTTCTTCATAAGTCCTCAAGGTTCGTAGAACCGCACTAGAACGGCTGCGCCGTTCGGGGTTGCAAAGGGGCGTCCCCTTTGGCACAAGCATTGTAACATGGCCGGAACGGGCTTGTGTACAAAGCTTATCGTGCCTGTGTTTTAGGAGAACAAGAAAATGCTGTGCATACAGCCCACACAATGACTCACATAATAACCCACAACTCAAAACACACAGCCCACACAATCACCCACACTTTAACCCACAAAAAAAGACCACAATCCCATTGACAACCCACAAAACAACCCACATAATCACCCACACAAACGGCGAGCAAATTGCTTTAAATAAGGTATTATGCCAATGTAGGAGGTAGAGAGAGAGAGGAAATGTAACAAATGAAAAAGATCGAGAGTTTATTATCTCCAATATGCGAGGCTATAAACGAAACAAAATCGAAATCAAAACAGGCTGTCTTCAATATGTATTTGCAAAATATACTTGAAGCAAAGAAATATTATACATGGGAGCAAATAGCTGATTACATAAACAACAACACCAAGACAGAACTAGCCCAAAAGACTTATATAAATATGACAGAGAGGGCTAAAAAAAGACAAAAATGCACTGAACCAAAAGAACAGGCAAAAACCATAGATGTAATTGATCAGAATGAAACTAAAGACGATGAACCGAGAGGGGGGGTAAAAGGTTTTTTTTCAAACATTAGTGAGAACAAAAAAGAAATAGAGCACGATCCAAGTGCTACGAATGAAAAATTCATAAATAAATATCTTTAAGTAAAGGAGCATTATAAATGAAAAACTCAATCAATTTCATCCTTCAGGGTAAAGGTGGTGTTGGAAAATCATTCGCGACCGCAATACTGGCACAATACTTTATTGATGAAAATCACATGGATAATATCGTAGTCGGTGACACAGACCCAGTTAATACAACTACGGTTAAAGTAAAAAGATTAAATGCAGATTTGATACAAATCACTGAAAACAGCAAAGTAATACAATCCAAATTCGATCCAATGTTCGAATCAATGCTGACCAATAGTCAGAATACTTTTGTTATTGACAATGGCGCATCTACATTTTTACCGTTAATTCAGTATTTCAATGATAACTGTGTTATGGACATGTTTGAAGATGTAGAACAAGACGTTTATATCCATACTGTTATCGTTGGTGGACAAGCTCTTGCGGATACCTTGCAGGGATTTGAAGAACTGAAAGAACTGGTTAAAGGAAGTAAGGTAAAACTTATTGTCTGGATAAATGAATTTCAGGGTATTCCAGCACTTGAAAATATCCCATTGATAGAAACTAAATTCATTGAAAAAAACAAGGATGTAATCGCTGGCGTTGTTGTTATTCAGGACAGAAAAAGTGATGCCTTTGCCTCTGACATCAAAGAGCTAACAGAAAAATCACTAACACTGAAAGAAGCTCTTGAGTCTGACCATTTTGGATTAATGGCTAAATCACGATTAAAACGAGTCTTCAATGACATTTACAAACAATTAGATAGCATCTATGACGATGAACACGGTGAATAATATGAGTACAGTTAATCAGCCAGAATTAAAACAGCCTGAAAAGGCTGTTTCCAGTGAAGATATTGATAATTTTATTGTTGATGTATTCAAGGAGACAGGGCATAAAATATCTAAAGATGATCCAGTTATTTCATTGATTTTTCTAAACCAAAAGATACAGAAAAAATTCAGCAATGAGTTACAAGCTAACTTCACAGCCCTGTCTGAAGGCTTCAGACAGGTCGTTTCATCTGTAGAAAATGACTATATTCAAAGATTCAAAAATATCGTTGAGACGTGCGGCGATCTGGATAATGAAATAAAAGAAAAAGTAGAAGAGGGAAAAAACGATCTAAAAGAAACAAGCGTTGAGGTAAAAGAAAAATTAACAGATGATATTATTGAACTCATATCTGGAATTAAACGCAACCAGGAAAAAAACAACAAATTATATGAAGAAAAGTTGAATTCATTATCTAAGGCTGTAAAGCCCTTCAGTACAAGAACAGCCATTGCAATTTGTGCTCTGTGCACATTATGCCTGTCTGCGGCATTTTCTGGCGCAACCTGGTATGTTGCACAACATGAAAAGGAGGCAAGTCTGCGCTTCTATGCAAGAGCATTTCTTGATATGAAAAAAATAACTGAAGAGAGCATGAGAAAATTACCAAAATCAGACCAGCAAAATATAAAACTCAAACTAGAAGAAATTGATTCAAGAAAACCATAAATATGAAAAGGAGTCCCTAATGACCACTTTTACCGACGAGGACAAAGAACTAATTAAAGAAATCAGAGAGCGAATTGGCAGCCTGGACGTGCGAGACAATATTGAGCGCCGGGCTTATGAAATTGCTCTGGCATCGCTGGAAGCAGAGCCGGTAGCATGGCGATATCGCTACGTGAAAAAAGGCGTTACGGACTCTCAGGGGGAGCCGTGGGTTGGTGACTGGAAATATGTACCGACAAAAGAGGATTGCAACGACAGGCCGAACTATGAAATTCAGGCGTTATTCACGGCCCAGCCTGTGCCACTGACACCAGAAGGATTGATTAAAGCAGTGCGTTTCTATGAACAGGTAAAGCGTGAGAATCCGCCAGTCGAAACCGGAGCATGGAAAGACGCTGTTGAGTGGGTTATCGAAGAGGCTTGTCTGGCTGTAAAAGCATCATCAGGGAAGGATGCATAGTGCGTACCTGCTTTTCTCCTGGCAACGGTGGATCTTCCGCTTCCTCGTCACTCGCTCGCTATGCTCGGTCGCTGGACTGCGGCGAGCGGTTAGCTATCAAAAAAAATCCCCGCACAACGCGGGGATAGTTTTATTTATATGCAAGTTCATGACGTGCCGCCTGAGCCAGAAAATGGCTACGATCTTTGTATACGCCACCACTTTCTCTCACATATCCATCAATACGACGAATCAATACATCAGGCAATGAAATATTAATACGTTGTTGTTTGCCCTCAATTTCTGACAAATCAACATCAATTACAAACCAGCTATCACAGTGGTTATAATTTGGGTTGGCGGAATAAGTCAAACACCCTTCATCATGAATATCATCAACAGAATGAGCGCCGCTTATTACCATCTCTTCCACGATTGCTAATATCGCTTCACGCGCCATTGCGGGTATTTCTGCCTGAGAATCAGCAGCAGAAACACATCCAAAATCAAAACAATCAAAAGCCGGAACAGTGATGCCGTATGCAGTCTGATCATCTTTCGGTGTTTCGACACCAACAGAAAAAAACATGATTATCTCCACAGAAGGCAGTGATTTACAACGTGGTGCACTGTAAAGACACAAAGACCTTTACAATGTAAGCGAGAATTTTTTAAGCCTATTACAGAAAAATCATATAGTGTTTTACTATATGATACCTGATTGACACTTTTAACTGCACATCTCATTATTTACACCGTAAAGACAAACACAGCTTTACATTGTAAAGCCAGATGATTGAACACTCCGTCTCCCTGATAAGGAAAAAAAATGGCTCAAGCAACTCCAGAAAAGATACTGGCAATCATAGATGATCATGATCGCGCACAAAAAAAACAACGCAACAAAAACCTCTTAATTTATTTATGTCTCTGCTTAGCAATTATTGGAGTGGTCGCGTATTCCTTTATATCAAAGTTTCGTCTTGATGGTGTAGCCGTCCTTACAGTGCTTTTGGGCGTGTCCGCAATCGCATTTTTTCTACATTATGTGGAATCAGGGAAAGGCCAGATTCTTAGTAGTGACCGCATATTGTCCATACTCGATAAAACCAAAGATTACCCTGCAATTCGACGTAAAGTTGTTAATCGCTTGCTCTCCGGTTCAAAACTCACGGGTAAAGATGAAGAGTACATATTCAGTGAATTGAAAAAAGCTGAACAAAGCAACGAACGTGAAAAGAGATTGCAAGCAATTAAAGAGTATGCATCGTAATACACCGTAAAGCATTGTTTGTAAATACAACACACTACACCGTAATACCAAGAAACATCAACGCCTGCGAGCAACAAAAAGGGGCGATTAAGCCCCTGCGCGATGATGACTGACTTCTTTTTCCAGTGCCTTATTGACAAAGGCATTCAGCGACAAATCTTCTTCCATCGCCATTTCAGCGACCCGACGATGCAGCTCTGGATCAAGCCTGACGTTAAACACACCTTTAAAGGGCGTGTCAGGCTCCTTTCCGTCCTCCACACAGGACTGTAAATACAAATCAACCGATGTTTTAAATTCCCGTTCCAGGTCAGCCAATGTTTCTGCCTCATAAGTCACCAGATCACGAATAAATGCCAGCTTTCCATACAGGATATTATTTTCAAAATCCGGCTCAACCGTACCTAAATATCCTTTATATTTTAAATGTTTCATAAAACCCCAGCCTCTTTCAAGTTCTGTTTAATAGCTTTCAGCGTTCCACCTTTAATATAACTTTCTGGATGTGGGCGATGCATTAATATTGTGTGATTAATTTCAGCATTGAAAAATCGCACTCTTGATCCCTGCATTTCCTTTTTGACATATCCTAGAGAAGAAAACAAAACAACGAGTTCATCCCATTCAAACGTTTTTTTACTGTTTAAAAATTTTGCCAGTAGCTTATCTGCTTTCCCCATACGCTATAATCCCATCCCTTGCCAACATGCAACTAATTATAGTTACAAATAGCGTTGTTGTCAAAAGTCATCGGACAAATAGGAGGGTGAAAGAAAATACCAGGGAGCAGCGAAGCCACATACCCCTAAGCGCAGCGCAACCGCCGGAAAACGCACCACACTGTAAAGACAACGAATAAAATCTTTACAACGTAAAGCTAAATATGTAATACAACTCGCTTACACAATAAGAAAGGGAGAGCATGACACTCTCCCCATATATGAATTTATCCCGGTTATTTAAAACATTTCATACCCTTGCAGGTAGTTTAACCACCACCGGAATTGATCCCACTCCGTGCACGTCATTGCCGGAATTCTGGTTTCCCAGCCTTTGACAAGGGAGTCAGCAAGCTGTACGATCTGCCGCGTTGACATTTAAAAACCTCATTCAGTTTTGATTGTCGATAACGTGATCAGGTTGTTCCAGCAACCTGATCACACCTTTCATAATTTATTTTCCCCTTATACATCCGATATATTCTTTAAAACTCAAATACTCCTCGCCATTATTTAACGAGTCAAAATATTTTTCATATTCGTCCCGATAGAAAAGAATTAAATCAATATCACTCTGCTTAAGTTCACCAAACTGAGAAACAATTCCGGTCTTATAGTCACGAATTTTATTGTTATCCGTAAATATGACAACATACTGTTGTCCCGTATCCTTATGAATAAGAACAATCGTGCAAAGCGTTACTCGTTCGAATGTGAAAACATGATTCGTGGTTGAAGTGAATTTCATTTTAAATCTCCTGTCCGTTTGGACTTAAGAAGGAAAGGAGCCAATCCCCTTTCGATGAAACAATAATACATCTATTTAGATGTATTATCAAGATTTGTTGCCTGAAAACAGCAAGTTATTTGATGGTTTGCTCATTTTTTTATCCGCGCCAGCGGATAGAAGGGGCGAAAGAAAATACCAGGGAGCAGCGGGGCCACATCGCCCCGAAGCGCGGCGCAGCCGCTGACGAACATACCAGGATGCACAGGGCCATCCCTTCGCCCTGCAAAGCCAGAACAGACCAACAGGCTATGATCATGCTGATTTGCGCCGCAGAATGCCGCAGTTAGCGCGAGCGCCAGCGAGTTCACGCCGTCCTGGTGCATTGCAGCAGGGCGGGGCGCTGTACTGCGCGTGTGAGCGTCAGCGAGCTACGGGCGCAACAACACACCAGGCAAAATCGCAATTATGTAAAGTCGCCCTGTTACAAACACACACTGTGTAAAGACAAAGAACAATTACAATGTAAAGACAAATAAACCTTTACACTGTATATCTTAGATTTCTGCGTCGTGGTGTTTTTCTTCTCGCTCACGGTTCCTCCGGTGAGCGGGATTCAGCTTTTTTATGCAGGACGTATTCAGGGTGCTCCCCTGCAAGTAATAACAGGTACTCAAATTCACCTTTCGATAAATTAAGCTGGTTGTGGGTTTTAGCTTCTTTTTTCTGCCATGTACTTAAGCCTACGCCAAAAATCTCACCGCACTCTGTCTGGGTAAGGCCAATTTTTTTACGTAATTTCTTTATGTTTTCCGGTGTATTTTCAATAGTCATGCATCACTCTCCTTATATTCTTTCACCATAGTTAAGAGAATATTCTTATCAACAGGTCTTAAACCATTTTTTGTAAAGTCTATTGCCTCGACCTCACTTTCATTAAAAACCAGCTCACTTAACGTTCTCTTTGTTCTTTTTGTTTTTCCGTCAGTGAACTCCTTTGAATAACTGCTTATTTTTTTTACAAAATGGTATTTTTTATCAATCACTTCAAGATAATAAGTCAATCGCCCTTTATTTTTTCTCATAACTGTTTCAAATATCCTGTAATTTTAACAAGTTGATCTATACTCAAACCCCTAATCTGCAAATCATAACGCTCGCCCTGCTCGGTGACTTTACCGTTCAATCCATTTTCAGCTTTAAAGCCTGTCAATGCCCCATACCAGCTTTCAAGCTGGACAAGTTGCGATAACATACCTTTCAGGATCAGAATTTCGTCCTTTTTTGCCGCCTGGCGTTTCTCATACTCAATCGCCTGTAACACCTCCTGCGAAGCATTTAGCAAAATTTTTCGCTCGATATTGGCTGCTATATCAACGGGATTCCGCTTCCTGGATAACGTACAAACATGATACGGACTACTCCAGGAACGACTATCCACACTCCCCACAACAGAAAATCGGTCTTTTTCCATCCGAATATGCACAGAGTAATTTTTAAACTGCGGTGACGTCAGTTTTATACGAGACGGACAATCATCAAGTTTGTTCACGCGCCAGCCGTTCCCCAGGATACGGCAGACAACTTCAAAGACAGGGTGATATTGTTCAAAAAAAGAGTTCATCTGTTTCCCTTTTTGCTACGTGGCTGCTGTTCCCGTCTTTTTGGGTTCGATGCCCCAAAAGACGGGCTGGTATGATATCGGGGGCTTCTCGCCCCCGTTCTGGTTACGCTCTGGTTTCCACGCGTTGCCACCCTGTCGCCCTGCGCTGTCCGGTTGTACCGTATTTTGCGCGGATTTCTTCTATCGTGTGTTCTTCACGATTCCAGTAACTTTTATGTTCGTCTGGACGATAAAACCATTGTTTTTTCTTTGCCGCCCATTTACACCCGATTTCTTTTAAAGTTTCCTTATGTGTAATAGTTTCTCCACTAATCCATACCCAGTTACCTATCACTTCAAATACCAGACCAGATAAACCAGAAAGAACGTTTAATACTTTTTCCAGGTCATCACCGTAATTATATCGTGCATGTTCATCAGCGCTCTGGAACTGATTTATTTTATCAATATTTGCCATCAAGACATCAAAAGCTGCATTTACCGCTTTCATCAGTTCAGCCCCTAACGGGTTACGATCTGGATGATATTTTAAAGCGGCTTTTCTGTATGCTGCTTTGATATCTTTTTCAGTTAATTCGCCGGATAATCCAAAAACGTTTAATGCTTCCTGGATATTCATTTTAAATCTCCTGTCCGTTTGGACTTAAGAAGGAAAGGAGCCAATCCCCTTTCGATGAAACAATAATACATCTATTTAGATGTATTATCAAGATTTATTTCCTGAAAACAGCAATTTACTTGATGATTTGCTCGTTTCTTAATCCGCGTCAGCGGATAGAAGGGGCGAAAGAAAATACCAGGGAGCAGCGGGGCCACATCGCCCCGAAGCGCGGCGCTGTACTGCGTGTGTGAGCGTCAGCGAGCTACGGGCGCAACATTACATTGCTGCATTAGCCCGGCATTCTCCACGCCCTGAAGGACGGAGTTTTACCCCATCATTCATACTAAAACCCCCTGGGTAAATACTACTACTATTAACATTTTTAACATGGTTGCAGGGGATACCCCCTGCAACTATTTTCTTAGTAGTATGATGTGAACTCGTGTTTTTCTTCCGGTGATCCTTTATATGCTGTTTCGAATTCCTCAATTTCAATTGCTGGCGTACTGTAATAATCACGCACTCGCCGTTTTAATGGCTCACCACAGAAATCATTAAGTAATGGGGTCTTATATCCGCTCATTGAATGAGTCCGATGAACTGAAGCGCGAATCTCCTGAACAGTTACGGTTTTTTTGCCATGAACAGAAATAACCTGGTAGAAATTAACGTTCGTTTGCTCATATCCCCAGGAAGATACAAACACATCGCCAACAGAAACAGTGCCGTTATTAAAAGTCAATGTTTTCATTTTAAATCTCCTGTCCGTTTGGACTTAAGAAGGAAAGGAGCCAATCCCCTTTCGATGAAATAATAATACATCTATTTAGATGTATTATCAAGATTTATTGCCTGAAAACAGCAATTTACTTGATGATTTGCTCATTTCTTAATCCGCGTCAGCGGATAGAAGGGGCGAAAGGAAATACCAGGGAGCAGCGGGGCCACATCGCCCCGAAGCGCGGCGCAGCCGCTGACGAACATACCAGGATGCACAGGGCCATCCCTTCACCCTGCAAAGCCCAACGGACTGACAGGCCATGATCATGCTGATTTGCGCCGCAGAATGCCGCAGTTAGCGCGAGCGCCAGCGAGTTTACGCCGTCCTGGTGCATTGCAGCAGGGCGGGGCGCTGTACTGCGCGTGTGAGCGTCAGCGAGCTACGGGCGCAACAACACACCAGGCAAAATCGCATCCTGAAAAGTTACCCTGTAACATACACACAATGTAAAGCACAAAAACAATTACAACGTAAAGACACAAACATCTTTACAACGTAGGTATAATGAATACAATGTAAAGACGAATAAACCTTTACACTGTATATCCGAGGTTTCTATGGGGAGAGCATTACTTGTCGCATCAGATAAAGGCGGTGTAGGAAAAAGCACCACAGCAACAAACCTGGCTTCTTATCTGGTAAATAATTCACGAACGGTCATCATTCTGAAGACCGATAAAAACAATGATATTCTTAGCTGGAATGAAAAAAGAAAGCAGAATGGCTTATTACCGGTTCCTGTTTATGAAGAGTATGGCGATGTATCAGAAGTCATTAAGCGCCTGAAAAAAATATGTGAAGTGCTGATCATTGACTGTCCAGGGCATGACAGCAAGGAATTTCGCAGCGCCTTAACTGTAGCTGACATTCTGCTTACTCTCGTTAAGCCGTCTTCAGATTTCGAAGCAGAAACGCTGACTCATGTAACAGAAAAAGTTCGCACAGCTCAACAGATCAATCCAGACCTGCAACCCTGGGTACTTTTCACGAGAATTAACACGACAAAACCACGCCACAGAAAAGCAGCGATTGATCTCGACAAGTTACTCCGGGAGAACCCGGTGTGGATACAGCCACTTCGTACACGTATTTCAGATTTAGATATTTTTGAAGCGGCCTGTAATGAAGGCGCTGGCGTTCATGATGTACGTCGCGCATCCAGCCTTTCTACAGCTAAAGCACAAATAGAGCTTTTGGCGCAAGAGTTAGGCATCAATCCCTAATGGATGTAATACGATCGCTTTACATCATTAGCTTTACACAGTAAAGCTAATGTAACACACGAAAGGTGATATAATGGCTCTTGACTTGAAAACTCCGGTAATACCAGGACAAAAAACAGAACAAACCAATGCAGACACAGCCCGATTCATCAATGAAGCTACCCGCAAAAAATCGGGAGCAACTAAAGTGACCAATGTCCGGCTTGGGGACGTTTACGAAGATATTCTGGAACGGGAAGCACTGCGAACAGGCCAGACAAAAACAGCAATAATGAAAGCGGCTCTTGCAGCTTACGAACACGGCCTGGACGAAAACGGAAAAAATCACTGGATTCTACAGTCAGCCAGGCTGAAATGATAAAGCCCTTCGGGGCTTTATCCCTTACGTTTTAATTGTTTCTTCTCGCTGGCTTTCTTACGGGCATCGAGAACCAGTTGCGCATAAGTTGCGTGTGCTTTTTTTACTGTACCAGCAGGTTTCCCGTAAAGGTCGTAACGTGTTGCGCCTGGTACAGTACAATTCTGAAGATATTGCCACCGGAACGTCATCACCTGAACCGCACAATTCCACTCTTCAATCGTCAGATCCACATCCGGGTTATCCGCCAGGTATTTCTCAACGTCCTGGAGAATCCCGCTTTTCAGGGGCAAGTTCTTTTTTTCGTCTGTCCATAGTTCAGGAAAAACAGCACGAACTTTATTGAAACACTTTTCAAAATATTCTTTCGGATATTTTGGGGGAAAAGTGATTTGTTTTTTCAAATACCAGGGCTGAGGCTGCTTTTTACGTGTTTTCTCTGCTACAGCATCTTTCTTCTGTACTTTCTTGTTTTCATTAACTGCTGATTTTTGTACTTCCTGCGGCTTTTCATTCACCACAGGATTTTCTGGCATGACCAGAACGCGGCGTTTTTTGACCACAATCACGGGTGTTTTTTTGGGCTGCATACTCGCCTCAATAATTGCTGTCATATTGACTAATTATACCATATTCACCAGTTAATATCCTGAAAATACATGGAAAAAGGGGGTATCCGTACAGAATACCCCCTTTGTAAAGGCGCTTAATGCCAGAACCACATCATCCCCAAAAAGGCGGGCTTTCGCCCGCCTCCGGGTTGCTACTTACCGCCGGATTCGTAAGCCATGCTTGCCGTAACCTCCCTGTATCCGTCCTTCAGCCGGATTTCGCACAGGCGATTCCGGGTCAGGAGTGTGAATATTAACAACGTGCAGCACACGATTAATACGCACCAGATAAGGGCGTTTCCCGGTAGTTTCATGGCCTTCTTCTCCTTGCGTAACGCGCGGTAAGAGGCTATCCTGATGTTGTTCAAGCATTGGGATCGCCTCGTGGGTTAATGAAAAATTAACTACGGGGCTTTCTTCTTTCTGCCGCACAACAAGATACAAACCACCTTTTCGCCATGAGGCAGAAAGCCTCAAGCGCCAACAACATTATATATCGACCAGAAACTTGAAAATACATGGTATTGCGTAAAGGGCGGTAAAAGTCTATCCTGGTGTTGTTGAAGCATTGGGATCGCCTCGTGGGTTAATGAAAAATTAACTACGGGGCTTTCTTTTTTCTGCCAGACAACAGGATACAGTGCGCCTTATATCCCCGTCCTTCAGGGCGTGGAGGATGTCAAATATTGACCAGGAATTAAATTCCCAGCTTTCGGCGTGGACTATACAGTGTGTGATTCACCACGATGAATCCTTTGTTGATCCACTGTGTTACCTGCGCAGGTTGAACTCCGGTCAGCCTGGCGAACGATGCCTGATTCCCCCGATAGAACTTGTTGATGTATTCAATCAAAGGCATTTTTTAATTCTCCGAAACAACGCAAAATCATATAGTAATTTACTATATGATTTTTATTTCGCAAGTGATTAACTCATCGGATTTCTTTGTAGTTAACGAAACGTTAAATTTAGTTTGTGCCTGGATTGACATCCTCCCCCACCTTCGCACTTCGTGACTCAGGAGGGGGATTCCCATTAGTGGGTGACGGCTGATTGCTCAGCCTCTGGTTCCTGCTTCAACGGGCGGCCTGACTGCACCATCCCTCCACAGGCAAGCACGGCGTGCCCCGCCGCTAAAATGTTACGAGCGCCGTTTACATCGGCGTTCGCTGTATATCCACATACCTGACACACAAATTTACTTTGTGACAGGCGATTTTCTTTCGCAGTATGACCACAGCACGCGCAACGCTGGCTAGTGTACGCTGGCGGAACAGCAAGCACCTGACCGCCACGCCAGAGCTGCTTGTACTCAAGCTGGCGGCGCATTTCATACCAGCCCTGATCCAGTATCGAACGGTTTAAACCTGATTTTGCCCGGACATTGCGCCCCGGCTGGCTGACCGTACCCGCTGCTGACTTTGACATGTTGCTGACCTTCAAATCCTCAATGACTATCATTGCGTGGTTTTTGCTGACGGTCGTTGTGACTTTGTGAAGGTAGTCCCTGCGGATATTTGCAATACGGGAATGCAGTTGCTGTATTTTGCGTTTCTGCTTCTGCCAGTTGTTGCTGAATTTGACCTTGCGGCTTAACTGACGCTGGAGTCTCGCCAGCTTCTTCTGGTTTTTCTGAAAACTGTTTACAGGCTCAAAGACTGTGCCATCTGACAGCGTGGCAAGTTTAGCCACGCCAGCATCCAGCCCGACTATCGTTGTGCTTGTGTGATTTGGTTCTGCCGTTTCAATTTCAACCTGAAACGAGATATACCACTGTCCCGCTAACTGACTGATTGTCGCATTTTTGATTTTACCGTTCACACGTTGAGATTGCCGGAATTTTACCCACCCAAGACCTGACGGTAGCTTCACTCTGCGATTTTCAAGGCAGCAATATTTCTCAAAGTTCACAAAACGGATTGAGTCTCTGCCCTCATTTTTTCGTTTCCATACCGGAGCCTTAGCTGCGAGCTTTTTATCAAAACAACGTTTCCATGCGGTATGCAGGTCTTTCAGCTTTTGTTGCAGATTGTCGGTATAAGCATCCTGTAAGAAGATGTATTCCGGCATTTTTTTCCACACCGTAATCATCCGGTTCAACTCGAAAGCCGAAGGTAGCTTTTCGCCTGAGCCAAGTATGCGCTTTGTCTCCGCAAGACCTAAATTCCAGACAAAACGGGCGCAACCACATAACTGCCGCAAACGCTGCGACTGCTCATGCGTTGGTTCCAGTCTGAATTTGTAGGCTTTCAGGATTAGCATCATCATTCAGTGTGTAGTAGATTTGCTTACAATATTACTGCTTTTACGGCCAACCTCAATGCAAAAATATAAAATCAATCGTTCAAGACATGCTGCCTTCCTTTTGCATGTTCATCTTGTCTTTGTAACAAAATACCGTCGAAAGATACTGGGAGAGTTACACTGTGCAGCATTCCATCAGTATGCAGCAGAAGTCTGCCGTGATTTTGGGGCAGAACTTAAAGAAAGTAACGGAGACGTCGATCATGTCCACATGCTGATCGAATACCCACCAACAGTGCAACTTTCGGTACTGGTTAACTCACTGAAAGCAGTGACATCCCGCCGTCTGCGAAATGAATTTCTTGATTTGCGGGGGGCATACGGAAAAGCCGTGCTCTGGTCGAGGTCATACTTTGCTGGCTCCTGCGGAGGTGCGCCGCTGGAAGTTGTGAAGCAATACATTCAACATCAGCGTGGCTGATCACCTTTCGGGCTTTTCAAGCCCGTCCAAATTCCCCTCCCGCCTTATGTCGGCGGGAGTACCCTTTGGAAGTTAAGATGGCACGCAAGAAGCACACTAGCATTATTATTTTGATCAAAACGCTATTTCCCCCGTCATTGGGGGGCTTTCTTTTTTGATGCCGCGCCAGCGGCATGGAAGGCGGCACTCCGTTGTTACATATGATACTGGAGTAAAACCGCCGAAGCCCGGCGTAAGCCGGTACTGATTGATAGGTTTCACCTTACCTATCCCCATCCTGCTAAGCCATACCCGCTTTCAGCCATGAAATAGCTTTTGTGCGCGGTCGGAGTGGTCCCGACAAGGGTTTACCCGCAGTCGGGGCGTATCTCCGCGTTAGCGGGCCGCCAGGACCGCTTACGAGCGTGTACTTGGTACTTCCAGCCAGAAGACTGACAGCCATGTGATTTCTTAGTTACAACATCCATTATTGAAAGCGATGTTGTTCCCGCCCTTCGGGCGGGGGCGGCGGCGCTTTTCAGTGATGGGTTGGGCGCTGTGGCTGAGTATTTGCAGCGTTTTTTTGTAAGAGGGTTGGAGGGGCTTTGTTTTTCATTAGGCAGAAGTCCATATGCCCGCCGCGAAGCGGTGGGAGGTACTTTTATATTCTGAGCGGCGCGGCGTTAGCCGCTGCAAGCGAAGGCATTTTTGTAATTATCCACAGTTGTTTCAAAGATAAATATTTTCCCTGCGGCGAAGCAACGCAGGGGATTAAAGAACAGGGGTTAAGAATATATTGCGGGTTTGATGTTCTATGTTTGCTGCTTTCTGAAGCTATTCCTTTGCGGGTTTTTGTGGATAACCGAAGGCGTTTTTACTCCGATACCCTATTGCGGCCATCAAAAAACTGTCAGAGCGGGACAAAATGAAAAACGGTCGTCAAATATGAGGAATTTCATGAAATGCAGGCAACACGAAAAGCCCCGAAGGGGCTGAAGAGAGTGCCGATTGTATCAGGCAGCTAAACTAGTGGGGTGGCGAAGCTGTCAGAGCCAGTTCAAGCTGACGTAGATCTCTGGCTACCAGTTGCTCTAATCTTTCTTTAGTGCACCAGTACGCTTCGTCCGGCGGCATACGCTTCAGAATAAACCGCGCAATTTCGTTTCGCTGTTCATCATACGGCAGTTTTGCCAGGCGATTAGCACGTTTGCGCTCCGCTGCTTTCTTACGTCGGGACTTGATGGCATCGAGAGAACGCTGCGCATACCAGCGTTTACGAGCCGAGTGAACAGAGATTTCTTCGCCCTCGCGGATAACGCCTTCTTTAATCAATTGCAGACGGATTTCACTTTCTGCAAGGCGTTTACGTTGCTGTTCCTGAAGTTTCACCAGATCAACTCCCAGCATTTTCCAGCCAGTTTCGGTGATCCAGACGTATTTCGGCAGTCGCTGGCGGGATTCACGGTCCCATATCGTCTTTTCTGACGTTCCCAACGTGCCAAAGGAAACCTGCTCTGCCAGCAGACGGGAAAGGCGCGATACTGTGACTGCGGTTTCAGGAATCACGTCTCCCTTACTGTCTTTTGGGCTTATTTCTTCTGCCAGGCGGGAGACAGACATGCCGACAGTGTGCAATCCACGATCACAAAAACTCACAAGTACAACCCATATTGCGTCAAGCAGCCGCTGTTTTTCCGGTCGGAATTTATATTTGCGACCGACACTCTGACGTTTCAGTACATAAAATGGATGCAACGACATGTGCATTCTGAGTGTGTTCTGACCAGTGACCGGGTCTTTTTTAACGAGACGATTGTAAGCGTGGCCCAACTGTCCGCCCAGCGCCTTATAGTTGTCGGGACGGAACCAGGCTGGATTCTCACACTTTGGCTTAGTGGAATGTTCACCCCGGCGACGTTTTGTTGTTCCGCCTTTGTTTTCCTGGAGGACCAGGAATGAGCTTTCAATACCCGCTTCGTAGTCCTGCCAGAAACGGACCTGCTCTTCCGGTGATAGTTCAGACCAGTGACGTTTGCTAATCACAGCAAGCTGCACTTAGCTTGCACTGTAAGAGTTGATATTTCCTTCTCATGGAATTAAACTCCATCTCAGGTAACAAGCATACCTGAAATAAATAAGCTCAAGGCTCTGCCTTGATGTCAGCCCCCGCTAATCTGCGCTCCCTGGAAAAGACGAGATTACGGGGGTTTTCTTTATCTGAAATTTACGTTCTCGAACAAAATTTCAGCACCTCGTTTTCTGCATTTACAAATCGCGGAAAACTTGCCTGCAAATTTAGCAGCATGGGCGCAATCGATCAACGATGTTCAAGCCTGGCTCGTTTCCTTTTTGATTCAACACACATCTCTGACAGCTTCAAAATCGTTTTCAGAACAGCTAGTGAAGCCCCTTCTTTACTGACGTTCCCCATACAAAACCTTACAAAATCAGAAATTCAGAATTTTGTATATTCAAAAAAGTTTTTTTGACTACATACACCCACTCACACGATCGAATAAACCACGCAAACAGTATTATCTAGATTTTTAGATCGTACACCATTTAACAAACAGAATATTATTCTGTTTTTTAGATATTATACAGATCATTAGATCGCTCTTCTGGCATTGACAGGTTTTAAATGTCGCACACACAATACTATCCAGATGATTGTAAAAAGCGCGTTCATCGCGTTTTTTGTGCTCATTGCCTGGAAAATGAGCACTCTTTGACGCCCGTTAGAACGCTTGTCATCTCATGCTCTTTAACAACCCCGGACAGCGGTCATTGCCTAAAGCCCTGGCATAAGGAGGTTATTATTCGTGCATTTCAAGCACCGCTGGCATCTGTCAGCAACGGGCTACGTAACAGAGTGACGTGCCGCGCCATCTACACAGGTAACGACTCTTTATCCGCAAATATCATTCTGCATACTTAAACCCCCTTATTTGGTGAACTCGCGTTGAGTTAATCTCACTCACTCTCTCCCTGAGCAAGTCGTACAGGCTGCAACGCAGAAGTACACCAGATTTGCCAGTCTCCACTCCAGGTAAGGGGGTTTAGCTATGCATGATGATGAACAATCAGATAAAGAGCCTGTAGTGAGTGGCTGCAACTTTTCATAATTAGCTTATGACGCTGTATTCCGGGGATGTTTCTATTTCAGACAAACAACCGGGAGAAAATATGGCGCGTAAGTTAAAAATTAATCCTGTCATTCCTGAATGTGTGGCAGATTTGAAAGGATATCCACTCTATATCATCGTGGCTTATTGGGGATTAAGAAATAATAAAACGCTCACAACAACGGATGTTAGCCGTAATTTCCTTATTACACAGCAACAATCTTATGATGTGCTTACCTACATTTACCAGGAAGCACAGAAGCAGATAACAGCAACTAAACGAACACTATTTAACGAGCACAAAAGAAGAATTAGCGCGTTCAGGATTCTTGATATTGACAAAGGCATATTGCGCACACCCAAAAAAGAGATTGCATATGCCAGCTACGACAATATACCAACTGTCACAATGAAAAGTACCCGTTGTGAGATCCAGGATAGTTTTACAGAACTGCGCCGCTGGATGTGTTCAAGAAAGACAGGTGATCGAGTGGAGGTATTTTTGAATGCCTAAGTACCAAATAAACGCAACCATCAAAAAACCAGGTGGTGGCCCCGTGAAATGGACTCATTACAGCGACTTCCCTATGACCGCTGAAGAATGCAGAAAAAACTTCTCAAAAGAAAAAGAAGCAGGAAAGTGTTTTTCTGTTGATGTTCATATTTCAGATTTCATTTGCAAAGAGATACCTCCACAAAATGCAGGAAATACATATGGCTGATTTTGGTTCCACTAAACAAACCGTAACATTTGAAGAATGGCACGAGCTATTAATGGATTACGCAGAGTTACGCGGTGGAAATGCCGCCGATGCGGAAGCATGGCGCGGTGATTATGAAGCAGGAAAAACTCCGGTTGAAGCATATTGTGATGAATGGGGAGAGGATTAATCATGATTGACGCTATAATTACGCCAATAGTTACATCTATTCCGTTACTCTTATTAATTTTAGTTGCGCTGATATTCGTTAAATCTGCCGTCAAAATCGTGCCACAAGGTAATGCCTGGACAGTGGAACGCTTTGGTAAATATACCCATACGCTTTCCCCCGGTCTTCACTTCCTGATCCCGTTTATGGACCGCATAGGTCAACGGATCAACATGATGGAAACCGTCCTGGATATTCCTAAACAGGAAGTTATTTCGAAAGACAATGCAAACGTAACTATCGATGCTGTTTGTTTTGTCCAGGTCATTGATGCAGCGAAGGCAGCTTATGAAGTCGATAATCTTGCATCAGCTATTTCAAATCTTGTTATGACCAATATCCGAACTGTCGTTGGTGGAATGAATCTCGACGATATGCTTTCTCAACGTGACAGCATCAATTCTAAACTGTTAACGGTTGTCGATTATGCGACTGACCCGTGGGGAATTAAGGTCACACGTATTGAAATTCGGGATGTTAAACCACCAAAAGAACTGACTGAAGCGATGAACGCGCAAATGAAAGCGGAACGAACTAAGCGTGCCCGGATTCTTGAAGCGGAAGGTATACGCCAGTCAGAAATTCTGAAGGCAGAAGGGGAAAAACAGTCTCAAATACTGAAAGCAGAAGGGGAAAGGCAATCAGCATTTCTTCAGTCTGAAGCACGCGAACGTCAGGCAGAAGCGGAAGCTCGCGCAACAAAACTGGTGTCGGATGCAATCGCTGAAGGTGATGTTCAGTCTGTTAATTACTTTATTGCGCAGAAATACACTGAAGCACTCCAGGCAATTGGCACAGCATCAAACAGTAAACTGGTTATGATGCCGCTTGATTCAAGTAGCCTGGTGAGTTCGGTTGCAGGTATCAGTGAACTGCTAAAAAACGTATCACAGGATACTCCCAAAGTTGATATGAAACAGGCTCAACAATATTTGTCTTAAAAAAGATAGCGGACGGTGACAATATTATTTTAATCACCGTCCTTATCTTAACTCCTGAGTGAGCCATTAAAATGAAAACTTATACATGCATCATTATCATTTTGTATATAATTCCCATGTCAACATGGTTTTTTCTCCTTTCTATTACAAGAGATAATAATGAAAGAGAAAGACTACAGCATATTATCGACTCCATATTTCCAAGATGGCTAGACTGGGGATCTTCGACGCTCATGATAGCAACGATGCCTCTGCTTATATGGAGTTTGAATGGCATATTCTTCGGTTTATGTCTGTTGTTTAATGTATTAGCCGTTTGTTACCACCTTTATTATCTTTATTCACTCTCCGCCTTTTATCATGGAGATTAGCCATGTTATGGTTTACACTGTTTCTTCTGTGTATTGCACTTGAAATTATAACCGGAACGGGATGGTTACTCTTAATCAGTCTTGGTGCATTATCAAGCGCCATTATGGGCTTTTTTCTTCCGATATCACAAGAAGCCAATATATGCTTCTTTGCGTCAATCAGCATACTGGCGTCGATAATTAAGTTCTTCTATGACAAAAAACATAAGAAATTAGACACTCTCCTGGTGAACACAGGGCATTCACGTTTTAAAGGAAAAGAATTTACGCTCAGTGACGATATTGTTAACGGCAAGGGGCAATTACTCATTGGTGATACATTCTGGCCTGTTGAGACGTTACACAATGAAAACTACCCTGCGGGAACAAGAGTTATTGTTACAGACATGCAAGGAATAACTCTTAAAGTAATGACCATCGAAGACAAGAGTGAAAACAAGGAATAAATCATGCATCTTTCGTTGTTAATTCCGCTTACAGGAGCAGCGATGAATGCACTATGTATTTTTATTATCAGACTTCTGGATAAGGATTTTATTGAAGCCTACAAAAAAACGCTAAAAAACATTACTGCATTACATATTTTATTGATGGTGTTAAGTGTCACAGGAATAGTATGAGGAAAATTCAATGCGAAACGCAAATGAAGGTGTTTCTCTTTCAGAGATTGTAACTAAAGCCACATTACGCAAATTTGGTATTAGAGGTGTAAATAAATACGAGACATACACAGTCATAATAATAACTGTAGCTTTTTTTATCCTTGAATCAGCAGCAGGAAGGGCCAAAGATACATTTGCTGTGGCTGTAAAAGTATTAAGCTACATGCTCCCCTGTACGGCAATTATCATGGCTGTCATATGGATAATATTTTTCATCGGCGATAGACGAGAAAAGTTAAAACATGCAGAGCTGGACGTGATTAAGATAAAAGCTCGTCAAAAAATCTACGATCGCCTGCGTTACGTTGAAAATGAGCATATCGTTTTCGACCCGGTTACAGGTCGGGAAGTTCCGGCAGAACGGACTTGTATCAATGAACTTGTTGAAGCTCTCGCGATGGAAGCAACAACGTGAGAAGGTGACAGCCCCCTGAAGGATACGATGAAATGTACAGAAAAAAACATCACCTAATAAAAATATTTTTATTAAAAATGGCGTGCAATGTTTTTTCTTTCCTGCTGGGTGCTTTCATACTTTCAGCACCGTTTGTCTTATATACATTAACCGGTTCAGTTCTGAATGCCGTTATTCATTTCACCTTTTCTTTGCCTTTAGCCACCATATTACTGGTTTATGCTTATTCAGGCTTTGAAGAAAGCATTTATTTATTCATGGCATACAAATATGACTCAAGCAAAAGCTAATCTGAGAAAACTTCGCCGTGCACGTTATGTCCCCCCTCGAACAGTAAAGAAAAGCATAGCGAATACAGAACGTGTCGTTTCAAAAGCAATTACCGGCTGTGGTGTCTTCCGTGATATACCACAAGTAAAAATCAATCTCATCGAAACAAGGAAAATTTTACAAATCGAACTGGCTTTATCCATTGCTAACTTATCTGAGGCGAATCCAATTGAGATACGAAAAAAAATCAAAAGCATTGACCGACAATTATCTTCAACCTCAAAAATCAGAACTACATTATGAAAAAAAACGACGATTTAATCACTTTACCATCTCATAACAGCCACGCTCTCGATTACATCATTAAAAAAGCGTTTACACCACGTAAAACCAAAACATCGACAGCGACCCACAACGTTTATAGTTACAATAAAGAAGAATCCACATTAAATTTCCAAAAAATTGGAGAAGCAATTTTTTTCGGCACAGACCTGGTAATTAAGCTGAAGCCAAATATTAGTGCCTCTGGTGAACTCTTCATCTGCCAGAAGGACTAAGCTATGAACATTGTTTCAGAATTTCTTGAGAAAGTAACAACCATTGTTGAATCCACAGCGGCGACGAACGCCGCTAAGGTCGCACAGGCAATATCTCCTACATTTTTTGCGGCTATAGCCTTATACGTTATTTATCTAATATATGAAATCACGTATGCCCAACGTGACATCCTTATGAACGAGGTGACGAAGAATATCGGTGCATTCGCCCTGGTTGGTGCATTCACTTATTCAGCGCCTTATTACAGCCAGTTTGTTATTCCTTTTGTAATGCACGCTGGCTCCGACCTTTCTGCTGCTGTTACTGGAGGTTCAGGAACTGCAACCAGTGTTGATAATTTGTGGAACGCTCTATCTACGAATTTAAACAACTTCCTTGATACAAGTATGAGTATTTATGGAAAGTTCCAAATTGCTGAGAAAATGGGGGTTTATCTAGTATGGGGGATTGGCTATATCGGCGGAATGCTTCTCATCTATTACACTACTGTTTTCTTGACACTATCAACTTTCATGGTTGGAATTCTTCTTTCCGCTGGCATTTTATTCATTTGTTTCGCTCTATTTTCATCGACCAGAAATATGTTTACTGCATGGGTCGGCAGTTGTCTCAACTATATACTGTTAAATTTATTCTATAGCATATCATTTAGTTTCTTAATTAGTTTCGTTGAATCAGTTGTCCCTGTTAATGGAGATATAAAACTATCTATTGTAGTTTACTTTTTCCTTATTACTATTATTTCCATATTCCTTATAGAACAAGTTGGCACACTCTGTTCTACATTAACAGGTGGGGTAGGTATAAATGGCCTTACATCAGCCGCTAATGGCTTTGGAGGTAAGGTTGCATCTGGTTTTATGCGAGCATCAGGACTCCGATCTTTCACCAATGGATTTGCCAGCAAAATGCCAAATCCATTCTTTAATGCAGGAAGTCGTTCTGCATCAGCATTAGTTCAGGGATTAAACCGTGGAAGTAAACTTAAAGCGGGGTGATTAACATGAAAGATAAAGTATTATCATTTCTCTTTGCTGGAATAATTACCGTAACATCACCATCAATCTTTGCATCTGGTATTCCAGTAGTAGACGTTACAGCGATAGCTAAAACAGTTGAAGAAGGGCTAAATCGTGCCGCTGAAGCGGCAAGACAGCTTGAGCAACTCAAGCAACAATATGAACAGACCATAAGATACGCTGAAGAACAGAAGAAAAGACTCGAAGGCTTCACTGATTTCAGCAATGGCTTTGATAGCGCATCCAGCTATATGAAGGATTCTCTATCAACAATAACAAATAGTGCAAAATCAGATCTTAGCTCTTTGCGATCGCAATATGACTTATCAAGCAACATTGCAGAGACGCAACAAAAATATGATGCAATCCTGGCTAAGATCAAATTCTATGAAAATTTCAACAATGAAATGCAGGAAAGGGCTAAGAGATTAACCACGTTACAGAAGGAGTTCGCGTCAGCAGATACTCCGCAAAAAAAAGCTGACTTATCTAACCAATTGAATACAGAAAAATTGACAATGGAGCTACAATTGAAGCAATATGATATTGCAGAGAGACAGCTAATCGCGTCTGAAAATGCAAGACAAGAGGCTGTTAGTCGAGAAAAGTTTAAATTAATGATGCAATAGGTGTTCGAATGAAAAAATTCATAAGCACTTTAACTATCTTGTCATGCTTCCTTTTAGCTGCTTGTGAAGACAAAGTTTATGATGTCAGTTACTACACTGAACATCTTGAACAAGCCCAAGATGTTGTCGAAAAATGCAGCAAAGGGGATATGTCTGGTCAAAACTGCGAAAATGCGCGTGAAGCCATTCAAAAAGAGCAATCGGGTAAAGCATTTAAAAATATGATGCAATAATCCTTCATTAAAAACAGCTCGCAAAGCGGGCTTTTTTTGGCTGTACGCAGTGACCAGTTGATAAATAGTTCTAATGTTCGTGCTGCATTAGAACAACGCACAAAAAGAAGAGTACAAGAAGACAGTGCGGGATCTAATGGAACGTTTACAATAGAATCACCTTCCCTATAGCAAGGTGATTCTATTTAAAAGAATACCCGCCTCGTGCGGGTCTTATCTTGCTTAAAGATCTATGAAACCTCCGGCTTCGGGTATTAAACTATAACTTGCTTTGGCAAATATTGTTTCATTGACTTCATGGAATCTTATTTTCTCCGCCTGTTCATATGTTACAGGGAAGAACACGCCCCCTGGCTCATTAAACATCATAAAATCACCTTGCATTGCGTTACAATGACAACAATGATTCGCGTAATACTTCATTTTTGCTGTTTTGCTATGGGATGGATAATATAATTTTGAATACTCATTAATCCTTGAGAGAGCAGAGGTTGAAATTATTTCAATTTTCGTTAAATCAGTCCACCATACTCTACTGGTTAACCACCGATAAATCATATTTTTCTTTGAATCAAAATACTCCATACCCTTAGGGGAGGATGTTTCATACCATTCATCTAATATACAATCTTCCCATTCGGCAGGATCAACTCCCCAAATAACGTCTCTATACTTATACCAACGAGGTAAAAAAATACCAAACACAGGAGTTGTTTTCTTACAGCGCCAACAAGACTGGTGACTTTCCGCAATATAAAAACGTTGCGAAAAAACATTGTAATCATGTTCATTTAATTCTTTTATCCACCGAATAAAATAAATTGGATTTTTCCCCTGTGGAACAAACCATTTCCGTTGTTCTTGGTCCCATTGCGCCCCTTTTTGTTTAGCCAAATCCTTTTCTTCAAACGGAACATTTAAATAAAACCGCGCCATAGCCAACTTAACTCCAGTATTCTGTTCTGATGATGCACCAGGATAGATATCAAAACTAAACAAAGAGTGCAATTCCGCCTTTAATGGCTCATTCATACCCGCCTCGTGCGGGTTTTCTTTTGCCTGAAATATGGAGGAACACCATGAAATCCATCATTTTATCGATGGTTGCCGCCACCGCATTACTGTCAGGCTGCGCGGATAGCAAAACACAACCAGTACCTGAGTCACCGTTAACCAAACATGACCATCAGATAACGTTGAAAATTGATACCGTGCGAACAGACCTGCCGGACAGTTCTCCTGTTTGTTTGAATGGTATGAATATATACGAAAGTCTGAGCGAGCGGCATCCAGGCTTGTTTGCCAAAAATCAGAACGTGATTTTCCGTAGTGCATTCTTTGATGACGGTCAGGCGATATCCTCCGAAACAATCCGCAAAATAATGCAGAGTACCCCGTGCGTTGAATCACAAACAACATCTGCCGGAAGCTGGGAACCTGCCACGGAACTGATCCCCCGTCAGGCAATATCCGGTGACACTACACTGGCTGAAAAAGATCGGACTGCTGGCTTCACAATGCGGATAGCACCGGAGATTGAGCGTGGAAATTTCCACCTGCTACTCACAACCACTGACCCGATACGGAAACTGACTGTCAAGCAGAATATTTTACTCAAACCGGACCAGCCCCTTATCGTGAGTGGTTTTACTGGAGTTAATGCTGATAGCCAAAGTGAGAACCGGATTGTCATCATTACGCCACACGTGCGTTGATTCCCAACCCCGGATCATTTTTGTCGTTCCCCACAATCAAAAGCACCTTTAAAAGTCTTTTTAAGGTGCTACAATCTCCATGATACAAATGGAGGACTTATGAGCTACCAAATTCTGACTACGACAGCAGCCAGTATTACTGACCTGAAAAAAAATCCTATGGGAACTGTAGCCGAAGGAGAAGGGGATGCCGTCGCAATCCTGAACCGAAATGAACCAGCGTTCTACTGTGTCCCACCAGAACTTTATGCCTACTACCGGGAACTCGCTGAAGACGCTGAACTCAACGCAATTGCTGATGAAAGAATGAAAAATCCAGACATTGTAAGGGTTAACCTGGATGATTTATGAACTGGCATTTGACCACAGAGCACTGAAGGAATGGCAAAAACTCGGTCACACTGTTCGTGAGCAATTCAAAAAGAAACTGTCAGAACGCCTGATAAATCCACGCGTCCCCGCAGCCAAGCTACATGGTCATACTGACCGTTACAAAATTAAGCTTCGCGCATCCGGTTACAGGCTCGTTTATCAGGTAATTGATGAGAAGGTCGTTTTGCTTGTGATTTCTGTGGGAAAAAGAGAAGGCAGCGACGTCTATCACATGGCAGATACCCGCTGATATTTTAAACCTGTCAAGTAACCCGCCTCGTGCGGGTTTTCTTTTGCCTGAAATATGGAGGAACACCATGAAATCCATCATTTTATCGATGGTTGCCGCAAGTGCTATCGCACTCACTGCCCCCGTATATGCGTCTGATCCGTGTGCTTCCGTTCTTTGTCTGTACGGTAAAGCTATCGGTAGCGGCGGCGGGAGCGAATGCAAAAGCGCCGAAAAGGACTTCTTTAATATCATCAAAAAGAAAAAGGGATCTATTCGCTGGAGCAAAACCTTTGATGCCCGAAAAGCGTTTCTTAATCAATGCACGACCGCAGACCCTGCGGCGATCTCAAAAATCATGAGTAAGTTCGGACGTTCCTGGGGTTAACCATGAAAAAGCTCATTATTATTCCCACCACATTATTGCTGAATGCGTGTTCCCATGCCCCTGAACCCGCACAGGCAAAAGGAGGTTGGTATGAACTGAATACCACAATTGAGCAGGTAAGAGCAGACACATACTATAACGGGGTGGCCCTTCAGCAGCCCGTGTCACAGCCAAACAGCACTGTTCAATACAGCAATGATAATTATCTCAAAAAGGAAGCCATAAACGTAACTCCCGCGCCTCGTATTGCAGAAACCGTAAAACCACGTTCTGAGCAATCAGCGACAGCGCCAAAAAACCAGGGCAGCAATAATAGTTTTCTGAAGCCGACAACAAACAGCATAACTTCATCTGGTGAGATAAAAACAGCAGCCAAAGGAGCAACTAAACAGCATTCTGAACAACCAGCACTCTCTCCCGCAAAGCCAATCAGTAGCAACAACCATCAGGCACAAACGGCACAAAAGACTGATCAGCAGACAAAACCGCGTCCTGAACAACCACCGCTAATGTCAAAAAGCGGTTTTCTGAAAAAAAACGCTAACAACGCTGTTCCGGCCACCACGCTTACAGGCCCATCAACACCTGAAAAGCAAATTTACTTTGTTCGCCATGATGGTAAAGGCTCGCTGCAAAAAGCATTAAAAGAAATTGTCCCATCGGACTGGACGGCTGAAATATCCCCGGAGGTAACGAAAACTTTCCGTCGCACGATATCCTGGCAGGGCAACGATCAATGGCCTTATGTCCTGGATAAAATGCTTCGCAACTACGGTCTGACGGTAATTAAGAACACCGAAAAAAGACATCTTCTGATTGATTTTCAACAACAGAAAGGGAAAACATCACAAAAAGCACCTGTATCTCCTGACAAAACCCCTGCATCTCCTGTCAGGACACCAGTTTCCTCTGACAAGTTACCTCAAAAACCGCTAACGCCTGTCACCGTTCCGCAAAAACAGACAGAAAAACTCACCTGGAATCTTAAAAAAGGTTCGACGCTGCGGGATGGCCTCACCGAATGGGCGTCAAGTTCACCGTGTGGTAATTCAACCTGGAATCTTGTATGGGATACTCCTGTGAACTACAGAATAGATGCTCCTCTTATTTTCCGGGGAAACTTTGAATCTGCATTAAAAGATACGCTGATGCTTTATCTTTCAGCAGATAAACCGTTATACGCATTCAGGAATATTTCACAATGCGTAATCACAATTAAAGACACACAACAGGAGTAATCGCTATGGGTTGGTTCTTCAGCTTGCTCCTGATATTCCTGTCAATAGGCAGTTACTATCTGACAGATAACAATAACCAAACCATACAGCGAATGAAGTTGCTTCCTGCAAAACAGGAAGCAATTGAATTTGTCCATTTCGCAAATGTTATCAATGACTATCTTTATAAATATCCAGACAAACGTAATTCAGGAGGAACGTTAACATCTGAGCAAATCGGTATAACACCCGTTTATGATATTCATCATATTATTTACGGTAAGCGAGTTTATATCTGGTCTGCCGATACAGAAGGTCTGATGTCTGCTTTGCAGCAGCAAACAAAACATTCAGCAATGTTAGGAAGAGTAAAAAATAAGAAGATTGTCGATAATCAGGGGAATGATATGGGCGTTCCCGTTCCTTCCTCCATTCCAGAAGAGGCTATTGTACTCATTAACTAAATATCCCCTGACAAGGGGATTCTGAACTGGAGTCTGCATATCCGACACATCATTATGTGGGCCGGATATATCGCTACGGCGCGGACTTCAGTCCAGAAAATCTTTACCGGAGATACCCATGCAGGATAATGATGATCTCAGCGAGCTTGATATTGCCACTCGTGAAGTCCTTATCTTACGATGCAATCTTATTCAGCTTGCTTCTGAATATATAAAAATAAATCCCCTTAAAAACACCCGAATCTATACAGATTTAATTCATCGTTCAGCAGATGTTATCAAAAATATCGAACAAGGTAACATCCAGAA
This sequence comes from Escherichia sp. WS1118, assembly GCF_046487695.1. Lineage (NCBI taxonomy): Bacteria > Pseudomonadati > Pseudomonadota > Gammaproteobacteria > Enterobacterales > Enterobacteriaceae > Escherichia > Escherichia sp. WS1118. Next base: position 19,356 of record NZ_JBJQIZ010000019.1, on the reverse strand, counting down.
TAAACATAATTATCTGTCACAGGATGTAAAACATACGCTTGTTTTATACGACCTGTACAAATCAGACTTTGAACAATGTCCGGGGGCAAAATCCCTTATACCTGTCAGGGAAAAAATTGTCTCGCTGAAAGAACTTCTTTCCGGCGCTAATGAGCTGGACAGTATCGTTCGTCGCCCCCGCAGGAAAAAACGTTCTTCACGAATTTAATATCAGGAGATAAATCCCTTATGCAGTTATCAGCGGCTGTTCTGGCAGCACTGATAAGTCAGTGTGCCCCTGATGTATCACCCGATACGATGAATGCCCTGATTATGACTGAATCAGGGGCTAATCCATATGTAATAGCGAATGTTTCTGACGGAACAAGTAAGTATTTTAAAGATGAAAAAGGAGCTATTGAATATGCAGAAAAATTAACAGCAGAAAATAAAAGATTTAGTGCAGGTCTGACACAGATATACAGCAAAAATTTCCCATCACTCAATCTGACTAATAAAACAGTTTTTGACCCGTGTACAAATATAAAAGCAGGAGCGGCAGTCCTGACGGACAATTATCTGAGACAAAAGGAGGGTAGTAGTAATCAAAAAATTCTCCGCGCTTTATCTTTGTATTATTCGGGTAACGAATCAACAGGATTTATTAAAGAAAAGAAATTCAACAACACTTCTTATCTGGAACGGGTTATTCGTAACGCGAATAACTATATCGTGCCATCAATCCGTGAAAAAACTGATGAATCAGAAATAAAACCCCCGAATGATGAAGAGAAAACATCACCGGACTGGGATGTTTTTGGAGATTTTAATTAATGAAAGTCAAATCAACTTTGCAGTATTTTATCCTGGCGTTTTTCCTGTCACTAACCGCCTCCGTTGCCTATGCAGGTGGACTCGACACCGCAACAAATACCATGACAGAACTTAAGACATGGGCATTTAGCTTTGGTGGTGTTTGTGCTTTGTGTTACCTGATCTATAACGTCATCATGGCATTCATGGAGAAGAAAAGCTGGTCTGATGTAGGAATGGCGCTTGTCTATTGTTCCCTCGCTGGCGGTGCACTTTACGCCGGGAACTGGGCGCTGGAACTCTTCAAATAAGTAATCCATATATACAACTGTGCCGCATATTTACCTTATGTGTGAATTGCGGCTTTTTTCATGGTGAGTTATGGACAAAGTAAATGAACATGTCAGTGAGTCATTCATGACTTATAACGGGTTTAACCGTCCTGCGTTAATTGCTGGTATACCCTTAATGTTGTTATTGTTCACGGCTTTTTTCGCTGTTCTGACAGGCTTCCCCGCTATTTTCCTTTGGGGTATAAAAGGGATAATTATTCCTGTCATATGTGCGCTGTTTCTTTTTATAGTAAAACTGGCCTGTGAAAATGACTCAAACGCACTAAGAGTCATCCGTTTAAACCTTATGGGGCTTTTGTTAAAAATCCGCCACAGAGATTTAATTATTGGTTATTCATCTGTCAGGTAACATATATGCACAAAATCAAATTAAAAAACAGTGACAATATGGATGTTGCTCGTGAATATCCCGATTATCGCTTCCATGTAACAGACAGTATTATCTTTACTTCTGACAGAAAAATGCTGGCTTCACTTGTTGTAGCAGGCATTCCATTTGAGACGGAGAACGATAATGTTCTTACAAATTTATTTAACAGCGTTAAAAACTTCCTGATTGGGTTAGGAAAGGAAGGCGACCTGTATTTATGGACTCATCTTATCAAGAAAAGAGCAACCATCAATGGAGAATGGAATTATGACAATGATTTTTTAAGCAGGTTTTCAAAAAAATACCTTGCTCTGTTCACATCCAGCGCATTCTATAAATCAACATGGTATCTGACATTTGGGATTCCCTACGATGATGTTGATACCGGAATCGAGCGCATGAATGAAATGACACAACAGGCGCAAAAAGCACTTCTACCATTTAACGCTTCTTTATTATCCGTATACAATACTTATATTAGTGAGGTGGCAGACTATCTATCACTATTGCTAAATGCAGAACATAACATGATTCCTTTATCATCCACCCCCTTATCATCCAGTATTTGTGATTCTGAATGGTATTTTGGTGCTGATGTTCTTGAACTGCGTAACAACGAATCGGATAGTAAAAAATTCGCAACGAATTATATTTTGAAGGATTTCCCGATAGAAACAACCCCCGGACAATGGGATTTCCTTCTCAAACAACCCTATGAATTTATTCTTACTCAATCCTTTATTTTTGAGTCACCAACAAAAACCCTGAAGAATATCGATTCACAGTTAAACAAACTACAATCAGCTAATGATGCAGCCAAAATACAGCAGGAAGAACTCGAAGCTGGTAAAGAAGCGGTCGCAGCCGGAATTACGTTGTTTGGTTCACTACACTGCGCATTAACGGTATTCGGTGATACACCAGATCAGGCCAGAAGCAATGGTATAAAGCTCTCTGCTGAGTTTATTACTTCGGGTAAGGGATTCCGCTTCAGTCGCGCCTCACTCGCATCACCTTTTGTTTTTTTCAGTCATATGCCGCTGAATAAGAGGCGTCCACTGGATACCCGAAGAACAATTACCAACCTGGCCTGTCTGATGTCTTTTCACAATTATTCCTCCGGGAAAAAATCAGGCAATCCTATTGGTGATGGCTCCGCCATAATGCCTTTAAAAACGGATTCAGGCAGCGTTTACTGGTTCAATACACATTACAGCCCACCGGAAAAAAATGTTACCGGGCAAAAAATTGCCGGACACGCAATGTTTCTTGGCGCAACAGGCACAGGGAAAACAACATTTGAAGCAACAGCCAGCGGCTTTCTTCAACGCTTTGACCCTTTAATGTTTGTTGTGGATTACAACCGTTCTACCGAACTTTTTGTCCGCGCATACGGAGGGAGCTATTTCACATTGCAGGAAGGTATCTATACCGGCTGCAATCCGTGGCAACTGGCAGAAGGCCCGGAATCTCCCGTCTGGCACAGACTTCTCGCATTTCTGAAACGCTGGACACAGGTTCTGGCACGAGACAACCAGGGCAACCCCTGTTCTGATGAACATGGCATTGAATTAAACGCTGCCGTGGAAAGCATTATGCGAATGCCTGTCGAAGAACGCCGGACAGCCCTTCTTCTCGATATAGTCAGTCCTGAACTTCAGACGCGTCTCGCCAAATGGTGCGACAACGGCGAATATGCCTGGGCGGTGGATTCCCCCCGGAATACCTTCAATCCACTGCATCATAAAAAAGTGGGATTTGATACAACCGTTGTCCTGGACACAAAAAACGGTATTCATCCTGCCTGTGAACCTTTACTCGCGGTCCTGTTTTTCTACAAAGAAATCATGCAACGCGGCGGCAATCTGATGCTCTCCATTATTGAAGAGTTCTGGATGCCAGCAAACTTTCCCATGACACAAAGCATGATTAAAAGCGCACTGAAAGCGGGGCGCATGAAAGGTGAAATGATGTGGTTAACATCACAGTCCCCGGAAGACGCCATAAACTGCGCAATTTTTGCGGCGCTGGTACAACAAACCGCAACGAAAATTCTCCTGCCCAATCCCGATGCAAAATGGGAAGGATATAAAGAAATTGGGCTTACTGAAAAAGAGTTTGAAAAACTCAAAGAACTGACGAAGGAGTCAAGGACCATGCTCATCAAGCAATCTGGCTCTTCTGTTTTCGCCAAAATGGATTTGTTTGGATTCGATGAGTTTATCCCCGTGCTTTCTGGCTCTGAAACTGGCCTGTCTATTTTTGATGAGATTATTGCTGAAAAAGGAGATGTAGCTCCTGATATCTGGATACCAGAACTCCTGAAACGCCTGAACGGTTAATTTCTCTGTTTTATACAGAACGGAAAACAATATGAAAATCCCCCTCATAATTGCCTCCGCGCTATTAATTAGTGCATGTTCTCACACCCCCAATCCTGTGCAGAAAAAAGGGGGATGGTTTGAGTTAAACACAGCAATTGAACAGATCAAAGCAGGTGATTATTAATGGAAAACACAAACTATTATGAACATTCAAAAAAAGAAGCCTCCAAAAAGAAATTTGAAGAAAAGAACGAAAAAAAGGATTATTTCAAGGCCATACGTGACTTTGAGCGTAGTGAAATTGAAATCATAAAGAAAAAGGCAAAAACATTTACCATTCTCGCCATTGGTGAATTTGTTGTAATTTGCATTCTTGGTTTCGCAATAGCCTCCCTTGCTCCATTAAAAACCGCTGTACCGTTCCTTGTGCGAGTGGATAACAGCACTGGATATACTGATATTGCCCCTCAATTATCTGATGCTAAGGAAAGTTATCAGGATGTTGAGACTAAATATTTCCTGTCAAAATATCTCATTAACTATGAAGCATACGACTGGCAGACTATCCAGGAACAGGCCGATACAGTAAAAACAATGTCTTCCCAAAAGGTGTTTTCAGCTTATGACACCATGATTCGTGCTGATTCCTCACCACTGAACATTCTGAAAAACAACTACAAAATTAAGGTCCAGATTAATTCAGTAATCCTTCTAAGGAAGGATATGGCGCAGGTGCGTTTCAAAAAAATGGTACTGGATTTATCTGGTAAACCCGCCCCCGGATACAGAGCAACAGAGTGGATTTCGACGATTTCTTTTGACTGGGATAAAGATATCAAAACAGAAAAAGAGCGCCTTGTGAATCCGCTGGGACTGCAAGTTCTGAGCTACCAACCTGATCCAGAGGTTATAAAATGATGCTTAAACGCACTACTGCGATAGTTCTTTTGTCGATGCTACAAGTACCTGGTGCTTTAGCAGCTATGTACGGCACACCATCGGAACGAGACGGGCGTATTCAGACCGTAGATTATAACGAGCAGGATGTATTTAATGTGCGCGTAAAAGCAGGCGCACAAACAACAATTAAGTTCGGACAAGACGAAACAATAAAAGATGTCGGAATTGGTGATCCAGAAGCCTGGTCAGTATCGGTCAGGGACAACACTCTGTTTCTGCGTCCAAAAGCAGAAGAACCGGATACAAACGTTACCGTTCAGACCAATAAGCATATATATCCTCTTTACCTGATATCAACCACGAAACAACCCACGTATATTCTGCGTTTTAATTATCCGAAACCACCGTCAGCTACCGTAATGACTGAAAAGCCATTTCCATGCACTGATGGTGGAATAATTAATGGTCATTATCAACTCAAGGGGGACAAATCAATTTTCCCTTATCAGGTATGGGATAATGGCGAATTTACATGCATGAGATGGACTAATAAACAGGAAATTCCGGTCCTTTATCGTGTTGATGCCGATGGAAATGAACATCTGGTTAACGGAGACAGAAATAAAAACACAATGGTTTACTATGACGTGGCTGAAAATCTCCGTTTGCGCCTGGGTGATCAGGTTGCAGATATCAGAACATCATCAATCGTTAATCGTCCGTGGAATAAAAAAGGTACGTCAAACGGAAAAACACGAGTAGAGAAGTTCAGCTATGAAAAATAAAGATGATGAAAAAAATAATGACGCGGGAAATCGCGGAATTATCGAAGTAAAAGGTAAAGCAGCACCAAAAAAAATATTAATCCTCATCATATTACTGATTGCCGCGTTATTTGTGATCATTATCTTGTTTAAAGTTCTTTCACGAGAACAGGTCGTTCAGCAAACACCTCTTGAGAAGTCTGACGAGACACTGGTCACAAATACCAACAATGGCGTTTCACTGACAACAATGATGAAAAACATCGAAGAAAAGGAAAAACTCGATGCCGCTAACCGCAGGAAAGCACAGGAGGAGCAAGAACAGAAACAGGCAGACAATGCCCCGTCAGCGCCAGCATCACAAAAGGCCGATCAAACAGCCGTCAATGTGATAGCCAACGGCAGTCCCCAAACCGCCAGTGGAGATCCAAACCAACCACAACCATTGCCAAAATCCGTCCGACAACTGATGGGCGACACAATGGTGAAGATCGACAATCAGGAACCAGGCGAAAAAAACCAGGAAAGAGATGATTTACAGGGCAGTCAGTACGCAGACGGAAAGGTATCCCCTGTGCTGAACCGCCGATATCTGTTATCTGCGGGAACAGCATTATCCTGTGTGCTCAAAACGAAAATCGTAACCTCTTATCCCGGTATCACAATGTGTCAGTTAACACGAGACATCTGGTCGGATAACGGCGAAGTGCTTCTTGCCCGTAAAGGAGCATTACTGATCGGGGAGCAGAATAAAGTCATGACACAGGGAGTAGCCCGTGTGTTCGTTAACTGGACAACGCTCAAAGATGAAAATGTCAATGTGCGCATTGGCGCACTTGGCACTGACAGTCTGGGCGCTTCCGGCCTTCCTGCATGGGTCGATAATCATTTTGGTCAGCGTTTTGGTGGTGCATTGCTGCTGTCATTACTTGGTGATGGTTTAGATATTCTGAAAAACAGCACGCAACAAACAGGCTCAAACAGCAATATCACCTACGAAAACACATCTGACGCAACAAAAGAAATGGCAAAAACAACGCTGGACAATACGATAAATATTCCCCCCACGGCATATATTAATCAGGGGACTGTATTGTCTGTTATTGTTCCGCGAAATATCGACTTTTCATCCGTATATGAACTTCAGTAATTCAGTAAAGCAATTGATATGAATAACATCAGAGATACCAGTAATACATCACAACCACGAGATAACAGTAAAACCGCAAGACGATATCTGGATATGACGGGTATCCAGTCTGTTCTTAATATTGAACATGTCACAGAAATATCTGTGAATAAACCAGGAACAATATGGTTTGAAGGGAAAAATGGCTGGGAATCTAAAGATGCGCCAGACGCGACTTTTGATAATTTAATGACACTTGCCAAAACTCTGACGAACTTATCAAAGATAAAAATACCACTTAGCCATGATAATCCCATTGCATCGGTAGTTCTTCCCGGTGGGGAACGTGGACAAATCATCATTCCACCTGCAACGGAAAATAACAGCGTTGTGATATCTATCCGCAAGCCATCATTAACACGCTTCACTATAGATGATTATGTCCGAACAGGGCGTTTTGATAATGTCAGGATTGCAACAAAACACGAAGCAATACTGACTGAACGGCAACGCTACCTGTATGAATTATCCCGGCGTCCGGATGGTCAATCTAAAGCTCAATTTTTAAGAGAGGCAGTTAAAGACCGTCTTAATTTTTTAATCGTAGGTGGGACTGGCTCCGGTAAGACAACTATAGCAAAGGCAATTGCAGATATCTTTCCACCTGAACGGCGTTATATAACCGTTGAAGATGTACCGGAAATGTCTCTGCCGCTGCATCCAAACCACATCCGGCTTTTCTACAAAAAAAATACCGTTGAAGCGAAGGAAATCATTGAAGCGTGTATGCGATTAAAGCCAGATCACATCTTTCTTGCTGAACTTAGGGGTAACGAAGCATGGAGTTATCTGGAGGCGCTTAATACAGGGCATGAAGGCTCAATCAGTACCATTCATGCTAATAATACTTATGCCTCATTTTCACGACTGGCAAGTATTGTAAAACAATCTGATGTTGGTATGACTGTTGATATGGACCTCATCATGCGCACGATAAAAACATCAATTGATGTCATTCTTTTTTTCAACCATACCAGAATGACTGAACTGTATTACGAACCCGAAGAAAAAAATCGTTTTTTGAGCACAATGTAAATTGTGGAGATAACTATGAATGCAAAAAAGATGGGGGGGTTAATTCTCTTCCTGTTACTGCTTCTTGTGGGTGTGCTTATAGCCTCAAACTATCTCGGTGGATACACAGCATTAAGATATTCATCCGTTGATATGTCTTTGCTCAAGTGGGATACATTCCATTCTGTAATCTCAACATTTTCTGGCAACCCACAATATAAAAAACTCGTTTTTATGGCATGGTTTGGATTCAGCGTTCCATTAATATTCTTTGCCATATTCATGTTAATTGTCGTGATTGGGATTATGCCTAAAAAAGTCATCTACGGTGACGCCCGGCTCGCAACTGATATGGACCTGAGTAAATCAGGTTTTTTCCCGGATAAAAAATCACCTTACAAACATCCACCAATACTCATCGGTAAAATGTTCAAGGGGAGATACAAAAAACAATTTATTTATTTCGCCGGACAACAATTTTTAATTCTTTATGCCCCGACACGTTCTGGTAAAGGGGTGGGGATTGTTATCCCCAACTGCGTAAACTATCCAGGAAGTATGGTCATACTGGATATCAAACTTGAAAACTGGTTTTTATCAGCCGGATTCAGGCAAAAAGAATTAGGGCAAAAATGCTTTCTCTTTGCGCCCGCCGGATACGCGGAAACTATCGACCAGGCAATTAAAGGACAGATACGCTCTCACCGCTGGAATCCTCTGGATTGCGTCAGTCGCAGTGATTTACTTCGTGAAACGGACCTGGCAAAAATTGCCGCAATCCTTATCCCGGCAAGTGATGATCCTATATGGTCTGATTCTGCACGCAACCTTTTTGTCGGGTTAGGGCTTTACCTGCTGGACAAGGAGCGTTTTCACCTGGACCAGAAAGCCAAAGGTCATAATGCACCGGACGTCCTTGTTTCCATCAGCGCCATACTGAAAACGTCGATTCCCGATAATGGAAAAGATCTCGCCGCATGGATGGGACAGGAAGTTGAAAATCGTAGCTGGATTAGCGATAAAACAAAATCATTCTTCTTTGAGTTCATGTCAGCACCAGATCGCACAAGGGGAAGTATAAAAACGAACTTTTCATCACCACTGAATATATTCAGCAACCCTGTTACTGCTGAAGCGACGAATTTCAGTGATTTTGATATCCGGGATATTCGTAAAAAACCCATGTCAATTTATCTTGGTCTGACACCGGATGCCTTAATCACTCATGAGAAAATTGTAAACCTTTTCTTCTCATTACTGGTTAATGAAAACTGTCGTGAACTGCCGGAACATAACCCGGACCTGAAATACCAGTGCCTTATTCTCCTGGATGAATTTACATCAATGGGTAAATCGGAGGTCATTGAACGCGCTGTTGGTTTTACAGCAGGTTATAACCTTCGCTTTATGTTCATTCTTCAGAATGAAGGACAAGGGCAAAAAAGCGATATGTACGGTCAGGAAGGATGGACCACATTCACTGAAAACAGTGCTGTTGTGCTTTACTATCCGCCGAAATCAAAAAATGCTCTGGCTAAAAAGATTTCAGAAGAGATTGGGGTGCGTGATATGAAAATATCCAAACGCTCAATATCCAGTGGTGGTGGTAAGGGAGGAAGTTCACGTACACGGAATGATGATGTAATAGAGCGCCCGGTTCTTCTTCCTGAAGAAATTGTGTCTCTCCGGGATAAGAAGAATAAAGCCAGAAATATTGCAATCCGTGAAATTATAACCAGTGAATTTAGCCGACCATTTATTGCCAACAAAATAATCTGGTTTGAAGAACCAGAGTTTAAACGCCGCGTGGATATCGCCCGTAACAATCATGTTGACATTCCAAACCTGTTTACACAAGAAGTCATGGATGAAATAGCAAAAATTGCAGAAATTTATCTCCCTAAAGCTGGAGGAAAAAAAGTCATGGTTGCCGGAGGCAATGTGATTACTAATCCAGACCTTGATAATCACGATAAAACAGACGTATCTGAATAATCCTCGCAATAAAGATACTATTGATTAGCAAAGACAGGATTCTATTATGAGAATAAAACACTCGAATATGATAAATATGAATATGAATATGAATATGAATATGATGAAAGAAGCCATTGATGTTTTGATAAACTCTGAAAAACATATTCTGATTATAGGCGAAACTGGAACTGGAAAATCAACACTTTTAGCAGAATTGCTAATCAATGACACTGACGTTAAATATTTTGATTTCTGTGATATTTATAAACGCCATGAACACCTTCCCCTTCTAAAACACCATTATCTTTGCGATGAAAATTTTGATTATTTTGACTTTTTATCTGCACCTGAAAAAACGTTGGTTCTTAATAGTGTAGCCATCGGTAACAACTTACGGGAATCAAAAGTTGTTCAGTTTATTGTTCGATTTATTAAAACAGCCAGGAAACGTGGCAAACGTCTTATTGTTGTCACGACTCCTTCAGATGGCGGCGTGCAGATACAAAACCTTTTCGACACAGTTATATCGTTAACCCGCTCTCACGATGAAATAGGATGCACAGTTATCATTCCAGTACCGGAGTTAATTAAATATGAATAAAAAATTGCTTTGTTTATTAATATCCTCTTTTTTATTATCAGGCTGTGCAAACTTCAAAAAAATCAATACTAATGAACTTGCAGCCGAAAAAGACGCACAAAAAGCGACTGAATACGCGAAAAAAATTCGTAATAACCCGGTTATCCAGGACTCAACAAAACAATGGATTAATACAACGCCAATTATTGAAAAGCAGGTAAAGCAATCAGCGCCGCCCTGCCCGATTGTGATTAATACTCGTTCAGATATTGAGCTACGCCAGATCGCACAACGCATCACACAAACCTGTCATATCCCGGTACGAATCAGCGCCGATGTCTGGACCTATCTGAACGGTACAGGCACTGGCTCAACACAACAAATGACAGGATCAATTCCAGCACCGGATGCAAATGGAATGGTTCCTCTGGCGTCAGTAGGCAGTCAGCCAGTAAAAGTCTCTTCTGGCGGTACATCACTCCCGGAACTGAATATCTCCGGGCTTCCTGCCCTACTGCAAACCGTATCCTCACGGCTGGGAATATCCTGGAAATACGATAAAGGTCGTATCACATTCTTCTATCTGGAAACGCGCTCATTCCCGATCACATATATGGACAGCAATGTGGCATACAACTCAAAAGTTGTGAGCGGCACAATGTCTTCCAGCGGCAGTACCGGCTCTACCAGCTCTGGCGGTATGACTGGCGACGCATCAAATACGCAAACTACAACCGTGGAAATGAAATCATCGCTGTACAACGACCTGAAAAGCGAAGTTTCCTCAATGCTGACACCAGGCACAGGGCGCATGTATCTGTCCACTGGTTCACTGACAGTAACAGATACCCCGGATGTACTGGACAGCGTTCAGGAGATTGTGAACAAGCGCAATAATGAAATGAGTCGTCAGGTTGTGCTGAACGTTGAAATCCTGAGTATCAAGAAATCAAGCCAGGAACAGGCGGGAATCGACTGGAACGCAGTATTTAATGATGGTCATCTTGGTCTGAGTCTTGGTGGCTCATTTGGTAATGCCGCCGAGAATGTTATTACCAGTGGTGTATCCATCGTGGACGGTAAGCTGGCTGGCTCAAAAGCATTTCTGAAAGCCCTGTCGTCACAAGGCAGCGTCAGTGTCGTAACGCAAAACTCCGCTGTGACTAAAAACCTGACGCCCGTCCCTATGCAAATTGCCAATCAGCAGGGCTTCATTGAAAGTGTCACAACCGATTCCACCGCCAATGTGGGATCATCCACGTCACTGAATGCGGCAACAATAACGACAGGATTCAATATGACTCTGCTTCCATACATTCAGCCGGATTCACAAAACCTGCAATTGCTGTTCTCAATGAGTCTGTCTGACAAACCTACTTTTGAGGTGTTCGAAAGTGGCGGCAGTAAAGCACAAACACCGAATGTGGATTTGAAAACAATTAATCAGACTATTGACCTGAAATCAGGCCAGACAGTTATTCTGAGTGGATTCCAGCAATCAAACCGGAAAACCAGTAAGCAAGGTGTAATAACCCCCTCCTTCTTTGGACTTGGGGGTGGCATTAACAGCGAAGACGGCGACACGATTCTGGTCGTTTTGATTACACCAAATGTGCTTAATTCCGGCTCCAGTGCAGTAATAAAAAATGTGAACTAATTAACTGAAAACTCCCTGAAAAAACACAGGGAGTTTTTTTGGAGGTCACTTTGTCTGAGAATAATCAGAATAACCGGAATTTCACTTCGGTTATTAAAAACAAGCGTGCTTTTTTCTCCGGTCTGGACTGGAAAACGCTTCCTTCAGAAGAAAAGAATGCGCGTACATTCGCAAGAAAAAACGACGCTGAATATTTTCTCTCCTGTCAGTATCAGGATTCAGAAAATGAAACCAAAACGATGGTGGCATTTATCAGAAAAGAGGATCTTCCCACAGGGGCGTCCTCATTCTGGTCACTGGCACTGATGATAAAACCCCTCATCGAACCTGACGGATACGCTATCTGCGAACTCGGTGATCTTTATGGCTTTGTTTCCTGCGTCAATAACGTTCTCGTCAACGATGTTGTAGGTAACAAAAGTCAGATCATGAGTGCTTTGACAACATTTCTTGAGTTTAATGAAACACCAGAACCCGGCTGGAAACTATACCAGCCTGAATCATGGGATATCAGCCAGGCACTCCCCTCACTCACTCTGTCTGCGTTGATTGACGTAAAAAAACCGCCGAAAGAGGCGGCGTTTACTCGCGTATCCCGAAAACGTCAGTTCATGATTTATGGCGGAAGTGCCATTCTGGCCATACTGCTCTGGAACGGGATCACCATGTACCAGGAATACCGGGAAAAAGAAGCTGCGGCAGAAGCTGCACGTCTTCGTCTGGCAAAAGAAATGGCAGACAAACAGGCAATACAGATTACCCCACCGTGGCAACATTTACCTGAAATAAAACCATTTATTGATAAATGCATTGATAAATGGGATGCACTGCCCTTATCGATCGCCGGATGGCGTTTTGACCTTGCTGAATGCAGCACATCCGGTAATGACGGGCTGTTACGCACATCATATAAGGAACTGAGCGGCGTTACGGTCGAGGACTTCAGCACACGGATACGAGAAATATTCCAGGGGACAACCACAGCAACTTTTGTATTGCCAGAAGGCAGCGCCGGGGGATTTTCTCTTCCTGTCAGTTTTGACGTTTCGCCTGATCCAATTACCCCGGACACATTGCCACAGGCAACAGATATTCAGGAACGCCTGACAACATTTGCACAAAAAATGAGGTTAAAACTCACCTGGCAGGAAATTGAAAACACAAAAACAGATGAAGAAGGCCGTCCAATAATTCTCCCGTGGAACGAGTATGAATTAATGATTCAGACCAGCACCCCGCCTTCAATACTTTTCGCTAACTTTCATGAACCTGCCGTTCGCTTCCAGTATGCAGGAATAAAACTGGAAGAAGGAAGACTGAATTATGAGATTAAAGGTGCATTCTATGTTAAAAATAATTAAACCAGCAATTATTTCTGTCTGTTTTTTCAGTTCACTTGCTTACGCAACAGAATCTGAAAGCACGCCAAAAGACGAAATAAAATATTCATCTCCGACCATTTTACAGGTAGAGCAGATTCAGGCTGAAACGGTAATTTACGAAGCAAAGCTGGCGCGTCAGAAGGCTGTCAGTGAATTGCGTAATCTTGATTTGAATGGTGTAGCGTCCGCAACGCCAGCAATAACGCCCTCTTCCGGGTATTCTTCTCTTGCAGATACCGATATACCAGCGCAACGTGTAGCCGCTAAATCACTTCGTGTTATTGAAATATTTGGTACACCACAACAAATGTCAGCACGAATTTCTCTCCTGGACGGGTCAGTAACTGATGTCAAGGTCGGGCAAAGTATTCCTGGTACTCCTTATAAGGTGGCATCAATCACCGGTAATGGCGTCTGGATTCAGAATGGTACAGAGAAACGCCAGCTTATTCTTTAATGCTATTGAAAGAGACGACACATAATGTTTTTTTCTGACGCAGACTATCCCGGAAAAGATATTTCTGATGTTGTATACGTCAGTATATCTGAAAAAGACGATAAACCTGTTCATGTTTATATCGCTGATAACAGTAAAGGACAGCGTGCTGTTCAGGCTTATATTGGCACTCTGAATGTTAAATATCCCGGACAGGTAAATATAACCTGGACCACTCTTGATGTTATCGCATCCCGCTACCAGGACAGCGAAAGAAGGTCTGATTCAAACTCATCACAACACTTAAACAGCAACCAGGAAAAGGTCATTAGCTACCTGGCGAAAGCAAACAACCTGGGAAGTTCCGATTTGCACATCACACCTGGTCGGGACGGTTCCGAGTTCACTTATGTCGAAGCACGCGTGCATGGGGAACTGGAAATTCTGGATGTCATCCCGCGTAAAGAAGGGCTGGAATTGCTGGGTGCTGCCTATTCTGGAATGAGCGATGTTATCAAAGGTACGCAGTTTGACCCGGCAATACCGCAGGATGCACGTATCGCAGAGAATTTTCTGAAGCCTGTAAATCTTTTTGGGGCGCGCTATTCGCATTATCCGTGCGTGGGTGGTGTGTACGCGGTCTTCCGCCTGATTAAAGATGACAGCGAGGATATTCCCACTTTCGAAGAACTTGGCTACATGCCACAACAAATCCAGACAATCAGGCGAATGTTACAACGCCCGGAAGGAATTATCGTTTTATCCGGCCCTACAGGATCCGGTAAGTCAACGACTCTGAGAACGGCTTCAGAAGCCTATCTGAGCACGTTTGGTTTCAACCATAACGATAATATGCGTCTCCCCCGAAAACGCCTTTTCACCATTGAATCACCGCCGGAGGGCCGCATTCCCGGCGCAATACAGACGGCAGTCAGGGATTCCGTCGATGGCTGGGTTGACGCGATTAAATCCGCTATGCGACTTGATCCAGACGCGATACTGAACGGCGAAATTCGTGATCACGCATCGGCATTAGCAGCAATCAAAGCCTCGATGACAGGCCACCTTCTGCTGACGACCTTACACGCCAACGATGCACTGAATATTATTGAGCGCCTTGAAATGGAGAATATTCAGGCCAGGCTGATTGCAGATCCTCTTCTGTTTATCGGTCTGCTGAGTCAACGGCTGGTACAAAAACTCTGTCCTTACTGTAAGCGCACTTATGCTGAAATGGCAGACAAACTGAGTACAGAAGAACGGAAACTCATTGAGGAAAATTGCCTGCCGGAACAGGTCCGGCTGCGCAATCTTGACGGTTGCGAGCACTGTTATAAAGGCGTAACGGGAAGGACGGTTATAGCAGAAGTCGTCTCACCCGACGCACGTTTTTTTCAGTTATATCGTCAGTCCGGGCGTCTGGAAGCAAAATCATACTGGCACTATGAACTTGGAGGAATTACCCGTAATCAGCACTTATTACACCTGATTAATCATGGCCTGGTAGATCCGCTGTCCGCACACTTCATATCCCCCATTGACGAAGATAAATACTCAATGCTCCCGGAGGGGACATGGCGATAAAAGATATATTTGAGAAACTCAATTCGATAGAAATTGATTTCTCTGGAATATCCCACTGGCTGGCAAAATACACATTCAGGTATTCCAGAATAAGTTTATATGAAGATTTATCTGGAATGTTAAATGATGGCATAAATGTAAAGCGTGCTCTTACACACCTGATTGATGTAGAAACAGACTACGGAAAGAAAACGGGGTCTTCTGCAACCTACTATATTTGTTGTGAGTGCCTTAATGCACTGAATAACACAGGGGCAATATCTTCAGCATTAAAAAAATATATAAAGGAGGATGAATATCAATTAATATCCAGCGGTGAAATTCGCGGCGACCTTGCCGGGGGATTAGTTCAGGCCATAAAAATTGTCAGAAGTCGTTCTGAAATGACAATGACTCTTGTTATGTCGATGATTTATCCATCCGTTCTGTTTTTTGGTTGTCTGGTAAACATGTATATGGTCCACGATACCATAACACCTGTTTTCCTTTCTCTCGCACCGAAAGAACGCTGGACAACTTCTATGCGATTACTGACAGATACGTCTGGTTTCCTGATAGAAAACGGGACGTATATTCTCTGCTTCTGCATCGTACTGTTTTTCCTGATCAGATATTCGCTTGCGCGTTATACAGGACCAGGCCGTCAGTATCTTGATTACATTCCCCCCTGGTCACTTTATAAAACATTTAATGGTGTAAGTTTTCTCTTCAACATGGCCTCCATGTTAAGTATTGATATTCCCGTTGCAAAAGCACTGGAAAGGCTGGAGAAAAACAGCACTCAAAACAGATGGCTACTCGAACGAATAAAAGAAATAAGGAGATATGTTTTACTTGGACAGTCACTTGCAATGGCAATGAAAAGTTGCGGTTATGACTTCCCATCGAAATTATGCATTAACAAACTATTACTTCATTCTGAAAATGCTGACAATGCATTGATGATGTCTAACTATGCTGATAAATGGCTGGAGGAAGCAAAAGGAAAAGTCAAATCAACAGGAGTCTGGATAACTGTAGTATCCGCATTAATTGTTTTCGCATTTATTGTAATGATGATTACTGCTCTCTACGATGTCAGTAACGTCCTGCAACACTAATCCCTAATATTTTTAACCTCTCAATAAATAAGGAATTATTTATTATGTCTTCTATTAATGTTTTAAATATGCGTTCTGTTTTTTCTTCTCTTTCTGCACGCCGTAAAAAAGAACAGGACAAAGGGGCAACACTGATGGAAGTGTTATTGGTTGTTGGTGCTATTGTTGTACTTGCAGCAGGTGCATATAAACTCTATTCAATGGTGCAATCCAACATTCAATCATCCAATGAACAAAACAATGTCCTGACAGTGATTGCCAACATGAAATCACTGAAATTCCAGGGGCGTTATACTGACAGTAACTATATTTCCACTCTGTATAAACAAGGATTGTTACCATCCGATATGATCGCAGATTCCACTGGCGCAAGCGCGAAAAATCCGTGGGGCGGCTCCGTCAAAATAACAGTATCAACGGATAAGTATTCCTTTAATGTTGTAGAGGAAAAAGTCCCACAGAAAAACTGCATGGCAATGGTAAACGCCCTGCGTTCTTCCAGCGCAATCTCCAAAATTAACAGCACTTCCACATCAACCGTCAGTGCAGCAACTGTTTGCGCAACTGACAGCAATACGCTGACCTTCAGCACTGATTCCTGATTTTTCATGTGCATCGGATAAGCGCCTTCGGGCGCTTATTTTTTCCATGTTTACAGGAGGAGTATTGTGCGTTCTGTTCTTTATATCCTGCTATCATGTATTTCATCATTAATCTTTTCATTGCAACCCGCATATTCAGCGACAACGACCCGATTTGATGCCTGCTTTGCACAAGCCGGGCAACGTTACCTGATTGACCCCCTGCTTCTGAAAAGCATTGCCACTGTAGAAAGTTCACTCATACCAGACCGGATAAATCACAACAAAGAAAAAGGAAAAATATTAAGCACCGATTACGGACTAATGCAAATTAATTCATCACACATCCCTAACCTGAAAAAACTTGGCGTAATAAAAGACAAATCAGAGCTTATTGATAACCCCTGTCTCAATATACAAATTGGCGCGTGGATTCTGGCAACACATTTTCAGAAGTGTGGCATAAACTGGAGTTGTCTTGGCAGTTATAACGCTGGTTTTAAAGAAAGTAACGAACAGAAAAGAATCAAATACGCACGCTATGTCTACAATAAATACATGGTAAGGTAACTTATGCTAAACAGCATATTTAATACGGCGATACTTTGCTGTGCAAATATCGTCTGTCAATGCTACGCCTACAATGAAGTTAAATTCCGCTTAAATAAACTTAATGTATCTTATAAAACCGGAACAGAGAAATATTACTGTCTGATACTGACAACGCTTGCCGTTCTGTATCTTTCATTAAATCAGCTATCCCTGATTCAATCCATAATAGTGATTGTTTTCTATGCCTTCCTTACATTAATGGCCTGTATAGACCTTCTTTCATTTCTACTACCACGCCTTTATACCGTGACATTTATCTTCTCCGGCCTGTTATATCAGACATGGAATAACAATATATTGTCTGGTTTGTTTTGTGCAATGCTGATGTTCTTCATTATGCTGTTTGTAAGACTTTACTTTGCATATAAAAACGGAACGGAAAGTTTCGGCATGGGAGATGTGCTACTTATTGCAGGAACTGGCGTATGGTTTCCAACGCCTGAGATTGCCTGTTCAATTGTATTTATTGCCGTTATCGGCGGAATTATTTTCTTCACTCTTGGCGGATTAAACAAGCAAAAAAAATATATTCCATTTGGTCCGTTCCTTTGTGGCGGAATGTTTGTTTACTCACTCGTACCGGGAATATTATTCTGAGGATTAAGAGCAATGAAAAAGACAGATAAAGGTGTATCTCTCCTTGAGGTATTACTTGTCATCGGCATAATGGTGATGGTTATCCCTAAAGTTTATGAAAACATTGAAAACCATCTGAATAATGTTCGCTGGCAGAATGCAGCAGAACACGCAAATACCTATAACACCGCTGTTCGTAATTATGTTGCTGACAATGCATCAACACTACTTGCTGGCTCTTTACCCAAAACAATCACGCCAGCAACACTCATTCAGAAAGGCTATCTGAAATCTGGTTTTTCTGAATCCAATTTTGGACAAAGCTACATTACCGGTATTGCAAAGAACAGCAAAACATCCCGTCTGGAAGCCCTGACCTGTAGTAATGGCGGTCAGTCCCTGTCAGAAGCCGGAATGCGCTCGGTAGCAAGCATGATTGAAGGGCTTGGCGGCTACATCAACAGCAGCAAGCAGGCGATTGGCGCGGGTGGCGGCTGGTCTGACACGCCTTCAAACTATGGGCTGAACTGCGCGACCGGGCATATTGCAATGGCACTTGTTGGCGCTGATTTGCAGGAAAGCGACCGTTTGTATCGTTACTCCATAACTAATCGTCCCGACCTTAACAGGATGCATACGGCGATTGATATGAACAGCAACAATCTGAACAACGTCGGCACTTTAAACGGCAACGCCGCCGCGCTCTCCGGCGATATCAGCGCACGTAACGGTACGTTTTCTGGCGCAATTTCAGGAAATACAGCCACAACCAACGGTGATATCACTTCGAATAATGGCTGGCTGGTCACAAAAAACAGCAAAGGCTGGATGAACAGCACCTATGGTGGCGGCTGGTATATGTCCGATTCATCCTGGTTGCGCAGCGTGAATAATAAAGGGATTTACACTGGCGGCCAGGTAAAAGGTGGAACTGTACGCGCTGATGGACGCCTCTATACAGGCGAGTATTTACAGCTTGAAAAAACAGCAACGGCTGGCGCTTCCTGCTCCCCTAACGGGCTTGTAGGCCGCGACAGTACAGGGGCGATACTTTCGTGCCAATCCGGTGTGTGGAGAACTTCCGGTTCCTCTAACGGTAGTTACAGTAATCTTGGATCACACAGAGGATCATTTACTGGTCGCAATACAGGAAGTGGTACGCTGT
>NZ_JBJQIZ010000018.1:0-68177 GCF_046487695.1 Escherichia sp. WS1118 | reverse complement strand
AATCAAAAAAGAATAAAACTCAGTCTTGGGGGACTCAGCCCGGTAGAATACCGGACTGAGTATCAAAAAGCCGGTTAACTGAAACTGTCCAGGTTTTGGGGTTCAGTTCATTACGCCGCATCCGGCATGAAGCAACGTACTCGATATTAGCAATTTGGCGGCAACCCAAAGTTGCCGATTAATGATTACTTCGCATCAGTCGCCGTGCCGTTGGCGTGCCAGTCAAACACACCGAACTCAAAGCCTTTCAGATCGCCTTTCTCATCCCAGGTCAGCGGCCCCATCACCGTATCAACCGAGTTCGCTTTCAGGTATTTAGCGATCTCCGCCGGATCGTCAGACTGATTCAGCCCCGCTTGCAAAGATTGCAGCGCGGCGTAGGTGGTCCAGACGAACGCGCCGCTTGGGTCCTGTTTTTTCGCTTTGATCGCGTCAACAATGGGTTTGTTCGCCGGAACCTGATCGTAGTTCTTCGGCTTGGTCACCAGCAGCCCTTCCGCTGATTCGCCCGCAATGTTAGACAGCGAGACGTTAGCCACGCCTTCTGGCCCCATAAACTGAGTTTTCAGCCCTGCCGCGCGTGCCTGACGCAGGATTTGCCCCATTTCCGGGTGATAACCGCCGTAGTAAACGAAATCGATATTCTCTTTCTTCAAACGCGCCACCAGGGTAGAGAAATCTTTTTCCCCGGCGGTGATGCCATCAAAGAACACCACGTTAGCATTGCCTTTCTTCAGGCCGTCCTGCACTGCACGCGCCAGACCTTCGCCGTACTGCTGTTTGTCGTGAACGATAGCAATGCGTTGCGGTTTCACTTTCTCAAGTATATATTTCGCCGCCGTCGGCCCCTGGTCGGAGTCCAGGCCGGTGGTGCGCAGGATCAGCTGATAGCCACGGGCGGTCAGCTCTGGTGCGGTTGCCGCTGGGGTGATCATTAAAATGCCTTCGTCTTCGTAGATGTCAGACGCTGGCTGCGTTGATGAAGAGCAGAGGTGACCAATCACGTATTTAATGCCGTCGTTAACGACTTTGTTCGCCACCGCAACCGCCTGTTTCGGGTCACAGGCATCGTCATATTTTACGATTTGCAGTTTGTTGCCTTTGATACCACCTTTAGCATTGATATCCGCAACCGCCTGCTCTGCGCCAGTAAACTCCTGGTCACCGTACTGCGCCACCGGACCGGACATTGCGCCTACGACGGCGACTTTAATATCTTCTGCCAGAGCCATATTGCTGAATGCCAGCGCGATACATCCTGCCAGTAACGCTTTACCCTTTATGTTCATCCTGAGAATCCCCACTCTTCTGGTTATTACGTGTGTTGTGATGTTGTTGTGCAGCACTTTATTTCGTTTTATACGTAGCTACCCGTGCTTTAGCAGCATACTCTGCTAAAACATACCCCATTTTTATGATATTGGAATAGCTATTTTGACAGTTTATTAACAATCTGCGTGGGGATTGGCGTTTTGCCGGAGGGGGAAACTGATTATTGTAGAGGCCCAAAAAACAAAAACCCCGGACTCTCATCCAGGGTTCTCTGCTTAATAGCGGAAATTACGCTTCAATAGCAGCGCGCAATTTTTTCATCGCGTTCTTTTCCAGCTGGCGCACACGCTCAGCGGAAACACCGTAACGGTCAGCCAGTTCCTGCAACGTGGACTTGTTGTCTTCGTCCAGCCAGCGCGCGCGGATGATATCCTGGCTACGCTCGTCCAGACCTTGCATCGCGTCGGTCAGACGGTTTGCCGCCTGCTCTTCCCAGTTATCATCTTCAATGCCATCGGCAAAGTTAGATGATTTATCCTGCAGATAGAGCACCGGTGCCATCGGCTGGCTGTCGGAATCGTCGTCGGAAGACAGGTCAAAGGTCATGTCCTGTGCCGCCATACGCGATTCCATCTCACGTACGTCTTTGCTGGTTACGCCCAGTTCACGGGCCACCATTTCGACTTCATCCTGGTTAAACCAGCCCAGACGCTGCTTGGTTTTACGCAGGTTGAAGAACAGTTTGCGCTGCGCTTTGGTGGTCGCAACTTTGACGATACGCCAGTTACGCAGAACGTATTCGTGGATCTCTGCTTTGATCCAGTGAACGGCGAAGGAGACCAGGCGCACACCCACTTCCGGGTTAAAACGGCGCACTGCTTTCATCAGGCCGATGTTACCTTCCTGAATCAAATCCGCCTGTGGCAGGCCATAGCCCGCATAATTACGAGCAATATGAACAACAAACCGCAGGTGAGACAGGATCAGCGTTTTAGCTGCTTCCAGATCGCCATGGTAATGCAGCTTTTCAGCCAGCGCCCGCTCCTCGTCAGCCGACAACATCGGCCACGCGTTAGCTGCCCGGATGTAGGAATCCAGGTTGCCAACTGGGGCTAAAGCTAAACTTTGCATTTTGTCAGTCATTCAAATCCTCTCAATCGATATCTTCTGGCGCTTCAGTGGTAGCAACAACTGTGCCAGAGCTTAAGAGCAACGAGGTTATCATTCACTGTTTTATCAGACCGTGATTTTATCCACAAGTTCAATGCAACGCTGTGAATAAATTACGCACAAAATGTGACATAGAGATGAAATACCGGGAAGAGACAACGGGGTCTCTTTCCCTGCTACGGAACCCATTGCAGGGAAAGAGTATAACACGCTTTTATTATTCAGGCGTAAAGTGGCGTAAATGTTGTACCGTGGCAAGCCACGCTGCCACCCAGCCAATCATCGAGCATACCAGCAGCAATAGCAGGCATTCATCGAACGATAAGCCATTGATATCAAACTTCGTTCCGAAAACCTGTGCCACTTCCGCAACCGCCGATGACAAACGCAGTACCAGAATTTCTGACAAAATTAGTGACAACAATGCGCCAGAAAATCCCAGCAATGCGCCTCCGTACAGGAACGGACGCAGGATGAAACCATCCGTCGCACCAATCAGTTTCTGCACGTTAATGGAGTCACGGCGAGCAAAGATACTCAGGCGCACACTGTTACCGATGACGAGGAACACTGCCGCCACCATCAACACGCCGATCATCGCGGAAACGCGCCCGACCAGCCCGGTTAACGCCGCCAGACGGGCAAACCAGCTGTCATCCATCCGCACTTCGTCAATGCCGTTGATCTGGGTGATACGATCACGCAGCGTATTCAGTGATTCCGTCCCCTGAAAATCGAGTTTCGGGATCACCACCGCCACTGCCGGAAGCGGGTTTTCTTCCAGCATATCCAGCGCACCACCAAAACCAGACCAGTTACGGAACTCGCCCAGTGCGTCTTCACGAGAAAGATAATTCACTTTCTCTACGCCTTGCTCGGCCTGTAACTGTGCCACCACACCCGCAGCGGCGTCATCATCCAGCGTTTTTTGCAGATAAACAGTGATTTGCGGTGACGGATAATACTGCGTCGCCGCCTGGTTAACGTTTTTGTACACCATATAACAGACGCTGGGCAGCGTCAGGGAGATGGCGATAACCATCACCGTTAAAAACGTGGCGAACGGTTTGCTTTTCAGATCCTGCAATGCGCCGTGGAAGGCATAGCGCACCTGTTCGTTGAAAACGTTGGTTTTGCGATTTACCGGTTTTGGCGAGGATTTCGCCCGTTTTGGCGCGTTACGACCGCCGTCGCCAGAGCCGCCGACCGATTTACGGAAGCGATCCAGACGCCCGCCAAACTGCCGAATATGATTGATTGCATCGCGCTTATTCATGGCCCACGCCTCCATGCAAGTGACCATCGCTCAGGGTGAGCATGCGATAGGAACGTCGCGAAATCAGGTTGATGTCGTGCGTTGCCATCAATACGGTTACCCCAACGCGGTTAAACTCTTCAAACAGACGTAAAATGCCTTCCGACAGCGCGTCGTCCAGGTTACCAGTCGGTTCGTCCGCCAGCAGTACCGCGGGCTTGTTCACCACCGCGCGGGCAATGCCAACACGCTGTTGTTCACCGCCGGAAAGCTGAATAGGGAAGTTCTTCGCTTTGTCCAGTAGCCCGACTTTATCCAGCGCCGCCGACACCCGGCGACGAATGTCATCACCGCTGGCACCGGCGATAATCAGCGGGATCGCCACGTTATCATAGACAGTACGGTCCATCAGTAGATGGTGATCCTGGAAAATCATGCCAATCTGGCGGCGCAGAAACGGAACTTCACGGTTTTTCAGACGCGTGATGTCATGGCCGCTAAACCAGATTTTCCCGGCGCTGGGCCGCTCAATCCCACAGATCAGCTTCAGGAGGGTACTTTTCCCTGCGCCGGAATGACCGGTCAGAAACGCCATCTCACCCGGCTGCATATGGAACGTAACGCCCTGCAGCGCCTGTCTCCCACCGAGATAAGCCTTGCTGACATGTTCAAAGCGAATCATTGTTAATCCTCTCGGGCAAAAAGTGCCTCTATAAAGTCGTCCGCCTTAAACGGACGCAAATCCTCAATACGTTCGCCGACACCAATGTAGCGGATAGGGATACCAAACTGGTCAGCCACCGAGAAAATTACCCCGCCTTTCGCCGTGCCGTCCAGTTTCGTTAGCGTGATGCCGGTTAAGCCAACGGCTTCGTGGAACAGTTTGGCCTGGCTTACCGCATTCTGCCCGGTGCTGGCATCAATAGTCAGCATAACTTCATGCGGAGCTTCAACGTCGAGTTTCTTCATCACGCGGACGATTTTCTTCAACTCTTCCATCAGGTGCGATTTGTTTTGCAGGCGTCCGGCGGTATCGGCAATCAGGACGTCGATGTTACGCGCTTTAGCGGCCTGAATGGCGTCGAAGATAACAGAAGCGGAATCAGCACCGGTATGCTGGGCAATCACCGGAATATTGTTGCGCTGACCCCAGACCTGAAGCTGTTCAACCGCTGCCGCACGGAAAGTATCGCCTGCCGCCAGCATCACCGATTTACCCTGCTGCTCAAACTGACGCGCCAGCTTACCAATCGTCGTGGTTTTACCCACACCGTTGACGCCCACCATCAGGATCACGAACGGCGTTTTACCTTCAACATTCAGCGGCTCATCGACTTTCGCCAGAATCTCGCCCATCTCTTCTTTCAGCAGGCCATAGAGCGCCTCGGCATCACGAAGCTGCTTGCGGGATGCGCCTTCCGTCAGATTGGTGATAATTTTACGTGTGGTTTCCACGCCCACATCGGCGATCAACAGCTGTTCTTCCAGCTCTTCAAACAGATCATCGTCGATTTTTTTACCGCGGAACAGACTGATAAATCCGGAACCGAGATTTTCTTTGGTTTTTAACAGGCTGCGTTTCAGGCGCGCGAAGAAACCTTCTTTGGTCGGTTTTTCCTGCTCCTGAGCGATTTCTTCCACCGGCTGATCTTCTTCTGCCGGAGAAACCACCATTACCGCCTCTTCTGCCACTTCGGCAGCCAGCGCCTGTGCCTCCGGCTCTTCGTCGGTGATTTCTTCTTTAGCCGCTTCTTCTTCCGCCGCTTCGACAATCTCTACGGTTTCCGCTTCGGCCTGCCACTCTTCTGGCGAAACCGCTTCGGCGTTGACGTCTTCCGGCAACGGCAGTTCTTCACGTTCGATAGCCACTGGCTCCGGCGTTTCTTCTACGACCGGTTCCGGCTGTGCAACGACTTCCGCTTCAGGCTGCGCTTTTTCACTTTCAGCAACCTGTTCAGTAACGTCCACAACGTTGGCAGCAAAAGTTTCCGCCTCGGCTTCAGTATGCGCCTGCGGCTGCTCTTCAACGGCGTGTTCAGAAGCCTTCACAGGCTCTTGCGCCTGAACGATTTCTTCTACAACTGGTTGTTCATTCTGAACTTCTGTCTCTTTTTCCGGGGTCTGCTCTTTTTGACCAAAGCCCAGCCAGGAAAAAAAGCCACGTTTTTTTTCTTTCGCCATTTGCGACTACACTCCTCGCTGTTGCTTCATGGCACAGCGTTAACGCTATGTACATAGCAGCTAAAAAAATGATGAAATAGTCTATCACTTAACTTAATTCACATCACCGCCTGCAAGTATGTGTTATCTGGCGGATTGAGCAATTTATCATGAAAAAACCGAATCATTCCGGCAGCGGCCAAATCCGCATTATTGGCGGGCAGTGGCGAGGCCGTAAACTCCCGGTTCCTGATAGTCCAGGTCTGCGCCCCACCACCGACCGCGTACGCGAAACGTTGTTTAACTGGCTGGCTCCGGTCATTGTTGACGCCCAATGTCTGGATTGCTTCGCCGGGAGCGGCGCGCTGGGGCTGGAAGCGTTATCGCGCTACGCTGCGGGGGCCACGTTGATTGAGATGGATCGTGCGGTTTCTCAGCAGTTAATTAAGAATCTGGCGACACTAAAAGCAGGCAATGCACGCGTGGTGAACAGCAACGCGATGTCATTCCTGGCGCAAAAAGGCACACCGCATAATATCGTGTTTGTCGATCCACCGTTCCGCCGTGGCTTGTTAGAAGAGACGATAAATTTACTGGAAGATAACGGCTGGCTGGCTGACGAAGCCCTGATTTATGTCGAAAGCGAAGTCGAAAACGGTCTGCCCACTGTTCCGGCAAACTGGTCATTACATCGGGAAAAAGTGGCGGGTCAGGTGGCTTATCGGCTGTATCAACGCGAAGCACAAGGAGAAAGTGATGCTGATTAATATTGGTCGTTTGTTAATGCTCTGTGTTTGGGGATTTTTAATCCTCAACCTGGTGCATCCCTTCCCACGCCCGCTGAATATTTTCGTTAACGTGGCGCTGATTTTTACCGTGCTGATGCATGGTATGCAGCTGGCGCTATTGAAATCCACTTTACCGAAAGATGGCCCGCAGATGACCACCGCCGAAAAGGTGCGGATTTTCCTTTTCGGCGTGTTTGAACTGCTGGTCTGGCAGAAGAAATTTAAAGTTAAAAAATAACCTTATTGTTCGCCTACAAAGCTGACAAAGCGCGTTCCTTTATAGCTCAGCGTACCTTTATCACCCACTGTCAGGGCGTGGTACTGCTGGGCGTCGAGGCGAAACGTCTGCTCCATTCCTCCGCTTTGCGGTTTGAAGCTTGCCTCATAGCGCATACTGGTGCCTGCCGGGGTCACTTCCTGCTGGCGCGAACGGCGATCGTTAATCGGTTTTTCCCGCTTGTTGTTCACCACCACCAGCTTTTGCTGGAGCGGTGCCATATCATTATCAGCTTTTTCCCGTCGTTGTTGCATAAAACGAAACGATGCGGAGACGATGATTAAGCCAATGATAACAATAAAGAAAAGAGGTGGTTTACTCATCTTTATCCCTCATCGGAAAATGCGGAAATAAGCATACCCTGCCAGTTATGGTGTTGTCATCCGTCCACCCTCGCCACTAAACTGGAAGCAAGACCGTAGGCATTCCGCTTACGAAAAAATAACGAATTCAAGGAACTAAGATGCTTTGGTCGTTTATCGCTGTCTGTCTTTCCGCATGGCTATCTGTGGATGCATCGTATCGTGGGCCAACCTGGCAACGCTGGGTGTTTAAACCGTTAACCCTTCTTCTCCTGCTGTTGCTGGCCTGGCAAGCGCCGATGTTCGACGCCATTAGCTATCTGGTGCTGGCGGGGCTGTGTGCCTCACTGCTGGGCGATGCGCTAACCCTGTTGCCACGTCAACGTCTGATGTACGCCATCGGCGCGTTTTTCCTCTCGCACCTGCTGTACACCATCTATTTCGCCAGTCAGATGACGCTCTCTTTCTTCTGGCCTCTGCCGTTGGTGCTGCTGGTTCTGGGCGCGCTGTTACTGGCGATTATCTGGACGCGTCTGGAAGAGTATCGTTGGCCTATCTGCACGTTTATCGGCATGACGCTGGTGATGGTGTGGCTGGCAGGTGAACTGTGGTTCTTCCGTCCGACCGCTCCGGCGCTCTCTGCGTTTGTCGGCGCTTCGTTGCTGTTTATCAGTAACTTTGTCTGGCTGGGTAGTCACTATCGCCGACGCTTCCGTGCGGATAACGCCATTGCCGCGGCCTGCTACTTTGCTGGTCACTTCCTCATCGTCCGCTCGCTGTATCTCTGATAAAACTTGACTCTGGAGTCGACTCCAGAGTGTATCCTTCGGTTAATGAGAAAAAACTTAACCGGAGGATGCCATGTCGACTCCTGACAATCACGGCAAGAAAGCCCCTCAATTTGCTGCGTTCAAACCGCTAACTACGGTACAGAACACCAACGACTGTTGCTGCGACGGCGCATGTTCCAGCACGCCAACTCTCTCTGAAAACGTCTCCGGCACCCGCTATAGCTGGAAAGTCAGCGGTATGGACTGCGCCGCCTGTGCGCGCAAAGTGGAAAATGCCGTGCGCCAGCTTGCAGGCGTGAATCAGGTACAGGTGTTGTTCGCCACCGAAAAACTGGTGGTGGATGCCGACAATGACATCCGGGCACAAGTTGAATCTGCGGTGCAAAAAGCGGGCTATTCCCTGCGCGATGAACAGGCCTCCGACGAACCACAAGAATCACGCCTGAAAGAGAATCTGCCGCTGATTACGCTTATCGTGATGATGGCAATCAGTTGGGGGCTGGAGCAGTTCAATCATCCGTTTGGTCAACTGGCGTTTATCGCGACCACGCTGGTTGGGCTGTACCCAAT
Source organism: Escherichia sp. WS1118 (assembly GCF_046487695.1). Taxonomy (NCBI): domain Bacteria; kingdom Pseudomonadati; phylum Pseudomonadota; class Gammaproteobacteria; order Enterobacterales; family Enterobacteriaceae; genus Escherichia; species Escherichia sp. WS1118. The sequence goes on along the minus strand of NZ_JBJQIZ010000018.1, from coordinate 59,592 downwards.
TGCTCGTCAGGCATTACGGCTGATCAAATCTGGCAGCTACTTCGCCATTGAAACCTTAATGAGCGTAGCCGCTATTGGTGCGCTGTTTATTGGCGCAACGGCTGAAGCTGCGATGGTGTTGCTGCTGTTTTTGATTGGTGAACGACTGGAAGGCTGGGCCGCCAGCCGCGCGCGTCAGGGCGTTAGCGCGTTAATGGCGCTGAAGCCAGAAACCGCCACGCGTCTGCGTAACGGTGAGCGTGAAGAGGTGGCAATAAACAGCCTGCGGCCTGGCGATGTGATTGAAGTTGCGGCAGGTGGGCGTTTGCCTGCCGACGGTAAACTGCTCTCACCGTTTGCCAGTTTTGATGAAAGTGCCCTGACCGGAGAATCCATTCCTGTGGAGCGCGCGACGGGCGATAAAGTTCCTGCAGGCGCCACCAGCGTAGACCGTCTGGTAACGCTGGAAGTGCTGTCAGAACCGGGTGCCAGCGCCATTGACCGGATTCTGAAACTGATTGAAGAAGCCGAAGAGCGCCGCGCACCTATTGAGCGGTTTATCGACCGTTTCAGCCGTATTTACACGCCAGCGATTATGGCCGTCGCCCTGCTGGTAACGCTGGTGCCGCCGCTGCTGTTTGCCGCCAGCTGGCAGGAGTGGATTTATAAAGGGCTGACGCTGCTGCTGATTGGTTGCCCGTGTGCTTTAGTTATCTCCACGCCCGCGGCGATTACCTCCGGGCTGGCGGCAGCAGCGCGTCGTGGGGCGTTGATTAAAGGCGGCGCGGCGCTGGAGCAGCTGGGTCGTGTTACCCAGGTGGCGTTTGATAAAACCGGTACGCTGACCGTCGGTAAACCGCGCGTTACCGCGATTCATCCGGCAACGGGTATTAGTGAATCTGAACTGCTGACACTGGCGGCGGCGGTCGAGCAAGGTGCGACGCATCCACTGGCACAGGCCATTGTGCGCGAAGCACAGGTTGCTGAACTCGCCATTCCCACCGCCCAATCACAGCGGGCGCTGGTCGGGTCTGGCATTGAAGCGCAGGTTAACGGTGAGCGCGTGTTGATATGCGCTGCCGGAAAACATCCTGCTGATGCATTTGCTGGTTTGATTAATGAACTGGAAAGCGCCGGGCAAACGGTAGTGCTGGTAGTACGTAATGATGACGTGCTGGGTGTCATTGCGTTGCAGGATACCCTGCGCGCCGATGCTGCAACTGCTATCAGTGAACTGAACGCGCTGGGTGTCAAAGGGGTGATCCTCACCGGCGATAATCCACGCGCAGCAGCGGCAATCGCCGGGGAACTGGGGCTGGAATTTAAAGCGGGCCTCTTGCCGGAAGATAAAGTCAAAGCGGTGACCGAGCTGAATCAACATGCGCCGCTGGCGATGGTCGGTGACGGTATTAACGACGCGCCAGCGATGAAAGCCGCCGCCATCGGGATTGCAATGGGCAGTGGCACGGACGTGGCCCTAGAAACCGCAGATGCAGCATTAACCCATAACCACCTGCGCGGCCTGGTGCAAATGATTGAACTGGCGCGCGCCACTCACGCGAATATTCGCCAGAACATCACTATTGCGCTGGGGCTGAAAGGCGTTTTCCTCGTCACCACGCTGTTAGGGATGACCGGCCTGTGGCTGGCAGTGCTGGCAGATACCGGTGCGACGGTGCTGGTAACGGCGAATGCGTTACGGTTATTGCGCAGGAAATAAAGAGGCTATCAGTCTACGGTCCAACAATGCCGGATGCGGCGTGAACACCTTATCCGGCCTACACAGAGCATCGAACTCGTAGGCATGATAAGACGCGACAGCGTCGCATCAGGCATTGTGCACCGTATCGCCAGATGCAGCTTGAACGCCTTATCCGGCCTACAAACCGGTTTCAAGCAGCAACATTGAGTGCGATCGGTCCCCTCGCCTCTCTGGGGAGAGGGTTAGGGTGAGGGCAAAAGGCAGTATCGAAGCCCATCTTCCCCCATCAACCGCCTTTACGAATCAAATAACGATAAGGCAGTCCATCCGTCTCTTTCGCAACCAGTTCGTGTTCCATAAAGGTACAAAACCCAGGAATATCGCGGGTCGTCGCCGGATCGTCGGCAATAATCAACAACGTTTCGCCAGGCTGCATATTGCGCACGGTTTTGCGCACCATCATTACTGGTTCCGGGCAGCGCAGGCCAAGTGCGTCGAGTGTGTGGTCAGGGCTGGAAAAGAGATCGGTCATTTTCTTCTCATCACATAAAAAAACGGCGCTAGTTTACGCCCTGTGAGTCCGTAAGCAAACCAGGTTAACGATTGCGTGAAAATTAACCATTGCATTGTCAACGTAAAGCAGTATCATGCGGCGGCTCGAAAAAAGGGTCAGCACGTTATTATGTTAAGGTAACAGACGTGTCGTACGTATTGGGTTCCCTCACCCCAATGGTTAATCAAAAAGGTACAATATGAACGTTTTCTCGCAAACGCAACGCTATAAGGCGTTGTTCTGGTTATCGTTATTTCATCTGCTGGTGATCACCTCCAGTAACTATCTGGTTCAGCTTCCGGTCTCCATTTTTGGTTTTCATACCACCTGGGGCGCGTTTAGCTTTCCGTTTATCTTTCTCGCTACTGACCTGACCGTGCGTATTTTTGGCGCGCCGCTGGCTCGTCGCATCATCTTTGCGGTAATGATCCCCGCATTGCTGATCTCCTACGTCATCTCATCGCTGTTTTATATGGGGTCATGGCAAGGATTCGGCGCGCTCGCCCACTTCAACCTGTTTGTCGCCCGTATCGCCACCGCCAGTTTCATGGCCTACGCGCTGGGGCAGATCCTCGACGTGCACGTTTTTAACCGCCTGCGTCAGAGTCGTCACTGGTGGCTGGCACCGACAGCGTCCACACTGTTCGGTAACGTCAGCGACACGCTGGCCTTCTTCTTCATTGCCTTCTGGCGTAGCCCGGATGCCTTTATGGCTGAACACTGGATGGAAATCGCGCTGGTCGATTACTGTTTCAAAGTGTTAATCAGTATCGTTTTCTTCCTGCCAATGTATGGCGTATTACTCAATATGCTGTTGAAAAGACTGGCAGATAAATCCGAAATCAACGCTTTGCAGGCGAGTTAAAGGTTCGTTATCAGAGTTGTGATAAGATGGATGAATGAGCCGTTATGGCCGTTTATCGAAAGGAAGAAGTCAATGCGCAATCTGGTTAAATATGTCGGAATTGGCCTGCTGGTTATGGGGCTTGCGGCCTGTGATGATAAAGACACTAACGCTACGGCGCAGGGTTCGGTCGCAGAAAGTAACGCGACCGGGAATCCCGTCAACCTGCTTGATGGCAAGTTAAGTTTCTCGCTGCCAGCGGATATGACCGACCAGAGCGGTAAGCTGGGAACGCAGGCCAATAACATGCATGTCTGGTCCGACGCCACCGGGCAGAAAGCAGTCATCGTCATCATGGGCGATGATCCGAAAGAAGATCTGGCGGTGCTGGCGAAGCGCCTGGAAGATCAGCAACGTAGCCGCGATCCGCAGCTGCAAGTGGTAACCAATAAAGCCATTGAGCTGAAAGGTCACAAAATGCAGCAGTTAGACAGCATTATCTCCGCGAAAGGCCAGACGGCGTACTCTTCCGTTATTCTGGGTAACGTGGGTAATCAACTGCTAACCATGCAAATTACGCTGCCCGCTGACAATCAGCAAAAAGCACAGACCACCGCAGAAAACATCATTAATACGCTGGTTATTCAGTAAGTTTTAAGATGATGAGGCGGCCTCAGGTACTTCCACCGGAGGCCGTTTTTTTAATCGCCACGTCAGTAATAACGCGATTGCGACCAGTCCCGCCGCCGCCAGATAAATCACCGGGACGCCCGCCCAACTCATCACCAGCCCAGCCAGTGGTCCGGTCACGCCAAGCGATAAATCCATAAATACGGTGTAAGTTGCCAGCGCCGCCCCCTGATTTTGCTGCGGAACCGCTTTTACCGCCACTACGCCCAATGCAGGGAACACCAGCGAAAACCCCGCCCCCGCCAGTAAGACGCCGATTTTCGCCATCCACGGCATAGTCGCCACGCCAACCAGTAGCAGGCCGATTATCTCAACGCTAAAGCAAATCATCGCCACGTTTAAGCCGCCGATACGGTTAATGCCGTTAGGGAATAACAAACGCGTACCGACAAACGCACAGCTAAACAGCGTCAGCGCGAAAGCCGCACCGTCCCAACCTTTAGCGTCATAAAACAGCGTGATAAAGGTGGCGATAACGCCAAATCCGGCGGAAGCCAGTGCCAGCGCCATACCGTACAGCCAGACGCGCCCAAGCACCGCACGAAACGGCAGCGGTTTGCCTTTACTGGCTTTTACCGTCGGACGCGGGATCGCCAACAAAATGGCCACCAGCGCCACGCCCATAATGATTAACGCTAACGCCTGCAATCCGCCCCAGTGATAAAACACGACACCTAACGGCGCACCCATCGCCATCGCCCCGTAAGTGACAATACCGTTCCACGAAATCACCCGCCCGATATGTAGCGAACCAACCACGCCAACACCCCACAGGGTCGATCCCGTTCCGGCAAAACTTTGTCCAATCCCAAGGATTACGCGCCCCAGGCACAGTAATAACAGGCTGATGACGGGCAGACTGGCGGTTAATCCTGCCGTCAGATATCCCAGGCCGCTCATAAAGCAGCCGCATAAACCGAAGACGACAATCTTTTTGGGTCCCAGTAAATCGGCGTAACGTCCGGCATGAGGACGGCTCAGCAAGGTGGCAAAATATTGCAGGCTGATAACCAACCCTGCCCAGAATGCACTAAATCCCATTACATCATGGACATAGCCCGGTAATACAGCGAGCGGCAACCCGATGGTAAGGTAGCTGGCGAAGTTAAACATGACAATGGAGACAATGCGCAAATTCAGGCGCAATCCGTTTAGCGCGGGTTCGGCTACGGGTTCGGGCATGAGGATCACCACATTTTTACAACAGTGTTTCATTTTTACCATGTGCTGACGTGAAAATCAGCAGTAAGAATCAGAATATTGCTGGCGTGACTCCCGCTACACTTAATACAAAAAGTCACAAGGAAGCCCCAATGGAAACCCCTCAACCCGATAAAACGGGCATGCACATTCTGCTCAAGTTGGCCTCGCTGGTAGTGATCCTCGCGGGCATTCACGCAGCGGCAGATATCATTGTGCAGCTATTACTGGCGCTGTTTTTTGCCATCGTTCTCAACCCGCTCGTCACCTGGTTTATTCGTCGGGGAGTACAACGCCCCGTTGCCATTACGATTGTGGTTGTGGTGATGCTGATCGCACTCACCGCGCTGGTCGGCGTACTGGCGGCATCGTTTAACGAATTTATCTCTATGCTGCCGAAGTTTAATAAGGAGCTGACGCGCAAACTTTTTAAATTGCAGGAGATGTTGCCTTTTCTTAATTTGCATATGTCGCCGGAGCGAATACTACAGCGGATGGACTCGGAAAAAGTGGTTACCTTCACCACGGCGCTAATGACCGGGCTTTCCGGGGCAATGGCGAGCGTGCTTTTGCTGGTGATGACCGTAGTTTTTATGCTGTTTGAAGTGCGCCACGTCCCTTACAAAATGCGTTTCGCGTTGAATAATCCACAGATTCACATCGCCGGACTACACCGCGCACTTAAAGGCGTTTCGCATTATCTGGCGTTAAAGACGCTACTCAGTTTATGGACAGGCATAATCGTCTGGCTGGGGCTGGAGCTGATGGGGGCGCAGTTTGCGCTGATGTGGGCAGTACTGGCGTTTTTGCTCAACTACGTGCCCAATATCGGTGCGGTAATTTCCGCCGTACCGCCAATGATTCAGGTGCTGCTGTTTAATGGTATTTACGAATGTATTCTGGTCGGCGCATTGTTTTTAGTGGTCCATATGGTCATCGGCAATATTTTAGAACCACGGATGATGGGCCATCGCCTGGGGATGTCCACCATGGTGGTATTTCTTTCATTGTTAATTTGGGGATGGCTGCTCGGCCCGGTAGGGATGCTACTTTCGGTGCCATTAACCAGCGTGTGTAAAATCTGGATGGAAACCACCAAAGGCGGCAGCAAACTGGCGATTTTACTGGGGCCAGGCAGACCGAAAAGTCGGTTACCGGGATGAGGCGACAAGTGTTACGATACGCACTTTCATTTTCCATTAAACGTTGGCCCTGATATGTATCGGATAGTTCTGGGGAAAGTTTCGACCTTAAGCGCAGCTCCTCTGCCACCGGGTTTACGCGAGCAAGCACCGCAAGGTCCACGACGCGAACGCTGGCTGGCGGGGCGTGCATTGCTTTCGCACACGCTTTCCCCGCTACCGGAGATCATCTATGGCGAACAAGGCAAACCTGCATTCGCGCCGGAAACGCCGCTATGGTTCAACTTAAGCCATAGTGGTGACGATATCGCCCTGCTGTTGAGCGATGAAGGCGAAGTCGGCTGCGATATCGAAGTGATTCGCCCGCGCGCCAACTGGCGCTGGCTGGCGAACGCCGTATTCAGCCTCGGGGAACATGCCGAGATGGACGCCGTGCATCCTGATCAGCAACTGGAAATGTTCTGGCGCATCTGGACGCGCAAAGAAGCCATCGTTAAACAGCGTGGCGGCAGCGCCTGGCAAATCGTCAGCGTAGACAGCACCTATAACTCCTCGCTGTCAGTCAGCCATTGTCAGCTAGAAAATTTAAGCCTGGCGATCTGCACCCCTACCCCCTTTACGCTCACCGCCGACAGTGTGCAATGGATCGATTCAGTTAACTGATCCGCCCACCCGACTGCCCATCTATTGATCCAGAACAGGTAATCAGTATGACGAATACTTAAAATCGTCATACTTATTTCCGCCATCTATTTTAATCCATTGGGGTTACCATGTTCTCTACACTCCGCCGCACTCTATTTGCGCTGCTGGCTTGTGCGTCTTTTATCGTCCATGCCGCTGCACCAGATGAAATCACCACCGCCTGGCCGGTGAATGTCGGGCCACTAAACCCGCACCTTTACACGCCTAACCAAATGTTCGCCCAAAGCATGGTTTATGAACCGCTGGTGAAATATCAGGCAGACGGTTCGGTGATCCCGTGGCTGGCAAAAAGCTGGACTCATTCAGAAGATGGTAAAACCTGGACCTTCACCCTGCGTGATGACGTGAAGTTCTCCAACGGCGAACCGTTTGATGCAGAGGCGGCGGCAGAAAACTTCCGTGCAGTGCTCGATAACCGTCAACGTCACGCCTGGCTGGAGCTGGCAAACCAGATTGTTGATGTCAAAGCACTCAGCAAAAACGAGCTGCAAATCACCCTGAAAAGCGCCTACTATCCTTTCCTGCAAGAACTGGCCCTGCCCCGTCCTTTCCGTTTTATCGCACCCTCGCAGTTTAAAAACCACGAAACCATGAACGGAATTAAAGCGCCGATTGGCACCGGGCCGTGGGTTTTACAGGAATCGAAACTGAATCAGTACGATGTCTTCGTCCGTAACGAAAACTACTGGGGCGAAAAGCCGGCGATTAAAAAGATCACCTTTAACGTGATCCCGGACCCGACTACCCGCGCGGTGGCGTTTGAAACTGGCGATATCGACCTGCTGTACGGAAACGAAGGGTTATTACCGCTCGATACCTTCGCCCGCTTTAGCCAGAACCCGGCTTACCACACTCAACTGTCACAGCCGATCGAAACCGTGATGCTGGCGCTCAATACCGCCAAAGCCCCCACCAACGAGCTGGCAGTACGTGAAGCTCTTAATTACGCGGTGAACAAAAAATCGCTGATTGATAACGCGTTGTATGGTACCCAGCAGGTCGCCGACACCCTGTTTGCCCCTTCTGTGCCCTACGCCAACCTCGGCCTGAAACCGCGCCAGTACGATCCGCAGAAAGCGAAAGCGTTGCTGGAAAAAGCCGGTTGGACGCTGCCTGCAGGCAAAGACATCCGCGAGAAAAATGGTCAGCCGCTGCGCATTGAACTGTCGTTCATCGGCACCGATGCGTTAAGCAAATCGATGGCGGAAATCATTCAGGCTGATATGCGTCAGATTGGCGCAGATGTCTCGCTGATTGGCGAAGAAGAGAGCAGTATCTATGCTCGTCAGCGCGACGGTCGTTTTGGCATGATTTTCCACCGCACCTGGGGCGCGCCATACGATCCACACGCCTTCCTGAGTTCAATGCGCGTACCGTCGCACGCTGACTTCCAGGCACAGCAAGGTTTAGCCGACAAGCCGCTGATTGATAAAGAGATCGGCGAAGTGCTGGCGACCCATGACGAAACGCAACGTCAGGCGCTGTATCGCGACATTCTGACCCGTCTGCATGACGAGGCGGTTTATCTGCCTATCAGTTACATCTCAATGATGGTGGTTTCAAAACCGGAACTGGGTAACATCCCCTACGCGCCGATCGCCACCGAAATCCCGTTCGAACAGATTAAACCGGTGAAACCTTAATGTTGCGTTATGTATTACGCCGCTTTCTGCTGCTGATCCCGATGGTGCTCGCCGCCTCGGTGATCATTTTTCTGATGCTGCGCCTCGGCACCGGTGACCCGGCGCTCGATTATCTCCGTCTGTCTAACCTGCCGCCGACACCGGAGATGCTGGCCTCTACCCGAACTATGCTGGGGCTGGATCAGCCGCTGTACGTCCAGTATGGCACCTGGTTGTGGAAGGCGCTGCATCTTGACTTTGGTATCTCATTCGCCAGCCAACGCCCGGTGCTGGACGATATGCTGAATTTCCTGCCCGCCACGCTGGAACTTGCAGGTGCGGCGCTGGTATTAATTCTGCTCACCTCCGTACCGCTCGGTATCTGGGCGGCGCGCCATCGCGATCGTCTGCCGGATTTCGCCGTCCGTTTCATCGCGTTTCTCGGCGTGTCGATGCCTAACTTCTGGCTGGCGTTTTTACTGGTGATGGCGTTTTCGGTGTATCTGCAATGGCTACCCGCAATGGGTTACGGCGGCTGGCAGCACATCATTTTGCCTGCGGTATCCATCGCCTTTATGTCGCTGGCGATTAACGCGCGTTTGCTGCGCGCCAGTATGCTGGACGTCGCCGGTCAGCGTCACGTCACCTGGGCACGACTGCGTGGTCTGAGCGACAAACAGACCGAACGCCGCCATATTCTGCGCAATGCCTCGCTGCCGATGATCACTGCCGTGGGGATGCACATTGGCGAACTGATTGGCGGGACGATGATTATCGAAAACATCTTTGCCTGGCCGGGCGTCGGGCGCTATGCGGTGTCGGCGATTTTTAACCGTGACTATCCGGTGATCCAATGCTTTACGCTGATGATGGTGGTGGTTTTTGTGGTCTGTAATTTGATTGTCGATTTGCTCAACGCCGCGCTGGACCCGCGTATTCGTCGTCATGAAGGAGCGCACGCGTGAACTTTTTCCTCTCCTCCCGCTGGTCGGTTCGCCTGGCGCTGATCATTATCGCCCTGCTGGCGCTGATTGCGCTCACCAGCCAGTGGTGGCTGCCGTATGACCCTCAGGCTATTGATTTGCCGTCGCGCCTGCTCTCGCCGGATGCGCAGCACTGGCTGGGCACCGATCATTTAGGGCGCGATATTTTCTCGCGGCTGATGGCAGCGACCCGCGTGTCGCTCGGCTCGGTAATGGCCTGCCTGCTGTTGGTGCTGACATTAGGGCTGATTATTGGCGGCAGCGCCGGGCTGATTGGCGGGCGCGTTGATCAGGCCACCATGCGCGTCGCGGATATGTTTATGACCTTCCCAACCTCGATTCTGTCGTTCTTTATGGTCGGCGTGCTTGGCACCGGGTTGACCAACGTAATTATCGCTATCGCCCTTTCGCACTGGGCATGGTACGCGCGCATGGTGCGCAGTCTGGTGATTTCACTGCGCCAGCGCGAGTTTGTGCTGGCATCACGGCTTTCTGGCGCGGGCCATGTGCGGGTGTTTATTGATCATCTGGCAGGTGCGGTGATCCCCTCGCTGCTGGTGCTGGCGACGCTGGATATCGGTCATATGATGCTACACGTCGCGGGGATGTCCTTCCTCGGTCTCGGCGTGACCGCGCCGACCGCCGAATGGGGCGTGATGATTAACGACGCGCGTCAGTATATCTGGACCCAGCCGCTGCAAATGTTCTGGCCGGGGCTGGCGCTGTTTATCAGCGTGATGGCCTTTAACCTGGTGGGTGACGCACTGCGCGATCATCTGGACCCTCATCTGGTGACGGAGCACGCACACTAATGCCACAACAGATTGAACTCCGTAATATCGCGCTACAGGCCGCGCAGCCGCTGGTGCACGGCGTATCGTTAACCCTGCAACGTGGGCGTGTGCTGGCGTTAGTCGGCGGTAGTGGCAGCGGGAAGTCGCTGACCTGCGCCGCGACGCTGGGCATTCTGCCTGCTGGCGTTCGCCAGACGGCGGGGGAAATTTTGGCCGATGGAAAACCGGTTTCTCCCTGCGCCCTGCGCGGCATCAAAATTGCCACCATCATGCAGAACCCGCGCAGTGCCTTTAATCCGCTGCACACCATGCACACCCACGCGCGTGAAACCTGCCTGGCGCTGGGGAAACCCGCCGATGACGCTACGCTTACCGCTGCCATAGAAGCGGTGGGGCTGGAAAACGCCGCGCGCGTGCTGAAGCTCTACCCGTTCGAGATGAGCGGCGGCATGTTGCAGCGCATGATGATTGCGATGGCGGTGCTGTGCGAATCACCGTTTATCATCGCCGATGAACCAACCACCGATCTCGACGTGGTAGCACAGGCGCGCATCCTCGATCTGCTGGAAAGCATTATGCAAAAACAAGCACCGGGAATGCTGCTGGTTACCCATGATATGGGCGTGGTAGCGCGTCTGGCAGACGATGTGGCGGTAATGTCTCACGGTAAGATTGTTGAACAGGGCGATGTAGAAACGCTGTTTAACGCCCCCAAACATGCGGTAACGCGCAGCCTGGTTTCCGCTCATCTCGCCCTCTACGGTATGGAGCTGGCATCATGACTTTACTTAACGTCTCCGACCTTTCCCATCACTACGCGCACGGTGGATTTAGCGGCAAACATCAACACCAGGCGGTGCTGAATAACGTTTCCCTGGCCCTGAAAAGCGGTGAAACCGTCGCCCTGCTGGGGCGCAGCGGCTGCGGAAAAAGTACCCTCGCGCGGCTGCTGGTAGGGTTAGAGTCGCCCTCACAGGGAAATATTAGCTGGCGCGGCGAACCGTTGGCGAAGCTCAATCGCGCGCAACGTAAAGCGTTCCGCCGTGATATTCAAATGGTGTTTCAGGACTCCATCAGCGCCGTGAATCCGCGCAAAACCGTGCGCGAGATCCTGCGTGAACCGATGCGCCACCTGCTATCGCTGAAAAAAGCCGAACAACTGGCGCGCGCCAGTGAAATGCTGAAGGCGGTCGATCTCGACGACAGCGTGCTCGACAAACGCCCACCGCAGTTAAGCGGCGGCCAGCTCCAGCGTGTCTGCCTGGCACGCGCGCTGGCGGTCGAACCGAAACTGCTGATTCTGGATGAAGCGGTTTCGAACCTTGATCTCGTGTTACAAGCGGGCGTCATTCGCCTGCTGAAAAAGCTGCAACAACAGTTTGGCACCGCCTGCCTGTTCATCACTCATGACTTACGCCTGGTGGAACGCTTTTGCCAGCGAGTGATGGTGATGGACAACGGACAAATCGTCGAAACCCAGGTGGTGGGAGATAAATTAACCTTTTCCTCTGACGCCGGACGTGTGCTACAAAACGCGGTATTACCCGCATTCCCCGTGCGCCGTCGCACCACAGAAAAGGTTTAACGCAAATGCAACGAGTCACCATCACGCTTGATGACGATTTACTGGAGACGCTGGACAGTCTGAGCCAGCGTCGTGGTTATAACAACCGTTCCGAGGCGATCCGCGATATTCTGCGTAGCGCTCTGGCGCAGGAAGCCACTCAACAACACGGCACACAAGGTTTCGCGGTGCTGTCGTATGTGTATGAACACGAAAAACGCGACTTAGCCAGCCGTATTGTCTCCACCCAGCATCATCACCACGATCTCTCGGTTGCTACTCTGCATGTGCACATTAATCACGACGACTGTCTGGAAATCGCCGTGTTGAAAGGTGACATGGGCGACGTGCAGCATTTTGCCGATGACGTCATCGCCCAGCGCGGCGTGCGGCACGGGCATTTGCAGTGCCTGCCGAAGGAAGATTAACACCTCCCAACGCGCCGTTATTTCCTGACGGCGCAGTAGACTTCTGCCAAATATCGACTCACGTCACATTTTGTTGATCACGATTTGGTCCCCTAAAATGTGAGACGCTTCGATCCTCTTTTTCGCCTGTTCACCTACTATACGCTTGAAGTTGTCCATGATTGTCCATAGACAACTGTAAATGTTCAGGTGCGCGCCATGAAATCATTGAGTAAGTCGTCACAAATACCGCTCTATCAACAAGTGGTGGAGTGGATAAGAGAAAGTATTTATACCGGGGATCTGGTGGAAGACGATCGCATTCCTTCGGAATACCAGATTATGGATATGCTGGAAGTGAGCCGGGGAACCGTTAAAAAAGCGGTCGCCCAACTGGTAAAAGAAGGCGTGTTGATACAGGTCCAGGGGAAGGGAACATTTGTCAAAAAAGAGAACGTGGCATATCCGTTAGGTGAAGGATTATTGTCATTCGCGGAATCGCTGGAAAGCCAGAAAATACATTTTACCACTGAAGTTATTACGTCACGGATTGAACCGGCTAATCGTTATGTGGCAGAGAAATTAAGAATAACGCCCGGTCAGGATATTCTTTACCTTGAGCGTTTACGTTCAATTGGTGATGAAAAAGCGATGCTGATAGAGAACCGTATCAATATTGAGCTATGCCCCGGCATCGTGGAAATCGATTTTAATCAACACAATTTATTTCCAACAATAGAAAGTTTGTCGCAAAGAAAAATTCGTTACTCGGAAAGTCGCTATGCCGCGCGATTAATTGGTAATGAACGCGGTCATTTTTTAGATATCAGTGAAGATGCACCCGTTTTGCATCTGGAGCAGTTAGTCTTTTTCTCCCGAGGATTACCCGTTGAGTTTGGCAACGTCTGGTTAAAAGGAAATAAATACTATCTTGGCACCGTGCTGCAACGGCGGGAAGTGAGTTAAGTACACTTTTTTAAGAGGAATAAAATGCAAGGCATACAGTTTCAGGAAAATTTTATTCAACGACTTCCGGCAGGGTTAAGCGTTGAACAGATCATCCATCAGTTAGCGCAACCGTTGGTTACCGCCGAACTGGTGGTCCCTGATTTTGCCGATCATGTACTGGAACGTGAGGCGACGTACCCAACGGGACTGCCTACCGAACCACCGTGTGTCGCCATTCCGCACACGGACCATAAACATGTCAGGCACAATGCAATTGCCGTCGGTATCCTGCCGGAACCGGTAGTGTTTGCCGATATGGGCGGCGACTCTGATCCCGTACCTGTCAGGGTGATTTTTTTGCTCGCCTTAGGCGAAAGTAATAAACAATTAAATGCCCTGGGCTGGATTATGGAGATGATTCAGGATACGCCCTTTATGCGCGCCCTGCTTACGATGGAAACAACAGAAATACACACAGCAATCTTAAACAAAATGAAAGAACGAGGTGAAATATGAGTCAAACCATTTTATTTGTCTGCGCCACGGGTATTGCCACATCCACGGCAGTAACAGAAAAAGTCATGGAATATTGTAAAGAGCACGGTCTTAACGTCAATTATTCCCAAACCAACGTTGCCTCTTTACCTGGAAATACTGACGGCGTAGCACTGGTAGTCTCAACGACTAAAGTGCCTTATGAACTCGACGTCCCGGTGGTTAACGGCTTGCCGATTATTACCGGTATTGGCGAAGAGAAAGTACTGGCGCAAATTGTTTCGATCCTTAAAAAGTAATTAATAATAATTAATTTCAACCCACTCCATCAGGCGCTAACGCGAGGTGCGCTCTCGCCTGAAAAAGAGGTTTATTATGAACGATATCGCGCATACCCTCTATAATATTGTGCAATATATATTGGGATTTGGTCCCACGGTAATGTTGCCGTTGGTGTTATTTATTCTTGCTCTCTTTTTTAAAGTAAAACCCGCTAAAGCCTTACGTTCGTCATTAACGGTCGGCATTGGTTTTGTCGGTATTTATGCCATTTTCGATATTCTTACCAGCAATGTCGGGCCAGCGGCCCAGGCGATGGTTGAACGCACCGGAATTAATTTACCGGTGGTGGATTTAGGCTGGCCGCCGCTTTCCGCTATTACATGGGGTTCGCCAATTGCCCCGTTTGTTATTCCCCTGACTATTCTGATTAACGTGGCGATGCTGGCGTTAAATAAAACCCGCACCGTTGACGTAGATATGTGGAACTACTGGCATTTTGCCCTTGCCGGTACGCTGGTTTATTACAGCACCGGCAGCCTGTTCTTTGGTTTGCTGGCAGCGGCGATTGCTGCGGTGGTAGTACTTAAACTCGCCGACTGGTCTGCGCCACTGGTACAAAAATACTTTGGCCTGGAAGGGATCTCTTTGCCGACGCTCTCTTCGGTGGTGTTCTTTCCGGTCGGTCTGTTGGTCGACAAAATCATCGACCATATCCCCGGCCTCAATCGTATTCATATCGATCCGGAAACCGTACAGAAAAAGTTTGGCATATTCGGCGAACCGATGATGGTTGGTACTATTCTGGGCATTCTGCTCGGCGTAATTGCCGGATACGATTTCAAAAAAGTCTTGCTGCTTGGCATCAGCATTGGCGGTGTGATGTTCATCCTGCCACGCATGGTTCGCATTCTGATGGAAGGTTTATTACCGCTGTCTGAAGCCATTAAAAAGTATCTCAATGCCAAATACCCTGACCGTGACGATCTCTATATCGGCCTGGATATCGCCGTTGCCGTAGGTAACCCGGCGATTATCTCCACCGCCCTGCTGCTGACGCCAATCTCGGTCTTTATCGCGTTTGTCCTTCCGGGTAATGAAGTCCTGCCGCTTGGGGACCTTGCCAACCTGGCGGTAATGGCGTCGATGATTGCTTTAGCCAGCCGTGGCAACATTTTCCGCACCGTTCTGGCGGCGATTCCGGTGATTATTGCCGATCTGTGGATTGCGACTAAAATCGCGCCGTTTATTACCGGAATGGCGAAAGACGTTAATTTCAAATTTGCCGAAGGCTCCAGCGGCCAGGTCTCCAGTTTCCTTGATGGCGGTAACCCGTTCCGCTTCTGGCTGCTGGAAATCTTCAACGGCAATCTCATCGCCATTGGTCTGGTGCCGGTTATCGCCCTGGTACTGTATGGTATTTTCCGAATGACGCGGAGCACGGTTTATGCCTGATAACAGCGCAGCTATCGTTATCGATATTGGCACCACCAATTGCAAAGTCACCTGCTTTTCCTGCCTGGACGCAACGACGTTGGGCGCGCATAAATTCGTGACGGCAAAACAGATCTCCCCACAGGGCAATGTCGATTTCGATATCGACGCCCTCTGGCAGGAGGTCCGCCAGGCGATAGCGCAACTGAACGCCGCTTCGCCGCTGCCAGTCAGGCGGATCAGCATTGCCAGTTTTGGCGAGTCAGGGGTGTTTCTTGACAAACATGGCGAGATTCTGACGCCAATGCTGGCATGGTATGACCGTCGCGGTGAAGAGTATCTGGCAACGCTTAGCGAGGCAGACAGTGCGGCACTTTATGACATTTGCGGGTTACCACTGCACAGCAATTACTCTGCCTTCAAAATGCGTTGGTTGCTGGAGCATTATCCGCTGCGCAATCGTCGCGGCCTGCGCTGGCTACATGCACCGGAAGTGCTGCTCTGGCGGCTGACTGGCGAACAGCGAACGGATATCACCTTAGCCAGCCGTACACTGTGTCTGGACGTGCGCAAAGGCGAATGGTCAGCGAAAGCGGCGGCGTTGTTACACGTTCCCTGTTCAGCATTTGCGCCATTGGTGCAGCCAGGTGAGCACGCCGGATGGGTCAGTGAGTCGCTCTGCAAAACGCTTGGGTTCTCGCAATCGGTCAGCGTGACGCTGGCCGGACATGACCATATGGTGGGTGCGCGGGCGTTGCAGATGATGCCGGGCGATATCCTTAACTCGACGGGCACCACGGAAGGCATTCTGCAACTGGATACACAACCGACGCTGGATGAACAGGCCAAACGTGACAAGCTGGCAAACGGCTGTTACTCGCTTGCCAACCAGTTCACCCTGTTTGCTTCTCTGCCCGTGGGCGGTTTCGCGCTGGAGTGGCTGCGTAACACGTTCCGGCTAACCGATGAGGAGATCGCCGTGTCGCTCAATCGTGGGTATGCGGATTACCTGGCGGGGAACTGGTCGCTCGATGACATTCCCGTTTTTATTCCGCATCTTCGCGGTTCGGGTTCGCCCTATAAAAATCGCCATACCCGAGGATTATTTTATGGGCTTGGCGATACGTTAAATATCGATATGTTAATTGCCAGCGTCTCACTGGGATTAACCATGGAATTTGCCAACTGCTTCGCCTGTTTTAATGTGCCCGGCACCAGCGCGTTAAAAGTGATAGGTCCGGCAACCCATAATCCCCTTTGGCTGCAATTAAAGGCGGATATTTTACAGCGTCCGGTTGAAGCAATTGCATTTAACGAGGCGGTTTCTGTCGGAGCATTATTAACCGCCGCACCGGATATTCCACCGCCGCAAGTCACCATAGCCCAACGTTTGTTACCGAATCGGGCGAGATACCATCAATTACAGCGTTATCAGCACAAATGGAAAAGCTGGTATCAGTTGAAATTACAGCAAGAAGGCGTGATGCCATTACATCATCGGGAGGAGCACTATGTTGAGTAAAACCGTGGAAGTCAGAAACAGTACTGGCCTGCATGCACGTCCGGCGGCCTGTCTGGCGAAAGCCGCCAAAAAATATAGCTGTAAAGTGACGCTGCACTATGAAGGTAATGATATTAATGCCACCAGCATGATGAATATTATGCGCGCCGGAATAAAAGGCGGAAAAACGGTGGAAATACGCTGCGAAGGTGATGATGAAAACGAGGCAATACAAACTCTCACTACCTTATTTCGCGACCGCTTCGGTGAAGCTGAATAATTAACTGATATTAAAAGATGAGGTTTTCAATATGCCATTAGTTAATGGACGGATACTGCTCGACCGCATTCAGGAAAAACGGGTATTAGCGGGCGCATTTAATACCACCAATCTGGAGACAACGATTTCAATTTTAAACGCCATTGAGCGTTCAGGATTACCCAACTTCATTCAGATTGCGCCCACCAATGCACAACTGTCGGGATACGATTACATTTATGAAATCGTGAAACGTCACGCTGATAAAATGGATGTTCCGGTCAGTCTTCATCTTGATCACGGGAAAACTCAGGAGGATGTTAAACAGGCGGTGCGCGCGGGCTTTACCTCGGTCATGATTGACGGTGCCGCATTCTCTTTTGAAGAGAATATCGCTTTCACCCAGGAAGCTGTCGATTTCTGTAAATCCTATGGCGTACCGGTTGAAGCGGAGCTGGGGGCGATTCTCGGCAAAGAAGACGATCACGTCAGCGAAGCCGATTGCAAAACGGAACCGGAAAAGGTGAAGACCTTTGTCGAACGCACCGGTTGCGACATGCTGGCAGTTTCTATTGGTAACGTTCATGGCCTGGACGATATACCGCGGATCGATATCCCCCTGCTGAAGCGCATTGCCGAAGTCAGCCCGGTGCCGCTGGTTATTCACGGCGGCTCCGGTATCGCCCCGGAGATATTACGCAGTTTCGTTAATTATCGCGTCGCTAAAGTGAATATCGCCAGCGATCTGCGCAAAGCGTTTATCACCGCAGTCGGCAAAGCGTATGTGAATAATCACAACGAGGCGAATCTGGCACGGGTGATGGCATCAGCAAAAAACGCCGTCGAGGAAGATGTGTATAGCAAAATCCTGATGATGAATGAGGGGCATCGGTTGGGTAAGTAAATCTTCGCCGGATGCGGCGTGACGCCTTATCCGGCCTACAAAACCACTAAAATTCAATAAATTGCACCAATGCGTAGACCCTATAAGCTTACGCATCGGGCAACTGTAATTACGCCATTGTCCCAATTGTCTTCCTGAATCTCAGCAGTGCGATGGTGAAAAACGCGCCGCCAATTGCCATCAGTGTCAGGAACTGCGGCCAGACGATTTCGAATCCGGCACCACGGTAGAGGATGGCCTGCGCGAGGCTAACAAAGTGTGTCGTCGGCATGGTCAGCATAATGTCCTGCACCATCTGCGGCATACTTTCGCGCGGCGTGGAACCACCGGAAAGCATTTGCAGCGGCAGCAGCACCAGAATCACCAGCAGCCCCAGTTGCGGCATTGAACGCGCTATCGTCCCCATAAAAATGCCGATTGACGTGGTGGCAAACAAACTGAGCGCCACGCCCAGCATAAACAGCGGGATCGAGCCTTCAATCGGTACGCCCAGCACGCCTTTCACCATCAGCACCAGCGATAATCCCGACACCACCAGCACCACCAGCCCCATCGACCAGACCTTTGCCATCATGATCTCAAACGGCGTTATCGGCATCACCAGTAAGTGTTCCACCGTGCCGTGTTCACGCTCGCGGATCAGTGCCGATCCGGTCAACACAATCGCCAGCATGGTAATGTTGTTGATGATCGCCATCACCCCGCCAAACCACGCGGGATCGAGGTTCGGGTTAAAGCGCATCCGGGTTTCCAGCGATACCAACGGTTCGCTGTTATCACGGTAGCGCGCGACAAAGCTGTTCACTTCACCGTTGATAATATTCTGGATATAACCGTTGCCAGTGAATGCCTGGCTCATGCGCGTGGCATCGACGTTCACCTGAATATCCGGCTGGCGTCCGGCGAGGACATCACGCTGAAAATTAGGCGGAATATTTATCGCGAAGGTATAACGTCCGGCGTCCAGTCCGGCATCCATCTCATCGGCGGTGATCATCTCCGGTGGCAAAAACCACGGGCGATAGAAGCTGTTAACGATCCGGTTCGACAACTGCGATTGATCCATATCGGCTATGGCGATCGGCGCGAGGTTCAACGATCCTGGCGTAACGGTCGCTGACGAATACACCGACACCGTAAACGAGAAGACAATCAGCGTCAGCATCGCTTTATCACCGAGCAGACTGCGCAACTCTTTGATACCCAGATTAAAAATATTGCGTAAATGGCGCATCATCCCTCCTGTTTTTTCAGCAGCAGGATGCTTAAGCCCATCACCAGCGGTATGGCTATCAGCAACGGGATAAAAAGTTGCCACAAATCAGTCAGATCCAGCGCTTTCGAGAACGTTCCGCGGGCGATAGTCAGAAAATGACTGGTGGGATAAACCTCGCCGATCCAACGTCCTGGACCTTCCAGCGAAGCTACCGGATCGATCATCCCGGAAAACTGTGTCGCCGGGATCAACGTGATAATTGCCGTACCGAAAATGGCGGCAATCTGGCTTTTCATAAAGGTGGAGATCAGCAGCCCCATTCCGGTGGCGATGATGATATACAGCAGCGCCGCCAGGGTGAGAGTCAGGAAACTGCCTTTATGCGGTACGCCAAACACAAACACCGACAGGGCGCAGAGCAGGAAAAAGTTCAGCATCCCCAGCGCGATGTATGGCAGCTGTTTGCCAAGTAAAAATTCGCTACGGGTGGTGGGGGTCACGTAAAGGTTGATAATCGACCCTAGCTCTTTTTCCCGCACCACGCTAAGGGCGCTTAGCATTGACGGGATCATCATCAGCAGAAGCGGGATCACCGCCGGAACAATCGCCGGCAGGCTTTTTACGTCCGGGTTATAGCGATAGCGCGTCTCAATATTCATCAGCCCGCTTTGGCTGGCGGGTGTGGACTGTCGGCTCGCCACATCCTGTAGCCAGCTCTGGTGCATGGCCTGCACGTAACCTTTTACCGTTTCGGCGCGGCTCGGCATCGCACCGTCGATCCAGACACCGAGTTCCACGGGCGTACCACGCGCGATATCGCGCCCGAAATTGGGAGGGATCTCAATTGCCACCGTGATATCGCCCGCACGCATCCGACGATCAAGCTCGTCATAACTGGTGAGCGGTGGCTGTTCGATAAAGTAACGGGAACCGGAGAGATTGAGCGTCCACGCCTGGCTACTGACGGTTTGATCGCGGTCAAGCACCGCAAAGCGCAGGTTTTCCACATCCATACTGATGCCGTAACCCATTATCAGCATCAGGATCACCGTTCCCATCAGCGCCAGCGTCGAACGTACCGGATCGCGTCGCAGTTCCAGCGCTTCGCGGCGGCTGTAGCTAAACAGACGGCGCAGGCTGAATCCCTGACGTGGCGCGTGGGTGGTGTCGTGTACCACCGGCGGCGCTTCAGCTTCGTTGCTCTGCCCTGCCGCTTCCTGCAAATAAGCGATAAATGCCTCTTCCAGACTGGCGGCTCCGCGTTTCTCAACCAGTTCCGGCGGTGTACCGCTGGCGAGCACTTTTCCGGCGTGCATCAGTGAGATACGGTCACAACGTTCCGCTTCGTTCATAAAGTGGGTGGAGATGAAGATAGTCACTTTGTCCTGGCGCGAGAGATCCACCATCAACTGCCAGAACATATCCCTCGCCACCGGATCGACGCCAGAAGTCGGTTCATCAAGGATTAACATCTCCGGGCGATGAATCACCGCCACCGCCAGCGATAGCCGCTGGCGAATGCCGAGCGGCAATGACTCCGGCAATACATCTTCGACGTCGTTGAGCTTAAAACGCTCGCTCATTTCAGCCACTCGCGCGGGAATTTCCGCTTCCGGGATATGAAACAGACGAGCATGTAACTCCAGGTTTTGCCGCACGGTGAGTTCGTTATAGAGCGAAAACGCCTGCGACATATAGCCCACCCGGCGACGAGTATCGATATCTTTTGGATCAACCGGTTGCCCGAACAGCCACGCCTCACCTTCGCTGGCGGGCAGCAATCCGGTAAGCATTTTCATGGTGGTGGATTTACCACAGCCGTTCGAACCAAGAAAACCAAAAATCTCCCCGCGTGGAATGCGGAAATTGACGTGATCAACGGCAACGAAGGAACCAAAACGCATGGTCAGATCGCGCGCTTCGATGGCAATCTCTGCGTTTTCAGGTTGATACGGTGGGATCACTACCGCCTGATGCGCCTGCCGTTGTGCTTGCGGTAACAGATTTATAAATGCTTCTTCCAGCGTGGCGCTTTGCGTTTGCTGCCGCAACTCTTCGGCGCTGCCAGTTGCCAGCACTTCTCCGGCATTCATCGCTACCAGCCAGTCGAAGCGTTCCGCCTCTTCCATATAGGCGGTGGCAACCAGCACGCTCATATTGCTCTGCCGCTGGCGAATGCTGTCGATCAGATCCCAGAACTGGGCGCGGGAGAGCGGGTCAACCCCCGTTGTTGGCTCATCAAGAATCAACAATTCCGGGTCGTGGATTAACGCACAGCACAGCCCAAGTTTTTGCTTCATCCCGCCGGAGAGTTTCCCTGCCGGACGATCGCGAAACGGTGCTAATCCGGTGCTGGTCAGCAGCTCATTAATTCGCACTTCCCGCTCCGCTTTGTCGTGACCGAACAGGCGGGCGAAAAAATCGACGTTTTCATACACCGACAAGGTGTGGTAGAGGTTTTTACCCAGCCCCTGCGGCATCCAGGCGATGCGCGGGCAGACGTCACGGCGATGCTTCGGATCGCGCATATCGCCGCCCAGCACCATCACATTGCCCTGCTCAATGACACGAGCACCGGAAATCAATGACAATAAACTCGACTTCCCGACGCCATCCGGACCAATCAGCCCAACCATGCAGCGGGCCGGAATATCGAGAGTGATATTGTTCAGCGCAACGGTTTTTCCATAATGCTGGCTCACGCCCGCCAGTTGCGCGACAGGCGGGACGGGAACCAGTTCCAGATGCGTCATTGCGGCAACCTCACCACCAGGTCTTCAGGCCACGGAAGTTCTTCATTCACCCGCACCCACGCTACGCCCGGCAAACCGGTTTTGACATATTCCAGATGCTGCTGGAGTAATTCCGGTGGGATACGCGCTTTGACACGGAACATCAGTTTCAGCCGTTCATCGCTGGTTTCGACGGTTTTTGGCGTGAACTGGGCGACGCTGGCGACAAAACTGATGGTTGCAGGAATACGCAGATCTGGTGCAGCATCAAGAATCAAACGTGCTTCACCGCCCAGTTTCAGCGTGCCCGCCTGTTCGGTTGGCAGAAAGAAGGTCATATAGACGTCGCTGAGATCGACCATATTCAGCACCCGACCGCCTGCCGCCAGCACTTCGCCTGGCTCGGCAACCCGATACTGCACGCGTCCGTCACGCGGGGCTTTCAGTTCGCTGTCATCGATATCTGCGGCAATGCGCCGTTCAGTGGCTTGTGCCGCTTCGACGCGAGTTTGCGCCTGAATGATATTGGTGCGTGCCGCCTCTATAGCGGCTTTAGAAGCAGAAACCTGAGCTTTTGCCGATTCCAGCGCAGCTCGGGCGCTCTCAGCGGCGGCGCGGTCGTCATCCAGCTGTTGCGCAGAAATTGCCCCCCGTTGTGCCAGTGAGCGGGAACGCGTATGACGTTTTGCTACGGAGTCCAGTTCTGCCTGGCGTTGATTAACCAGCGACTGTGCGGCACGAGTTTCGCTTTGGCGTTGCTCCAGCAAAGCCTGCGCGGCGGCAACGGCACTTTGTGCTTCTTTGATTTGCGCGATGGCTTCCAGTCGCTGTTCCTGCAACACGCGAGTATCCATCTTCGCCAGCACTTCACCTTCTCGAACAAACTGGCCTTCTTTCACCAGAATGGTGTCGATACGCCCGGCAATTTTGCTGGCGATATCCACTTCCGTCGCTTCAATGCGCCCATTGCTGACAGCAAAGCCTTCCGGCACACCCGCCGGGCGCAACAGCCACCACGCCACGACGGCAGCCACCGCCAGTGCCCCGACAACCCACCACGCCAGATGGCGCTTACTCTTATCCATAATCGATCCGCCATAATCCCTGTAAGCAATCGACGCGTGTTACAACTGCCACCGAACGATGTTCAGCGGATTCTTCCATCCGGGATAAGAAGGAAATGGCAAATACGACCAGCGCACAGAGCATTGAGCGCCAATGGGGAAGGCTTAGTGAAAACGGGTAGTAATGTTGTCATCATCAGCATTCCTGGCCGTAAATGAAACACGCATACTCATAAGTGAAATCAATTAAATACTAACAGTTATATTCATGTTGTCTATTTGATTGCCATCAACTTGTGATACATCGCGATGTTCTTCCGTTCGCTGGTGTTTTTTCCAAAAATATTCTGTACAGGTTCACAGATTCTGTTGCACAGGTTTCCGTAACAGGGAAACCTGATGACTATCACATAGCGTTATTATCGCCTGATGTGCGAATAAATACCGAATATAAAATAATTTATTCTGAAAAGATGATAGATGATAAAGGTTCGTGGGTTTAATAAAATATTCCCTAAAAGGTTCATTTAAAACAACAAAATAAGATAAAGATATTAATTCAGAGTTTATCTTAGGATAAATATTTATTTAATAGCATTAACTCACCGCTAAAAGTTGATCCCCATAACGCTAAATCCGATTATAGTGAAGTTACTTTTTTAATTGATGGCATCTTATAGACATATTTAACTAACTGAAAAGACGAATCATATGTTTTTCGAAGTGTAGCAGAAAATATATATGGGGTTTAAAATGAATATATATATCGGATGGTTGTTTAAATTAATTCCTTTACTGATGGGTATAATATGCATCGCATTAGGTGAGTTTGTATTAACCGGTTCTGGGCAAAGTGAATATTTCGTTGCAGGGCATGTTCTGATTTCTCTTTCTGCGATATGTCTGGCATTGTTCACTACCGCATTTATTATTATATCTCAGTTAACTCACGGCATGAATAAATTCTACAACAGGTTATTTCCTGTTATTGGTTATGCCGGTTCTGCTACAACTATGATTTGGGGATGGTCACTGTTGGCAAGCAATAATGTGATGGCAGATGAATTTGTCGCCGGTCATGTTATTTTTGGCGTTGGCATGATTGCCGCTTGTGTATCAACCGTAGCGGCATCTTCCGGACATTTTCTGTTGATCCCCAAAAACGCCTCGGGCAGTAAGAGTGACGGTACGCCATTGCAGGCCTATTCTTCAACAATCGGTAATTGCTTAATTGCCGTTCCCGTTCTGCTTACTCTCTTTGGTTTCATTTGGTCAGTCATACTGTTACGTAGTGCAGATATCACACCACATTATGTTGCAGGTCACGTACTAATGGGGTTAACGGCAATTTGCGCTTGTCTTATTGGCCTTGTCGCCACTATTGTCCATCAAACGCGGAATACGTTCTCAGTGAAAGAACATTGGCTGTGGTGCTATTGGGTTATTTTGCTTGGCTCACTTACCATTATTTTTGGTATCTACGTATTAATCAGTTCAGATGCAAGCGCCCGCCTGGCCCCCGGCATTATTCTCATTTGCCTGGGGATGATCTGCTACAGTATTTTCTCCAAAGTGTGGTTGTTAGCGCTGGTATGGCGACGCACCTGTTCGTTAGCCAACAGAATACCCATGATTCCGGTATTTACCTGTCTGTTTTGTCTGTTCCTTGCTGCGTTCCTGGCTGAAATTGCGCAAACCGATATGGCTTACTTTATTCCTTCGCGAGTTCTGGTTGGCTTAGGTGCAGTTTGTTTTACACTGTTTTCCATCGTTTCTATATTAGAAGCGGGTTCAGCGAAAAAATAATAAAAAAGGCTTCAGATAAGGCGTTGGACGCCTTATCTGGTTTTATTCAGGTTAATCCCTCTGGTATCGAGAGCACATTTTGCTTCTTATTCTGCCACCAAATCCTGCGCACAAGCCCATGCACTCGACCACGCCCACTGGAAGTTATAGCCCCCCAGCCAGCCGGTGACGTCCATCACTTCGCCGATGAAGTACAGCCCAGGCACTTTGCGCGCTTCCATCGTCCGTGAAGAGAGTTCGTTGGTGTCCACGCCGCCGAGCGTCACTTCGGCAGTGCGATAGCCTTCAGTGCCGTTGGGTTGTACGCGCCAGTCAGTCAATGTGCTAATCAGTGTCTGTTGGTCACGCACGTTGAGCTGTTTTAGCGAGAGATCCGGGATTTGCCCGAGTTGTTGTAACCGTTCAACCAACCGCTTCGGCAGATGAACCGCCAGCGTGTTTTTCAGGCTTTGATTCGGATGTGCATTACGCTGCTCATTCAGGAAGGTTTCGAGGTCCACATCCGGTAGCAGATTGATGCTGACAAATTCACCCGGTTGCCAGTAGCTGGAAATCTGCAACACCGCCGGTCCAGATAAGCCGCGGTGGGTGAAGAGTAAGTTCTCACGGAAAACGGTACCGTTTTCAGCGGTAATCACGGAAGGCACCGCCACGCCCGCCAGCACCTGTAACTCTTCAAGCAACGGTTTATGCAGAGTGAATGGCACCAGACCCGCACGGGTCGGCAGCACGTTGAGGCCGAATTGTTCGGCAATCTTATAACCAAACGGCGATGCGCCCAGCCCCGGCATTGACAGTCCACCGGTCGCAATGACCAGCTTTTCGCAACCGACAGTCATGCCGTTCAGTTCAAGCGTGAAGCCTGTATCATCCTTCGCCACGCTCAGCACTTCGCTACGCAATCTGAAGGCCACATTGCCCTTCTCGCACTCATCCACCAGCATGTCGACAATCTGCTGCGCGGAGTCATCGCAGAAGAGCTGCCCTAACGTTTTCTCGTGCCAGGCGATGCCGTGTTTATTGACCAGATCAATGAAATCCCACTGGGTAAAACGCGCGAGTGCAGACTTACAAAAATGCGGATTCTGGCTCAGATAAGCGCCCGGTTCGACATAAAGGTTGGTAAAGTTGCAGCGCCCACCGCCAGACATGAGGATTTTGCGCCCTGGTTTTTTACCATTATCGATCAGCAGAACCCGGCGTCCTGCCTGACCTGCCAGCGCAGAACAGAACATACCTGCCGCACCAGCGCCTATAATAATGGCATCAAACCTTTCCACGTTGCGCTCCTCTAAGAAAAAACGGGCGTGAATTGTAAAGATTCCTCAGTGGTCGCACCAGCATCAATATTACTAAAAGGAAGTATTTGCCTGAATTATATAAGATAATTATTTTTTGAGTGGAATCCATACAGGAGGCAAATCAAAAAAAGTCTATATTTCACTTTGCCCGCGCCGCGAAAGTCACTGATAATGCGCCGCGTTCATGTCCTCAAAATGGCGTAACGTCCTATGCTACATTTGTTTGCTGGCCTGGATTTGCATACCGGGCTGTTATTATTGCTTGCACTGGCTTTTGTGCTGTTCTACGAAGCCATCAATGGTTTCCATGACACAGCCAACGCCGTGGCAACCGTTATCTATACCCGCGCGATGCGTTCTCAGCTCGCCGTGGTTATGGCGGCGGTGTTCAACTTTTTGGGTGTTTTGCTGGGTGGTCTGAGTGTTGCCTATGCCATTGTGCATATGCTGCCGACGGATCTGCTGCTTAATATGGGATCGTCTCATGGCCTTGCCATGGTGTTCTCTATGTTGCTGGCGGCGATTATCTGGAACCTGGGTACCTGGTACTTTGGTTTACCTGCATCCAGCTCTCATACGCTGATTGGCGCGATCATCGGGATTGGTTTAACCAATGCGTTGATGACCGGGACGTCAGTGGTGGATGCACTCAATATCCCGAAAGTATTAAGTATTTTCGGTTCTCTGATCGTTTCCCCTATTGTCGGCCTGGTGTTTGCTGGCGGTCTGATTTTCTTGCTGCGTCGCTACTGGAGCGGCACCAAGAAACGCGCCCGTATCCACCTGACCCCAGCGGAGCGTGAAAAGAAAGACGGCAAGAAAAAGCCGCCGTTCTGGACGCGTATTGCGCTGATCCTTTCCGCTATCGGCGTGGCGTTTTCGCACGGCGCGAACGATGGTCAGAAAGGCATTGGTCTGGTTATGTTGGTATTGATTGGTGTCGCACCAACAGGCTTCGTGGTGAACATGAATGCCACTGGCTACGAAATCACCCGTACCCGTGATGCCATCAACAACGTCGAAGCTTACTTTGAGCAGCATCCTGCGCTGCTGAAACAAGCGACCGGTGCTGATCAGTTAGTACCGGCTCCGGAAGCTGGCGCAACGCAACCCGCGGAGTTCCATTGCCATCCGTCGAATACCATTAACGCGCTCAACCGCCTGAAAGGCATGTTGACTACCGATGTGGAAAGCTACGACAAGCTGTCGCTTGATCAACGTAGCCAGATGCGCCGCATTATGCTGTGCGTTTCTGACACTATCGACAAAGTGGTGAAGATGCCTGGCGTGAGTGCTGACGATCAGCGCCTGTTGAAGAAACTGAAGTCCGACATGCTTAGCACCATCGAGTATGCGCCGGTGTGGATCATCATGGCGGTCGCGCTGGCGTTAGGTATCGGTACGATGATTGGCTGGCGTCGTGTGGCAACGACTATCGGTGAGAAAATCGGTAAGAAAGGCATGACCTACGCTCAGGGGATGTCTGCCCAGATGACGGCGGCAGTGTCTATCGGCCTGGCAAGTTATACCGGGATGCCGGTTTCCACTACTCACGTACTCTCCTCTTCTGTCGCGGGGACGATGGTGGTAGATGGCGGCGGCTTACAGCGTAAAACCGTAACCAGTATTCTGATGGCCTGGGTGTTTACCCTTCCGGCTGCGGTACTGCTTTCCGGCGGGCTGTACTGGCTCTCCTTGCAGTTCCTGTAATCGTACGCACCAAAACGAGCGGGTCAGTTTACTGGCCCGCTTTTTTTATGCGTCATTATTGCTGAAGTGCTTAATGCCAAATCATCAATGCAATCAGGCTGACCACCACCAGACCACACAATGCGCTGGTCAGAATAAACTGCCGACGCACCCGCTCACAGCGGCGAATAAACTCATCATCGTGATGATCGCGATAACGTTGGGCATAGATATACCAAACGAGACGCACCTGTTTGTTGGGTTGGCCATGTGAGGTAAAAAAGCCCCCTCCATCAACATATTGATAGAGCAATGGATCGCAGTTACGCAGTACCACTAACAACGCGCGTAGTGATGAGAAATAGCGCGCCATGTTAACAATGCAAACGACACATAAAGCCCAAAATAATGCGACGGTGCTTATCATACCTCCTCCCCGGCGACCTGCCCGCGGAGTTCCACCCCGGGGCTACCGCTCCCGATACGCTGCCAATCAGTTAACACCAGGTCCTGGAGAAACCGCTTTTGTGGTGACCAACATCCGAGCGGCTCTATAGATAGTGTAGGAGATCAGGTTGTTTTTTTTCCAGAAGGTTAACCACTATCAATATATTCATGTCGAAAATTTGTTTATCTAACGAGTAAGCAAGGCGGATTGACGGATCATCCGGGTCGCTATAAGGTAAGGATGGTCTTAACACTGAATCTTTACGGCTGGGTTAGCCCCGCGCACGTAGTTCGCAGGACGCGGGTGACGTAACGGCACAAGAAACGCTAGCTGGCCAGTCATCGACAACTTTATGGAAGGAGTAACACTATGGCTTATAAACACATTCTCATCGCGGTCGACCTCTCCCCGGAAAGCAAAGTTCTGGTAGAGAAAGCAGTCTCTATGGCTCGCCCCTACAATGCGAAAGTTTCTCTGATCCACGTAGATGTAAACTACTCTGACCTATACACCGGGCTTATCGATGTGAATCTGGGTGATATGCAGAAACGCATCTCTGAAGAGACACATCATGCGCTGACCGAGCTTTCAACCAATGCAGGCTACCCAATCACTGAAACCCTGAGCGGCAGCGGCGATCTGGGCCAGGTACTGGTCGATGCAATCAAGAAATACGATATGGATCTGGTGGTTTGTGGTCACCACCAGGACTTCTGGAGCAAACTGATGTCTTCCGCACGTCAGCTGATCAACACCGTTCACGTTGATATGCTGATTGTTCCGCTGCGCGACGAAGAAGAATAATCTTCCCTCCACGACGTGTTCCTGAACGCCCGCATATGCGGGCGTTTTGCTTTTTGGCGCGCCTTGTTACCTGATGCAGCGTAAACGCCTTATCTGGCCTGCGGTCTGCGTACGCAATCAAAACCCCTGCCAATACAACATTTAACACCATTATATTTTCTATCATTAGTGTGATCAGCTGGTTATTTTCTGTTGTAATAGTGTATTAATCTATTCACCGCATCAATATTAAGAATCTCTGACAGATGTAAACTTTTTCGCGCGTTATCCCTTACGCGTTCATACTTTTCAGGATGGTATTGGAAGGTTAATAAATATGAATACAACAACACCCATGGGGATGCTGCAGCAACCTCGCCCATTTTTCATGATCTTTTTTGTCGAGTTATGGGAGCGATTCGGCTACTACGGCGTGCAGGGCGTACTGGCGGTTTTCTTCGTTAAACAGCTTGGGTTCTCGCAAGAGCAGGCTTTTGTCACTTTTGGTGCTTTTGCTGCGCTGGTCTATGGCCTCATTTCCATTGGTGGCTATGTTGGCGACCACCTGCTGGGAACCAAACGCACCATTGTTCTCGGAGCACTTGTGCTGGCGATTGGCTACTTCATGACCGGCATGTCGCTACTTAAGCCTGACCTGATTTTCATCGCCCTGGGGACTATCGCTGTCGGTAACGGCCTGTTTAAAGCTAACCCAGCCAGCTTGCTTTCGAAGTGCTACCCGCCGAAAGATCCGCGGCTTGATGGCGCATTCACCCTGTTCTATATGTCGATCAATATCGGCTCGTTGATAGCGTTATCGCTGGCCCCTGTGATCGCTGATAAATTCGGCTATTCAGTCACCTACAACCTGTGCGGTGCAGGGTTAATTATCGCATTACTGGTTTACATCGCCTGTCGTGGAATGGTGAAAGACATTGGTTCTGAACCCGACTTCCGGCCGATGAGCTTCAGTAAACTGTTGTACGTATTACTTGGCAGCGTGGTGATGATCTTCGTCTGCGCCTGGCTGATGCACAACGTAGAAGTCGCCAATCTGGTTCTGATTGTTCTCTCCATCGTCGTCACCATCATCTTCTTTCGTCAGGCATTCAAGCTGGATAAAACCGGGCGCAATAAAATGTTTGTCGCCTTTGTCCTGATGCTCGAAGCGGTGGTGTTTTACATTCTCTACGCCCAGATGCCAACGTCGCTGAACTTCTTTGCCATCAACAACGTGCATCATGAAATTCTCGGCTTTTCCATCAACCCGGTCAGCTTCCAGGCGCTTAACCCGTTCTGGGTGGTACTCGCCAGCCCAATACTGGCAGGCATTTACACGCATCTGGGTAACAAAGGCAAAGATCTCTCGATGCCGATGAAGTTTACTCTCGGCATGTTTATGTGCTCAATGGGCTTTTTGACGGCTGCAGCGGCTGGAATGTGGTTTGCGGATGCCCAGGGGCTGACATCGCCATGGTTTATCGTGCTGGTGTACTTATTCCAGAGCTTAGGTGAACTGTTTATTAGCGCCCTTGGCCTGGCGATGATTGCTGCCCTGGTGCCGCAGCATTTGATGGGCTTTATTCTCGGGATGTGGTTCCTGACGCAGGCTGCCGCGTTCTTGCTGGGCGGCTATGTGGCAACATTTACCGCAGTACCAGACAACATTACCGATCCACTTGAGACGTTGCCCGTCTATACCAACGTGTTTGGTAAGATTGGCCTGGTTACGCTGGGCGTTGCCGTAGTGATGCTACTGATGGTGCCGTGGCTGAAACGCATGATTGCGACGCCGGAAAGCCATTAATTATTCTTGCAGAAAGCAGGGTAGCGTTATCGCTACCCTGCTTTACTTTTACACCGGCGTTCCGGCATAAATATCAAAGCGATGCCCTTTAGTGACTACCGCGTTTGGCGTGGCGACATTCGCCAGCGGCGGCGCATAGTCCGGACGCTTCACCACCACGCGTTTGGTTGCCAGCAACCGCGCAGGCTCCAACAATCCATCGGCATCAAGATCCGGCCCCACCAGCGACTGAAACACGCGCATCTCTTTTTTCACCAGCGCGCTTTTCTGCTTATGCGGGAACATTGGGTCAAGATAAACTACCTGCGGACGCGGGGTAATATCGCTCAGCGCCGTCAGACTGGAGGCGTGAATCAACTGCAAACGTTCCTGTAACCAGCCGCCGATTTCCGCATCCGCATAACCACGCGCCAGACCATCGTCGAGCAACGCGGCAACCACCGGATTACGCTCCAGCATCCGCACGCGGCAGCCGACCGAAGCCAGCACAAAGGCATCGCGCCCTAATCCTGCGGTGGCGTCCACCACATCCGGCAAATAATCGCCTTTAATGCCCACCGCTTTCGCCACCGCCTCTCCGCGACCACCGCCGAATTTGCGTCGGTGCGCCATCGCTCCGCCAACAAAATCAACAAAGATGCCGCCAAGTTTCGGCTCATCACGCTTGCGCAGTTCCAGATGCTCCGGCGTTAACACCAGCGCCATCAGGTTGTCTTCATCGTGTTCCAGCCCCCAGCGGGCCGCCAGAACAGATAAGGCGCCGTCTCCGGCGCCTGTTTCATCAATTAAGCAGATTTTCACTGAATGTTCAGCCCTTAATGCCGTAATGCTCCAGCATCGCATCCAGCTGTGGTTCACGACCACGGAAGCGTTTGAACAGCTCCATCGGCTCTTCTGAACCGCCACGGCTCAGAATGTTGTCGAGGAACGATTGCCCAGTTTCACGGTTGAAAATGCCCTCTTCCTCAAAACGCGAGAAGGCATCTGCCGCCAGCACATCGGCCCACAGGTAGCTGTAGTAACCTGCCGCATAACCACCGGCAAAAATGTGGCTGAAAGCATGCGGGAAACGGCCCCATGACGGAGACGGTACTACGGCAACCAGTTTCTTGATTTCTGCCAGAGTTTCGAGGATTTTCGCCCCCTGATCCGGACGGAACTCTGCATGGAGGCGGAAATCGAACAGGCCGAACTCCAGCTGGCGCAGAATAAACAGCGCCGCCTGGTAATTTTTCGCTGCCAGCATTTTATCCAGCAG
Organism: Escherichia sp. WS1118; assembly: GCF_046487695.1. Lineage (NCBI taxonomy): Bacteria > Pseudomonadati > Pseudomonadota > Gammaproteobacteria > Enterobacterales > Enterobacteriaceae > Escherichia > Escherichia sp. WS1118. The sequence goes on along the minus strand of NZ_JBJQIZ010000018.1, from coordinate 27,483 downwards.
CTCCTTCGGCAGCGGCTCGCCGGTTTCATAGTGACCGGAGATAAACGCCAGCGCCTCCGGCTCCCAGCACCAGTTTTCCATAAACTGGCTCGGCAGTTCGACCGCATCCCACGGCACCCCACTGATCCCGGAAACACCAGCGGTTTCAATGCGGGTCAGCATATGGTGCAGGCCGTGACCGAACTCGTGGAACAGGGTGATCACTTCGTCATGGGTAAACAGCGCCGGTTTACCATTTACCGGGCGGTTGAAGTTGCAGGTCAGATACGCGACCGGTTTTTGCAGCGAACCGTCGGCTTTACGCATCTGGCCTACGCAGTCATCCATCCACGCCCCGCCGCGTTTGTTTTCACGGGCATACAGGTCGAGGTAGAAGCTGCCGCGCAGTTCGTCGTTCTCGTCATACAGCTCGAAGAAACGTACATCCGGATGCCAGACATCAACATCTTTACGCTCTTTAGCAGTGATGCCGTAAATACGTTTCACCACTTCAAACAGGCCGTTAACCGCTTTGTTTTCCGGGAAGTACGGACGCAGTTGTTCATCGCTGATGCTGTAGAGGTGCTGTTTCTGTTTTTCGCTGTAGTAAGCGATATCCCACGGTTGTAACTCATCGACGCCAAATTCGGCTTTGGCGAAGGCGCGCAGTTGCGCCAGCTCTTTTTCGCCTTGCGGGCGCGCGCGTTTTGCCAGATCGGTTAAGAAATCCAGCACCTGCTGCGGGTTTTCTGCCATTTTAGTGGCAAGTGATTTGAAGGCGTAGTTTTCAAAGCCCAGCAGTTGCGCCAGTTCGTGACGCAGCGCGAGGATCTCTTCCATCACCTTGCTGTTGTCCCACTTACCGGCGTTCGGACCTTGATCGGAAGCACGAGTGCTATAAGCGCGATACATCTCTTCGCGCAGGGCCTGGTTGTCGCAGTAGGTCATTACCGGCAGGTAGCTTGGGATATCCAGCGTCAGCAAATAACCTTCCAGCTCTTTCGCTTCGGCCTGGGCTTTTGCCGCAGCCAGCGCGCTTTCTGGCATCCCCGCCAGCTCCGCTTCGTCGGTAACGAGTTTGGTCCAGCCCATCGTCGCATCGAGGACGTTGTTGCTGTACTGATTGCCCAGTTCAGAAAGACGGGTAGCAATTTCGCCGTAACGCTGCTGTTTCTCTTTCGGCAGACCGATGCCAGAGAGTTCGAAGTCGCGCAGTGCGTTATCAACCGCTTTTTTCTGCGCCGTGTTCAGCGTGGCGTAATGATCGCCATCACGCAGGTCGCGATATGCCTTATACAGCCCTTCATGTTGCCCTACCCAGGTGCTGTATTCTGACAGCAGCGGCAGGGTTTGTTCGTACGCTTCACGCAGTTCCGGGCTATTTTTCACCGAGTTCAGATGGCTGACCGGGGAGAAGATACGCCCCAGCACATCGTCCACTTCCGCCAACGGCTGGCAGAGATTTTCCCAGGTGTACGGTGCCCCTTGCGCTACTACGCGCTCCACATTTTCGCGGCAGTCGTTCAGCGCCTTAGTCACGGCTGGAACGACATGTTCCGGGAGAATTTTAGAAAACGGAGGCAATTCAAAGGGAGTCAGTAACGGATTCGTCATTAGCGCAGTCCTGGTTAAAGAGGTTAAGGAAGCGCTCAACAGGCGCTTTACATAATGTTTGTAGCATGGGGTTAAGTGTAGTGAATTTCAATGAGAAACGTTACGCTTTCGCGGCGGCGGCCTCTTTTCGGTATACTGTCCTGATAGGCTTTTGTGCGCCCCGAATACGGGCCGATTTTTACTTACCGGAACACCTTTACCCATGCTCAGTTATCGCCACAGCTTTCACGCTGGCAACCACGCCGACGTCCTTAAACATACCGTTCAGAGCCTGATCATTGAGTCGCTGAAAGAGAAAGATAAACCGTTTCTCTATCTCGACACCCACGCAGGGGCCGGGCGTTATCAGTTAGGCAGCGAACATGCCGAGCGTACCGGCGAATATCTCGAAGGCATCGCCCGTATCTGGCAGCAGGACGATTTGCCTGCGGAGCTGGAGGCGTACATCAATGTGGTAAAACACTTCAACCGTAGCGGGCAGTTGCGTTATTACCCCGGTTCGCCGTTGATTGCTCGCCAGCTACTGCGTGAACAGGACAGCCTGCAACTGACCGAACTGCACCCGAGCGATTACCCGTTGCTGCGTTCTGAATTTCAGAAAGACAGCCGTGCGCGCGTCGAAAAAGCCGACGGTTTCCAGCAGCTTAAGGCCAAGCTGCCGCCGGTTTCCCGCCGTGGTTTAATCCTTATCGACCCGCCGTATGAAATGAAAACCGACTATCAGGCGGTGGTCAGCGGGATAGCAGAAGGTTACAAACGTTTCGCCACTGGCACTTACGCATTGTGGTATCCAGTGGTGCTGCGCCAGCAAATTAAGCGCATGATCCACGACCTGGAAGCGACCGGCATTCGCAAAATTCTGCAAATTGAACTGGCGGTGCTGCCAGACAGCGATCGCCGTGGCATGACCGCTTCCGGCATGATTGTGATTAACCCGCCGTGGAAGCTGGAACAGCAGATGAATAACGTGCTGCCGTGGCTGCACAGCAAACTGGTTCCGGCAGGCACCGGGCACGCCACCGTAAGCTGGATCGTGCCAGAGTAATTGCAGCCATTGCTGGCACCTATTACGTCTCGCGCTACAATCGCGGTAATCAACGATAAGGACAATATGTCATGACTAAACACTATGATTACATCGCCATCGGCGGCGGCAGCGGCGGTATCGCCTCCATCAACCGCGCGGCTATGTACGGCCAGAAATGCGCACTGATTGAAGCCAAAGAGCTGGGCGGCACCTGCGTAAATGTTGGCTGTGTGCCGAAAAAAGTGATGTGGCACGCGGCGCAAATCCGTGAAGCGATCCATATGTACGGCCCGGATTATGGTTTTGATACCACTATCAATAAATTCAACTGGGAAACGTTGATCGCCAGCCGTACCGCCTATATCGACCGTATTCATACTTCCTATGAGAACGTGCTCGGTAAAAATAACGTTGATGTAATCAAAGGCTTTGCCCGCTTCGTTGATGCCAAAACCATTGAAGTCAACGGCGAAACCATCACGGCCGATCATATTCTGATCGCCACCGGTGGTCGTCCGAGCCACCCGGATATTCCGGGCGTGGAATACGGTATTGATTCTGATGGCTTCTTCGCCCTTCCGGCTTTGCCAGAGCGCGTAGCGGTTGTTGGCGCGGGTTACATCGCCGTTGAACTGGCGGGCGTGATTAACGGCCTCGGTGCGAAGACGCATCTGTTTGTGCGTAAACATGCGCCGCTGCGCAGCTTCGACCCGATGATCTCTGAAACGCTGGTTGAAGTGATGAACGCCGAAGGCCCGCAGTTGCACACCAACGCCATCCCGAAAGCGGTAGTGAAAAATGCCGATGGTAGCCTGACGCTGGAGCTGGAAGATGGTCGCAGTGAAACGGTGGATTGCCTGATTTGGGCGATTGGTCGCGAGCCTGCCAATGACAACATCAACCTGGAAGCCGCTGGCGTTAAAACCAACGAAAAAGGCTATATCGTCGTCGATAAATATCAAAACACCAACGTTGAAGGTATTTACGCGGTGGGCGATAACACGGGTGCAGTGGAACTGACACCGGTGGCTGTTGCAGCAGGTCGCCGTCTCTCTGAACGCCTGTTTAATAACAAGCCGGATGAGCATCTGGATTACAGCAACATTCCGACCGTGGTCTTCAGCCATCCGCCGATTGGTACTGTTGGTTTAACGGAGCCGCAGGCGCGCGAGCAGTACGGCGACGATCAGGTGAAAGTGTATAAATCCTCTTTCACCGCGATGTATACCGCCGTCACCACTCACCGCCAGCCGTGTCGCATGAAACTGGTATGCGTTGGACCGGAAGAGAAGATTGTCGGTATTCACGGCATTGGTTTTGGTATGGACGAAATGTTGCAGGGCTTCGCGGTGGCGCTGAAGATGGGTGCAACCAAAAAAGACTTCGACAACACGGTTGCCATTCACCCGACAGCGGCAGAAGAGTTCGTGACAATGCGTTAAATGTTAAAGGGCTAAGAGTAGTGTGCTCTTAGCCCTTAGCTACGTTTCCGCTATCAGTTCAGAAGCTGAAGCAGAAAGCGGATCAGTTCCAGCAGCGCAATTAACGCCCCAAGAACGATGATTGCTTTATCAATCACCCGTTTTCTCCATGCGATGGAGTGAGAATGCATCCGCTTACTCATCCATTGCCTGTCACGGCGCATGTCTCATTGTTAGATGTGGGCTATCTCACTCCAGCCAGAGCCACCAACTCAGGGCTGAACAGTAAAAAAACCGACGCGAAGTCGGTTTTTTTACGTCCTGATTCAGACCTCCTTTCAAATGAATGCCCAACGCTTAATTCACACCTACACCTTTCTCTACACTTACATATTCGTTAAACCATATGTGTTTTTGACTTGTCCGCTTTGGTTTGTAACTCTGGTGGCGCTGGCGCTACACCTCTCTTTCACATCGTAATGAGATACTGATATGAGCAACATTACCATTTATCACAACCCGGCCTGCGGTACGTCACGTAATACGCTGGAGATGATCCGCAACAGCGGTACAGAACCGACCATTATCTATTATCTGGAAACACCACCGACGCGCGATGAGCTGGTAAAACTCATTGCCGATATGGGGATTACCGTACGCGCGCTGCTACGTAAAAACGTCGAGCCGTATGAGGAACTGGGCCTTGCAGAAGATAAATTTACTCACGATCAGTTAATCGACTTTATGCTTCAGCACCCGATTCTGATTAATCGCCCGATTGTGGTGACGCCGCTGGGAACTCGCCTGTGCCGCCCTTCAGAAGTCGTGCTGGAAATTCTGCCAGATGCGCAAAAAGGCGCGTTCACCAAGGAAGATGGCGAGAAAGTGGTTGATGAGGCGGGTAATCGCCTGAAATAAAGCGGCTATATTCCCCCACAGGTTGTTAGAAAAATGCGCTTTATTTATGTCGGATGCGACGCTGGCGCGTTTTATCCGACCTACAAATTTATGATAATTCGATGAATTGTATGTTATTTGTAGGCCTGACAGTCGTAGCGTATCAGGCGATTTTGCTATTTACACAGTACTCCCTGCGTGAGATTCCAATTATCGCGTCCAGCATGGTGTATCAGTGAGCTGCTTAGTTATCAGCGATACAGTGCAGCAGTTTAAAGATGTACTGGATTATGATTTATCAGTGGTTTACACAATAAATAATTTCAACATACGTTAACCTATTTTATTATTACATATCTAAAACATCACAAAAATATCACTTCACACACTATCAGAGAACATCATACCTTTTTAAAACGAGCATTTTCGATAGTTGTTAACGTTTTCTTTTGCGATATGATTATTGCCTTTTTTTGCACTCAAATATTACCAGATGGAAATAAAATGGAAGTCAAAGGTAATTATATCAGGAAGATATGATGCATTATATTTACTGTATGTAGAAGAAAATCCATTCCTGTTCTAATTATCCAATTTAAAAATCTTAGCATAAAACAAATGATGAATAAGGAATGTTATGTCAATTGACTTTACCCCAGGTGTAATAAATACATATAACGGTGATATTTATAACTGCACAACAAATACCGATAATGTTAAAACGCCAGACACACCGAAGTGGCCTTGTGATAACCGGGAAGAACAACACCCCATTAATGCCCCATTCTCTGGAGAATGGATACACCTCTGAACAATTTGATTTAGCGCAACAACGCCAACAAATTAATGCGTGCCATACGAACACCACATATACAAATGCAGACTACTCAAAGTTGAGGCTCAACTTGTAAGTCTTATTAATAACATTGAAACGATAAGCTCGACACCACTTCCGCAAAAGACACAATCAATACTTAATCAGATAAATAATATTAGACACGAAAAGATTAAAAACCTCTGAATATAGATTATGGAACAATGGATACTCATGCCACGCCCAAAAATTAACTGAGCTCAACTAAACAGAAGAGATATAAACATCAGACAGGTTTACGTTACTATCAGGCATATCGCCTCAGAATCAGATGAAAACTATAAAGAAATATCTATTATGGTTTTAATATTTGTTGATAAGGATAGTAACATGAACATGACAAAAGGTGCACTCATCCTCAGCCTTTCATTTTTGCTTGCCGCATGTAGTTCAATTCCGCAAAATATCAAAGGCAATAACCAACCTGATATTCAAAAAAGTTTTGTTGCTGTTCATAACCAGCCGGGGTTATATGTTGGTCAACAAGCGCGCTTTGGTGGGAAGGTTATCAACGTTATCAATGGCAAAACGGATACGTTGTTAGAAATCGCTGTATTACCGTTGAATAGCTATGCGAAGCCTGATATTGAAGCCAACTATCAGGGCCGACTGCTCGCCAGACAAAGCGGCTTCCTTGATCCAGTGAACTATCGTAATCACTTTGTTACCATCCTCGGTACCATTCAGGGTGAACAACCTGGCTTTATCAATAAAGTCCCGTATAACTTCCTGGAAGTGAATATGCAGGGCATCCAGGTGTGGCATTTGAGAGAAGTGGTTAATACCACCTATAACTTGTGGGATTACGGCTATGGTGCATTCTGGCCGGAACCGGGCTGGGGGGCTCCTTACTACACCAATGCGGTGAGTCAGGTAACACCTGAGCTGGTCAAATAACACCACCGAAAGATGCAGATGCTTTCTCAGCATCTGCATCATGCATTACATCAAATTAATACACAGTAAGCTAACTATTATTATAAGCCCTGTCCTGTTAATTACCTTTGGCAAACTGATTATAAAGTTAATGTCCGTACCAGGAGTCGGTTATGTTTCTTATAATTACCAGGGATACGATGTTTTTCACCGCGATGAAAAACATTCTGAGTAAAGGTAATGTCGTTCATATACAGAACGAAGAAGAGATCGACGTAATGTTGCATCAGAATGCCTTCGTCATTATTGATACATTAATGAATAATGTATTTCATTCTAATTTTCTCACTCAAATTGAACGATTAAAACCTGTCCATGTAATTATTTTCTCCCCCTTTAATATTAAACGCTGCCTGGGGAAAGTACCGGTGACCTTTGTTCCGCGAACTATCGCCATCATCGACTTTGTCGCACTCATCAATGGCAGTTACTGCTCTGTGCCTGAAGCGGATGTGTCCCTCTCGCGCAAGCAGCATCAGGTTCTGAGCTGCATTGCGAATCAAATGACAACGGAAGATATTCTGGAGAAACTGAAAATATCGCTAAAAACGTTCTACTGCCATAAACACAATATCATGATGATCCTCAATCTTAAGCGGATCAATGAGCTGGTACGCCATCAGCATATTAATTATCTGGTGTGAACGATTGAACAATATAAAGAGGCCCAGCAACAGCCAGACCTCCCGTTAATTATACGTTATGCAGTAACGCCTTCCGGTATCAACGAAGCAATTTGCTTACGCCATTGCGCTTGCTCCTGTTCACCTTCTGTACGTTGACCATAAAGTTGCGCTATCTGCGTACCATCATGGGCAAACAATTCCAGACTGGTTACGTGACCATCGCTGGTCGGTTTACGGGTAACCCAGGCTTCAGCAATGCTCTCTTCTAATAGATGAAGGGTAAACGTCGGGTTGAAAATATTCAGCCAACCTTTCATTGGCACCACTTTTTCTACCACACCGGTGAAAATCTGTACGCAGCCACGGTTGCCAACAAACACCATGATTTCATTGCCATCCTGCTGTGCAGATTCAAGAATTTGCGCCAACGCACTGTTGGATACTTTGCAGGCCAAATCGTCTGCCACCAGATTGAACGCCTGTTGGCGCGTCAGGTTGTGGCGCTTGAGCAACGTAAAAAACTGATGAACGTCGGTCATCGCCCGCCACTCTTGCTCGACCACACTGGCATCGGCTCGCGTTTGAACAACTGGCGCATCAACGGCTTTTAACTCAAGCGGCGTATTCTCATCGGTGATAAACCGTGCCAGAAGCTCACTCCATGCCGCCATATCGGTATTGTCGGTGGCATAAACTTTTAGTAATGCATCGCCCTGATGATCAAAGAACTGAATACTCTGGCGTTCGCCACGAGCCGTGTTTTCTTTGATGTGGAAAACACTGGCCCATTGATTGAGAAACAGACGTAAATCCAGCGCGCGCGGATTGAGGATCAATCCGGCATGTCCGTTCAAATGCTGGTTTGTGAACGAGCCAACTTGCTCATGGACTGCATATTCATTACGACAAATACATTTGGTTTCACCAACGCTTTCCAGCGCCGCCAGAATTTCACGAATATCGCCGCGCATCCGCCACGCGTCGTGCGTGACGCGTGCAAATGCCAGTTCTGCTTCGCTGATATTCATTAAACCTGCGATGTCACGCGCGTACTTTCCGGGATTTTGTTCTTTTAACTCAAGCCAGCGTGTGTAGTGGTTCATTGTCTCTCTTCCTTCCAGATAAATGCCCCGAAATATCGGGGCAGATGATTACCATTGATAACTCACGAAAATTTTTCCGTTACGACCATCCTGTGGGATGCCTTGCGGCGACCAGTACTCTTTATCGAAGGCGTTGCCCAATACCAGAGTAGTGGTCATGCCTTTGAGCGCCTGCTGCCCTTGATAACTGACGTAGAAATCATTCACACCATAGCCAGGTTGTTTGCTGTAGCTGCTGCTGATATGTGTTGAGCGATCGGCAAACGTACCGACCCAACCAACAGAGAAGCCACTGTGAGCGATCGGAATATTCAGGGTACTGGTAACGGTATCCGGGTTAATGCTGGAGATATATTCCCCGGTATCGGTGTCTTTGCCGCGGGTACGGTTATAGGCCACATCAAGGCTAAACAGATCAGTGGTATATTTCGTCATCACATCCCAGCCCCAGATTTTGGCGTTCGGGACGTTATACGACATAGTTGTCGCCGCCGCGAAATCGACGGTCGTGGAGATATAATCTTTCGCTTTGGTATCAAAGTAGCTGGCTTTAAATTCCAGAGCATCATTGGACAACATCAGGTCATCAAAACGCAGCCCAAAACCGTACTCCTGAGTTTCGTTAGTTTCCGGACGTAAGTTCGGGTTTGGCACCCAATAGTTGGTATAGAAGCGACCAATCGAGAAGTGTTTAGAATCGTTATACATTTCGCCCATCGTCGGGGCGCGGAATGCCTGAGCATATGAGCCAAATAACATCAGCCAGTTGGTCGGGTTGATAGTCATCCCCGCACGAGATGACCATTTGTCGGCATCAACATCTTTGTAGCCGTCGCTGCTACCGCGATAACTGTCATAGCGGGTTCCGCCAAGCAGGGTAATCGGCAGATCGCGTAAGGTGATCTCATCTTGTAGCCAGCCAGAGCTAAAATCGATTTTTGCTTGCGGGAAGCCCGTCGTCGCGCCACCCGGATGTTGTTCCTGACGATAATACTCACCGCCATATGTCAGTAAGTGAGAAGCGAAACTGTCGGCAAATAGAGTGGAACGGTTCTCCAGCCTTGCTCCTTTTGTTATCTGTTCACGATACTCGCCGGAACTCCCCGTGTTTTGCGCATTAATACGGACTTCCGACCAGTAAATTTTTGCATCTGCATTTAACCAGTCGTTACCCTGCGGGGCGAGTTTATAAGAAAGCTGCGCATCGCGTTGAATTGTTGAACGATCGACCATCGGGTTACTGCTATCAGAAGCTTCAACGGTCTGCGGATTTTTTGGTTCACGCGCGTCGTTGTTGTAGTAACGCACTAAACCGCTCAGAGACTGGGCTGAATCAATTTGCCAGGTCCCTTTCGCCAGCATGTTATTAATGGATTCGTCATTCGGCGCGGTTTCACCATTGCTCTGGCGTAAATCACCCCGATCGCGACTGGACCAGGCCACAATACCATCCAGATTTTCAGTTCGCCCAAACGCGCTCGCGCCTAATCCCAGGCTATGGTCCCCCGTGCCGCCAGTACCAAAGACACGAAAACCACTGCTTTGTCCTTCCTGCAATAAATCTTTTGCATCGACCGTATCGTAGGAGATCACTCCACCCAGCGCGCCACTGCCATACAGTAATGCTGAAGGTCCGCGAACAATCTCAACACGCTTGATCAGCGCCGGATCGAGAAAAGTGCCATTCAGGTGTCCGGTATCCGTTCCCTGGCGAACACCATCGACAAGAACCAGCACGCCGCGATGATCATAGCCACGCATATTTACATCCTGACCGTTGGTTCGTCCGGTACCATCAAGAGTAATTCCAGGAACATGACGCAGCAAATCAGTGGCTGAAGTAGCAGTTTGATTTTCAGGAGCGGAAGTGTCGATAACGCTGACCATCATAGGCGCTTCGAAGGAACTACGTGCATTCCCCGTTGCCGTAACGGTCATGGTTTCAGTAGCAAAAGCAAACGTTGGCAAGGTGGCAGAAACAGCCAAAGCCAACAAACTCAAACGCAACGAGGTAAATTGCGGACGTGACATAGCGATTCTCCATGAGGAAAATAAAAAATGCTGGCTGCCTGGGTTAATACCGGGGTGGCTGGCGAAAAATAAATTTATTTACAATTCAAATGATTAGATATCACCACGGGAAGCTATTAGCGTATATATCCCGTAAAATTGCCGAATATTTCTGATAATTCAGCAAAAGCACGCCCTCTTTGTCAGGCAAAGTAGTACGCCACGTCTGAAGTGAAGAGTGCTGTGCGTTTTCCCTTACAAAAGATATGATTTTGTTATCCATGATGTCATATTTTGTTAAACTCAAACGTGATAATGAGAATTATTATCGATCAATTTTTTATGATCAAGCTTTTTTTAACCGCCATTAACACAATAAACAGGGGGTTATGAAATCTATCCAGCATCCAGAAAACCATCCTGTGTTTATGGCTATCCCCCCACAACCTCATCACAAAACGTTGTCGTTAACAGTGATAATTTTCTCTTCTCTTTGCTCTGCAAGCCGCGATATCTCCGGGTTCTCAGCTTTTTCCCGCGCTGAAATTTAATCGGTAACAAGAACATTAGCTGACGAAGCATCTTGATAAAAATCAAAAATAAATACGCTTGTAACGCCGTGCGTATTGAATCGACGGTTGTATTTCATATATAACTCAAATGATAATCATGATCATTCTCAATTTGATAAGAGTTCTCACATTATGCCAAGGATCATCACCAGGCCGTTTCTTTTTTCCCCACTAACGTTATGTATTTCAGCCGTGGTCTCTGCCGCGAAGACCATGGTAAAACGAAAAAAATTGTTTACGGCATTACTGGCTCTTAGCTGGACTTTTAGCGTAACGGCTGCCGAACGTATCGTGGTCGCAGGAGGATCGCTGACGGAGCTAATCTACGCGATGGGCGCTGGCAAACGCGTGGTTGGTGTCGATGAAACGACATCCTATCCACCAGAAACCGCCAAACTGCCGCATATTGGTTACTGGAAACAACTCAGCAGCGAAGGCATTTTGTCACTTCGCCCGGATAGCGTAATTACCTGGCAGGATGCAGGACCGCAAATTGTGCTCGACCAACTGCGGGCGCAAAAAGTCAACGTCGTCACTCTGCCGCGTGTACCAGCCACCCTTGAGCAGATGTACGCCAACATTCGCCAACTGGCAAAAACGTTACAGGTTCCTGAACAAGGCGAGGCGCTGGTGACACAGATCAACCAACGCCTGGAGCGAGTACAGCAAAACGTGGCGGCCAAAAAAGCCCCGGTTAAAGCCATGTTTATTCTCTCCGCAGGCGGAAGTGCGCCACAGGTTGCCGGTAAAGGCAGCGTCGCGGACGCCATTCTTTCGCTTGCCGGAGCAGAAAACGTCGCTACCCACCAGCAGTACAAAAGCTACAGCGCGGAATCGCTGATTGCGGCTAACCCTGAAGTGATTGTCGTCACCTCACAAATGGTCGATGGCGATATTAATCGGCTACGTTCTATTGCCGGAATTACCCACACTGCCGCATGGAAAAACCAGCGCATTATCACCGTTGATCAAAACCTGATTCTGGGAATGGGTCCGCGTATTGCTGATGTCGTTGAGTCTTTACACCAGCAGCTTTGGCCGCAATAAATGGATTTAAATCAGACGAATGAACACAAATAACACCCTGGATCTCACGCCACATTTTGCTTTAGACGGTGATCAGCCCTTTAAAGACAGGCGCGCCATGATGCCGTTTCGTGGGGCCATTCCGGTTGCCAAAGAGCAACTGGCACAGACCTGGCAAGAGATGATCAATCAAACGGTATCACCACGTAAGCGACTGGTTTACCTACACATTCCTTTTTGTGCGACACACTGCACGTTTTGTGGTTTTTATCAGAACCGTTTTAATGACGATGCGTGTGCTCATTATACCGACGCCCTGATTCGTGAAATAGAAATGGAAGCAGACAGCGTATTGCATCAGTCTGCCCCCATCCACGCGGTCTATTTCGGTGGCGGTACGCCTTCCGCGCTTTCAGCACACGATTTGGCCAGAATCATCACCACATTACGAGAAAAGCTGCCACTGGCCCCTGATTGTGAAATCACTATTGAAGGCCGGGTACTGAATTTTGACGCTGAGCGAATCGATGCTTGCCTTGATGCTGGAGCAAACCGCTTCTCAATTGGTATTCAGTCGTTTAACAGCAAAATCCGCAAGAAAATGGCCCGCACCTCGGATGGCCCAACCGCTATTGCGTTTATGGAAAGCCTGGTCAAACGCGACCGTGCCGCGGTGGTCTGTGACCTGCTGTTTGGTCTGCCGGGTCAGGATGCGCAAACCTGGGGAGAAGATCTGGCTATTGCCCGCGATATCGGTCTCGACGGCGTCGATCTCTATGCGCTCAATGTCCTGCCCAATACACCGCTGGGCAAAGCCGTGGAAAATGGGCGTACTACCGTGCCCTCTCCGGCAGAACGTCGCGATCTTTACCTGCAAGGATGTGATTTTATGGACGATGCCGGTTGGCGCTGCATCAGTAACAGCCACTGGGGCCGTACCACACGCGAACGCAATCTCTATAACCTGCTGATTAAACAAGGTGCCGATTGTCTGGCCTTTGGTTCCGGAGCCGGCGGTTCGATTAATGGGTACTCCTGGATGAACGAACGCAATCTTCAGACCTGGCATGAATCCGTCGCGGCAGGCAAAAAACCGCTGATGATGATCATGCGTAACGCCGAACGTAACGCGCAGTGGCGTCATACCTTGCAGTCGGGCATTGAAACGGCGCGTGTACCGCTGGACGAACTTACGCCACATGCCGAAAAACTCGCGCCGTTACTGGCCCAGTGGCACCAAAAAGGCTTAAGCCGCGATGCGTCAACGTGTCTGCGGTTGACCAATGAAGGTCGTTTCTGGGCAAGCAACATTTTGCAGTCTCTTAATGAACTGATTCAGGTACTTAATGCGCCAGCAATTGCGCTTGAAAAACCATAACAGGAGTGATTTATGAGCCATGTCTCGTTACAGGAATTTTTGAAAACGGAGCCAGACGGTACGCTGGAGGCGATCGCCGAACAATACAACACCACGCTGCTGGAGGTAGTGAAAAATCTGCCCTCTCCGACTGTTGTGTCAGGTGATAAATTCGATACTGTCTGGGATACCGTCTGCGAATGGGGCAACGTCACCACGTTAGTACATACTACCGATGTAATACTCGAATTTAGCGGCGAACTGCCTTCGGGTTTCCATCGCCACGGCTATTTCAACCTACGCGGAAAGCACGGCATGTCCGGGCATATCAAAGCAGAAAACTGCACGCATATTGCCTTGATCGAACGTAAATTTATGGGCATGGACACCGCCTCTATTCTCTTTTTCAATAAGGAAGGCAGCGCAATGCTGAAAATCTTCCTCGGTAGGGATGATCATCGTCAGCTCCTGAGCGAACAAGTCAGCGCCTTCCATGCTCTGGCAGTATCGTTAAAGGAACACGCCTGATGACACCGTGGCTACTCTTTGGCGCAGGCGGAAAAGGTGTGGGTGCCAGAACGCTTGAACTGGCGCTGGCGGAACAACGTCCGGTCGTTGCTGTCATTCGTCATGCCGATGCCGCCACGAAACTGGCGCAACAAGGCGTACAGGTTTTTACAGGCGACGCCTGTGATGCCAGCGTAGTCGCGGCTGCTTGCCGCGCAGCTGGCCCGGATGCGCTTATCATCTCAACAATGGGCGGAGCTCAGGATTATCTGGCGCACAGAACAGTGATTGATGAGGCCGAGAAGGCTGGCATCAGTCGCATGATTCTGGTGACCTCTTTGGGATGCGGCGATAGCTGGCCGTTTTTATCAGAGCGGGCAAAGGCTGCGTTTGGTCAGGCGGTACGGGAAAAAACGCTGGCGGAAAGCTGGTTGCAAACCAGCCAGCTTGATTATGCCATTCTCCGCCCTGGCGGTCTGCTTGATGGTGCGGCAACGGGCAAAGCACAACGGATACAAAATCAGGAGTGTCATGGTTTTATTAACCGTGCTGATGTCGCCGCACATATCCATGAACTGGCAAATGCGCCAGCACTTAACCAGCAGGTCTACAGTCTGATTGAACCGGACCTGAAACCGGCGTGATCCCCCGGCGCGGCATGTCCGCGCCGTAATGTCGTAACGGAGTTTTGCGTGCTCAAGGATTCACTCTCTTCCGCCAGGGTCTTTATGGGGCTATCACTATTATTGCTAGCTCTGGTGCTGTTTGGTGCCAGTCAGGGAGCGTTAAAGATCAGTTTTGATGCCCTTTTTGATGAGGAATACCGCGATATCTGGCTCAATATTCGTCTACCACGGGTTTTGCTGGCGGTGCTGGTAGGTGCAGCGTTGGCAACCGCCGGGGTAATTATGCAGGGGCTTTTTCGCAACCCAATGGCTGACCCTGGATTACTCGGCGTCAGTAGCGGTTCTGCATTAATGGTTGGCGTTGCTATTGTGCTGCCCTTCTCCTTCCCAGTGGTGCTGGTGCTCTATGAGCAAATGGTGTTTGCCATTGCCGGAAGTTTAGTGGTCTGCACCATCATTTTTCTCATCACGCAGCGCCATCGCGATGGCAGCATGATGCAATTATTACTCGCCGGTATCGCCATCAATGCCCTGTGCGGCGCAGCGATCGGCATCCTGAGCTATATCGGCGATGAGCAGCAGCTACGACAACTCACATTGTGGATGATGGGCAATCTTGGACAGGCGCAATGGCCGACGTTATTGGTTGCCAGTTCATTCATCCTACCGGCCATTATCGCAACAACTTGTCTCGCCGGAACGCTGAATTTACTGCAGCTCGGTGATGAAGAAGCCCACTACCTCGGCGTGAACGTGAAGCGTAAACGCCAGCAATTACTGTTAGTGAGCTCACTGCTCGTTGGTGCTGCCGTATCGGTAAGCGGCATTATCGGCTTTATTGGCCTGGTGATCCCGCATCTGATTCGCATGACTACCGGGGCAAATCACCGCTGGCTAATCCCTTGTTCCGCCCTCGCCGGAGCCTGTTTATTGCTGATGGCAGACACGCTTGCCCGCACGCTGGTACAGCCAGCAGAAATGCCCGTGGGATTATTAACCAGCCTGCTTGGTGGCCCTTATTTTATGTGGTTAATTCTGCGCAACCGGAGGATCACATGATCAGCGCCCAGAATCTGGTTTATAGCCTTCAGGGGCGGCGTCTGACTGATAATGTCTCGCTGACTTTTCCCGGTGGGGAAATTGTTGCCATCCTCGGGCCTAATGGTGCGGGAAAATCTACGCTGCTTCGCCAGCTAACCGGCTATCTTCAACCTGATAGCGGCGAATGTCGGTTGTTTAATAAGCCATTAAATGAATGGTCGATTACTGAACTGGCGAAACACCGGGCCGTGATGCGTCAAAATAGCCACATGGCGTTTCCATTCAGCGTACAAGAAGTTATCCAGATGGGGCGGCATCCGCATCGTACTGGTAATCAGGATAATGAAACAGCACAAATAATGGCGTTATGTGACTGTCAGGCGTTAGCAAACCGCAACTATCGGCAATTATCCGGTGGTGAACAACAGCGCGTGCAATTAGCGCGCCTGCTGGTGCAACTCTGGGAACCTACTCCCTCACCGAAATGGTTATTTCTTGATGAACCAACTTCGGCGCTGGATATTCACCATCAGCAGCACTTGTTTCGTTTATTACGCCAGTTAGTTCACGAACGGCAGTTCAATGTTTGCTGCGTATTGCACGATCTAAATCTTGCCGCGCGTTATGCAGACCGTGTTGTATTAATGCAAAAAGGAAAGGTTATCGCAAATGGTAAGCCGCAGGACGTATTGACACAGCAGGCGCTGACAATGCTCTACGGCGCGGATATTACCGTACTTAAAGATCCTGCCAACCATTCACCACTGATCGTCCTCGATCATTAAAACCAACAGGAGTACCGCACTGGTACTCCTGCGAATAAATAACTATACAGATTAGCTAATTGAAACGCCTTTCACCCCTGCCATACCTTTTAATAATCGCAACAGATCTTCTATCGACGTCGTGGCATGAAGCTGGATATCAATGGCGACCACTTCATGATCTTCATTTTCCTGCAACGAAACTAAATCCGTTTTTATTTTTTGCTGCTTAAACCAGTCGAGCATTGATACCGTATTACCGTTCACTAATGTCAGCTGTAAATGGTAATTTTTGTTCATCAGGCGGAAGGTTAATTGATGGAAGACTTCCAGCACCAGCAAGGTCATCACTGAACCATAAATACCCAGTTCGTACATACCGCTGCCAATAACCATACCAATGGCGGCGGTCACCCAGATATCCGCTGCCGTCGTCAGACCTACAATATTTTGGTTACGAACGAGAATGTTACCTGCACCGATAAACCCGACGCCCGTCACAACCTGAGCAGCAATACGGCTGGGATCCAGTCCGACGTGACCTAAAGACAGCACGTCAGCAAAACCATATTTCGAAACAATCATAAACAGGGCGCTTCCCATGCCAATTAATACATGTGTGCGTAACCCTGCTCCTTTGCCGCGCATTTGCCTTTCCATGCCAATAGCGCCACAGGCAATTACCGCAAGTATAAGTCGTATAATAAATTCTGCTGTCATATAAAAATGCAAAAAGGAGCAGCAAGATGGCTCAACTTGCTACTCCTTTTTACTTGTACCTTATTAATTCGGCAAGTCATTAGATGCTTGATTTTTGAAGGTATACAAATTTTTCTGCGGGTTTTTCTTGCAGTATTCGATCACTTTAGGAATTTGAGTGAGATCGGTTTCATTTAAAGTAACGGTATCGCCACCTTTATATACTGTTTCTTCATGCAGCATCCACCACGCAACTGGTGTCATTGCTTTTGGATTCAGATCAATAAATTCCTGGCAGGTCATATCTTTAGCGGATTCATTGGCTGCCAGCGCAGATTGTGCGTTCACCAGTGACAAAGCCGCTACAGCGCCCATAAAAATAAACGCTTTACGGAGAGATGAAATGTTCATTTTGTAACCCATTCAATATAGAGATTATATACAAACAGGAGGAATAGCTGCTTTTAAAGAAGATATTCCGGCCTGTTCAATATGCAAGGAAATACGATGTAACGCATTCCCGGAATTACATATCTTTCTTAATTTTGTCCCATTCGCCTTTAACTTTATCTTTAAAGCTGGCTTTTTTATCCTGAGTACAAGCCTGAACGATAGCTGGGGTTACGGTTGCAATACCCTGAACATCTAAAACCGCATCTTCTGGTTTATCTTTGTTGTTCAGTGCTTCAGCAAAACCGACTGCAGTTGGCTGGAAGGATTCGTCCACAGCCAGGAAATCTTCACAGGTCCAGGAGTTGACCGGTTTTTTGTTATCAGCTGCTTTTTGTGCATCCGCTGCATTGCTCACTACTGGCAGAAGAAGCAGACCACCAAGAATAACGCCTAATACTTTTTTCATCGTAATATCCTCAACTATAAAGTGAAAGAGCCGTCACGAATCAATTTCGACACTGAGGTTATAACCTGGTTTTCTGTATATGTCATGTTGATGGAAAATATCAAAATCAGATATTTTTATTTCAATACAATGAGTTACAGATGCATCAGATACTGTAATTAGGAAATTTTTATTAAATCGACTGCATTCTTAGACGCGTTTTTGGCATAGATTGATAGCAGGGGATTTTCTTCTTAATTTTATAGGGTGGTTCTATGTTATATATAGATAAGGCAACAATTTTGAAGTTTGATCTGGAGATGCTTAAAAAACATCGCAGAGCAATCCAGTTTATTGCCGTGCTGCTGTTTATCGTCGGGTTGCTGTGTATCAGTTTTCCGTTCGTCTCTGGCGACATTTTAAGCACAGTAGTGGGTGCATTATTAATCTGCTCGGGCATTGCGCTTATTGTCGGGCTATTCAGCAACCGCAGTCATAATTTCTGGCCGGTATTATCCGGTTTCCTCGTCGCAGTCGCCTATTTATTGATCGGCTATTTCTTCATCCGCGCACCAGAGCTGGGCATTTTTGCCATTGCGGCATTTATTGCCGGTTTGTTCTGTGTGGCAGGGGTTATTCGCCTGATGAGTTGGTATCGTCAGCGTTCAATGAAAGGCAGTTGGCTACAGCTCGTTATTGGTGTGCTGGATATCGTCATTGCCTGGATATTCCTTGGTGCTACGCCGATGGTGTCGGTAACGCTGGTTTCCACACTGGTGGGAATTGAACTGATATTTAGCGCCGCCAGTCTGTTCAGCTTCGCCAGTTTGTTCGTTAAAAAGCAATAATTATCCCTATTTCCACCTGGATCATAGTCACATTAAGTGACTATGATCCAGTTAATACTCTCTTAGCTATACAGTGTTTCAGTTCAATTACGCACTATCATTGAAACAATTGCCTGCTGTTGATTATTTCAACCTACTGAATTTAATCTGATTTTTTTCGTTCCATGGCAAATTAGCCATTTCAAACATTATCATGGCTGATATTTTCCGTGGTCAGGTTTAATGTTTTAAAAGTGCTGTGGGAAAGTGAACAAAGAGTTCCGTAAGCGTTGATGCTATGGGCGGTTAAATAAGTAATCCGGGTTCATTTTTTTGCAACTGGCGTTGATTACATTGCATAAATATCCGTGTCTCCAGACGCTATATAAAAACCTGAAGACATGAATGAGTTATTTAATCAGGTAATTTCAATGCGTTAAAAGAAAGCTGGCAATCCAATTGCCAGCCTAAGTCGAAACAAGGAGACTCGATATTTAAATCGGATTACATTTTAACTTTAGTAATATTCTTCAGAGATCACAAACTGGTTATTGATAACTTATTCTTGGGCAGTAATCCGCAAAAGTTAACCTTTTGTTTACTAGTTACAAACTGATAACAACCAGGAATCTTACTTAGGACCAATATATGGAGTGTGTGATGGATAAATCTGAAGTATTGATTAGTGTTAATAGACGTATTAGTTCACGAAGGGCAAAGTTCTTATAGGCGTTTACTATATTGAACAACGATTCGGACAAGGATGTAAATAATGAAAAGGATGACATGTTCGAAACGATAACGGCTAAGGAGCAAGTTATGATTTTTCTCATGACGAAAGATTCTTTTCTTTTACAGGGCTTTTGGCAGTTGAAAGATAATCACGAAATGATAAAAATCAATTCCCTGTCAGAGATCAAAAAAGTAGGCAATAAACCCTTCAAGGTGATCATTGACACCTATCACAACCATATCCTTGATGAAGAAGCGATTAAATTCCTGGAGAAATTAGATGCCGAGAGAATTATTGTTTTGGCACCTTATCACATCAGTAAACTAAAAGCTAAAGCGCCTATTTATTTTGTCAGCCGTAAAGAAAGTATCAAAAATCTTCTTGAGATTACTTATGGTAAACACTTGCCCCATAAGAATTCACAACTATGTTTTTCACATAATCAGTTCAAAATTATGCAACTGATTCTGAAAAACAAAAATGAAAGCAATATCACGTCAACGCTCAACATTTCGCAACAAACATTAAAGATTCAGAAATTCAACATTATGTACAAGCTGAAATTAAGACGTATGAGCGACATCGTCACCCTGGGTATCACATCTTATTTTTAGTAAGGACATAAGCAACTGAAATTGATGGCTGGCATGACGAGGGATGCAGATGCTGATTTCAATACCCCCGGTGATTATTGAAGGAGAGACGAAAACGACTTTATTCCCCTGGTATGTGTATCCACCAGTAGAACCCTTCGTTGCCCGAATGCTGGCAGAAACTGTTGGCAGAACGGCAACATTTTTTTTGTCGTTGACCTCACCATGTCGATCACTGTGCTTGCATCCCATCTTACTGGCTGACAACCCCACTATGCCGCTGGTCTGTAAATCCCTCATATCTCTCCTCGCGCGCAATTTAAAGAACCGTTATTTCTCAAGAATTTTCAGGGACTAAAATGAACAGAAGAAGAAAACTGTTAATACCGTTGTTATTCTGCGGCGCGATGCTCACCGCCTGCGATGACAAATCGGCGGAAAACGCCGCCGCCATGACGCCTGAGGTCGGTGTCGTCACACTCTCCCCCGGTTCGGTCAATGTGTTGAGCGAATTGCCCGGTAGAACCGTTCCTTATGAAGTTGCCGAGATACGTCCCCAGGTGGGCGGTATTATCATTAAACGCAACTTTATCGAAGGCGATAAAGTGAACCAGGGCGATTCGCTGTATCAGATTGATCCTGCGCCTTTACAGGCTGAGCTGAACTCCGCCAAAGGCTCGCTGGCGAAAGCGCTCTCTACCGCCAGCAATGCCCGCATCACCTTTAACCGCCAGGCATCGTTGCTGAAGACCAACTATGTTAGCCGTCAGGATTACGACACCGCGCGCACCCAGTTGAATGAAGCAGAAGCCAATGTCACCGTCGCCAAAGCGGCTGTTGAACAGGCGACGATCAATCTGCAATACGCGAATGTCACCTCGCCGATTACGGGCGTCAGCGGGAAATCGTCGGTGACCGTCGGCGCACTCGTTACCGCTAATCAGGCAGATTCGCTGGTTACCGTACAACGTCTGGACCCGATTTATGTCGATCTCACGCAGTCGGTGCAGGATTTCTTGCGCATGAAAGAAGAGGTCGCCAGTGGGCAAATCAAACAGGTTCAGGGCAGTACGCCAGTACAGCTCAATCTGGAAAATGGTAAACGTTACGGCCAGACCGGCACGCTGAAATTCTCCGACCCGACGGTGGATGAAACCACGGGCTCCGTGACGTTACGGGCGATTTTCCCCAACCCAAATGGTGACTTGCTGCCTGGCATGTATGTCACGGCATTAGTGGATGAAGGTAGCCGCCAGAATGTATTACTGGTGCCGCAGGAAGGCGTCACCCACAACGCCCAGGGTAAAGCAACGGCACTCATTCTGGATAAAGACGATGTCGTGCAGCTACGCGAAATCGAAGCCAGCAAAGCCATCGGCGACCAGTGGGTTGTCACCTCTGGCTTGCAGGCTGGCGATCGGGTGATCGTTTCCGGTTTGCAACGCATTCGTCCGGGTATCAAAGCACGTGCAATTTCCTCCAGCCAGGAAAACGCCAGCACCGAATCGAAACAATAACGTTGCAGGCTTAAGGGGACTTTCATGGCTAACTATTTTATTGATCGCCCGGTTTTTGCCTGGGTACTTGCCATTATTATGATGCTTGCAGGCGGTCTGGCGATCATGAACTTACCGGTTGCGCAGTATCCGCAGATTGCGCCACCGACCATTACCGTCAGCGCAACCTATCCGGGTGCCGATGCGCAAACGGTAGAAGACTCGGTCACTCAGGTGATTGAGCAAAATATGAATGGGCTTGATGGCCTGATGTACATGTCTTCAACCAGCGATGCGGCAGGTAATGCCTCCATCACTCTGACCTTCGAGACGGGGACATCACCTGATATCGCACAGGTTCAGGTGCAAAATAAACTGCAACTCGCTATGCCTTCATTACCTGAAGCGGTGCAGCAGCAGGGAATTAGCGTCGATAAGTCGAGCAGTAATATCCTGATGGTAGCGGCATTTATTTCTGATAACGGCAGCCTCAACCAGTACGATATCGCGGACTATGTAGCGTCTAATATCAAAGACCCGCTAAGCCGTACCGCGGGCGTTGGTAGCGTACAGCTCTTTGGTTCCGAGTACGCCATGCGTATCTGGCTGGACCCGCAAAAACTCAATAAATATAACCTGGTACCTTCCGATGTTATTTCCCAGATTAAGGTGCAAAACAACCAGATTTCCGGTGGTCAACTGGGTGGCATGCCACAGGCGGCAGACCAGCAACTGAACGCCTCGATCATTGTGCAGACGCGTCTGCAAACGCCGGAAGAATTTGGCAAAATCCTGTTGAAAGTTCAGCAAGATGGTTCGCAAGTACTGCTGCGTGATGTCGCCCGCGTCGAACTTGGGGCGGAAGATTATTCCACCGTGGCGCGCTATAACGGCAAACCTGCTGCTGGGATCGCCATCAAACTGGCTACCGGAGCAAACGCCCTGGATACCTCGCGAGCGGTGAAAGAGGAGCTGAACCGTTTATCGGCTTATTTCCCTGCAAGCCTGAAGACGGTTTATCCTTACGACACCACACCGTTTATCAAAATTTCTATTCAGGAAGTTTTCAAAACGCTGGTTGAGGCTATCATCCTCGTCTTCCTGGTCATGTATCTGTTTTTGCAGAATTTCCGCGCCACAATCATCCCGACGATTGCCGTACCGGTGGTTATTCTCGGGACGTTTGCGATCTTGTCGGCGGTCGGTTTCACCATCAACACGTTAACTATGTTCGGGATGGTGCTGGCGATAGGGTTACTGGTGGATGACGCCATCGTGGTGGTGGAGAACGTCGAGCGTGTCATTGCGGAAGATAAGCTACCGCCGAAGGAAGCGACGCATAAATCGATGGGGCAGATCCAACGTGCGCTGGTCGGGATTGCCGTTGTTCTTTCCGCAGTGTTTATGCCGATGGCCTTTATGAGCGGTGCGACCGGGGAGATCTACCGCCAGTTCTCCATCACGCTGATCTCCTCCATGCTGCTTTCAGTATTTGTAGCAATGAGCCTGACCCCTGCCCTGTGCGCCACCATTCTGAAAGCCGCGCCGGAGGGCGGTCACAAACCTAACGCCCTGTTCGCACGCTTCAACACGCTGTTTGAAAAATCAACTCAGCACTATACCGACAGCACCCGCTCGCTGTTGCGTTGTACCGGTCGCTACATGGTGGTCTACCTGCTGATTTGCGCCGGGATGGCGGTGCTGTTCCTGCGTACGCCGACCTCTTTCTTACCAGAAGAGGATCAGGGGGTATTTATGACCACCGCGCAGTTACCTTCCGGTGCAACCATGGTTAACACCACGAAAGTGCTACAACAGGTGACGGATTATTATCTGACAAAAGAGAAAAATAATGTTCAGTCGGTGTTTACCGTTGGTGGCTTTGGCTTCAGTGGTCAGGGGCAAAACAACGGTCTGGCGTTTATCAGCCTCAAGCCGTGGTCTGAACGTGTCGGCGAGGAAAACTCGGTTACCGCGATTATTCAGCGGGCAATGATTGCGCTAAGCAGTATCAATAAAGCCGTCGTCTTCCCGTTCAACTTACCCGCGGTGGCTGAACTGGGTACCGCGTCAGGTTTTGATATGGAACTGCTGGACAACGGCAATCTGGGGCACGAAAAGCTGACCCAGGCGCGAAACGAGCTGTTATCACTGGCAGCGCAATCACCGAATCAGGTCATCGGGGTACGCCCGAACGGCCTGGAAGATACGCCGATGTTCAAAGTGAACGTCAACGCTGCGAAAGCCGAGGCTATGGGTGTGGCGCTGTCTGATATCAACCAGACAATTTCCACCGCCTTCGGCAGCAGCTACGTGAACGACTTCCTCAACCAGGGGCGGGTGAAAAAAGTGTATGTCCAGGCAGGCACGCCGTTCCGTATGTTGCCGGATAACATCAACCAATGGTATGTACGCAACGCCTCTGGCACGATGGCACCGCTTTCTGCCTATTCGTCTACCGAATGGACCTATGGTTCACCGCGACTGGAACGCTACAACGGCATCCCGTCAATGGAGATTTTAGGTGAAGCGGCTGCCGGGAAAAGTACCGGTGACGCCATGAAATTTATGGCAGACCTGGTCGCAAAACTTCCGGCAGGCGTCGGCTACTCATGGACCGGACTGTCGTATCAGGAAGCGTTATCCTCAAACCAGGCTCCCGCGCTATATGCCATTTCACTGGTCGTGGTGTTCCTCGCCCTCGCCGCACTTTATGAAAGCTGGTCAATTCCGTTCTCGGTGATGTTGGTTGTTCCGTTAGGCGTCGTTGGCGCATTACTGGCCACCGATCTGCGCGGCTTAAGTAATGACGTTTACTTCCAGGTTGGTTTGCTGACCACCATCGGGCTTTCCGCCAAGAACGCCATCCTGATTGTCGAATTTGCCGTTGAGATGATGCAGAAAGAAGGGAAAACGCCGGTAGAGGCAATCATCGAAGCAGCGCGTATGCGTTTACGCCCAATCCTGATGACTTCTCTGGCCTTTATTCTCGGCGTGCTGCCGCTGGTTATCAGTCATGGTGCCGGCTCTGGCGCGCAAAACGCGGTAGGTACCGGCGTAATGGGCGGGATGTTTGCCGCAACAGTGCTGGCAATTTACTTCGTTCCGGTCTTTTTCGTTGTAGTGGAACATCTCTTTGCCCGCTTTAAAAAAGCGTAACGTGTAAATGAGAGTAAGGTTGAACGTGAGGGTTCAGCCTTACTCTTTCCTGCTAACCATTCACCACTCAACAACCAGCTAACCGTCAGGAATACCAGGCTTAGTACACAGCACTGAAAGTAGAAACCACTCCAGCCATTCGTCATCAATTTGAAAAGCACAATACTGACCCACATTCCCGTAATCGTATGAATTGTTAGCTTAATAATCCCAAACATGCCGAGTCTTTTCCTCCTGAAAATACCTATACCGCCTGGCAAACTGCGAAAGAGAACTAGCCGGTAGCCCGGCAGAAATCATCAGGAAAGAGTTTCACATGAAGCAGACGTGAGATCCTGACCAATATTCAAATGCGAAATATGTCAGGAAAAGGTACCCGGCGAATGTTGCGAAAACTGATGTGGCGTTACACCATAATATTGTCTAAATGTATTTATAAAGTATGACGTACTGCTATAGCCACATTTTTCCGCAATAGTATGCAGAGGTATTTGACGTAACTCGAGTAATCGTCTGGCCATCGACATCCTGGAGGCGAGTAATATTTTACTGAAACAGGTATTTTCATCCTGCAACTTTTTTTTGATGAGACTCTCGCTGGTGTACATTCTTTCTGCGATATCGCGTAGATACCAACGTTTAGCGATATCAAAGCTAATAAGGCGTTCAACTTTTCCTGAAACAGTACTGATACTATTGAAAAGTAAGGGGATCAGTTCTTTCTTATGAGAAAACATTGATAAACAGGAAAGATAGAGCATTTTGCTCAGTATCGGCGAATTGACCCGGGGGTCATTGAAACTATCAAAAATCGCCGTCACCAGCTGTATGGGGGGTGACTGGTTAATTAACAAACGGTCTTTGCTATGCAATCCTAAATTGCGTGGCAACTGACGAATATTTTGTAAGTAATGGCAAACTGTCAGCTCTTCGATATCCAGCCGTCGCGTATCCAGTGAACAAAACGCAAAATCGTCTGCCAAATTTTTATCCAGCAGCAGGATACTCTCGTTATGCAACGATATTTTTTGCTGTTCATGATGAATATCGAATGAACGACGAACGAGGATCACCGAGCAGACATGAGCCATGACTATCCCTTATATTTCATTACTGCGATTATTTCAATGTCAGTATACTAATGAAATGACGCCAGACTGTTTCTGTGTGCAAAAACTGCCATATTTGGTAGGACCAAATTTTATCCACAAAGTAGTTTTGCATAACAGTTAATTGATAATAAGTAAATGCAACACGATTATATTTTCACACAGCGTATAGCTTATGTTTATAAAAAAATGGCTGATCTTATTTCCAGTAAAAGTTATATTTAACTTACTGAGAGCACAAAGTTTCCCGTGCCAACAGGGAGTGTTATAACGGTTTATTAGTCTGGAGACGGCAGACTATCCTCTTCCCGGTCCCCTATGCCGGGTTTTTTTTATGTCTGAGTAAAACTCTATAATCTTATTCCTTCCGCAGAACGGTCAGTGCCGTAAAAAATCCCTTGCGCAGCCATACTTGCCGCCGAGCCACAGTTCGGTAATTCCTGCGCCGATCGCTCCTGATACTCTGTGGGCGTCATCCCATAATAATTTCGAAAAACGTAAATGAAATACGACACGCTGTGATATCCACAGGATACTGCAACTCGCTTAATTGAAACCCCATATATAACAATAAGTTGTAAAGCACGCTGCATCCTACACTCAGTAAGCAACTGTGAATATGACGTACCTTCTTCGCGCAATTTTTTCTTTAACAGGCTTGGACTCATCAACAATTCGCTAGCGATTCGGGCTAATGTCCACTCATGGGCGATATTATTATTGATGACCGTACAAACTCGTGTTCGCATATTCGGTTGCAACACGTTCAGAAGTAACGGTATAAATTGCGTATCCTCAAGAAAAACAGATAACAACGCAAAGATTAATGCCCTTTTACGTAGCATTTCTGCATAGCGAAGATTCTTATTCTGCGATAGTTGCGCAACTTCCTGAAAAACAGGAATATCTCTGGTACAGTGATGAACGAGTAATGAAGGAACTTTTTTATGTGCATGAAGTTTTAATGCCTCCTCCTTGAGCATCGGGAGAAATAATGAAAGCGTGTCTCTTGAAACTAATACGAAATTCTCAACACACTTATCCACTTGAATTTGGCTTGCATCCGCAAAAACCAGATCACCGCCATTAAAATAGCGATATTCACCATTAACCATGGTGAGAATATATTTATGTCTTGCGTACGCAATTAGACAATTACCATGTAGTGGTTGCATAGTTGACTTAATATTACATAAACATATTACTGTTTATTAATGTAGCACGCCGCCCTCTTAAGTCAAATTGATTGATAAATAAATTTAAACGAAGCGGGAAAACAGGATGATAATGAGCGATGATACTCGGGCTGGATGACTGGATTTATTATATAAAAAGGGGACTTAAGAACGAAGAGGAATTAATAGTAAGCAAATAATTCATCATCGTAATATTAAGCAGTATCGCTATGCTCCATAACATTCATATAACATATATCTTATCAACACGATGAATAGACAGGTAATATATTATTGCAATTAATAAGTAGCCGAATACCCACCTGTTTTTAAAGGTTGGGCATTCGGTTTTTACAACGTGATGTTATCAGGTGTGTTTAAAGCTGTTCTGCTGGGCAATACCCTGCAGTTTCGGGTGGTCGCTGAGATATTTCAGGGAGGCTTTGTAGTCTTCCAGCAACAGTTCAGCAAAGT
>NZ_JBJQIZ010000017.1:0-75743 GCF_046487695.1 Escherichia sp. WS1118 | reverse complement strand
ATCAAAAAAGAATAAAACTCAGTCTTGGGGGACTCAGCCCGGTAGAATACCGGACTGAGTATCAAAAAGCCGGTTAACTGAAACTGTCCAGGTTTTGGGGTTCAGTTCAATCAGCGTCGCATCAGGCATCCTGCTCAAATGCCGGATGCGGCGTAAACGCCTTATCCTGCCTACAAATGCGGAGTTTAACTCCGCTTATACAGCGGCAACCAAATCACCAGCCGTAAACCGCCCAGCGGGCTGTCTTCTGCCTTCACCCAGCCACGATGCTGCTGAATGGCGGTTTCAACAATCGCCAGCCCCAAACCTGTACCGCCAGATTCACGATCGCGTGCTTCGTCGGTCCGATAGAACGGACGGAAAATCTGTTCGCGATCTTCCGGGCTAACGCCAGGACCATCGTCGTCCACCGTAATGGTGATACCGTCTTTATCTACCGCAAAGCCCACTTCAATCTTCGTATGGGAATAACGCAGAGCATTACGAACAATGTTTTCCAGCGCACTTTCCAGGGCGTTCGGGTTGCCGTACAGCGGCCACGGCCCAGGTGGGAAGTTAACCGTCAACGACTTGCCCATTTGCTCGGCTTCGAACGCCGCGTTATCCAGCACTTCACTCCACAACTGGTTGGCTTTGATGGTCTCGCTAACCAGCGCATTTTTCTGCTGATTACGTGACATCACCAACAGATCGTTGATCATGCTGTCCAGACGTTGCGCTTCAGTTTCAATACGCTCCAGTTCCTTGCTTTCACCGCTACGACGGCGCAGTAACGCCGTACCCAGTTGCAGACGCGTCAGCGGGGTGCGCAGTTCGTGAGAGATATCAGAAAGTAGACGCTGCTGAGAGGTCATCATGCGCTCCAGCGCGGTGACCATCTGGTTAAAACTGGCACCGGCGGCAAGGAATTCCTGTGGCCCCGCTTCCAGTTCCGGGTGCTGGCGTAAGTTTCCCTGGGCAACTTCATCGGCAGCGTTTTTCAGCTTACGCGCCGGTTTTGCCAGACTCCAGGCCAACCACAACAGCAGCGGCGTACTGACCAGCATGGTGACAATCAGCAGTAATAGCGGGCGGTCAAACAGTAAGTTTATGAAATCGGATTGAGAACTGCTGGCCGGACGAATCAGATAAAGTTGGTAATTATCTTCGCCATCACGCACGGAGAACGGACCGACCAGTTCCACGCGGCCATACTTTTTCTTCTGCGGATGATCGGCGTTATCGGCCTGACCAATAAAGTTACGAATGATCTGCATTTCGCTGCGTTCAGCGCCGATCACGCGGCCTTCGGTGGTCACCAATAACAAACGCTGTCCTGGCGGTGCCCACTTATCAATCGCCCGGAACAGACGCCGCCACCACATTAAATCGTTGGGCGGATCGTTCGCCAGCTCCGCTTCGACATGCTGCTCAATCATCAGACCCTGACGCTGTTCGCTATCCAGAAGCTCGGTCATCTGGCGTGAATCGAGCTTGGGTAACATCAAAACCAACATCAACACCAGCGCCAGCGTCAGCCAGAAGATGGCGAAGATGCGCGCGGTTAAGCTGCCTATCATGAAGCAGAAACCATCAGATAGCCGCGACCACGCAGGGTTTTAAACCACGGGTGACCATCTTTACGATCCGGCAGTTTACGACGCAGGTTGGAAATGTGCATATCGATAGCGCGGTCAAAAGGCGTCAGGCGCTTGCCCAGCACTTCCTGGCTTAAATGCTCACGGGAAACCACCTGACCCAGATGCTGTGCCAGCAAATAGAGCAGGGTAAACTCAGTACCGGTTAACTCCAGCGTTTGCCCGTCGAAGCTGGCTTCCTGGCGACCAGGATTGAGACTTAAGGCATCAACTTCCAGTGTCGGTGAACCGTTGTCGTTGTTTTGCTGTTGTTCGCTCCAGTGCGAACGGCGCAGGATCGCGCGAATACGTGCCACCAGCTCACGATCATTAAACGGTTTTGGGAGATAGTCATCTGCGCCCAGCTCAAGCCCGAGAACGCGATCAAGTTCACTGCCGCGCGCCGTCAACATAATGACAGGCGTCTGGTGTGTCTGGCGAAGTGCTTTTAATGTGTCGATACCATTTTTCTTCGGCATCATTACATCAAGCAAAAGTAAATCAATGCTGTCGTCCAGAAGATCAAGCGCCTGTTCCCCATCGTGGGCAACAATCACGTTGAAGCCTTCCATCTCGAGCAGCTCCTTTAATAGGGAAGTCAGCTCTCGGTCATCATCAACTAACAGGATTTTATTCATTGTTTAAATACCTCCGAGGCAGAAATTACGTCATCAGACGTCGCTAATCCATGACTTTACGTTGTTTTACACCCCCTGACGCATGTTTGCAGCCTGAATCGTAAACTCTCTATCGTTGAATCGCGACAGAAAGATTTTGGGAGCAAATGATGCGCATAGTTACCGCTGCCGTCATGGCCTCAACGCTGGCAGTCAGTTCATTAAGCCACGCTGCTGAAGTCGGTTCAGGCGATAACTGGCATCCGGGTGAAGAACTTACGCAGCGCAGTACGCAGAGCCATATGTTCGACGGCATAAGTTTAACCGAACATCAGCGTCAGCAGATGCGAGATCTTATGCAACAGGCCCGGCACGAACAGCCTCCTGTTAATGTTAGCGAACTGGAGACAATGCATCGCCTTGTCACCGCAGAAAATTTTGATGAAAACGCTGTGCGCGCACAGGCAGAAAAAATGGCGAACGAGCAAATAGCTCGTCAGGTTGAGATGGCAAAAGTCCGCAACCAAATGTATCGCCTGTTAACGCCGGAGCAGCAAGCGGTTTTAAACGAGAAACATCAACAACGAATGGAGCAGTTGCGCGACGTGACGCAATGGCAAAAAAGTTCATCGTTGAAGCTATTGAGTAGTAGCAACTCACGTTCCCAGTAGTAAACCCTGTTTTCCTTGCCATAGACACCATCCCTGTCTTCCCCCACATGATGTGGGGGTTTTTTTTATCCTCAATTTGCCTGCTGCTTAATGCATTGCAGATGATTTGCTTCCGTTATACTACCGTCAGTTGATAGCGGGAGTATTTATGAATCAATCTTATGGACGGCTGGTCAGTCGGGCGGCGATTGCTGCGACGGCGATGGCTTCGCTGCTATTGCTGATTAAAATTTTTGCATGGTGGTATACCGGGTCGGTGAGTATTCTCGCCGCGCTGGTGGATTCGCTGGTGGATATCGGCGCGTCGTTGACGAATTTACTGGTGGTGCGATATTCCCTGCAACCTGCCGACGATAATCACTCGTTTGGTCACGGTAAAGCTGAGTCCCTCGCGGCGCTGGCGCAAAGTATGTTTATCTCCGGTTCGGCACTATTCCTGTTTTTGACGGGTATTCAACATCTGGTATCTCCAACACCGATGACAGATCCAGGCGTCGGGGTTATCGTGACAATTGTGGCGCTAATTTGTACGATTATCCTTGTCTCGTTTCAGCGTTGGGTGGTGCGCCGGACGCAAAGCCAGGCGGTGCGGGCTGATATGCTACATTACCAGTCTGATGTTATGATGAACGGTGCAATTCTGCTGGCGCTGGGGTTGTCCTGGTACGGCTGGCATCGCGCCGATGCTCTGTTTGCATTGGGAATCGGCATCTATATTTTATATAGCGCGTTACGCATGGGATATGAGGCGGTACAGTCATTACTGGATCGCGCATTGCCTGATGAAGAACGGCAAGAAATTATTGATATCGTGACTTCCTGGCCGGGTGTTAGCGGCGCTCACGATCTTCGCACGCGGCAGTCAGGGCCGACCCGCTTTATTCAGATTCATTTGGAAATGGAAGACTCTCTGCCTTTGGTTCAGGCACATATGGTGGCGGATCAGGTAGAGCAGGCTATTTTACGGCGTTTTCCGGGATCGGATGTGATTATCCATCAGGACCCCTGTTCCGTCGTACCCAGGGAGGGTAAACGGTCTATGCTTTCATAATCAGTATAAAAGAGAGCCAGACCCGCATTTTGTGTATAAAATACCGCCATTTGGCCTGACCTGAATCAATTCAGCAGGAAGTGATTGTTATACTATTTGCACATTCGTTGGATCACTTCGATGTGCAAGAAGACTTCCGGCAACAGATTTCATTTTGCATTCCAAAGTTCAGAGGTAGTCATGATTAAGAAAATCGGTGTGTTGACAAGCGGCGGTGATGCGCCAGGCATGAACGCCGCAATTCGCGGGGTTGTTCGTTCTGCGCTGACAGAAGGTCTGGAAGTAATGGGCATTTATGACGGCTATCTGGGTCTGTATGAAGACCGTATGGTACAGCTAGACCGTTACAGCGTGTCTGACATGATCAACCGTGGTGGTACGTTCCTCGGTTCTGCGCGTTTCCCGGAATTCCGCGACGAGAACATCCGCGCCGTGGCTATCGAAAACCTGAAAAAACGTGGGATCGACGCGCTGGTGGTTATCGGCGGTGACGGTTCCTACATGGGTGCAATGCGTCTGACCGAAATGGGCTTCCCGTGCATCGGCCTGCCGGGCACTATCGACAACGACATCAAAGGCACTGACTACACTATCGGTTTCTTCACTGCGCTGAGCACCGTTGTAGAAGCGATCGACCGTCTGCGTGACACCTCTTCTTCTCACCAGCGTATTTCCGTGGTGGAAGTGATGGGCCGTTATTGTGGCGATCTGACGTTGGCTGCGGCCATTGCCGGTGGCTGTGAATTCGTTGTGGTTCCGGAAGTTGAATTCAGCCGTGAAGACCTGGTAAACGAAATCAAAGCGGGTATCGCGAAAGGTAAAAAACACGCGATCGTGGCGATTACCGAACATATGTGTGATGTTGACGAACTGGCGCATTTCATCGAGAAAGAAACCGGTCGTGAAACCCGCGCAACTGTGCTGGGCCACATCCAGCGCGGTGGTTCTCCGGTGCCTTACGACCGTATTCTGGCTTCCCGTATGGGCGCTTACGCTATCGATCTGCTGCTGGCAGGTTACGGTGGTCGTTGCGTAGGTATCCAGAACGAACAGCTGGTTCACCACGACATCATCGACGCTATCGAAAACATGAAGCGTCCGTTCAAAGGCGACTGGCTGGACTGCGCGAAAAAACTGTATTAATGATTTCGGAAAAAGGCAGATTCCTTTAGCCTGAAACCGATGACAGAAGCAAAAAGGCCTGATGCGCTTCGCTTATCAGGCCTACATGAATTCTGTAATCTATTGAATTTGCAAACTTTTGTAGGCCGGATAAGGCGTTTGTGCCGCATCCGGCATGGACAAAGCGCACTTTGTCAGCAATATGAGGCGGATTTCTTCCGCCTTTTTAATCCCCCAACATATACTCGCAAGTTATAGCCAATCTTTTTTTATTCTTTAATGTTTGGTCAACCTTCTGGCACGCTTTGCTCATCACAACACAACATAAGAGAGTCGGGCGATGAAAAAGTGGGGCGTAGGGTTAACATTTTTGCTGGCGGCAACCAGCGTTATGGCAAAGGATATTCAGCTTCTTAACGTTTCATATGATCCAACGCGCGAATTGTACGAACAGTACAACAAGGCATTCAGCGCCCACTGGAAACAGCAAACTGGCGATAACGTGGTGATTCGTCAGTCACACGGTGGTTCAGGCAAACAAGCGACGTCGGTAATCAACGGTATTGAAGCTGATGTTGTCACGCTGGCTCTGGCCTATGACGTGGACGCAATTGCGGAACGCGGGCGGATTGATAAAGAGTGGATCAAACGTCTACCGGATAACTCCGCACCGTACACTTCCACCATTGTTTTCCTGGTACGTAAGGGTAATCCGAAGCAGATCCATGACTGGAACGATCTGATTAAACCGGGTGTTTCGGTGATCACGCCTAATCCGAAAAGCTCTGGTGGCGCGCGCTGGAATTACCTGGCAGCCTGGGGCTATGCGCTGCATCACAACAACAACGATCAGGCAAAAGCACAGGATTTTGTTCGGGCACTGTATAAAAACGTCGAAGTTCTGGATTCTGGCGCGCGCGGATCCACTAACACTTTTGTCGAGCGCGGAATTGGCGATGTACTGATTGCCTGGGAAAATGAAGCTCTGCTGGCAGCGAATGAACTGGGGAAAGATAAATTCGAAATCGTCACGCCGAGTGAGTCTATCCTCGCAGAGCCAACCGTGTCGGTGGTCGATAAAGTGGTCGAGAAAAAAGACACCAAAGAGGTGGCGGAAGCCTACCTGAAATATCTCTACTCGCCAGAAGGTCAGGAAATTGCAGCGAAAAACTACTACCGTCCGCGCGACGCTGAGGTAGCGAAAAAGTACGAAAATGCGTTTCCAAAATTGAAGTTATTCACCATTGATGAAGAGTTCGGCGGCTGGACGAAAGCGCAAAAAGAGCATTTTGCTAACGGCGGTACGTTCGATCAGATCAGCAAACGCTGATTTCTCCAGGATAATTATCAAGCCCGGTGGTTTCTCGCGACTGGGTTTTTTATTTGTCACGATTTTGCGTTACCCTTGCATCTCTTTGAGGTACAGGGAAAAAAAGATGAAAAAAGCGGGTCTTCTTTTTTTGGTGATGATAGTTATCGCCGTTGTGGCTGCCGGTATTGGTTACTGGAAATTAACCGGTGAAGAGTCAGACACGTTACGTAAGATTGTTCTTGAGCAATGTTTGCCCAACCAGCAGGAAAACCAAAACCCGTCGCCATGTGCGGAAGTCAAACCCAACGCCGGATACGTGGTTTTAAAAGATCGTCATGGCCCACTGCAATATCTGTTGATGCCAACGTACCGTATTAACGGTACTGAAAGCCCATTGTTGACCGATCCGTCAACGCCTAATTTTTTCTGGTTAGCCTGGCAGGCGCGTGATTTTATGAGCCAAAAATACGGCCAGCCTGTTCCCGATCGCGCGGTTTCTTTGGCGATCAACTCCCGCACCGGGCGTACGCAAAACCATTTTCATATTCATATTTCTTGTATTCGTCCTGATGTGCGCGAACAGCTGGATAACAATCTGGCGAACATCAGTAGCCGCTGGTTGCCACTGCCAGGTGGTTTGCGTGGGCATGAGTACCTGGCGCGTCGGGTAACGGAAAGCGAACTGGTACAACGCAGCCCATTTATGATGCTGGCGGAAGAAGTGCCTGAGGCGCGGGAACATATGGGAAGCTACGGGCTGGCGATGGTACGGCAGAGTGATAACTCATTTGTATTGCTGGCGACACAACGAAATCTACTGACGCTGAACCGTGCTTCAGCCGAAGAAATCCAGGATCATCAGTGTGAGATTTTGCGTTAAGGCGAGGAGTTTAGGAAAGTAAGTGCCGGATATGAAATCCGGCACCTGTCAGACTTAAGCCTGTTTAGCCGCTTCTGCAGCTTTAACGATCACGGCGAAAGCGTCAGCTTTCAGAGAAGCACCGCCAACCAGCGCGCCGTCGATGTCTGGCTGAGCAAACAGTTCTGCAGCGTTAGACGCGTTTACAGAGCCGCCGTACTGAATGATCACTTGTTCAGCGATGTTAGCGTCAACTTTAGCAATGTGGTCACGGATGAATTTGTGAACAGCCTGTGCCTGAGCCGGAGTTGCAGATTTGCCTGTACCGATTGCCCATACAGGTTCGTAAGCGATAACCGCACCTTCGAATGCCGCAGCACCCTGAGTTTTCAGTACCGCGTCGATCTGACGTGCACAAACTTCTTCAGTTTTGCCCGCTTCGTTTTCCGCTTCGGTTTCACCGATGCACAGAACCGGAGTCAGTCCCTGCTCTTTCAGCACCGCGAATTTTTTCGCGATCAGTTCGTCAGATTCTTTGTGGTAAGTACGACGTTCAGAGTGGCCGATGATGATGTACTGTGCGCCGATGTCTTTCAGCATAGCAGCAGAGGTTTCACCGGTGAATGCGCCGGACAGGTTCAGGTCCACGTTTTGCGCACCCAGCATGATGTGGCTGCCTTCAGCTTCACGCTTCGCCATATCGATGTACATTTCCGGTGGTGCGATTGCAACCGCACAGCCAGCAACACCTGCCAGCTCTTTACGCAGGTTAGATACCAGCTCGTGAACCATGTGGCGGCTGCCGTTCAGTTTCCAGTTACCCATCACTAAAGGATGTCGCATTTTAATTCTCCACGCTTATAAGCGAATAAAGGAAGATGGCCGCCCCGCAGGGCAGCAGGTCTGTGAAACAGTATAGAGATTCATCGGCACAAAGGCTTTGCTTTTTGTCATTTATTCAAACCTTCAAGCGATTCAGATAGCGCCAGCTTAATCGGTTCAACAGCGAAGGTCAGCCCCTTTTCGCCGTTGTCCGCGACAACATAACGCAGTGCACCTTCTGTCTCGGTGTAATAACGTTTGTTTTTCCCCGCCGTTAGTAGCGACTGCAGTTTTTTCTGGCTTTGAGTTTTGGTCATTAATGGGGTGAGTGTGCGGATCACCGCTGCCATGTATGCCTGAGCTTTCGCTTTCGCGGCTTTTTGCTCTGGCCCCTGGATGGGTAGCCAGGTTATTTGAATGCTTTTGATTTTTAAGGTACCGCGCTCCAGCGCAGTAGAAGCATACAAGTTCTCGTTAATTTTACTTGCTGCACGAGTGAGATTGGCTTTGTCGGGACTGCTGTCGATGGCACGAAATTCGTTCAGTGGCAGGCTGGGATTCTGGCTGTTAAAGTCTTCTCGAAACTGGCTGATGGAGAGATCGAAAGTAGGGGCTCCAGCCAGCAAATAAGGCGCGGTCGTTGCCGTATCTGGTGTTTGTGCATGCGCCGTTGTTGTAACGGTTAATGCAGAACATAAGAGAAAAAACAGCGTACACCCTGGCTTCATTGACAGTACCTTTTGTTATGACTGGCTCCGATTAAAACGATATCTGTCGCCCTTGTCAAAAGGGTAGAATCCTGGAAAAGACAACCATCAAGGAACTTACATGACCATACAGCAATGGTTATTCTCATTTAAAGGGCGTATTGGACGCCGTGATTTCTGGATTTGGATAGGCCTGTGGTTCGCAGGCATGCTGGTGCTTTTCTCACTGGCGGGTAAAAATTTACTCGATATTCAGACCGCGGCGTTTTGCCTTGTGTGCTTGCTTTGGCCAACAGCGGCAGTAACCGTTAAGCGCTTGCATGATCGCGGGCGTTCCGGCGCATGGGCATTTCTGATGATTGTGGCGTGGATGCTGCTGGCGGGTAACTGGGCGATTTTACCGGGTGTCTGGCAATGGGCGGTGGGGCGTTTTGTCCCGACGTTGATTCTGGTGATGATGCTTATCGATCTTGGTGCGTTTGTTGGCACACAAGGCGAAAATAAATATGGTAAAGATACCCAGGATGTGAAGTATAAAGCCGACAATAAATCAAGTAATTAACCTTTAATATATCTCTTACTTCTATTTTTTTCCGGGATTGTTATTTCCACGATGCAAGTGACAATGCCCGGAAAATCCTTCTGAACTCTTCACATTAAGCAATATCAAAAAAAATGGTAATCCATAAGATCATTACTTGTTTGTTCTTCCTTTAACGGCGCATTATTCTTAAGTCGTAATCGACAGAGAGGCGAATATACAGAGGTGCCCTATGAAAGATGTCGTAGATAAATGCAGTACTAAAGGATGTGCGATTGATATCGGTACGGTGATTGATAACGACAACTGTACCAGTAAGTTTTCGCGCTTTTTTGCCACCCGCGAAGAAGCAGAGTCCTTTATGACCAAACTGAAAGAGCTTGCCGCCGCTGCATCCTCTGCAGATGAAGGGGCCAGCGTGGCCTATAAGATTAAGGATCTGGAAGGGCAAGTTGAGCTTGATGCGGCCTTCACCTTCTCATGCCAGGCCGAGATGATTATTTTTGAGTTATCACTGCGTTCGTTAGCTTGATGGAGTTGCTTTAGAAGGAGTTAAACATGGCTTATAAACACATTGGCGTGGCAATTTCCGGGAATGAAGAAGATGCCTTACTGGTGAATAAAGCCCTGGAGCTCGCCAGACATAATGACGCTCACCTGACGTTAATTCATATTGATGATGGCTTAAGCGAGTTGTATCCGGGTATCTACTTCCCTGCAACAGAAGATATTCTTCAATTGTTGAAGAATAAGTCGGATAACAAGCTGTATAAACTGACGAAAAATATTCAATGGCCGAAGACAAAACTGCGTATTGAACGCGGAGAAATGCCGGAAACACTGCTGGAAATTATGCAAAAAGAGCAGTGCGACCTCCTTGTCTGTGGTCATCACCACTCATTTATCAACCGTTTGATGCCGGCATATCGCGGGATGATCAATAAGTTGAGTGCGGATCTCTTGATCGTGCCGTTTATCGACAAGTAACCGCTTACCAGTAATGCTCCGCTGTCATATGGCCCGGTCGGCGACGTAAATGTTTCGTCATCTGCCGGGTCTCCTTCAGCAACTGTTGTGTATCGCGCACCATCTGTGGATTGCCGCACAGCATCACATGGCTGGTTTCTTTATTCATCGGCAGGCCAACCGCGCTTTCCAGTTCACCACTTTCAATTAACGCCGGTAATCGCCCAGTGAGCGAACCCGCAGCCGTTTCCCGACTGACCACCGTCTGAATGCGCAGTTTCCCCTCGTAGCGTTTTTCCAGTTCCTGCATCAGAGGTAGATAGCTTAAGTCGGCGGCATATCGTGCGGCGTGAACCAGCACCATGTTTTTGAAGCGTTCTAAATCTTTGCCCAATTGCAGAATCGATAAATAAGGGCCAATCGCTGTACCGGTTGCCAGCATCCATAGCGTTTCGCAATCTGGTACTTCATCCAGCACAAAGAAGCCAGCGGCTTCGCTAACCACCTGCACTTCATCGCCCGGTTTCAGTGCCGCCAGTCGTGGACTTAATTTGCCATCGGGGACGGTGACCAGGTAAAACTCCAGATCCGGATTATCGGGCGAGTTAACATAGGAGTAGGCGCGCTGAACGCGTTCGCCTTCAATTTCAAGGCCAAGTTTGGTGAATTGCCCGGCGGTAAACGGAAGCACGGGAGCGTGAACGGTGAGACTAAACAGGGCGTCGGTCCAGTTCTGCACTTTAGTGACTTTGCCTGTTACCCAATCAGCCATGTTTTTCTCCTGTTTTGATTGACTTGCCTTATCTTCGTTCTCCGAACAAAAAAATTCCAGTCCCGAAGGACTGGAAGGCTCAATCGATCAAATCAATCAGAGGATGTGCACCTGCATTTCCGGGTCTTTACGATCCAGATAGTGGATGGACTGAATGCGACGAATGGTGCGTGATTTACCACGGATCAGCAGCGTTTCGGTGGTGGCGATATTGCCTTTGCGGCTAATACCTTCCAGCAGATCACCTTTGGTGATGCCGGTGGCAGAAAAGATGACGTTGTCGCTGCGCGCCATATCGCCCAAACGCAATACTTTACCGGCTTCGATGCCCATCGCTTTGCTGCGTGCCAGCTCCTGCTCGCCAATGCGACGATTCTCTTCGTTGTCGCCTTTGACGTCATGACGCGCCAGCAGACGACCGTTCATGTCACCATCTAATGCGCGGATCACCGCCGCAGAAACCACGCCTTCCGGCGCGCCACCAATACCGTACAGCACGTCAACTTCGCTGTCTGGCATACAGGTGAGAATTGAGGCTGCAACGTCGCCGTCCGGAATAGCAAATACGCGCACGCCGAGTTGCTGCATTTCTGCGATAACGGCATCGTGGCGCGGTTTTGCCAGAATCGTTACCGTCAGTTCGCTCAACGGTTTGCCGAGCGCCGCCGCAACATTGCGCAGGTTATCCGCCAGCGGCAGGTTCAGATCAATGGTGCCTTTGGCTCCCGGTCCGACGATCAGCTTCTCCATATACATATCTGGCGCGTTGAGGAAGCAGCCTTTATCGCCTACTGCCAGCACCGCCAGCGCGTTAGCCTGGCCCATCGCCGTCATGCGCGTGCCTTCAATCGGATCAACAGCAATATCTACCGCGTCGCCGCGACCAGTACCGACTTTTTCACCAATGTAGAGCATCGGTGCTTCGTCGATTTCACCTTCACCAATGACGATGGTGCCGTCAATGTTGACCTGGTTGAGCATAATACGCATGGCGTTTACCGCCGCGCCGTCCGCGGTGTTTTTATCGCCGCGTCCTAACCATTTGTAGCCAGCCAGCGCCGCTGATTCGGTGACGCGGGAAAATTCGATGGCAAGTTCTCGTCTCATAGCAAACTCTAAGCAGTAAGGAATGGCGCGAAGTGTAGCACAGGGGAAGGGCGGGATTATTGATGTGTGCGGGGTTGCCCCCGCACGGTTTCAGAGTCTGCGTGATGCCGGATGTGTATCCGACTCGTAGGCCTGATAAGACGCGCAAGCGTCGCATCAGGCAATCATTATTACTCGTCGTGTTCTTCCCATGCCATCGCGCGTTTGACCGCTTTTTTCCAGCCTGCGTAACGGTAATTACGCTCAGTGGTTTCGATGCCAGGACGGAACTCGCGTTCAATCACCGCTTTCTCTTGCAGCTCGTCAAGATTCTGCCAGAAGCCAACCGCCAGACCAGCAAGATAGGCCGCACCCAAAGCGGTGACTTCGCGCACTTCCGGGCGCTCAACGCGCGTACCGAGAATATCGGACTGGAACTGCATCAGGAAATTGTTTGCTACTGCGCCGCCATCCACGCGCAGGGCGTGCAGTCGAATACCAGAGTCGGCCTGCATTGCTTCCAGCACGTCACGCGTCTGATAAGCAATAGACTCCAGCGTCGCGCGTATAATGTGGTTAGCGTTCACCCCACGAGTCAGACCGAAAATCGCCCCGCGTGCATACGGATCCCAGTATGGCGCACCCAGCCCGGTAAAGGCCGGAACCACATACACACCATTGGTGTTTTGCACTTTGGTGGCGAAATATTCGGAATCGTAGGCGTCGTTAATCAACTTCATCTCATCGCGCAGCCACTGAATGGACGCGCCCGCCATAAACACCGCACCTTCCAGCGCATAGTTTACTTCGCCAGTCGGGCCGCAGGCGATGGTGGTCAGCAGGCCGTTTTCTGATTTCACCGCTTTCTCGCCAGTGTTCATCAGCATAAAGCAGCCAGTGCCATAGGTGTTCTTCGCCATTCCTTCTTTCACGCACAACTGACCAAACAGCGCCGCCTGCTGGTCACCGGCGATCCCGGAGATTGGAATACGCGTGCCGCCTTTGCCGCCAATGTTAGTCTGACCGTATACTTCGGAAGAACGACGCACTTCTGGCAGCATCTCGCGTGGAATATCCAGCACCTCCAGCATTTTGTCGTCCCAGTCCAGAGTATGGATGTTAAACAACATGGTACGAGAGGCGTTGGTGTAATCGGTCACATGGACACGGCCCTGAGTCATTTTCCAGATAAGCCACGTATCAACCGTACCAAACAGCAATTCACCACGACGCGCACGCTCGCGAGAGCCTTCTACATGGTCGAGGATCCACTTCACTTTGGTGCCAGAGAAGTACGGGTCAATCACCAGACCGGTGTTGTTACGAATGTACTCTTCCATGCCATCGCGTTTGAGATGTTCGCAGATCTCGGCGGTACGACGGCACTGCCAGACAATGGCGTTATAGATAGGCTTGCCGGTTTCTTTTTCCCAGACAATAGTGGTTTCACGCTGGTTCGTAATACCGATAGCTGCAATTTGATCGGAACTGATATCGGCTTTCGCCAGCACTTCTACCAGCGTGGAGCTTTGGGTGGCCCAGATTTCCATTGGGTCGTGTTCTACCCAGCCTGGTTTTGGGTAGATTTGCTCAAATTCGCGCTGCGACACGCTAATGATATTGGCATCGTGATCCATTACGACCGCGCGGGAGCTGGTGGTGCCCTGGTCGAGCGCAACGATATATTTTTTTTCAGTCATGTTTAATTGTCCCGTAGTCATATTACAGC
The DNA here is from genome assembly GCF_046487695.1 of Escherichia sp. WS1118. NCBI lineage: Bacteria > Pseudomonadati > Pseudomonadota > Gammaproteobacteria > Enterobacterales > Enterobacteriaceae > Escherichia > Escherichia sp. WS1118. The sequence goes on along the minus strand of NZ_JBJQIZ010000017.1, from coordinate 61,872 downwards.
GAAGCTTTTTGTTCTGAAGGAGTTGTGGTCTCCTTTTCTTCCACAACACAGATATCGCAAGGCAAATGGCGACCAATCAGTTTGCGATAGGCAAATGCACCTACAATCGCGCCAACGATAGGGCCAAAAAGCGGCACCAGGAAGTAAGGAATGTCTCTGCCGCCGGTAAAGGCGACATTGCCCCAGCCCGCCAGCCAGGCAAAGACTTTCGGACCGAAGTCACGCGCTGGGTTCATGGCAAAGCCCGTCAATGGGCCCATAGATGCGCCAATGACCGCAATCAGTAGACCAATCAGCAAGGGAGCCAAAGGGCCGCGTGGTACACCGTTGCCATCGTCCGTTAACGCCAGGATCAGCCCCATCAGAATAGCGGTAATCACCATCTCAACTGCGAAAGCCTGCACAAAATTGATATGAGGATTAGGGTAAGTAGAGAAAGTGCCAGCCAGATCAACACTTTCAACGCTGCCGCGAACAATGTGATGAGTCTGCTCGAAGTCGAAAAATAAATTGTAGTAAAGCCCGTAAACTAAAGCCGCAGCACAGAAAGCGCCGGCAACTTGTGAAACGATAAAAGGAATAACTTTGCGCTTGTCGAAACAGGCAAACAGCCACAATGCAATGGTAACAGCGGGATTAAGATGCGCGCCGGAAACCCCTGCGGTCAGGTAGATGGCCATTGCCACCCCCAGTCCCCAAATGACACTGATTTCCCACTGACCAAAAGACGCACCAGCGACTTTTAGTGCTGCAACGCAACCCACACCGAAAAAAATCAACAACCCGGTACCGAGGAATTCAGCAATGCACTGGCCTTTCAAGGTTGATGTTTGACTCATAATCGGATCCTGAAGAGTTAATGTTTGTTGTATGCGTGAAAGTCACGGACCTCCACGATGCTTGTAGGCATGCTGTAAACTTATCGTTAACGAGCAAAAACGAGAAATATCGAACTTAAAATGTGTGTGCTTCGTCATAAAATGAGCGTTATCGCGCCATTTATTCCATCTGATTGTACATGATGCATGTTTGTTAGATCATTCGCGCAACAAATTTATTAACATTTTCGATTGGTGTGGATTATGTCACCAGGAGAAGGATGAAAAGTGTAGCAAACCGTAATCTGCAAGGCGTGCCGCTGGACAGCGATGGCGCGGCTTCATACAATCGGAGCTAACTAAAGTGCGCTCGTATTTATTAAGGCGTCACCGGTAATCGGGACGAGGATTTTTATCCATCAACGCCTTGCAATTCAGGAGAGGTATGACAATGTCATTAGAAGTGTTTGAGAAACTGGAAGCAAAAGTACAGCAGGCGATTGATACCATCACTCTGTTGCAGATGGAAATCGAAGAGCTGAAAGAAAAAAACAACTCACTGTCGCAGGAAGTTCAAAATGCCCAGCATCAGCGCGAAGAGCTGGAGCGTGAGAACAACCATCTGAAAGAACAGCAGAACGGCTGGCAGGAACGTCTACAGGCCCTGCTGGGTCGCATGGAAGAGGTCTGATTACACTTCATCTTTCGCGTAATTTCTTTACTGTGTAGGCCAACAGGTAACGCAGAAAAAAGGCACCTTGCGGTGCCTTTTTTATCATTCAATATCCAGCGGATCTTCTGAAAGAATAATCCCGGTATTGTCGGCATAAAGATGGTCGCCGGAGAAGAAGGTGACACCGCCAAAATTGACGCGGACATCGCTTTCGCCAATGCCTTCGCCAGCGGCACCAACCGGAATTGCCGCCATCGCCTGGATGCCGATATCCAACTCTTCCAGGTCATCTACCTGACGCACCGCGCCGTAAATGACCAGACCTTCCCATTCATTTTGTACTGCCAGACGCGCCAGCTCAGCATCGACCAGTGCGCGACGAACAGAACCTCCGCCATCGACGACAAGAACACGACCACGGCCATTCTGTTCGAGCAGATCGTACAGCAACCCGTTGTCCTCGAAACATTTTACCGTGATTATTTGTCCGCCAAACGACGCCCGTCCGCCAAAGTTGGAGAACAGCGGTTCCACGACGTTAACATCTTCTTGATAGATGTCACAAAGCTCGGAAGTATCGTATTTCATAGGCTTAACATTCAGTTGCTGCGAGAATTTTCAGTATATCGCGCTATGTGGGCTGTTGGCAAAATCATCAATTGTTAATTGATATTTGTCAGTTATGCTGCCCACTGGCTTAGGAATATCCCTAAAACAAACAGCAGGTTAGTCAGTAACGCTCCTTTGACAGTGCGTTCCAGCATTGGTCGCATCGCCACCGGGTCCATTTCGCGCATCACATAACGAGCTTGCTTCACCAGCAACGGTGCCGCCAGCAGGAACAGCCAGCCCCACAGGCTATGCAGCGAAAAGAGATTAAACAGCGCCAGACACACCAGTGAGCCCATCAGCAGGCAGGCATGATAACGACGCGCGTTTACTGCGCCTAAGCGCACCACCAGCGTGTTTTTGCCGTTTTCGCGGTCGCTATTGATATCACGCAGGTTATTAATGTTCAGTACTGCCGTTGCCAGCAGGCCGCATGCGGTTGCCGGAAGGATCAGTGCCGGAATCAATGTATGAGCCTGTAAATACCAGCTCCCCATGACGCTCAACCAGCCAAAGAAAACCAGTACGGAAATATCACCCAAACCGATATAACCATAAGGACGATTGCCCACGGTGTAGGTGATAGCGGCAATGATCGACAACCCGCCAAGAATCAGGAAACCGACAAAATCGGCCAGCGTATGGCACGCCACTGCAACCAGTGCCAGCCCGGAAAGACAGATGAGCACAACGGTAATAATGAGCGCCCGTTTCATCTCTTGCTGGGTAATGACCCCTTTTTGCATGCCGCGTAGCGGCCCAATGCGGTCAGGTTTATCGCTGCCTTTTACCGCATCGCCGTAATCATTGGCGAGGTTAGAAAGGATCTGTAATAGCCCGGCGGTAATCAATGCCAGCAGGGCGACCAGTGGATCGAAGTGACCTTGCCACCATGCCAGCGCCGTCCCGACGATAATTGCAGCAAAGGCGAGGGGGAGGGTTTTAGGTCGTAAACTTTCCAGCCACGCCTGAGTTCGGCTAATTTGTTGTTCAGTCATAATACGCGCCAATAAAAATGGGGCCTTTCAGCCCCATCAAACAATGATGAAAATGATTGAACGCGATTATAGGATAAAACGGCTCAGATCTTCATCTGCCACCAACGCATCCAGATGTTTGCTCACATAATCTGCGTCAATAGTGATAGTTTGACCGCTTAAATCGCTGGCGTCGTAGGAAATCTCTTCCATTAAACGCTCCAGAACGGTATGTAAACGACGAGCACCGATGTTTTCGGTAGATTCGTTCACCTGCCATGCCGCTTCCGCGATGCGCTTAATACCGGAGTCGGTAAACTCGATATTTACGCCTTCAGTTGCCATCAGTGCTTTGTACTGCACAGTGATAGAGGCATTCGGCTCGGTCAGAATACGCTCGAAGTCGCTGGTGGTCAGTGCCTGCAGCTCAACGCGGATTGGCAGACGACCTTGCAGTTCCGGGATCAGGTCAGACGGTTTCGCAATCTGGAACGCGCCAGAAGCGATAAACAGAATGTGGTCAGTTTTGACCATCCCATGTTTGGTGGAAACAGTGCAACCTTCTACCAGCGGCAGCAGGTCACGCTGAACGCCTTCACGAGAAACATCCGGACCGGAAGACTCGCCGCGCTTACAGATTTTGTCGATTTCGTCGATAAACACGATCCCGTGCTGCTCAACAGCGTCGATAGCATCTTGCTTCAGCTCTTCCGGGTTCACCAGTTTCGCCGCTTCTTCTTCAATCAGCAGCTTCATGGCGTCTTTGATTTTCAGCTTACGCGCTTTTTGTTTCTGACCGCCCAGGTTCTGGAACATGGACTGCAGCTGGCTGGTCATCTCTTCCATGCCCGGAGGAGCCATAATTTCAACGCCCATCGGTGCTGCGGCAAGATCGATCTCGATTTCTTTGTCATCAAGCTGGCCTTCACGCAGTTTTTTGCGGAATGCCTGACGAGCAGCGGACGGTTCCTGCTGCTGTTCGGTCTGTCCCCAGTTGTTTTTAGCCGGTGGGATCAGTACGTCGAGAATACGTTCTTCTGCCAGTTCTTCAGCGCGATAACGGTTTTTCTCGATAGCCTGGACGCGTACCATTTTCACGGCGGCATCGGTCAGATCGCGAATAATAGAATCCACTTCCTTACCGACATAGCCCACTTCGGTGAATTTGGTCGCTTCAACTTTGATGAACGGCGCATTCGCCAGCTTAGCCAGACGACGGGCGATTTCAGTTTTACCGACACCGGTCGGGCCGATCATCAGGATATTTTTCGGGGTCACTTCATGGCGCAGCTCTTCGTTGAGCTGCATGCGACGCCAGCGGTTACGCAGAGCAATCGCCACGGAACGCTTGGCGTTGTCCTGGCCGATGATGTGCTTATCCAGTTCGCTGACGATTTCGCGTGGGGTCATTTCAGACATGGGAGATCCTTACGCTTTGTAGCTTAATTCTTCGATGGTGTGGAAATGGTTGGTATAGATGCAAATGTCGCCTGCAATATCCAACGCCTTTTCAGCAATTTCACGGGCGCTAAGTTCAGTGTTTTCTAACAGCGCGCGCGCCGCAGCCTGGGCGTAAGGGCCGCCGGAGCCGATAGCAATAAGATCGTTTTCTGGCTGCACCACGTCACCGTTACCGGTGATGATAAGCGATGCAGTTTCATCCGCGACTGCCAGCAATGCTTCAAGTTTGCGCAGCATGCGATCGGTACGCCAGTCTTTCGCCAGCTCAACGGCGGCTTTGATCAGATGGCCCTGATGCATTTCCAGTTTACGTTCAAACAGTTCGAACAGCGTAAAAGCATCCGCAGTACCGCCCGCAAAGCCCGCGATGACTTTGTCGTTGTACAGACGGCGGACCTTTTTCACGTTGCCTTTCATTACGGTATTGCCCAACGTGGCCTGACCATCACCAGCGATGACCACATGGCCGTTACGGCGTACGCTTACTATAGTTGTCACGAGCTGACCCCTTGGTTTCGAATACAGAGTACAAACCCCGTACAAAAGTACGGGGCATAATGTAATTATAGATGGGGGGGATTTTGAGGGTTTCAACCCCCGGCGGCGAGCCGAATGCAGTTTGTATGACCCGCCATCTTCAAGCGATTGAGGGTGCTGTCTGCGTTCTCTTTGCCTTTCACCGGGCCAATCACCACACGATTCCAGCCATTGTTGGTGGTAATTTTTGAGTCAAAGCCTTCGAACGCCAGCTGAGCACGTACCGTCTCTGCCTGTTCCGCGCCTCTGAACGAACCGCACTGCACCATCCAGCGGCGTTCGTCTTTTTTCTCCGCCGTCGGTTTTGGCGCGTCAGCGGCACGAGCAACCGGCGCAGCTTGCTGCGGCTTCGACTGCGCGGTCGTGTGCGCAGGGGTTTGCAGCAGATCCTGGTAAGGCTGCTGAGTAGAAGCCGGTTTAGACTGGCGCGGTTGCGCCTGTACCGGCGCGGCTTGCGACGTACGCGTCTGCTGCTGCCAGCTTTGTTCAGTCGTACGCGACTGCTGAACCAGGCGTTGCTGCTCCGCTAATTGCTGCGCCTGACGCTGGCGCTGTAGCGTTTGCTGACGCTGTTCCGGCGTCTGTTCATTCCACGGAACTTCAACCAGCTGCGTTGGCTGCTGGCGCATATCAGCCTGCATTTGCTCAAGAAGCTGGCGTTGTTCTGGTGTCAGTTGCTCCGGCGTTTTCACTTCACCACCGGCAGAAGGTTCTGTAGGCGCACGCACACCCGGCTGGCGACTTTCCAGCTCTTTGATGTAGCGCCAGCGTTCTTCTGGTTTTGGTGGTAGTCCGTTTCCGGTCACTTTCTGGCTTTGCAGCGTCTCGGACTCTTCTTTCTTGTGATGCGTAATGAAGTACAGACCACCGATAAAGGTCACAAGAACGGCGGCAGCAATAGCGACCATAGCGGGAGAAACCGCAGGCAGATTTCGTTGCTTTTTCCGTGAGGTGCTCTTTTTTCGCCGCGAAGGTGCCGGTTGGCTGCGGCGTACATAATCTCGTTGTGCCACTATCGTTTCGCTGTATTTATTCGTTCGTCAGCCCGCCATGTTACTTAAGCGGCGGGCCTTTGACCAGTCACGGCAGTCTTAAAGGTTTACTTTAAGGTAACGCGCGTGTTGATCCCCGGATGATAAGTTCGCAGTCCATTAAACGAGAGCCACTGCCAACGTGTTGCCCCTGCATTTGATCAAGCAATAACAGCATAGCTTCCCGACCGATTTCGTAACGCGGCTGCGCGATGGTTGTCAGCGGCGGATCACAAAATTGCGTCAGGTCGATGTTATCAAAACCGATTATGGAAAGGTCTTCCGGGACTTTCAGCCCCTGGCGTTTTGCCTGAGAAAGTGCGCCGAGCGCCATCACATCGCTATGGCAGAAGACCGCAGTAGGCGGTTGTGGAAGATCAAGCAGTTGTTGCATTGCTTTGCTTCCGGCTTCGAAGGTGAAGTCGCCACGGGCGATGTATTGCGGATCAACCATAATGCCGCAGCGACGCAGCGCCTGAACGTAGCCTTGCAGGCGGTAGTGACACAGCGGCATCTCTTCGGGACCGGCTATACAGCCAATCCGTTTATGCCCTTGCTCATATAGATAATTTACTGCATCAAATGCGGCGGTCAGATTGTCTATATGAACTGTAGGTAGCTCCAGTTCCGGTGCAAATTCGTTCGCCATCACCATCGGCGGCAGATTACGCTGTTCCTCAATGCTGGCATCAAACGGCAGCCTTGAACCCAGCAGCAACATGCCATCAATTTGCTTGGTGATGATCAAATCGATAAAGGTTTTTTCCTGCTGATTTTGATGCGCACAGTCGCCAATCAGCACCAGATATCCGTGATTTGCCGCCGTAACTTCGATACCGCGAATAATTTCGCTAAAGAAAGGGTCGCAGATATCCGGGACAATCACCAGAATAGTGCGGGATTCATTACGCTTGACGTTGCGCCCCATAGGCTGTGGTAAATAACCCACTTCCCGGGCCGCTTTTTCAACCCGATTACGAGTGGCCTGGGAGACTTTATCGGGATTCATTAATGCTCGGGAGACGGTCGCTGTAGAGACTTTTGCCTTGAGGGCAACGTCTTTCATGGTCGCGGCAGTTTCCTGCTTCTTCGCTTTCACACTCACTCCTCGCCTGGCACGTCAGGCGTACTACATCCATGTTTACTTCACATCGGCAACATTTTTAGCAGATAGCGCGTGAAAACGGTTACAGAATTTTCATGAAAAGTGTGATGAATATTGAATTTTTCGATCCGCCTCGCATCGTGATGCGGTTTAACCCTCAATCGGATCGACATCCAGCACCCATTTCACCTTGCGGGAATCCGGTATTGTATTAATAAGCGCCAGCGTACCATTGATGATGTGCTGTAAGCGCACGCGGGAAGGGTGCTGCAACAATATCTGCCAGCGCCAGCGACCGCCACGTTTAGGGGCCAGCGCCGGAACCGGACCGAGAACCCACAGTTTCTCGTCTGCCAGTGGGCTGGCGAGAATGAGATTACGCAGTTGTTGCAGGAACAATGGCGCGTGCTGATTGTTATGATCTTCCGCACGCACAATCACATGGCTGGTCCACGGCGGCAGCTGCATCATGCGTCGTTCAGCCAGTGCCTGTTCGGCAAAGGCGTCGTAGCCTTTATAGAGCAATGTTTGCAACAGAGGATGTTCCGGATGGTGCGTTTGCAGCACCACTTCGCCCTGTTTACCCGCACGCCCGGCACGACCGGCGACCTGGGTGTAAAGCTGGGCGAAACGTTCTGCCGAGCGAAAATCGGCAGAAAACAGCGCGCCGTCCACATCCAGTAACGCCACCAGCGTCACATCCGGAAAGTGGTGACCTTTCGCCAGCATTTGCGTGCCAATCAAGATCCTCGCGCCGCCGCGATGCACTTCCGCCAGTTGCTGTTCCAGCGCCCCTTTGCGGCTGGTGGTATCGCGGTCGATACGAGAAATGGGGACACCAGGGAACAACGGCGCGAGCGTCTGTTCAAGCTGTTCGGTGCCCAGCCCCACGGGTACCAGGTGCGTGGAACCGCAAGAAGGGCACTGGCGCGGCACCGGACGCTGACTGTCGCAATGGTGGCAGCGCAAATGCTGTTGCGCCTGATGCAGCGTGTAGTAGTGATCGCAACGTGGGCATTCGGCTATCCAACCACAGTCGTGGCACAGTAGCGCAGGCGCAAAACCCCGGCGGTTAAGAAAGAGGATAACCTGGTTGTCGGCCTGTAAATGCTGGCGCATACGGGTGATTAACGCCGGAGCCAGACCTGCCTGCACTTTCTGGCCTTTTAAATCCAGCACATGTTGAATTGCCGGGCGCGCATTCCCCGCCCGACGGGTCAGGCGCAGCAGGCGGTATTTTTTCTGCTGCACGTTGCATAACGTTTCCAGTGCGGGCGTTGCGGAGCCAAGAATAATCGGGATTTGCTCGCTGTGCGCACGATACACCGCCAGGTCGCGGGCATGATAGCGCCAGCCTTCCTGCTGCTTGTAGGAGCTGTCGTGCTCTTCATCAATGACAATCACGCCGAGATTTTTAAACGGCGTAAACAGCGCGGAGCGGGTGCCGATCACAATCGCCGCCTCGCCATTTTTCGCTTTCAGCCACGCCGAAAGACGCTCGCTGTCGTTCAGGCCGGAATGCAGAACTTCCACGGGGGCATTAAAACGTTCACGAAAACGGGCGATAGTTTGCGGTGTCAGGCCGATTTCCGGCACCATCACCAGCGCCTGTTTGCCCTGAGCGAGCACGTTTTCCAGTACACTGAGATAAACCTCCGTTTTACCGGAACCGGTAACGCCCGCCAGCAGCCAGGCAGAAAAAGTATCTGCCGCGCTATGAATTGCGCCAACGGCGGTGGCCTGTTCGGTATTCAATCGCAACCGTTCACCAGAAACGGCATAGTTCGTGCGCCAGTCGCTAAACTCTGGTGTTTCACTTGCTAAATCACACAGACCTTTTTTGCGCAGCGCCTGCAACGCGGCATCATTAAATTCGAGCGTGGCAACCTGATCACGCCAGATTTTGCCTTGCCGTAACGCTGCCAGTGCCTGTTGTTGCTTGGGTGAGCGTTTCAGGCTGTTAAGATCCACCGCCTGACCTTGTTCAGTGGCAAACCAGTACCACATCGGCGCGTTCGCCGCAGGCCGCCCCTGGCGTAGTAAAATCGGCAAGGCATGAAACAGCACATCGCCAATCGGATGATGATAGTAATCTGCCGCCCAGAGCAGTAATCGCCAGACGGAGTGAGTAAATACCGGCTCAACGTCCAGCACTTCAACTACCGCTTTCAGCTCGTTAAGCGGCAGCTCGCTGACATCGCTCACTGACACCACAACCCCGATGCGCTCCTGCTGTTTGCCAAACGGCACGCGCACGCGACACCCGGCTTTAACCGTCATGCCTTCTGGCAGCAGATAGTCAAAGGTACGAGGAAGCGGAACGGGCAAGGCAACGTGGGCAACGGGCATAGCATCATCCTGACTTGAAATTCGGTGGGTTAGTATACACATTGCCGTAGAAGAGTGCGGATCAGTTTGCATACGCTGGTTAATTTCTGTATGATTTCGCGCCTTCGTACGAAATGATCGTATTGAAGCTATACTTTTAACATCGCGTGGTGTCTGGCGTTAGGGCTGGAAGAGCGACGCGGCCTTAAACCGAGGTTTTCCCATGAAAAAAGATATTCACCCGAAATACGAAGAAATTACTGCTAGCTGCTCTTGCGGTAACGTAATGAAAATCCGCTCCACCGTTGGTCATGACCTGAACCTCGACGTGTGCAGCAAGTGCCACCCGTTCTTCACTGGCAAACAGCGTGATGTTGCTACCGGTGGCCGTGTTGACCGCTTCAACAAGCGTTTCAACATCCCGGGCAGCAAATAAGACCGGATTTCCGAAAAAAGCGCCGTACGGCGCTTTTTTTGTGCCTGAATGTTGGTCGTATTACCAGGAAAACAGCGGCCATTCTTTGGCGACCGTGGTGAGTTGTGGCGCGTCGAAAACGGCTTGTGGTGAAACTACCGTTTCCTCAAGCGGAATATTTTTGCCGTAGCGTTCTTTGAGCTTTGCCTGAACTAGCGGGTTACTAAGATCGAACTCTTTCAGCTTCTGCTGCTCGCCCACACGCATTCCCAGCGCATTCTGGTAGACCTTCCACACCACTTCCGAACAGTACTGGCGATCGTCGCTCCACGAGAAGCTGGAGTCATACGGTTTACCGAGATAACGTTTTGCCGTTTGCGCCAGTTTTTGCTGTTGTTCAACACTCAGTCCGCCTTCAACGCGGCGAACAACGTATTTGCCCTTTTCACCATGGGCGATCCACTGCTTGAGTGGGGTGTATTTTACCGGGCCGACCGCTTCAAAAACGTAGGGCTTTTTGTTGCGTATCACCAGCATACCGGTGTGGCTGTAATCGGAATGGGTCGCCAGTTGGATCGCTTTACTTTGCGATGAGCGAGAGATCTGAAAGATGATGTCGCCGGTTTGTGGTTGCCAGGCAAATGCAGGCACAGAAACCAGCAGGCTGAGAATCAGTAGCCTGATTTTCATCGTTAAACGTCCATGTATGAAAAAAGCGGCTGGTTAACTCCGCGCCGCTCTTTTCCGCTTTAGTATTCCCACGTCTCCGGGTTAATCCCCATCTCACGCATGATCTCTTTTGCCGCCTCCGGAATTTCGTCGCTGCGCTCTTTACGCAGGTCGGCATCATCCGGCAAAGGTTGCCCGGTAAAGGCATGCAGAAACGCTTCGCACAGCAGCTCGCTGTTGGTCGCGTGACGCAGGTTGTTCACCTGACGACGCGTGCGTTCATCGGTGAGGATTTTTAACACCTTAAGAGGAATGGAAACCGTAATTTTTTTGACTTGTTCACTCTTCTTGCCGTGCTCAGCGTATGGGCTGATATATTCGCCGCTCCATTCAGCCATGAGATACTTAATCCTCTTCGTCAATAAATTGAGGCCAGACCACACAATTAATATGGGTACTGACCGTAAACCCGCATAGTTTACCGTACAGGCGTTACCGTGACATCGTGTAATGCACCTGTCGGCGTGATAATGCATATAATTTTAACGGCTATTTGAGATTTGCTCAATCTATACGCAAAGAAGTTTAGATGTCCAGATGTATTGACGTCCATTAACACAATGTTTACTCTGGTGCCTGACATTTCACCGACCAAGCCCAGGGAACTTCATCACATGACGCGTAAACAGGCCACCATCGCAGTGCGTAGCGGGTTAAATGACGACGAACAGTATGGTTGCGTTGTCCCTCCCATCCATCTTTCCAGTACCTATAACTTTACCGGATTTAATGAACCGCGCGCGCATGATTACTCGCGGCGCGGCAACCCAACGCGCGATGTGGTTCAGCGAGCGCTGGCAGAACTGGAAGGCGGTGCTGGTGCAGTACTTACTAATACCGGCATGTCCGCGATTCACCTGGTAACGACCGTCTTTTTGAAACCTGGCGATCTGCTGGTTGCGCCGCACGACTGCTACGGCGGTAGCTATCGCCTGTTCGACAGCCTGGCGAAACGCGGTTGCTATCGCGTGTTGTTTGTTGATCAAGGCGATGAACAGGCATTACGGGCAGCGCTGGCAGAAAAACCCAAACTGGTACTGGTAGAAAGCCCAAGTAATCCATTGTTACGCGTCGTGGATATTGCGAAAATCTGCCATCTGGCAAGGGAAGTCGGGGCGGTGAGCGTGGTGGATAACACCTTCTTAAGCCCGGCATTACAAAATCCACTGGCATTAGGTGCCGATCTGGTGTTGCATTCATGCACGAAATATCTGAACGGTCACTCTGACGTGGTGGCAGGCGTAGTGATTGCTAAAGACCCGGACGTTGTCACTGAACTTGCCTGGTGGGCAAACAATATTGGCGTGACGGGCGGCGCGTTTGACAGCTATCTGCTGCTGCGCGGGTTGCGAACGCTGGTGCCGCGAATGGAGCTGGCCCAGCGCAACGCGCAGGCGATTGTGAAATATCTGCAAACCCAGCCGTTGGTGAAAAAACTGTATCACCCGTCGCTGCCGGAAAATCAGGGGCATGAAATTGCCGCGCGCCAGCAAAAAGGCTTTGGCGCAATGTTGAGTTTTGAACTGGATGGCGATGAGCACACGCTGCGTCGTTTCCTGGGCGAGCTGTCGTTGTTTACGCTGGCGGAATCATTAGGGGGAGTGGAAAGTTTAATCTCTCACGCCGCAACCATGACACATGCAGGCATGGCGCCAGAAGCGCGTGCTGCCGCCGGGATCTCCGAGACGCTGCTGCGTATCTCCACCGGTATTGAAGATGGCGAAGATTTAATTGCCGACCTGGAAAATGGCTTCCGGGCTGCAAACAAGGGGTAAAAATGAGTGTGATTGCGCAGGCAGGGGCGAAAGGTCGTCAACTGCATAAATTTGGTGGCAGTAGTCTGGCTGATGTGAAGTGTTATTTGCGTGTCGCGGGCATTATGGCGGAGTACTCTCAGCCTGACGATATGATGGTGGTTTCCGCCGCCGGTAGCACCACTAACCAGTTGATTAACTGGTTGAAACTAAGCCAGACCGATCGTCTCTCTGCGCATCAGGTTCAACAAACATTACGTCGTTATCAGTGCGATCTGATTAGCGGCCTGCTACCCGCCGAAGAAGCCGATAACCTCATTAGCGCTTTTGTCAGCGATCTTGAGCACCTGGCGGCGTTGCTCGACAGCGGTATTAACGATGCGGTGTATGCGGAAGTGGTGGGCCACGGTGAAGTGTGGTCGGCGCGCCTGATGTCTGCGGTGCTTAATCAACAAGGGCTGCCAGCGGCCTGGCTTGATGCCCGCGAGTTTTTACGCGCTGAACGCGCTGCGCAACCGCAGGTTGATGAAGGACTTTCTTACCCGTTGCTGCAACAGCTACTGGTACAACATCCGGGCAAACGTCTGGTGGTGACCGGGTTTATCAGCCGTAACAACGCCGGTGAAACGGTGCTGCTGGGGCGTAACGGTTCCGACTATTCCGCGACACAAATCGGTGCGCTGGCGGGTGTTTCTCGCGTAACCATCTGGAGCGACGTCGCCGGGGTATATAGCGCCGACCCGCGTAAAGTGAAAGATGCCTGCCTGCTGCCGTTGCTGCGTCTGGATGAAGCCAGCGAACTGGCGCGTCTGGCGGCTCCCGTTCTTCATGCCCGTACTTTACAGCCCGTTTCTGGCAGCGAAATCGACCTGCAACTGCGCTGTAGCTACACGCCGGATCAAGGTTCCACGCGCATTGAACGCGTGCTGGCCTCCGGTACTGGTGCGCGTATTGTCACCAGCCATGATGATGTCTGCTTGATTGAGTTTCAGGTGCCCGCCAGCCAGGATTTCAAACTGGCGCATAAAGAGATCGACCAGATCCTGAAACGTGCTCAGGTGCGCCCACTGGCGGTTGGCGTGCATAACGATCGCCAGTTGCTGCAATTTTGCTACACCTCAGAAGTGGCCGACAGTGCGCTGAAAATCCTCGACGAAGCGGGATTACCTGGCGAACTGCGCCTGCGTCAGGGGCTAGCGCTGGTGGCGATGGTTGGGGCGGGCGTCACCCGTAACCCGCTGCATTGCCACCGCTTCTGGCAGCAACTGAAAGGCCAGCCGGTCGAATTTACCTGGCAGTCCGATGACGGCATCAGCCTGGTGGCAGTACTGCGCACCGGCCCGACCGAAAGCCTGATTCAGGGGCTGCATCAGTCCGTCTTCCGTGCGGAAAAACGCATCGGCCTGGTGTTGTTCGGCAAGGGCAATATCGGTTCCCGCTGGCTGGAACTGTTCGCCCGTGAGCAGAGTACGCTTTCGGCACGTACCGGCTTTGAATTTGTGCTGGCAGGCGTGGTGGACAGCCGCCGCAGCCTGTTGAGCTATGACGGGCTGGACGCCAGCCGCGCGTTAGCCTTCTTCAACGATGAAGCGGTCGAGCAGGATGAAGAGTCGCTGTTCCTGTGGATGCGCGCCCATCCGTATGATGATTTAGTGGTGCTGGACGTTACCGCCAGCCAGCAGCTTGCTGATCAGTATCTCGATTTTGCCAGCCACGGTTTCCACGTCATCAGCGCCAACAAACTGGCAGGAGCCAGCGACAGCAATAAATATCGCCAGATCCACGACGCCTTCGAAAAAACCGGGCGTCACTGGCTGTACAACGCTACCGTCGGCGCAGGCTTGCCGATCAACCACACCGTGCGCGATCTGATCGACAGCGGCGATACTATTTTGTCGATCAGCGGGATCTTCTCCGGCACGCTCTCCTGGCTGTTCCTGCAATTCGACGGTAGCGTGCCGTTTACCGAGCTGGTGGATCAGGCGTGGCAGCAGGGCTTAACCGAGCCTGACCCGCGTGATGACCTTTCCGGCAAAGACGTGATGCGCAAGCTGGTGATTCTGGCGCGTGAAGCGGGTTACAACATTGAACCGGACCAGGTACGTGTTGAATCACTGGTACCTGCCCATTGCGAAGGCGGCAGCATCGACCATTTCTTTGAAAATGGCGATGAACTTAACGAGCAGATGGTGCAACGACTGGAAGCGGCCCGCGAAATGGGGCTGGTGCTGCGCTACGTGGCGCGTTTCGATGCCAACGGCAAAGCGCGTGTGGGCGTGGAAGCGGTGCGTGAAGACCATCCGCTGGCATCACTACTGCCATGCGATAACGTCTTTGCCATCGAAAGCCGCTGGTATCGCGACAACCCGCTGGTGATCCGCGGGCCAGGTGCAGGGCGCGACGTCACCGCCGGGGCGATTCAGTCGGATATTAACCGACTGGCGCAGTTGTTGTAGTGATTATTGAACAAAAGCTGGCAGTTGCCAGCTTTTGTTGTCACCCCTAAACCTCTTCCTGGGGAAGTGGTGATTGATTGTCATTTTGCCTTTGGTCAGTGCCCCCGGTAATAAGGGGGCTTTTGTGTTGAGCGATGAAGTAACAGAGTGAATGGTGAAGTTATTAATGACAATTACAAAATGACATTAAGTAACAATATCTAAAATGTCACCTAATTTAAAATTGATAACCAATAGTAGTATAGGTTCCCCATCCTGTATTTTTTAATTCAAATGGACCATCTCCGAAGTTAACCTTCTCTCCCGCATTCCATTGTCCACCGTTGTGAAAATAACGTAGTGTAAATGCAAATTTCCAGTGTTCATATAGAAGGGAAAGGATATGGCTTGAAGCAATAGCATTACTGGTTCGTTTATTA
The DNA here is from genome assembly GCF_046487695.1 of Escherichia sp. WS1118. Taxonomy (NCBI): domain Bacteria; kingdom Pseudomonadati; phylum Pseudomonadota; class Gammaproteobacteria; order Enterobacterales; family Enterobacteriaceae; genus Escherichia; species Escherichia sp. WS1118. The sequence continues at coordinate 46,560 of NZ_JBJQIZ010000017.1, read as the reverse complement.
TTGTGTGACTTGTCCGCAAGATCGGAGCCAAAATCAAAGTTAGTAAAACCATTGTATACCAATCGCCCTCCGAATAAATTTGTAAGAGGGATGCTATATTTTATTTTGAATCGATATCCGTCCCATTCATTTTCATTAGCGGCACCATAGTTTTGCCACTGATACTTGGCGTATATATTGGCAGAAAGCTTAATTGGTAGACCCGTGTCGATATCTGTACCAAGCCCCATATACCATGTACTTTGCCGGGATGACTGGTTGTCACCCATATCATAGACATAGTTGTTTGCAATGAACCATTCTTTAAATGGGCCGAACGCAAGATTTAATCCGGTCAATTTGTCAATGGAAAACCGAGGTTCTATTTCCGTAAATAGTGGTGAGCCCTCATCCCAGATCCCAACATCATAGTGACTGCCGACGTCAAAGAATTTCGGTAGATCAACATAACCATAAAAATCAAACCAGTCTTTTCTTCCTGCTACAGTATATTCAGGGTAGAGGTCGTTAGTCAGTCTTGGGCCAAAGCGAGAGTCTGTGCGACCAATGACATTCAAGCTTTGATGTAACCAGCTTTCATCAATTTTAATTTCCTGAGCGTTTCCAATGCAAGGTATTAATAGAATGGATAAAGCTATCCAGTGCTTTTTTATATACATAAATATATCTCTTATATATTGTTGATTTAGAGAGAAATAATGTCATCCAGTGAATGAATGGTATTATAAGTTTTTGTTATTTGCTTACTTCTACCCGCATTTCATTTACCTGTGCAGGAGTAATCTTGTGGCCTTTCTTAAAATAATCGATTACGACATTGGACATGTTATTTCCGGCGCGGACCTAGACATTTTTCCCTTCTTTGAATGCCAGAAAACCATCGCCCCCAAGTGCTAGGAAAGTCGTAGTCGCAACATGGTAAATATTCGTATCAACGATCTCTTCACCATTAATTTTAAAAGATACAATGCGCTGACCTACTGGTTTCTGCAGGGTATAGCGCATTTCTGCGCCTTTTGACATTTGCAGGATGCCATTGGTAAGCGATGCCCCGTGTTCCAGTAGGTTACGCAGATCCTTACCGCTGAGATCCATTTCAGTAAGTTCATTCTTGAAGGGGAATGTACTGGTAATGTCACCAAAGGTAATCGTGCCTGCATTTATATCAGCACGTAAACTGCCGGAGTTTATCAACGCAATTTGTGCAGTCGGTGCAGCGACAAGCATTGCATCGGTAAACAGGTTGCCAAGTTGCGATGACTCACCGTAGGCACGAGTTAATGCAATCGATGATTCACCGACTGGTTGGCGTACAAGATCCGCCAGTTTTTTATTCCAGCCATTGATAACTTTTTGTGTGGTTGGATCGGGTATCCATTCATCGGCATAAACCGTTTTCAGCTCAAAGCTCTTCACTTTATGATTCCGAGCTGTAGGGTTGACATCAAGGATTAATTTACCAATATCGATACCGCCACTGTCAGTCGAAAGGATTAAGGTGTTGCCGACTTTGATTGGTTCTGGCGTTCCGACGTGGGCATGCCCGGTAATCAGAATATCCAATCCTTTCACCTTGCTTGCGGTTTGAATATCTTTATCCAGCGCACGTCTAACATCTGTATTGCCAATGCTGGACTGACGCGCCGGTACGCCTTCATGAACCAGCGCCACGGTGAGGTCAACCTTATCACGTAACTCGTCGATATAATGCTGCAAATACTTCACTTCATCACGTGCTTCAATCCCCTGATTCTTGAGGGTCGCGGAAGATTTATCAAATCGGTTATTATTGTCATTATCGAGTCCCTGGAGAGAGAGCTCCGAGACCGTGTCATTAAATGCAAATACGCCGTGTAGCCCAACAATACCAATCTTGATGCCATCTTTTTCCAGGATGGTGTAGGGCTTGTTCCAGAAGGGTTTCTCACTCTCTTTATGATAAACATTGCCTAATAAAACAGGGAAATTCGCTTTGCTTAATTGTCGGAGGGCATTATCCCAGCCATGGTCAAACTCATGATTACCGATTGATACTGCGTCAAAAGGCATGGTATTCATAATATCAATTATTGCTTCGCCCTTTGTCAGGCTACTGATATATGGCCCGGTGAAATAGTCTCCAGCATCAAAATAAAAGGTGGCTTTATTTTTGGCTTTCTCTTGTTTTACTAACGTGGATATATTGGCAAAGCCACCAATGTCGCGTTTTCCGTCTGCGACATACGGTACTTTATAGGAATCCACATGAGCGTGAAGATCATTGGTATAAATAATCGTGACATCCTGCGCCATAACTGAGGTCGAAAAAATAGTCAGCAATGTTGCGGCAAATAAAGTACGCTGCGCTGTTTTCATTCGCATTCCTTGTTAAATAAATTGACTGATAAATGAGATTTTATTTGGCGACGTCCATGACTCGTTTAGTTAAGTCTGGGGTGACAGGTTTATGATTTTTGAAATAATCGATGATAGATTCCGCCGAGGTTGTTCCCGGTATCGTCTTCACATTTTTTCCATTCAAAAATGCTTCAAAACCGTCACCACCACTGGCACAAAAGGAGTGCGTGGCAATACGATATGTTTGATTATCTTCCACGGGTTTGCCGTTAATGGTGAAAGAGATTAACCGTTGGTTGAGTGGTTTTTTGCTGTCATAGACAACCGCAACGCTTTTTGAAACCTGTAACACACCGTTAGTTAGATTGGTTGCATGCGTCATCAATGATTTGAGATCGCGGCCCGTCAAATCCATCTCGATGAGGTCATTATTAAAGGGGAATGTGCTAATAACATCTCCTAGTGTGATATCGCCTTTAGGAAAATCAGCTCGCATCCCACCGCTATTTTGAAATCCGGCAACGGCATCAGGTGTTTTTTCCATCATTGCATCAAGAATAAGGTTGCCGGTAGAAGAGGAACTACCATACTCACGTGTTAAAACTATGGGAGAATGGCCGACAACTTCCTGTGTTATTTTGTTAAGCTGTGCACTCCATTTATCAATAGTATTTTGAACGATGGTGTCAGGTTTAAATTGATCTGCAAAGATGGTGATTAACTCACCATTATAACTATCAATTTTCTTCGTTTTCGGATTGTAATCAAGCACAAGTTTTCCGATGTTGGTGCCGTATGCATCGGTAGATACAATTAATGTGTTATTAACTTTTATTGGTTGCGGTGTTCCGACATGTGCGTGACCGGTAATTAAGACATCAACACCATTCACTTTTTTAGCTGTCTCAATATCTGCCTGTAGTAGCCGCTCCACATCTTTACTACCAAAGCTTGATTGACGCGCCGGGACACCTTCGTGAATTAGCAAAACGGTAATGTCGACTTTACCTTTTAATTCTGCAAGTGCTTTATTTAAATATTTAATTTCGTCTCTGGCTTCTACGCCTTCACGTGCTTTTGCCGCGACTGTATCATAGAAAGCGAATGCGCCATGCAATCCAATCACACCAATCTTTAAACCATCTTTTTCGATAATGGTCCACGGATGATCCCAAACTGGTTTATTCGTATCGGTGTAGTAGATATTTCCCAGCAGAATGGGGAATTTTGCTTTTGATAACTGAGACACCATATTGGGCACACCGTGATCGAACTCGTGATTACCAACAGACACCGCATCAAAGGGCATAGTGTTCATGATATCAATAATAGCTTCACCTTTGGTCAGTGTGCTGATATACGGCCCGGTAAAATAGTCGCCTGCATCAAAGAAAAACACATCTTTGCTTTTTTTCTTCGCTTCATTAACGATGCCTGCAATATTAGCCATACCACCTATAAGTCTGTTCTTATCAACAGCGATGATTTTTGCCGGATTGACATGTGCGTGGATGTCATTCGTATAATAAATAGTAACGTCCTGAGCTAGAACACTGTGAGAAAATATCACGCCGAATATGACTGATAATGTTGTAAATACAGTTTTCATCATCCCTCCTGGATAGGGGTTGTTACATTTGTTGAATTATTTAAATAAAAGACACATCGTGTCTTATTTTATGTAAGCATAGTTCAGAAAAGTATTGTGTGATCTTAGTAACAAATAATGTTATTAATTAAACATTGACCATGATTATATTTCACGGTCATACATTTATATATTTAATTAAATGAAAGGTAGTGATCTCTCTTAATTTATGGTCGTTTGTCGAGTGTATTGACTAACAAGATGGAGTGAGCGATTCATTGTATTTTAACGCCAGTGAGGTCAGCATTTGCGTTACGCGACCTGCGGATAATAACGCGCTTTGGGTAAAGTCGTGTTGGTCTGTCAGCCATGTGATAAAACAACGACTGGTTGCCAGAGAAACATTTGCGCCCCTTTCTAAGCAGGCTCCCGTGAGTAGGCAGACCATCTTGCAGTTATTCCCCTGCTCCCAGCGCTGCCACTGATTTTGCCACCAACCATGGTATGTCGTTCCCTTAAAATGCCAGGGCGTATCAGCGTTACTGTCACTGATTTCTTCTTCTACGAACCAAAGTTCACCTTGTTGTTGGCGGAACTGATCTGCCCAGGCTGTAATAATTGCGCCTCTTAGAAAACATTCGTGTGAAATAATATGCGTTTTGACATCTGGATAGCGGATTTTCAGTATTCTGAAATGCCCGTGTGCCGTGATAACCGGGCGTAGTATGGCTCCCTTACCGTTGCGCTTGAGTACAGCACTGCCATACTGAATTTCATCGAACTGGCTCCGGCGCAAGAATTGCGCTTCACGCATATCTACCTTCTGCACGATATCGTGATGGTGCATAGTTGGTTCTGTGTTGCCCTTGTAACTGTACCGCAGACTGTCTCCTGTCTGATGTTGCGTATAATTCGTGGAGAGATGAAGAATGTTGCCACGAGTGGCGTCAAGACTGACTAAAACATACAGTTTTTGTACTGCGCTGGCCCCTTGAAAGGGTATGAACAGTTGAACGGTTTCAATGGCCTGGGGATGCGTAATTTCTTTCTGATATTTTTTAGGCGTCCAGACTTTTTTGCAGTTACGGCATTGAATGCGTTGCGAACCCTGTGGATTGTGACCATAACAAATCATGTCTGTGCCATAACATACTGGGCAGAAATGGCCTTTCTCAATTGCATAAGTAGACAAGTGAACTGACAACCAGTCACGAAATTGTTGCTCGTCAAACAACGGCGGGTAACTGCCACATGCCCGACAGTGCAGTGCCGGATAACCCAGTTTATAGTCTGGCCAACTGTAATCTTCCGATGAGGCCAATCCCAAATTTCGGCAACCGAACGTTTTACAGGCATTAATCGTAAACAGAGTCGACATATATCACCAACGATTTCACAAGGTCGTTGATTTTGTCCGGCAACTATCCCCTGCGGATGTGATTACTCTCACATAAATAAGTCTTTCAGAACGTAATGTAGCAATCCTTTATCTCACTGAAAGGGATTGTTTATGAAAATTAAAATACTTGCTGCGGGTATCGCATTAACACTGCCGTTCTGGGCTTGCGCTAAAGATGTCACTATTATTTATACCAACGACCTCCATGCGCATGTAGAACCTTATAAAGTGCCGTGGATCGCTGACGGTAAACGGGATATTGGCGGCTGGGCAAATATCACTACGCTGGTTAAGCAAGAAAAAGCAAAAAATAAAGCGACATGGTTTTTTGATGCGGGCGACTATTTTACCGGGCCATATATCAGCAGCCTGACCAAAGGTAAGGCTATTATCGATATTATGAATACTATGCCGTTTGATGCCGTCACAATAGGCAACCATGAATTTGACCACGGCTGGGACAACACATTATTACAGTTGAGCCAGGCAAAATTCCCTATTGTGCAGGGCAATATTTTTTATCAGAACAGCAGTAAATCATTCTGGGATAAGCCATATACCATCATCGAAAAAGACGGTGTGAAAATAGGCGTTATTGGTTTGCACGGAGTATTTGCCTTTAATGACACTGTCTCTGCTGCTACGCGCGTGGGTATTGAAGCGCGCGATGAAATTAAATGGCTACAACGTTATATCGATGAACTCAAAGGCAAGGTTGATTTGACCGTCGCCCTGATCCACGAAGGTGTTCCAGCCCGCCAGTCCAGTATGGGAGGCACAGATGTGCGTCGCGCGTTGGATAAAGATATTCAGACGGCAAGTCAGGTGAAAGGGCTGGATATTTTGATCACCGGACATGCACATGTGGGTACGCCGGAACCGATTAAAGTCGGCAATACGCTCATCCTCTCCACTGACAGCGGCGGGATTGATGTGGGCAAACTGGTTCTCGACTACAAAGAGAAGCCGCATAATTTTACGGTGAAAAACTTCGAGCTTAAAACCATTTACGCTGACGAGTGGAAGCCCGATCAGCAAACGAAACAGGTGATCGACGGCTGGAATAAAAAGCTTGATGAAGTGGTGCAACAAACGGTGGCGCAATCGCCGGTTGAATTAAAACGTGCCTATGGTGAATCGGCTTCCCTCGGGAACCTGGCGGCTGACGCTTTACTGGCAGCAGCGGGTAAAAATACCCAACTGGCTTTAACAAACTCTGGTGGTATCCGCAATGAGATCCCCGCAGGGGCGATCACGATGGGCGGCGTCATCAGTACCTTCCCGTTCCCCAACGAACTGGTGACGATGGAACTCACGGGTAAACAATTACGCAGTCTGATGGAACACGGCGCAAGTTTAAGCAATGGCGTTTTACAGGTATCGAAAGGCCTGGAAATGAAGTACGACAGCAGCAAGCCGGTTGGTCAGCGGGTAATCACACTGACTCTGAATGGCAAACCCATTGAAGATGCGACGGTTTATCACATTGCTACTCAGAGTTTCCTTGCTGATGGTGGAGATGGTTTTACCGCCTTTACCGAAGGGAAAGCGCGTAACACAACGGGCGGTTATTACGTTTATCACGCGGTGGTTGATTACTTCAAAGCGGGCAACACCATTACGGATGAACAGCTCAACGGTATGCGCGTGAAGGATATCAAATAAAAGTGCGCACTGAATTGACTCAACTGTTTGTTACCCGTTGATTGCGCAGATCCTGTATTCGGCCTACGCGAGGGCGCAGGCCGAATCAGATGCCTTAACATCACCATCCGGTGGCAGGACGTTGTTTTTCGAATTAGCCCAGGTGTCGCTGTGTTGTCAGAATATGAGTCAAAACGTGCGAGGTGGATTGCGCTATAGAGAAATCTTTTATCGCCTCTAATTAAGATGAGTTTTTTTCATCTTCCCTGATTTTTCCTCACCATCATTGGTTATTTTTCGGTTGACGCCCTTCGGCTTTTCCTTCATCTTTACATCTGGACGTCTAAACGGATAGATGTGCACAACACAACATATAACGACAAGCGATTGATGAGGTAAGGTATGAGCTTTTTTCACGCCAGCCAGCGGGATGCCCTGAATCAGAGTCTGGCAGAAGTCCAGGGGCAGATTAACGTTTCGTTCGAATTTTTCCCGCCGCGTACCAGTGAAATGGAGCAGACCCTGTGGAACTCCATCGATCGCCTTAGCAGCCTGAAACCGAAGTTTGTATCGGTGACCTATGGCGCAAACTCCGGCGAGCGCGACCGTACGCACAGCATTATTAAAGGCATTAAAGATCGCACCGGCCTGGAAGCGGCACCGCATCTTACCTGCATTGATGCGACGCCTGCCGAGCTGCGGATCATTGCACGCGACTACTGGAATAACGGTATTCGCCATATCGTGGCGCTGCGTGGCGACCTGCCGCCGGGAAGTGGTAAGCCAGAAATGTATGCTTCTGACCTGGTGACACTGTTAAAAGAAGTGGCAGATTTCGATATCTCCGTGGCGGCGTATCCGGAAGTACATCCAGAAGCGAAAAGTGCCCAGGCCGATTTACTCAACCTGAGACGAAAAGTGGATGCCGGAGCCAACCGCGCCATTACTCAGTTCTTCTTCGATGTCGAAAGCTACCTGCGTTTTCGCGATCGCTGCGTCTCGGCAGGCATTGATGTGGAAATCATTCCGGGCATTTTGCCGGTATCTAACTTTAAACAGGCGAAGAAATTTGCCGACATGACCAACGTGCGTATTCCGGCGTGGATGGCACAAATGTTCGACGGCCTGGATGACGATGCTGAAACCCGCAAGCTGGTGGGCGCGAATATTGCCATGGATATGGTGAAGATTTTAAGCCGTGAAGGAGTGAAAGATTTCCACTTCTATACGCTTAACCGCGCTGAAATGAGTTACGCGATTTGCCATACACTGGGTGTTCGACCTGGTTTATAAATAGTGTGCCTTTTGTGAAAATCACACAGTGATCACAAATTTTAAACAGAGCACAAAATGCTGCCTCGAAATGAGGGCGGGAAAATAAGGTTATCAGCCTTGTTTTCTCCCTCATTACTTGAAGGATACAAATCTAAAACCCTTTTTTATAAAGCATTTATCCTAAATCGGACATAATCAAAAAGTCTTAATTACGATCAATTTGATCTACATCTCTTTAACCAACAATATGTAAGATCTCAACTATCGCATCCGTGGATTAATTCAATTATAACTTCTCTCTAACGCTGTGTATCGTAACGGTAACACTGTAGAGGGGAGCACATTGATGAGCACGTCAGACGATATCCATAACACGACAGCCACCGGCAAATGCCCGTTCCATCAGGGCGGTCACGACCAGAGCGCAGGTGGGGGCACAACCACGCGCGACTGGTGGCCAAATCAACTCCGTGTTGACCTGTTAAACCAACATTCTAATCGTTCTAACCCGCTGGGTGAGGACTTTGACTACCGCAAAGAATTCAGCAAATTAGATTACTACGGCCTGAAAAAAGATCTGAAAGCCCTGCTGACAGAATCTCAACCGTGGTGGCCAGCCGACTGGGGCAGCTACGCCGGTCTGTTTATTCGTATGGCCTGGCACGGCGCGGGTACTTACCGTTCAATCGACGGTCGCGGCGGCGCGGGTCGTGGTCAGCAACGTTTTGCACCGCTGAACTCCTGGCCGGATAACGTAAGCCTCGATAAAGCGCGTCGCCTGTTGTGGCCAATCAAACAGAAATATGGTCAGAAAATCTCCTGGGCCGACCTGTTTATCCTCGCGGGTAACGTGGCGCTGGAAAACTCCGGCTTCCGTACCTTCGGTTTTGGTGCCGGTCGTGAAGACGTCTGGGAACCGGATCTGGATGTTAACTGGGGTGATGAAAAAGCCTGGCTGACTCACCGTCATCCGGAAGCGCTGGCGAAAGCACCGCTGGGTGCAACCGAGATGGGCCTGATTTACGTTAACCCGGAAGGCCCTGATCACAGCGGCGAACCACTTTCGGCAGCAGCAGCTATCCGCGCGACCTTCGGCAACATGGGCATGAATGACGAAGAAACCGTGGCGCTGATTGCGGGTGGTCATACGCTGGGTAAAACCCACGGTGCCGGTCCGACATCAAACGTAGGTCCTGATCCAGAAGCAGCACCGATTGAAGAACAAGGTTTAGGCTGGGCGAGCACTTACGGCAGCGGCGTTGGCGCAGATGCCATTACCTCTGGTCTGGAAGTGGTCTGGACCCAGACGCCGACCCAGTGGAGCAACTATTTCTTCGAGAACCTGTTCAAGTATGAGTGGGTACAGACCCGCAGCCCGGCTGGCGCAATCCAGTTTGAAGCGGTAGACGCACCGGAAATTATCCCGGATCCGTTTGATCCGTCGAAGAAACGTAAACCGACGATGCTGGTGACCGACCTGACGCTGCGTTTTGATCCTGAGTTCGAGAAGATCTCTCGTCGTTTCCTCAACGATCCGCAGGCGTTCAACGAAGCCTTTGCTCGTGCCTGGTTCAAACTGACGCACAGGGATATGGGGCCGAAATCTCGTTACATCGGACCGGAAGTACCGAAAGAAGATCTGATCTGGCAAGATCCGCTGCCGCAGCCGATCTACAACCCGACCGAGCAGGACATTATCGATCTGAAATTCGCGATTGCGGATTCTGGTCTGTCTGTTAGTGAGCTGGTATCGGTGGCCTGGGCGTCTGCTTCTACCTTCCGTGGTGGCGACAAACGTGGTGGTGCCAACGGTGCGCGTCTGGCATTAATGCCGCAGCGTGACTGGGATGTGAACGCCGCAGCCGTTCGTGCTCTGCCAGTTCTGGAGAAAATTCAGAAAGAGTCTGGCAAAGCTTCGCTGGCGGATATCATCGTGCTGGCAGGTGTGGTTGGCGTTGAGAAAGCCGCAAGCGCCGCAGGTTTGAGCATTCATGTGCCGTTTGCGCCGGGCCGCGTTGATGCGCGTCAGGATCAGACTGACATTGAGATGTTCGAACTGCTGGAGCCAATTGCTGACGGTTTCCGTAACTATCGCGCTCGTCTGGACGTTTCCACCACCGAGTCACTGTTGATTGATAAAGCACAGCAACTGACGCTGACCGCGCCGGAAATGACTGCGCTGGTGGGCGGGATGCGCGTACTGGGTGCCAACTTCGATGGCAGCAAAAACGGCGTCTTCACTGACCGCGTTGGCGTATTGAGCAATGACTTCTTCGTGAACTTGCTGGATATGCGTTATGAGTGGAAAGCGACCGACGAATCGAAAGAGCTGTTCGAAGGCCGTGACCGCGAAACTGGCGAAGTGAAATACACAGCCAGCCGTGCGGATCTGGTCTTTGGTTCTAACTCTGTCCTGCGTGCGGTGGCGGAAGTTTACGCCAGCAGCGATGCCCACGAGAAGTTTGTTAAAGACTTCGTGGCAGCGTGGGTGAAAGTGATGAACCTCGACCGTTTCGACCTGCTGTAATCTGACCTTCTTCAGCGACTGCCTTTCATGCAGTCGCTGAAGTTTCTTTACCGGCGTATAGTGTCCACAGGAAAACTACACACTGGATCTCTCATGTCTGCCGCAGGAAAGAGCAACCCACTGGCAATCAGTGGCCTGGTTGTGCTCACACTTATCTGGAGTTATAGCTGGATTTTCATGAAGCAAGTCACCAGCTACATCGGTGCCTTCGACTTCACCGCCTTACGCTGCATTTTCGGCGCTCTCGTTTTATTCATCGTCCTTTTATTACGTGGTCGCGGAATGCGCCCGACGCCGTTTAAATACACCTTAGCCATTGCCCTGTTACAAACCTGCGGGATGGTTGGCCTGGCACAGTGGGCGCTGGTCAGTGGCGGAGCGGGGAAGGTGGCAATCCTGAGCTATACCATGCCGTTCTGGGTGGTAATTTTCGCCGCGTTGTTTCTCGGTGAACGCCTGCGACGTGGGCAATATTTCGCGATTCTGATTGCCGCTTTCGGCTTATTTTTGGTGTTGCAGCCGTGGCAACTCGATTTCTCTTCGATGAAAAGCGCCATGCTGGCAATTCTCTCCGGTGCGAGTTGGGGGGCGAGCGCGATTGTTGCTAAACGTCTGTATGCCCGCCATCCGCGCGTGGATTTATTGTCGCTAACATCCTGGCAGATGCTGTATGCGGCGCTGGTGATGAGTGTGGTCGCTTTACTGGTGCCGCAACGTGAAATTGACTGGCAACCCACCGTGTTCTGGGCGCTGGCCTACAGTGCGATTCTGGCGACAGCGCTGGCGTGGAGCTTATGGTTGTTTGTATTGAAAAACTTGCCTGCCAGTATTGCCAGCTTAAGCACACTGGCCGTTCCCGTTTGCGGCGTACTCTTTTCCTGGTGGCTGCTCGGTGAGAATCCGGGGGCAGTTGAAGGTAGCGGTATTGTGCTGATTGTACTGGCACTGGCGCTGGTGAGCCGTAAGAAAAAAGAAGCCGTCAGTGTAAAAAGGATCTGAATTTTTTCTTCATGTGGGGAGATCTCTTATTTAGCAAAATACCGATAGTGCCCCACCATCCGCCAGCTAAACAGTACATCTTCTTCCTGCGCGCCTGCGCCAATGTTATGTATCACCAGCGGCGTACCGTCGCGGGCGAAGCCATCTGACACCACCCCAATATGTGCCAGCCCGTTATCTAATCGCCAGGAGACAATATCGCCCGCTTGATAGTCACTGGGGTTCTTGCTGGTGGGGCGTGTTTTATCGTGGCGGGTAAACCAGGTTTCCAGATTAGGCACCCGACGGTGATCGATGTTGCTGTCCGGGCGCTTTAACTGCCATTTTTGCGGGTACGCAGCAAAATTCTTCGCCATATCTTCGTGCACCAGTTTCTGCAAATCGACCTTCTGGCTGCGCAATGCACGGATCACCACATCGGAACATACGCCGCGTTCTTGCGGGACATCACCGCCAGGATAGGTAAGCTGCACATACGCCGGATCGTAAAATAGCGTGCTGCCGATTTGCTGTCTGGCGCCGTCTGCGATGGCAAGATTGGTGTTAGCCTGGATTTGTACCACGGTTGGTGGAACGGCGGGAGATTTTAAGGAGTAACTGGTAAATACCGTCAGAAGACTGAATAACGCCAGTGAAGCTTTCATCTGTTTCGTCCGTGAAAATAAGAGTCACAGATTCGACCTTCCGGGCTAACGATTGTTCTGTGGAGAAAATGTCCAGAAGCGGATAAAAAAACACCCGAACAAGGTGGAAGTTTCAGATTACTGGCACAGCGTGCCGGATGCGGCGTGAACGCCTTATCCGGCCTACAAAAGTACGTAAATTTACTATATTGCAGAGATTGCGTAGGCCTGATAAGCGTAGCGCATCAGGCAATTTTGCGTTCAAACTCCCGGACAAGCCGGGAGTTTGGAGTAGGTTATTCCCACTCTTGCAGGAAACGCTGACCATACTGGTCGGCTACCAGCAGTGCGGCGTAAACCTGATCTGGCGTCGCGCCGCCAGGCATGTTGTGGATGGTTTCACCTTCTGCACATGCCGCTTCTGCCACAATTCGCATTTTCGCCGGGACATCTTCTCTAATATCCAGTTGAGCGAGAGTTATTGGCAAACCTACCGCATGGCTAAGCGCAGCTACGGTTTCGATTTCCTCCACCGGCGCGTTTTCCAGCACCAGCTGCGTCAGCGTACCGAATGCCACTTTTTCACCATGATAATAGTGATGCGCGTCCGGGATAGCGGTCAGGCCGTTATGTACCGCGTGTGCCGCCGCCAGCCCGCCGCTTTCAAAACCAACGCCACTCAAATAGGTGTTCGCTTCAATCACGCGCTCCAGCGCTGGAGTCACTACATGCTGTTCGGCGGCAAGCATCGCTTTTTCGCCTTCTTCCAGCAGGGTGTTGTAGCACAGTTCAGCCAGTGCCAGCGCTGCCTGAGTGCACTTGCCACCCGCCATGGTGGTCGCGCCGCTACGGGAACAGGCACGCGCTTCAAACCAGGTTGCCAGCGCATCGCCGATACCCGCCGCTAACAGACGTGCAGGTGCGCCAGCGACGATTTTGGTGTCGACAATGACCATATTCGGGTTATTTGGCAACAGCAGATAGCGGTCAAACTCACCCTCATCGGTGTAGATAACAGACAATGCGCTGCACGGTGCGTCGGTAGAAGCGATAGTCGGTGCGATCGCTACCGGAACACCCATGAAATGTGCCAGTGCTTTGGCAGTATCGAGGGTTTTTCCGCCACCGATACCGAGAATTGCGCCACACTGCGCAGTCTCCGCGATGCCACGCAGACGGTCGATCTCATTTTGCGAACATTCACCGCCAAACGGCGCAATTTCTACTACCAGTCCAGCATCTTTAAAGCTTTTCTCGACAGTGGATTGAGCAAAACCTAAAACAAATTTGTCACCCACCACTAACCAGCGTTCCGCCAGTGGCTTCAGGTACTCGCCCAGACGATTAATTACATCTGCGCCCTGGATGTATTTACCTGGTGATTGAATAATGCGGTCCATAATTACTCCTTTAGAGATGAGTAGTGCCAAATGCGGCATTCCAGTCGTGCTCGAACTTCTCTATAGCTGACTCTACCGCAGGGGTGTTAAGCATTTGTTGCGCTACATCTAAGGGCAGTGTGATGGATTCACATCCAGCCAGCAAACAATCCAGCGCCTGACGTGGTGTTTTAAAGCTGGCAGCCAGCACCATGCTTTCTGGCGCATGCATTTCCAGTAACGCTTGCAACTCCTGTACAGTACGAATGCCGTCACCGCCCTGGGCATCTACGCGGTTAACGTATGGAGCAACGTATTTGGCTCCAGCCAGCGCCGCCAGTAATCCTTGCGCGGCGCTGTACACTGCGGTTCCCAGCGTAGTAATGCCTTCTTTCTTCAGCATTTTAATTGCTGCCAGACCTTCAGAGGTTACCGGAATTTTAACCACAATGCCCGGAATAGCGTCGCGCAGGCGTTTCGCTTCTTTCACCATACCCTGCGCGTCGCGGCTCATGGTCTGAGCAAACAGAATTCCCTCATCACCGATCGCTTTTTGAAGGCGCGGCAGCACTTCCCAGATGGACTCCTTGCTGGCAGCGATAATGCTCGGGTTAGTTGTCACCCCGGCAATCGGGAATATGCGTGCCAGACGTTCGACTTCTGCGACGTTAGCGGTGTCCAGATACAGTTCCATGATGTTTCCTTTTACAGTTCCAGTTCATGTTGCAGCAGGCTGGCGATAGCGTCGGCAGAGGCGGCGTTAACCAGCGCATTACGGAATTCTTCGTGCATGATGCGGCGAGCGAGGCGCGAGAAAATGCGCATGTGCTGATCGCCCGCAGCGTGTTTGTTCAGGGTTAACATAATGATGAATTGCGCTTCATCATCGCCCCAGCGCACCGGCGCTTGCAAACGCGCCACGCTGATGGTGGATTGCTCAATGTGTTCTGATTTGCTGTGGGGAATGGCAAAACTAAAGCCCAGACCGGTAGAGAAAACGGCCTCGCGCGCCCACAAGTCGGCTTCCAGTTTACGCGGATAGCGACAGCGGCCCGCCAGCAGCAGGTTATCGGTCATGCCTTTGAGCACTTCTTCTTTGCTGCGCCAGTCGCTTTCCAGTGTGATGCACTCGGCGGTGACCAGCGGTGCGTCCTGTTGGGTCATGCGGAATTGCGCCAGCAGGTGTTCCACTTCCAGCGAAGTACGGCAGGCCATTGCCTGGTTGAGCAACTGGCGGCACTCACGGCTATCAAGTTGCGCCATCCGCGCTTTCGCCGCCGGAATTGATGGTGCGCTCATGCTGAGTTCATCCAGCCCTAAACCGACCAGCAACGGCAGCACGGAACCTTTCGCTCCCAGTTCACCGCACAGACCAATCCATTTGCCCTGGCGATGCACCGCCTGCACGGCGTAATCGAGCGCCCGCAAGAAGGCCGGATTCAGGCTGTTGTAGTGACGAGTCACCTTAGCGTTATCGCGATCCACTGCCAGTAGATATTGCGTCAGGTCATTACTACCAATACTAAAGAAATCAATCTCTTCGCAGCATTGATCGATGATGAACATCACCGACGGCACTTCCAGCATGATGCCGAGCTGGATCTTCTCATCAAACGGAATGTGTTCGTTACGCAGTTGCTGTTTGGCTTCCGCCAGTTTTTCTTTCACCCATAAGATCTCTTCCATTGAGGAGATCATCGGGATCATGATTTTCAGGCTGCCGTGAGCAGAGGCGCGCAGGATCGACCGTAGTTGTGTGGTAAACAACGACGCGTATTCTTCATAAATACGCACCGCGCGATAACCGAGGAACGGGTTAGCTTCTGCCGGAATGTTCAGATAATCAACGGGTTTATCACCGCCAATGTCCATAGTGCGCACAATAATGCTGCGTCCGTTGGCAGACTCCAGCGCCTGACAAAAAATGTTGTACAGCTCGCTTTCGCCCGGTGCACTGGTGCGATCCATATAGAGCATTTCAGTGCGGAACAAACCAACGCCTTCCGCACCATTGCCGAATGCGGCCTGCGCTTCCACGGAGTGAGCGATGTTAGCGGCAATTTCAATGCGGATACCGTCAGCGGTACGCGCTTGCTGGGTCAGCCAGACACGCTGTTGCTCACGCAGAGCGTCCTGTACGCGGGCTTCTTGCTGATAATAACGGGCCACGGATTCCCCTGGCTCAACCACAATCGCCCCTGCGTTGCCGTCGATATAAATCGTCTGATGCTGCCACGGAGTAAGGGCAGCAATATCCACACCTACCAGCGTCGGAATGTTGAACGAACGGGCAAGGATCACCGTATGTGAGGTGGTGCCGCCACTTTTCAGTAACAGACCTTTGAGATGATTTTTATCCAGTTCGAGGAACTGGCTGGGGGTCAGTTCATCAGCCATACAAATGGCGGGCTGCGTCAGTTTGCCCGGTGCCGGGAAGCGTTGCTCACCGTAGATTTGCTGGAGTAACTGGAAGCAGACGTCGCGTACGTCCAGGGCACGTTCTTGCAGGTAGCTGCTGCTGGAACGGGCGAACTCTTCGCAAAAGTGATTCGCACTGGCAACAATCGCTTCGGCGCAGCTTAATCCGGCGCTGACACCTGCCAGTAAATGTTCGCGCAGGGAAGTATCGCCAGCCAGGGATCGGTGCGCTTCCAGAATCGCGCTGGTAGCACCGTCGCTATCCAGCAGACGAAACTCTATGTTTTTCAGTACCAGCGTCAGACCGTTTTCCAGTGCGGATTGTTCGGCGTCAACGCCTTTGGCTGCGGGAAGATTACCCAGCGCATTGAGATCTAAAGAAGAGATCGGTGTCAGAATGCCGCCTGCGCTACCGCTGCACACGGTGCGAGCACGGATAATTTGCGGATTCAGATTGGTCAGTGAAATCGGCAGTGGTTCCAGTTCGTCAGATTTTACTTCCGCCAGCGGTGCGTCGCAGTGGGGGAATTCATCGCGCAGCCATTGGCTTAAACGCTGGTGCGCTTCCTGTTCGTCGGCCCCGGAAATCAGTAACTGGCAGTTATCGCCCACCAGCGTATCGGTGCCAATCAGCGCAAGGGCGCTTTTGGCGTTGCCCTTGCGGTCAGTGCGCAGGTTATGCCACTCAATTTGTGATGAAAAAGTATTACACAGCGTTTCAACGTGGCTTGCCGGACGCGCATGGACGCCGTTAGGTAGCTCACAAATAAATTCCACAATCAGGGCCATTGCCTTTCTCCCGGTACGGTTTTCTGTTTACAGGATAAGAGCGCACGGCAACGGCCTGCCATGTGACAAATCTGCCAAAAGCTGGACAAATGTAATGTAACCGTCAATTTGCGACGCGTCTCACAAGACGCCGTTTTGCGGCGTACTTCCGGATTATCGCAAGTTATGAGGCGGATCGCATTTTTGTACTGATATTACAAAAGTCCAGTAAATGGCCTTTTTATCCACTGTTTGCTCCGCCTGCGATTGCCTATTGTTTCTTCCATCAAAAATATGGACATGGGCTTTCGCAAGCCCGGGAGCAGCTTATGAATGAGTTGGTGCAGATCCTGAAAAATACCCGTCAGCATTTAATGACGGGCGTTTCACACATGATTCCCTTCGTGGTATCGGGCGGTATTTTGCTGGCGGTTTCCGTCATGTTGTATGGCAAAGGCGCAGTGCCGGATGCCGTAGCCGATCCGAATCTGAAAAAACTGTTTGATATCGGCGTTGCAGGTTTGACGCTGATGGTGCCTTTCCTCGCCGCTTACATCGGTTATTCCATTGCAGAACGTTCTGCGCTGGCTCCATGCGCTATCGGTGCCTGGGTTGGTAACAGCTTTGGCGCGGGCTTCTTTGGTGCGCTGATCGCCGGGATTATCGGCGGCATCGTGGTGCATTACCTGAAGAAAATTCCGGTGCATAAAGTTCTGCGCTCGGTGATGCCAATCTTCATCATTCCAATCGTCGGCACACTGATTACCGCTGGCGTCATGATGTGGGGGTTGGGCGAACCGGTGGGGGCGTTGACCAACAGCCTGACCCAGTGGCTTCAGGGGATGCAGCAGGGAAGCATTGTTATGCTGGCGGTGATCATGGGTCTGATGCTGGCGTTCGATATGGGCGGCCCGGTTAACAAAGTGGCCTATGCCTTCATGCTGATTTGCGTTGCTCAGGGTGTTTATACCGTGGTGGCTATTGCCGCTGTTGGGATTTGTGTTCCACCGCTGGGGATGGGGCTGGCGACGCTGATTGGTCGTAAAAATTTCTCCGCAGAAGAGCGCGAAACCGGCAAGGCGGCACTGGTGATGGGCTGTGTTGGCGTTACTGAAGGGGCGATTCCTTTCGCCGCTGCCGATCCGCTGCGTGTCATTCCTTCCATCATGGTCGGTTCAGTTTGTGGTGCGGTAACTGCGGCGCTGGTCGGTGCGCAGTGCTATGCAGGCTGGGGTGGTCTGATTGTGCTGCCGGTGGTTGAAGGTAAGTTGGGTTACATCGCGGCAGTGGCTGTCGGGGCGGTTGTGACGGCAGTCTGCGTGAACGTGCTGAAAAGTCTGGCGCGTAAAAATGGGTCTTCAACTGAAGAGAAGGAAGACGACCTGGATCTGGATTTTGAAATTAATTAATTGAGGAACGAGCCATGACGAAAATTATCGCAGTAACCGCATGTCCTTCAGGTGTTGCCCATACTTATATGGCGGCAGAGGCGCTGGAAAGCGCCGCGAAAGCGAAAGGCTGGGAAGTGAAAGTAGAAACCCAGGGGTCGATTGGTCTGGAAAATGAACTGACTGCGGAAGACGTGGCAAGCGCCGATATGGTGATTTTGACCAAAGATATCGGCATCAAATTTGAAGAGCGTTTTGCTGGCAAGACTATCGTGCGTGTCAACATCAGCGACGCGGTAAAACGTGCTGACGCCATTATGAGCAAAATTGAAGCTCACCTGGCACAAACCGCTTAAGTTCTTACCCCGCCCGCAAGGGCGGGTTCGCTTTCCCACAGGAGTTCCTCATGACGAATCGTATCTCTCGCCTCAAAACTGCACTGTTTGCCAATACCCGTGAAATCTCGCTGGAGCGGGCGTTGCTTTATACCGCCAGCCATCGGCAAACCGAAGGGGAGCCGGTGATAATGCGTCGGGCGAAAGCAACAGCGTATATCCTTGAACACGTTGAAATTTCGATTCGTGATGAAGAACTGATTGCCGGTAACCGCACCGTAAAACCACGCGCCGGGATTATGTCGCCGGAAATGGACCCTTACTGGCTGCTGAAAGAGCTGGATCAATTCCCGACGCGTCCGCAGGACCGCTTTGCTATCAGCGAAGAAGATAAACGTATCTACCGCGAAGAGTTGTTCCCGTACTGGGAAAAACGTTCGATGAAAGATTTCATCAACGGGCAGATGACGGATGAAGTAAAAGCCGCGACCAGCACGCAGATTTTCAGCATCAACCAGACGGATAAAGGCCAGGGGCACATTATTATTGATTACCCGCGCCTGCTGAATCACGGGCTGGGGGAGCTGGTGGCACAGATGCAGCAACATTGTCAGCAACAGCCGGAGAATCACTTTTATCAGGCAGCGCTGTTACTGCTGGAAGCCTCGCAGAAACATATTTTGCGTTACGCCGAACTGGCGGAAACGATGGCGGCAAGCTGCACTGATGGCCCGCGTCGCGAAGAACTGCTGACCATTGCGGAGATCTCCCGCCATAACGCCGAACATAAGCCGCAGACGTTCTGGCAGGCGTGCCAGTTATTCTGGTACATGAACATCATTCTGCAATACGAATCCAACGCCAGTTCGCTATCGTTGGGGCGCTTCGACCAGTATATGTTGCCGTTCTATCAGACATCATTAACCCAGGGCGAAGATCCGGCATTCCTGAAAGAACTGCTCGAATCTTTATGGGTGAAATGCAACGACATCGTGCTGTTGCGCTCCACCAGTAGCGCGCGTTATTTCGCCGGTTTCCCTACCGGCTATACCGCACTGCTCGGCGGGTTAACCGAGAACGGACGTAGCGCGGTGAACGTGCTTTCGTTCCTTTGCCTTGACGCTTATCAAAGCGTGCAATTACCGCAACCGAACCTCGGCGTGCGCACTAACGCCTTGATCGACACCCCTTTCCTGATGAAAACCGCAGAAACCATTCGCCTCGGCACCGGTATTCCGCAAATCTTTAACGATGAAGTGGTAGTGCCAGCGTTCCTCAACCGTGGCGTTTCGCTGGAAGATGCGCGCGACTATTCCGTAGTGGGCTGTGTGGAATTATCTATTCCCGGCAGAACCTACGGCTTGCATGACATCGCGATGTTTAACCTACTGAAAGTGATGGAAATCTGCCTGCATGAAAATGAAGGCAACGCTGCGCTGACTTATGAAGGTTTACTGGAACAGATCCGCGCCAAGATCAGCCACTACATCACCCTGATGGTTGAGGGCAGCAATATTTGTGATATCGGCCATCGCGACTGGGCTCCTGTACCGCTACTCTCGTCTTTTATCAGCGATTGTCTGGAAAAAGGTCGCGATATTACCGATGGCGGCGCGCGTTATAACTTCTCCGGCGTACAGGGGATCGGTATCGCCAACCTGAGCGATTCTCTCCATGCGTTGAAAGGGATGATTTTTGATCAACAGCGTTTAAGTTTTGACGAATTGCTGTCGGTATTAAAAGCCAACTTCGCCACGCCAGAAGGCGAAAAAGTCCGCGCTCGCTTAATTAACCGCTTCGAGAAATACGGTAACGATATCGACGAGGTGGATAACATCAGCGCCGAACTGTTACGCCACTACTGCAAAGAAGTGGAAAAATACCAGAACCCGCGCGGCGGCTACTTCACGCCGGGATCGTATACCGTTTCTGCCCACGTCCCGTTGGGATCGGTGGTTGGCGCGACGCCAGACGGTCGTTTTGCCGGGGAACAACTGGCAGACGGTGGCTTGTCACCCATGCTGGGTCAGGATGCACAAGGGCCAACGGCGGTACTGAAATCAGTCAGTAAGCTCGATAATACGCTGCTGTCTAACGGTACGTTGCTGAACGTGAAATTCACTCCGGCGACCCTGGAAGGTGAAGCGGGATTACGCAAACTGGCCGACTTCTTACGGGCGTTTACCCAGCTTAAGTTGCAGCATATTCAGTTTAACGTGGTGAACGCCGACACGTTGCGGGAAGCGCAACAGCGCCCACAAGATTATGCCGGGCTGGTGGTGCGCGTTGCCGGATACAGCGCCTTCTTTGTCGAACTGTCGAAGGAGATCCAGGATGACATCATCCGCCGGACAGCGCATCAGCTGTAACGTTGTGGAAACGCGCCGCAATGATGTGGCGCGCATTTTCAACATTCAGCGTTATTCACTGAATGACGGCGAGGGCATTCGTACGGTGGTCTTTTTTAAAGGCTGTCCGCATCTTTGCCCATGGTGTGCTAATCCGGAGTCGATCTCCGGCAAAATCCAGACGGTACGCAGAGAGGCGAAATGTCTGCACTGTGCGAAATGTTTGCGTGATGCGGATGAATGCCCCTCCGGGGCGTTTGAACGGATTGGTCGCGATATCAGCCTTGACGCTCTGGAACGGGAAGTGATGAAAGATGACATTTTCTTTCGCACGTCCGGCGGTGGCGTCACGCTTTCTGGCGGCGAAGTGTTAATGCAGGCGGAGTTTGCGACCCGTTTTTTACAGCGACTGCGGCTATGGGGTGTGTCATGCGCCATCGAAACTGCCGGAGACGCGCCAGCCAGCAAGCTGTTACCGCTGGCGAAATTGTGCGATGAAGTGTTGTTCGATTTAAAAATTATGGATGCGGCTCAGGCGCGGGATGTGGTGAAGATGAACCTGCAACGCGTGCTGGAGAATCTGCGTTTGCTGGTGAGTGAGGGTGTCAACGTGATCCCGCGTTTACCGCTGATCCCTGGTTTCACGCTCAGCCGGGAGAATATGCAGCAGGCGCTGGACGTGCTGATCCCGCTGAATATCAAGCAGATCCATCTGTTACCGTTTCATCAGTACGGCGAGCCGAAATACCGCCTGCTGGGGAAAACATGGTCGATGAAAGAGGTTGCTGCTCCGTCGTCAGCCGATGTGGCAACGATGCGTGAAATGGCAGAACGGGCCGGATTTCAGGTTACCGTGGGAGGTTAAAATGGCATACCTGGTGGCAGTAACCGCCTGCGTAAGCGGCGTGGCGCATACTTATATGGCGGCGGAACGGCTGGAAAAGTTGTGCCAGTTAGAGAAGTGGGGCGTTAGCATTGAAACTCAGGGCGCGTTGGGAACGGAGAATCGTTTAGCGGACGAGGATATCCGCCGGGCGGATGTTGCGCTGTTAATTACGGATATCGAGCTTGCCGGTGCTGAGCGATTTGAACATTGTCGCTACGTGCAATGCAGCATCTACGCTTTCCTGCGTGAGCCGCAGAGGGTGATGAGCGCAGTGCGCAAAGTGCTTTCTGCGCCGCAGCAAACCCATCTTATTCTGGAGTAGTCGGTTTTTCTGTCAGTTGGCTGTGGTACTGCCGACGATATTCCGACGGCGAGCGTTCGGTATTTTTACGAAACAGACGGCAGAAGTAGTTGCTGTCGACAAAGCCGCAGGCGTGCGCCACTTCTTTTACCTTCAGGTCATAGCCTTTCAATAATGTCTTAGCGTGCTCCAGTCGCGTGTGATTCAGGTATTCGTTAAAACCAATGGCCCCCGTTTTTTGAAACAGGTGCGAGAGGTAATTTGGCGAAATATAGAACGCCTGTGCGACAGATTCGCGGGTAAGTGCGGAGGCATAGCGTTCGTCGATATAATCACGAATAGCTTCGAATAGAGCCTGGCTGCGTGAGGCGGTCTGTATTTGGCTGCCGAGCAAATCGCGGCAGTGGCTAAGCAGGCTGGTGACGATAAGTCTGGCCGTTTGCTGCTCCTGCGACTGCATTTGCATTTCATTGAGCGTTTGTAGCAGAAAAGAACCAATGCGCGGGCCGCGTCGGGCGACGTGTTGCTTCGCCAGATTTTGATATTGTTTGCCATCCCATTGCACAACGCTGAAGCCGAGTTGCTGTTTGCCAAACAGCACGCTAAAGGTGGTGGCGGGGGCTTGCCATTGTGGAAAATTCCAGCCACCAGCAGGGACGTACAGCACATCGCCGGGAACTAACGCTGCTCCAGCGCCGGTATCAATAAACTCACCTTCCAGCACAATTTCCAGCCGTGGAAAATCGACCTGATACGCAAGATCGGGCACCGGGCCGTTGCTGCTGGCAAAGTAAATCTGGCGCAGGGACAGCGGGCCGTTGATCAGGCGGGAGAGCAGATAGCTGACGTCGTGATACATGTTATTCCCTTAGGTATGTAGACGGGAAAACAGTAACTGGCATTATGAAAAAAGGCCACCTGAAAAGTGTGGCCTGATGGGAGTGAGATGTAAACATTGCGGCAGTTTCAGTCGACTTGTATTGCCGGATGCGGCGTAAACGCCTTATCCGGCCTACCGCCGCGATCTGTAGGCCGGATAAGACGCGTCAAGCGTCGCATCCGGCAAATAACATCTGGCTGATAATTACTGATTACCCACCTGATCGCCATACGGCAGAGTGTCGTAATCGATCAGTGCGTTTTTCTTATACGGGTTACCAATCCAGCGGGTAGTTTCTTTGAACTGCGGATTCACCACTGAACGGGTTGGATCGTAACCGTCGTAAGATAAGCCCGCCAAATCTGACCAGGTGTGGATCAGTTCCGCCAGGCTGTATTTACGATCAACATCCTGTGAGAAATCACGCGGATGAGTCGCTTGCCATTTTTCTGACGTCCACAGCAGGAACGGAATGGTGTACATATGACGCGTCGGGTTGTCTTCATTACGCCCCTGAGTTTTGTGCGGCGGCGTGTCGTAAACCTCTTCACCGTGGTCAGAGAAATAAACCAGGAAACCGTTCGGATCGGTCGCTTTAAAGTCTTTAATCAGGCTGGCAACCACGTGATCGTTGTACAGGTTAGCATTGTCATAATCATTATATGACTCCAGCTCTTCTGCGTTTAATCCCGGTGGAACATGCTCTGTATTACCGTCAAATTTGCCCTGATCTTCCGGATAACGGTACTTGTACTTGATATGCGTACCCAGCAGATGAACGATGATCAGTTTCTTCGGCGCAGGGTCCTTCAGCACTTCCTGGAACGGCTTCAGCACGTTGGTGTCGTATTCACGCGCACTCTGCGTACGTTGCTGGTTCATGTAGTACTGCTTGTCGGTCTGGCGCGAAAATACCGTCAGCATGGTATTGCGGGCGGTCATCGTCTGCTGGTTGGTGATCCAGAAGGTTTTATAACCCGCCTGTTTCATCATGTTCATCAGCGACGGCTGCGTCAGATACAGATCCGGGTTCTTTTCATTGGCAAAGGTCAGCGCCTGTTGCAGGATTTCAATGGTGTACGGACGAGACGTAACCACGTTATTAAACACGGTCAGATTCGGATCGGTTTTATGCAGCTCATCCAGCTCCGGCGTGGTTTCACGCGGATAACCGTACAGACTCATGCGTCCACGCTGGGTCGATTCGCCAATTACCAGCACTAAGGTGCGCGGTTCGTTACCCGATTCATCTTTGAAATTAGCCAGCGGCGGCAAGGCATTATTTTCATTCAGTAGCTTTGTTAGCGAGTTTAGTTGCTGACGATACTGATAATAGCCGGTCAGGAATTGCCACGGTGCGGCAGGCTCCATACGCGATGCCAGGTTATCCAACGTTTTCTCAAACGGCTTGTTCTTGATAAACGTATTCATGGCGATCGGATGCAGAATCAAGCCATAAAGCAGGGCAAAAGAGACAACATAACGCCACGGCTTTGGAATATAGACCGGGCGCAGGCGTGTCCACAGCAGAACTGCCACCGCCGTATAGGCCAGCGCGATAAGCACAATTTTCAGGCTGAAATACTGGCTTAAATACTCGCTGGCTTCGTTGGTGTTGGTTTCGAACATCACAAACAGAACGCTCTGCGAGAACTCCTGACCGTAGATGACGTAATAGCACAGCGCCGCCAGAGAGGCCGCCCATAGCACCACGCCGATCACTGCGGCAATAATTTTAATCCGCTTCGGAAAGAGGAATACCGGGATCAACCACAGCGAACTGAATAACAGCGAGTCGCGAATGCCGTTAGTGCCACTATAACCACTGATGTAAATAATGGCCTGTAGCAGAGTAGAGAAAAACCAAAAGTAGAGCAGTGCCCAACCCAGGGCTTTCCAGCTAAAAAGGGGTTTAGCCTGGACTTCTGTGGAATGCATAGTAAGAACCTGTCTTGAAAAAAATATCGCCGAATGTAACGACAATTCCTTAAGGATATCTGAAGGGATATCCAGATTTTGAATAAAATGCAGACAGAAATATATTGAAAACGAGGGTGTTAGAACAGAAGTATTTCAGAAAACCCTCGCGCAAAAGCACGAGGGTTTGCAGGAGAGGAAGATTAGCCGGTATTACGCATACCTGCCGCAATCCCGGCAATAGTGACCATTAACGCCTGCTCGACGCGAGGATCCGGTTCCTGGCCTTCTTTTTCTGCCTGGCGGGAGCGGTGCAGCAACTCGGCCTGCAATACGTTCAGCGGGTCGGTGTAAATATTCCGTAGCTGAATAGACTCTGCAATCCACGGCAGATCGGCCATCAGGTGAGAATCGTTGGCAATCGCCAGCACCACTTTGATGTCTTCTTCTTGCAGATTGCGTAACTCTTTACCTAACGGCCACAGTGCTTTGTCGACCAGGCGTTGGTCATAGTATTCTGCCAGCCACAGGTCTGCTTTGGCGAAGACCATCTCCAGCATGCCGAGACGCGTCGAGAAGAATGGCCAATCGCGGCACATGGCTTCCAGCTCGCTCTGTTTGCCATCTTCGACCACTTTTTGCAGCGCCGTACCTGCACCCAGCCAGGCGGGGAGCATCAGGCGGTTTTGCGTCCAGGCGAAAATCCACGGAATAGCGCGCAGTGACTCGACGCCGCCGGTTGGGCGACGTTTCGCCGGACGTGAACCCAACGGCAGTTTACCCAATTCTTGTTCCGGCGTAGCGGAGCGGAAGTAAGGCACAAAATCTTTGTTTTCACGTACGTAGCCACGGTAGAGATCGCAGGAGATGACTGACAGTTCATCCATAATGCGACGCCAGCTCTCTTTCGGCTCAGGCGGTGGCAGCAGGTTGGCTTCCAGAATCGCCCCGGTGTACAGCGACAGGCTGCTGACGGTGATTTCTGGCAGACCATATTTAAAGCGGATCATCTCGCCCTGTTCGGTCACGCGCAGGCCACCTTTCAGGCTTCCTGGCGGTTGTGACAGCAGCGCCGCATGGGCAGGTGCGCCGCCGCGACCAATGGAACCGCCGCGACCGTGGAACAACGTCAGCTCAATACCCGCTTTTTCGCAGGTTTTGATTAATGCATCCTGTGCCTGATATTGCGCCCAGGAAGCTGCCATCACGCCCGCATCTTTTGCTGAGTCGGAATAGCCAATCATCACCATCTGTTTGCCCTGAATCAGGCCGCGATACCAGTCGATATTCAGCAGCTGGGTCATGACATCGTTGGCGTTGTTCAGGTCATCGAGGGTTTCAAACAGCGGAGCAACCGGCATCGCAAACCCGATACCCGCTTCTTTCAGCAGCAGGTGGACAGCCAGCACGTCGGACGGCGTTTTCGCCATCGAGATCACGTAGGCGGCAATGGAGCCTTGCGGCGCTTCGGCAATCACCTGGCAGGTATCGAGCACTTCACGCGTTTCGGCGCTTGGTTGCCAGTTGCGTGGTAGAAGCGGACGTTTGGAGTTCAGTTCGCGGATCAGGAACGCCTGTTTGTCGGCTTCTGACCAGCTTTCATAATCGCCGATACCGAGGTAGCGGGTCAGTTCGCCTAATGCTTCGGTATGACGCGTGCTCTCCTGACGGATATCAATACGCACCAGCGGTACGCCGAAACATTTCACGCGGCGCAGGGTGTCGAGCAGATCGCCATTGGCGATAATACCCATGCCACACGCCTGAAGTGACTGGTAGCAAGCGTAGAGCGGTTCCCACAGTTCTTCGTTTTGTGTCAGCAGACCTTCTGGTTTTGGCAATTCTTCGCCTTTCAGGCGCGCTTCCAGCCATGCCTGTGTCGCCATCAGGCGAGAACGCAGGTTTTTCATCAGATAGCGATACGGTTCTGCGGCTCCCTCTTCGCCAACCAGCGCCAGCAGTTCAGGGGTGGCTTCAACCATCGACAGTTCAGAAACCAGAACCTGAATATCTTTCAGGAACAAATCGGTGGCTTTCCAGCGACTGAGCAGCAGGACGTGGCGGGTGATATCGGCAGTGACGTTCGGGTTGCCGTCGCGGTCACCGCCCATCCACGAGGTAAAACGTACCGGAACAAATTCGACGGGCAGTTTGTAGCCGAGGTTCTCTTCCAGTTGTTCGTTTAGTTCGCGCAGGTAATTCGGTACGCCTTGCCACAGGCTGTTTTCTACTACGGCAAAGCCCCATTTGGCTTCATCTACCGGGCTTGGGCGCAGTTTACGGATTTCATCGGTATGCCATGACTGGGCGATCAACTGGCGCAGGCGGCGCATCAGCTGGTTGTGTTCGTAGTCGGCGATATCTTTGTTATCGAGCTGTTTTAAACAGGCGTTCACTTCCACCATTTTGTGGATCAGTGTACGACGGGTAATTTCGGTTGGGTGAGCCGTGAGGACCAGTTCCAGCGACAGCGATTCCACTGCTTTTTTGATGGTGTCTTCGCTCAGTTCCGGCTGGTTTTTCAGTTTACGCAGGGTGCGGGCGATCACTTCCGGGTTGCTGGCAGCTTCGCCTTTCGGCGAAATGCTGTGGTATTGCTCGGCGGTGTTGGCCAGGTTCAGAAACTGACTAAACGCACGCGCAACGGGCAGCAGCTCGTCGTTCGACAAATTTTGTAAGGTGGTGAGCAACTCCTGGCGGTTAGCATCATTGCCAGCGCGTGAAGATTTGGACAACTTACGGATAGTTTCTACGCGTTCAAGAATGTGTTCTCCTAACGCATCCTTGATGGTTTCTCCCAGCACTTTGCCGAGCATACTGACATTACTACGCAATGCGGAATATTGTTCGTTCATATTACCCCAGACACCCCATCTTATCGTTTGATAGCCCTGTATCCTTCACGTCGCATTGGCGCGAATATGCTCGGGCTTTGCTTTTCGTCGTCTTTTATAAAGCCACGTAAAAGCGGTGACGTCAAATGCTGCGAAATCGCTTCAGCAAACGAATAAATAGCAGGAATTTACGCTATTAAATTCACGACGCTTTAAATAAGCGTAACTTATGGGAATGTTAAAAAATCGCCTCGAGTAACACCAAAGGTGTAGGTCGGATAAGATGCGTAAGCATCGCATCCGACATTGTTTGGCCTACGTTTTAATGCCAGCAAAAATGGTGAATCACCTGGGTGATCAGTTCGCGGGTGGGCTTGATAAACCTCGTCTCCAGATATTCATCAGGCTGATGAGCCTGATTAATTGAGCCAGGCCCCAGAACCAGCGTCGGGCATAACGTTTGAATAAACGGCGCTTCGGTACAGTAATTCACCACTTCGGTCTTTGCTCCGAGCAATTTCTCAACCACTTCAACCAGTTTATGATTCGGTGGGCATTCATAGCCAGGGATCGGCGGATGCAGCTCGTCGACCGTCAGACGACCCGGCCAGCGTTCGCTCACTGGAGCCAATGCATCGTTGAGCAAACCGTTAAGTTCATTGAGTGTCATGCCTGGCAGCGGACGAATATCCATATGCAACTCACAGCAAGCACAAATACGGTTAGAAGCGTCGCCGCCGTGAATATGCCCGAGGTTGAGCGTAGGGTATGGCACGGTAAACGCGTCGTAGTGATAACGTTCTTTCAGGTTATCGCGCAATTGCAAAATATGCCCTATGGCGTCGTGCATCAGTTCGATAGCGTTAACTCCGCGTGCTGGATCGCTGGAGTGGCCCGACTGGCCCTGAATACGGATGGCGTTAGAGATATGACCTTTATGCGCGCGTACCGGTTGCAGCGACGTTGGCTCGCCAATGATGGCGCAATCCGGGCGCAGGGCGGTAGTTTCGGCAAAATAACGCGCTCCGGCCATACTGGTTTCTTCATCGGCAGTCGCCAGAATGTAGAGCGGTTTTGCAAGCTTCGTGACGTCGACATCGCGTAGCGCATCAAGGATAAACGCAAAAAAGCCTTTCATGTCGGCGGTGCCTAAGCCGTAAAGCTTGCCGTCATGCTCCGTCAACGTAAATGGATCGCGCGTCCAGCGTCCGTCATCAAATGGCACCGTATCGGTATGCCCCGCCAGCAACAAACCGCCAGCCCCCTGTCCGCAACTGGCCAGCATATTAAATTTGTTGCGAGTTCCTGGCACAGGCTGTACTTCCACATTGAAGCCTAAATCCTTAAACCAGTCCGCCAGCAGAGTGATTAAATCTGCATTGCTTTGATCGAGTGCCTCTTCCGTGGCGCTTATTGAAGGTGTGGCAATCAGAGCACGGTAAATCTCGATAAATGGCGGTAATTTGTTTTTCATTGTTGACACACCTCTGGTCATGATAGTATCAATATTCATGCAGTATTTATGAATAAAAATACACTAACGTTGAGCGTAATAAAACCCACCAGCCGTAAGGTGAATGTTTTACGTTTAACCTGGCAACCAGACATAAGAAGGTGAATAGCCCCGATGTTGAATACGCTGATTGTGGGTGCCAGCGGCTACGCTGGCGCAGAGCTAGTGACCTATGTAAATCGCCATCCGCATATGAACATAACCGCTTTGACTGTTTCAGCGCAAAGCAATGATGCGGGAAAGTTAATCTCCGATTTGCATCCGCAGCTAAAAGGCATCGTTGATCTGCCGTTGCAGCCGATGTCGGATATCAGCGAGTTTAGCCCAGGGGTGGACGTGGTGTTTCTCGCCACCGCCCATGAAGTCAGCCACGATTTAGCGCCGCAATTTCTTGAAGCAGGCTGTGTGGTGTTCGACCTTTCCGGCGCGTTTCGTGTTAACGATGTCGCCTTCTATGAAAAATATTACGGCTTTACCCATCAATACCCGGAACTGCTGGAACAGGCAGCCTACGGTCTGGCGGAGTGGTGCGGTAATAAATTAAAAGAAGCGAACTTGATTGCCGTGCCAGGCTGTTATCCGACGGCAGCACAGCTGGCGCTGAAACCGTTGATTGATGCCGATCTTCTTGACCTCAATCAGTGGCCGGTGATCAACGCCACCAGCGGCGTGAGCGGTGCAGGACGTAAGGCAGCGATTTCAAATAGTTTTTGTGAAGTTAGCCTGCAACCGTATGGCGTCTTTACCCATCGCCATCAACCAGAGATCGCCACACACCTCGGTGCTGACGTTATCTTCACCCCGCATCTGGGCAATTTCCCGCGCGGCATTCTCGAAACCATTACCTGCCGCCTGAAACCGGGTGTGAGCCAGGTGCAAGTGGCGCAAGCGTTACAGCAGGCGTATGCCCATAAACCACTGGTGCGGCTGTATGACAAAGGCGTTCCGGCGCTGAAAAATGTCGTTGGACTGCCATTCTGCGATATCGGTTTTGCCGTTCAGGGCGAGCATCTGATTATTGTGGCGACCGAAGACAACTTACTGAAAGGCGCGGCGGCACAAGCGGTGCAGTGCGCCAATATTCGTTTCGGCTATGCGGAAACGCAGTCTCTTATTTAAGGGTGCAATGATGAATCCATTAATTATCAAACTGGGTGGCGTACTGCTGGATAGTGAAGAGGCGCTGGACCGTCTGTTTAGCGCACTGGTGAATTATCGCGAGTCACATCAGCGTCAGCTGGTGATTGTGCACGGCGGCGGTTGCGTGGTGGATGAGCTGATGAAAGGGCTGAATCTGCCGGTGAAAAAGAAAAATGGCCTGCGGGTGACGCCTGCGGATCAGATAGACATTATCACCGGAGCACTGGCGGGAACGGCAAATAAAACCCTGCTGGCATGGGCGAAGAAGCATCAGATTGCGGCCGTAGGTTTGTTTCTCGGTGACGGCGACAGCGTCAAAGTGACCCAGCTTGATGAAGAGTTAGGCCATGTTGGACTGGCGCAGCCAGGTTCGCCTAAGCTTATCAACAGCTTGCTGGAGAACGGTTATCTGCCGGTGGTCAGCTCCATTGGCGTAACAAACGAAGGGCAACTGATGAACGTCAATGCCGACCAGGCGGCGACGGCGCTGGCGGCAACGCTGGGCGCGGATCTGATTTTGCTCTCTGACGTCAGCGGCATTCTCGACGGCAAAGGGCAACGTATTGCCGAAATGACCGCCGCGAAAGCAGAACAACTGATTGAGCAGGGCATTATTACTGACGGCATGATTGTGAAAGTGAACGCGGCGCTGGATGCTGCGCGCACGTTGGGCCGTCCGGTAGATATCGCCTCCTGGCGTCATGCGGAACAGCTTCCGGCACTGTTTAACGGTATGCCGATGGGTACGCGGATTTTAGCTTAAGTTTTGTTGGCCGGAGGCGCAGCTTTCCGGCATTGAATTTCAAAATAAGGAAACAGAGTTATGGCACTTTGGGGCGGGCGTTTTACCCAGGCAGCAGATCAACGGTTCAAACAATTCAACGACTCACTGCGCTTTGATTACCGTCTGGCGGAGCAGGATATTGTTGGCTCTGTGGCCTGGTCCAAAGCCCTGGTAACGGTCGGCGTGTTAACCGCAGAAGAGCAGGCGCAACTGGAAGAGGCGCTGAACGTGCTGCTGGAAGATGTTCGCGCCAGGCCACAACAAATCCTTGAAAGCGACGCCGAAGATATCCATAGCTGGGTGGAAGGCAAACTGATCGACAAAGTGGGTCAGTTAGGCAAAAAACTGCATACCGGGCGTAGCCGTAATGATCAGGTAGCAACTGACCTGAAACTGTGGTGCAAAGATACCGTTAGCGAGTTGCTGACGGCTAACCGGCAGTTACAATCCGCTCTGGTCGAGACCGCGCAGAACAATCAGGACGCGGTGATGCCGGGTTACACTCACCTGCAACGCGCCCAGCCGGTGACGTTCGCTCACTGGTGCCTGGCCTACGTTGAGATGCTGGCGCGTGATGAAAGCCGTTTGCAGGACGCGCTTAAGCGTCTGGATGTCAGCCCGCTAGGTTGTGGCGCACTGGCAGGAACGGCCTATGAAATCGACCGTGAACAGTTAGCAGGCTGGCTGGGCTTTGCTTCGGCGACCCGTAACAGTCTCGACAGCGTTTCTGACCGTGACCATGTGTTGGAACTGCTTTCTGCTGCCGCTATCGGCATGGTGCATCTGTCGCGTTTTGCTGAAGATCTGATTTTCTTTAACACCGGCGAAGCGGGGTTTGTGGAGCTTTCTGACCGTGTGACTTCCGGTTCATCATTAATGCCGCAGAAGAAAAACCCGGATGCGCTGGAGCTGATTCGCGGTAAATGCGGTCGGGTGCAGGGGGCGTTAACCGGCATGATGATGACGCTGAAAGGTTTGCCGCTGGCTTACAACAAAGATATGCAGGAAGACAAAGAAGGTCTGTTCGACGCGCTCGATACCTGGCTGGACTGCCTGCATATGGCGGCGCTGGTGCTGGACGGCATTCAGGTGAAACGTCCGCGTTGCCAGGAAGCGGCGCAGCAGGGTTACGCCAACGCTACTGAACTGGCGGATTATCTGGTGGCGAAAGGCGTACCGTTCCGCGAGGCGCACCATATTGTGGGTGAAGCGGTGGTGGAAGCCATTCGTCAGGGCAAAGCGTTGGAAGATCTGCCGCTCAGTGAGTTGCAGAAATTCAGCCAGGTGATTGGCGAAGATGTCTATCCGATTCTGTCGCTGCAATCGTGCCTCGACAAGCGTGCAGCAAAAGGCGGTGTCTCACCGCAACAGGTGGCGCAGGCGATTGCTTTTGCGCAGGCGCGGTTGGGGTAATTTGTTTATATTGCTCCCCTGAAAATGGGGAGCTTACCACGCCTACAAAGTGTGACACTTCGTAGGCGGATAAGGCGTTTACGCCGCATCAGGCAGAAATTTGTCAGTATTCTGGTGACCTTAAATTTAACGCCCAACCAGAACCATTATTTGTCACATTCCTTTTTATTCTTGCGTCTTCTTTACCTTCACTCTCCCCATAAAAATTATATTTTCAATACATCAGCCAATACATACTTTAATTAATTGAATATAATTCATTTCTATTGCTGTGTTCATTTTTAATGATTAATGGAGTTTGTTATGTGATTATTTAACGTGTTGTTTTAACGATGATGGCTAATTATTCAGGTGGTTTTTGAGGGTGTTTTTTCTCCTCGGTAGAAATTTTTATTTTTAATGTGATCACGGTTGAATAATCACTTTTTCTCTCTTGTATGGTAGTAGGCGTAAAATTAAGTTTGAAGTGTCTATTTACAATACAGGAGATTGCAATAATGAAAATTATTGCTGTGGATGTTTTTGTTACTTGTCCCGGGCGTAATTTCGTTACGCTTAAAATAACCACTGAAAGCGGACTTTGTGGATTAGGAGATGCCACGTTAAATGGTCGCGAATTGTCGGTCGCTTCTTATCTGAAAGATCATCTTTGTCCTCAATTAATTGGCCGCGATGCCAGCCGTATCGAAGATATCTGGCAATTCTTTTATAAAGGAGCTTACTGGCGACGTGGTCCCGTCACGATGTCGGCCATTTCTGCCATTGATATGGCGTTGTGGGATATCAAAGCTAAAGCGGCAAATATGCCATTGTATCAACTGCTTGGTGGCGCTTCTCGTGAAGGCGTGATGGTTTATTGCCACACCACCGGGCGGACGATTGATGAAGTCCTTGAAGACTATGCAAAGCACCAGCAGATGGGCTTTAAGGCGATTCGTGTGCAGTGTGGTGTACCGGGTATGCAAACCACCTATGGTCTGGCGAAGGGCAAA
Organism: Escherichia sp. WS1118; assembly: GCF_046487695.1. Lineage (NCBI taxonomy): Bacteria > Pseudomonadati > Pseudomonadota > Gammaproteobacteria > Enterobacterales > Enterobacteriaceae > Escherichia > Escherichia sp. WS1118. Next base: position 12,872 of record NZ_JBJQIZ010000017.1, on the reverse strand, counting down.
GGACTGGCGTATGAACCAGCAACCAAAGGCCTGTGGCCAGAAGAGCAGTTGTGGTCTTCAGAAAAGTATCTCGATTTTACGCCGAAGTTATTTGAAGCGGTGCGTAATAAGTTCGGTTTTAACGAACATCTGTTGCATGACATGCACCATCGCCTGACCCCCATCGAAGCGGCGCGCTTTGGGAGGAGCATTGAGGATTACCGCCTGTTCTGGATGGAAGATCCGACGCCTGCCGAGAACCAGGAATGTTTTCGTCTGATTCGCCAGCATACCGTGACGCCGATTGCGGTCGGTGAAGTGTTTAACAGTATCTGGGACTGCAAACAGTTAATCGAAGAGCAGCTGATTGACTATATTCGCACGACGATTACCCATGCAGGCGGCATTACCGGGATGCGACGGATTGCCGATTTTGCATCGCTTTATCAGGTACGTACCGGTTCGCATGGCCCTTCAGATTTATCGCCTGTTTGTCATGCGGCGGCGCTGCATTTTGACCTCTGGGTGCCAAACTTTGGCGTTCAGGAGTACATGGGCTATTCCGAACAAATGCTTGAAGTCTTCCCGCACAGCTGGCGCTTCGATGAAGGTTATATGCACCCAGGCGATGAACCGGGGCTGGGTATTTCTTTCGATGAGAAACTGGCGGCGAAATATCCGTATGACCCGGCGTATCTCCCCGTCGCACGACTGGAAGATGGCACATTGTGGAACTGGTAATAGCGGTTCGCTTAATTATTTTCTGAATATTCATCAAATCGATTAATTCCGCTCAAGGAGCTAAAAATGGACGTTGATGTGTCAACCAGTGTTGCGGGTAATAAACCGCAACGGATTCGTCGTATTCAGACAGTGACCCTGGTTTTATTATTTATGGCGGGGATCGTTAATTTTCTCGACCGTTCATCATTGAGCGTGGCAGGTGAAGCGATTCGTGGCGAGTTAGGATTATCCGCTACCGAATTTGGTGTTTTGCTTTCTGCATTTTCTCTGTCTTATGGTTTTTCACAACTTCCTTCCGGTATTTTGCTAGACCGCTTTGGCCCACGAATAGTGTTAGGCGCAGGCTTAATATTCTGGTCATTAATGCAGGCATTAACAGGAATGGTTAATTCTTTTAGCCACTTTATTTTAATGCGTATCGGTCTGGGTATTGGCGAAGCGCCATTTATGCCTGCGGGAGTAAAGTCGATCACCGACTGGTATGCGCAAAAAGAACGCGGCACGGCGCTGGGGATTTTTAACTCATCTACCGTTATCGGTCAGGCTATCGCGCCTCCTGCTCTTGTATTGATGCAACTGGCATGGGGCTGGCGGACGATGTTTGTCATCATCGGCGTAGCAGGGATTCTGGTTGGGATCTGTTGGTACGCGTGGTATCGCAACCGGGCGCAGTTTGTCCTGACCGAGGAAGAACGGACATATCTCTCCGCGCCGGTTAAACCGCGTCCACAGTTACAATTTAGCGAGTGGCTGGCGCTGTTTAAGCATCGGACAACCTGGGGGATGATTTTAGGTTTCTCTGGCGTCAATTATACCGGTTGGCTCTACATCGCGTGGTTACCCGGTTATTTGCAGGCCGAACAAGGTTTCAGTCTGGCGAAAACCGGTTGGGTGGCGGCAATTCCTTTCCTCGCGGCGGCGGTCGGGATGTGGGTTAACGGTATTGTTGTCGATCGGCTGGCGAAAAAAGGCTATGACCTGGCGAAGACGCGTAAAACGGCTATTGTCTGCGGTTTGATGATGTCGGCATTAGGCACGTTGCTGGTCGTGCAATCTTCCTCGCCAGCCCAGGCGGTAGCGTTTATCTCAATGGCGCTGTTCTGCGTGCATTTCGCGGGAACATCTGCATGGGGGCTGGTGCAGGTGATGGTGTCAGAAACAAAAGTGGCTTCCATCGCCGGGATTCAAAACTTTGGCAGTTTTGTTTTTGCTTCCTTTGCTCCGATCGTAACCGGTTGGGTCGTGGATACCACACACTCGTTTAATCTGGCGCTGGTTATCGCGGCCTGTGTGACGTTCACCGGGGCGCTGTGTTACTTCTTTATTGTCAAAGATCGGATTGAGTAACCGTTACTATCAGGCTCTCTTGCTGTGGGCCTGTAGAATAAAAAAAAGCGGATCCTGGAGATCCGCAAAAGTTCACGTTGGCTTTAGTTATTCGAGTTGAGAAACTCTCGAAACGGGCAGTGACTTCAAGGGTTAAAAGAGGTGCCGCTCCGTTTCTGTGAGCAATTATCAGTCAGAATGCTTGATAGGGATAATCGTTCGTTGCTATGCTACCTATCGCCGCGAACTATCGTGGCAATGGAGGATGGATAATGAATATTCGTGATCTTGAGTACCTGGTGGCATTGGCCGAACACCGCCATTTTCGGCGTGCGGCAGATTCCTGCCACGTTAGCCAGCCGACGCTTAGCGGGCAAATTCGTAAGCTGGAAGATGAGTTGGGCGTGATGTTGCTGGAGCGGACCAGCCGTAAAGTGTTGTTCACCCAGGCGGGAATGCTGCTGGTGGATCAGGCGCGTACCGTACTGCGTGAGGTGAAAGTCCTTAAAGAGATGGCAAGCCAGCAGGGCGAGACGATGTCCGGGCCGCTGCATATTGGTTTAATTCCCACGGTTGGACCGTACCTGCTACCGCATATTATCCCGATGCTGCACCAGACCTTTCCAAAGCTGGAAATGTATCTGCATGAAGCACAGACCCACCAGTTACTGGCGCAACTGGACAGCGGCAAACTCGATTGCGTGATCCTCGCGCTGGTGAAAGAGAGCGAAGCATTCATTGAAGTGCCGTTGTTTGATGAGCCAATGTTGCTGGCTATCTATGAAGACCACCCGTGGGCGAACCGCGAATGCGTACCGATGGCCGATCTGGCAGGGGAAAAACTGCTGATGCTGGAAGATGGTCACTGTTTGCGCGATCAGGCAATGGGTTTCTGTTTTGAAGCCGGGGCGGATGAAGATACACACTTCCGCGCGACCAGCCTGGAAACTCTGCGCAACATGGTGGCGGCAGGTAGCGGGATCACTTTACTGCCTGCGCTGGCTGTGCCGCCGGAACGCAAACGCGATGGGGTTGTTTATCTGCCGTGCATTAAGCCGGAACCACGCCGCACTATTGGCCTGGTTTATCGTCCTGGCTCACCGCTGCGCAGCCGCTATGAGCAGCTGGCAGAGGCCATCCGCGCAAGAATGGATGGCCATTTCGATAAAGTGTTAAAACAGGCGGTTTAAGCCATTTAGCGCAGCTACCCGATAGGCTTCCGCCATCGTCGGGTAGTTAAAGGTGGTGTTGACGAAGTACTCAATAGTGTTGCCGCCACCTTTCTGTTCCATAATCGCCTGACCGATATGAATAATTTCGGCAGCGCGCTCGCCAAAGCAGTGAATACCCAGAATCTCTTTTGTTTCCCGATGGAACAAAATTTTCAGCGTGCCCACGTTCATGCCGACGATTTGTGCACGTGCCAGATGTTTAAACTGGGCGCGGCCCACTTCATATGGCACTTTCATCGCGGTCAGCTGCTGTTCGGTTTTGCCTACAGAGCTGATTTCCGGGATGGTGTAAATGCCGGTAGGGATATCTTCAATCAGATGTGCGTTGGCTTCACCTTTCACCAGCGCCTGCGCGGCAATGCGCCCCTGGTCATAGGCTGCCGACGCCAAGCTCGGATAACCAATCACGTCGCCCACCGCGTAAACGTGCGGCTGTGCGGTCTGATACATGCTGTTGACCTTCAGCTGTCCGCGACTGTCAGTTTCCAGCCCAATGTTCTGTAACGCCAGCGAATCGGTATTACCGGTGCGACCGTTGGCATAGAGCAGACAGTCAGCTTTCAGTTTTTTACCCGACTTCAGATGCATGATCACACCGTCGTCACAGCCTTCGATCTTCTCGTACTCTTCGTTGTGACGAATCACTACGCCACTGTTCCAGAAGTGATAGGAGAGAGAATCTGACATCTCTTGATCGAGAAACGCCAGCAGACGATCGCGGGTGTTGATCAGATCCACTTTTACATCCATACCGCGGAAGATCGACGCATATTCACAGCCGATCACTCCAGCACCGTAAATAAGTACATGGCGCGGTTCGTGGTGCATGCTAAGAATTGAGTCGCTGTCATAAATGCGTGGATGGGTGAAATCAACATCTGTTGGATGATATGGACGAGAACCGCAGGCAATAACAAATTTTTCAGCAGTTAGTGTTTCGACGCTGCCGTCCGGGCAATCCAGCGCCAACGTATGCTCATCAACAAAGCGAGCGTTCCCCTGCAATATTTCACAGTGATTACGTTCGTAAAATCCCTGACGCATGCGCGTTTGTTGATTAATCACGTTATCGGCATGGTTAAGGATATCGGCAAAAGAAGAGCGGAGCAGTCGGGAATGGTCGCTGTATAGTGGGTTTTGATTGAATTCTATAATGCGGCTGACGGCGTGACGGAGAGCTTTCGACGGGATGGTGCCCCAGTGGGTGCAACCGCCGCCAACATTTTGATAACGCTCGATAACTGCGACGCGCGCACCTTGCTTAACCAGGCCCATCGCAGCGCCTTCGCCGCCGGGGCCGGAACCTATTACTATGGCATCGTAATCGTAGGAATGTGGCATGGTAGGGCTTACCTATTCTTATACATAAAAGCAACAGAATGGTAACATTTTATCGCGGGTAAGCCAATTGATCCCCGTCATTTATCTGGCTATATCGTGAGCGGCCTTTGCTTTGTCTTCCTCCTTCTTATTTTATTTATTCACTATTAATCGCTTTTTCTTATGGCTGATAGTTTTATCTTGCCGAAGCGTGCTTTTTTGTTATTGTCTTTATGAAATCTTCTTATAAAACAAATATATAAATATTTTATATTGATGAGTTATTTGTATTTATACCATCAATAAAATCCGTTAATTAGCCTGTTTATAAGTGAATAAAGGAATAGCCGATGATCGAACACTATATTCGTGGGTTTGAGGAAGAACTTCGCGAGATCCGCCATCAGATCCACGAAAACCCGGAGCTGGGATTACAAGAATTTAAAACCAGTGCTTTGGTTGCGGAAAAGCTGCGCCAGTGGGGCTATGAGGTTGAGCAAGGGCTGGCGACAACCGGCGTGGTAGCCACGTTAAAAGTGGGCGACGGAGAGAAAAGTATTGGCCTGCGGGCGGATATGGATGCGTTGCCGATTTATGAAAATAGTGGCAAGCCCTGGGCCAGTAAACATCCTGGTTTAATGCACGCCTGCGGGCATGACGGGCATACCACCATACTGCTGGGGGCTGCGCGTTATTTTGCCGAAACCCGCCGTTTTAACGGCACGTTACGCCTTATCTTCCAGCCTGCGGAAGAGATGATTAACGGCGGTGAGATCATGGTTAAAGAGGGGCTTTTTGATCGTTTCCCCTGCGATGTCATTTTCGGGATGCACAACATGCCGGGTTTGCCGGTCGGCAAGTTTTTCTTCCAGCCTGGGGCGCTGATGGCGTCAATGGATCAGTTCCATATTACGGTTCGTGGTTGTGGCGGACACGGTGCGATCCCGCACAAAGCCATCGATCCAGTGCTGGTTGCTGCACATATCACCACCGCATTACAAAGCATTGTGTCGCGCAATGTCGATCCGCTGGAAGCGGCGGTAATTACCGTCGGCAGCATTGTTGCGGGTGAGGCGGCTAACGTCATTCCTGACAGTGCTGAGATGAAAATCAGTGTCCGCTCTCTTAGCCGCGATACCCGACAACTTCTTCTGACCCGTATTCCTGCTCTTGCACAAGCCCAGGCTGCCAGCTTTGGCGCTACGGCTGAGGTTACGCATGTTAACGGTACACCGGTATTAGTAAATGACGAGGAGATGGCGCGCTTCGCCTGGCAGGTGGCGTGCAAAACATTTGGTGAAGATCGGGCTGAGTTTGGCATCAAACCCCTGATGGGCAGTGAAGATTTCTCTTTCATGCTGGAAGCCCAACCCAAAGGCGGTTTCCTGTTATTCGGTAATGGCGATGTCGGGGAAGGTTCCTGCATGGTGCATAACCCCGGTTACGACTTTAACGATGCAAGCCTGGTCCCGGCAAGCAGCTACTGGGGCGCACTGGTTGAAGCCTGGCTGCAATAAATAAAACAACACACAACAACACTTTTTGGCAAGGAACATGGAATGACGGCGATCGTAAATGAAACCGTGAGTGTGAAGAAAAAGCCCAGCGGCAGGCGGGTGATCTTTGCCTCGGCGTTTGGCAATGCGCTCGAATTTTTTGATTTTGGCGTTTACAACTTTTTTGTGGTCTATATCAGTACGCTTTTCTTCCCACCCAGTGCCGATCATAACGTCGCGCTGTTACTGGCATTTGCAACGTTTGGTGTGAGCTTTTTTATGCGTCCGCTCGGTGGGATTATCGTTGGTGCCTGGGCCGATCGCTTCGGGCGTAAACCGGCGATGGTGTTCACTATTGCTCTGATGAGCCTCGGTACGCTGATGATCGGCATCGCACCGACGTATGAAACGGCGGGCTATTGGGGAACTGCAACGCTGGTGCTGGCGCGTCTAATTCAGGGCGTTGCGGCAGGTGGTGAAGTCGGGGCTTCAATGTCGCTACTGGTGGAGTCAGCTCCGGCAAATCGTCGCGGCTTTTACAGCAGTTGGTCACTGGCGACCCAAGGGCTGGCAACGACCTTCGGTGGGGTTGTTGCTTTAGGTCTGAGCGCATGGCTACCGTTCGCCACAGGTTCAGAAACCGTAATGGCAGAATGGGGCTGGCGTGTGCCGTTTTTTATTGGCGTGTTATTAGCACCTATCGGTTGCTGGTTGCGTCTGAGCCTGGAAAATGACGTACCTGAGCCAGTGCGCAATAAAAAAGCTGCTACCAGCGAAAGCGCGTTTTCTCTGCTCCTGCAACATAAGGCGACTATCGTTAATGGCGTTTTACTCGCTATTGGTAGCACGGTCGCAACCTATATCTCCCTCTTTTATTACGGCACCTGGGCGGCGAAGTATCTGGCGATGCCTCAACATTATTCTCATGCAGCGATGTTACTGGCGGGGGTAATTACGTTTGTGGGTGCGCTGTTGGTGGGGATGCTATGTGATTCGGTTGGGCGTAAAAAGCTGATTTTAATCTCCCGTGTGATGGTGCTTCTCTGTAGCTGGCCGTCATTCTGGCTGTTGGTGAATTACCCAAGCCCTGGCATGTTGCTGACGGTGGTTTTCGTGATGGTCAGCTTTACCACGCTTGGCGGTGTGCCAGTGATGTTGTTGATCTCTGAACTGTTGCCGAAACGGATTCGGGCATTAGGTTTCGCGCTGGTTTATAGCATTGGCGTAGCAATCTTTGGCGGTTTTGCGCAATATTTCGCCACGCAATCCATCGTGTTGCTGGATAGTCTGACGGCTCCGGCGTGGTATCTGGGGGGAGGCACGTTGCTGTCGATGCTGGCGTTGTTGTACGTAAAAGAACCGGCCAAAGAATTGCAGTAAATATGTTTTATTGCGTTACCGTTCATTCACAACACTGGAGCAATCCAGTATGTTCATTCTCTGGTATAGTGCCAGCAGTACTTTTGGCAAGGATTCAGACATCGTGATGGGCGTAAGAGCGCAACAAAAAGAAAAAACCCGCCGTTCGCTGGTGGAAGCCGCATTTAGCCAATTAAGTGCTGAACGCAGCTTCGCCAGCCTGAGTTTGCGTGAAGTGGCACGAGAAGCAGGCATTGCTCCCACCTCTTTTTATCGGCATTTCCGCGACGTAGACGAACTGGGTCTGACCATGGTTGATGAGAGCGGTTTAATGCTACGCCAACTCATGCGTCAGGCGCGTCAGCGTATCGCCAAAGGCGGGAGTGTGATCCGCACCTCGGTCTCCACATTTATGGAGTTCATCGGTAATAATCCTAACGCCTTCCGGTTATTATTGCGGGAACGCTCCGGCACCTCCGCTGCGTTTCGTGCCGCCGTTGCGCGTGAAATTCAGCACTTCATTGCGGAACTTGCGGACTATCTGGAACTCGAAAACCATATGCCGCGTGCGTTTACTGAAGCGCAAGCCGAAGCAATGGTGACGATTGTCTTCAGTGCGGGGGCCGAGGCGTTGGATGTCGGCGTCGAGCAACGCCGGCAATTAGAAGAGCGACTGGTACTGCAGCTGCGAATGATTTCGAAAGGGGCTTATTACTGGTATCGCCGTGAACAAGAGAAAACCACAATTATTCCGGGAAATGTGAAGGACGAGTAATGAAACAAGCAAATCAAGATAGAGGTACGCTGCTGCTAGCGTTGGTTGCTGGCTTATCGATCAATGGTACTTTTGCAGCGCTGTTTAGCTCCATTGTACCATTTTCTGTATTCCCGATTATTTCCCTGGTGTTGACAGTTTACTGCCTGCATCAACGTTATCTTAATCGCACTATGCCGGTAGGCTTGCCGGGTCTGGCAGCTGCTTGTTTTATTCTCGGCGTACTGCTGTACAGCACGGTAGTTCGTGCGGAATATCCGGATATCGGCTCTAACTTCTTCCCGGCAGTACTGTCCGTCATTATGGTGTTCTGGATTGGCGCGAAGATGCGTAACCGTAAGCAGGAAGTTGCTGAGTAATCGGTATCATGCCGGATGCAAGCGCATCCGGCATGGGTTTTACTTCGCGGTCAGTAATACGCCGCACTCCATATGGTGCGTGTAGGGGAACTGATCAAATAGAGCCAGACGTTCGACCTTGTGCGTCTGGCTTAATGTTTCCAGATTCTTGCATAACGTTTCCGGATTGCAGGAGATATACAGAATATGTGGATACGCCTGCACCATTTTCTCGGTTTCACTGTCCAGACCGCTGCGCGGTGGGTCGACAAAAATGGTTTCGCACTGATAACTCTTTAAGTCGATTCCTTGCAGGCGGTTAAACTCGCGCACACCATTCATCGCCTGAGTAAATTCTTCTGCCGCCATACGAATAATTTGTACGTTATCAATATGGTTAGCGGCAATGTTGTATTGCGCGGCGGCGACTGACGGCTTGGCGATTTCGGTGGCTAATACCCGATCAAAATTGCGTGCCAGCGCTAATGAAAAGTTACCGTTGCCGCAGTATAGCTCCAGTAAATCGCCTTTTGAGCCTTTGGTTACGTCCAGCGCCCATTCCAGCATCTGAATATTCATCGCCGCGTTCGGTTGGGTAAAGCTGTTTTCTACCTGACGGTAGATCATCTCTTTCCCCGCGATCGGCAGACGTTCGTCGATGTAATCCTGATCCAGCGCGATTTTGGTTTTCGTTGCCCGACCAATCAGATGCACATTCAGATTCTGCGCGCGCAGTGCATCGCGCAGGGCTTCCGCCTGCTGACGCCACTCATCATCCAGCTTTTTATGGTACAGCAAGGAAACAACCGCTTGATTGCTTAGCGTAGTGAGGTAATCAATCTGGAACAACTTGTGGCGCAGAATGGGATTATTACGCACACCCGCAATCATCGCCGTCATCAACTGGTTGATAAGTTCACTGGCGGCGGGGAAGCTATCCACACGGATACGACTTTTGGTTTGTTGATCGAAAATGATGTGGTACAGGTCATCGCCATCGTGCCAGATGCGGAACTCCGCACGCATCCGATAATGACTGACCGGCGAGCGAAACACTTCCGGAACCAGGTCAGAAAACGGTGCCATCATACTTTGCAAACGTACCACTTTTTCGGCTAACTGCGCTTCATACTGTTCTGTTGGAAGGTGTTCGGGGGTCATGATGTATCCTGAAAAATTAAAGTACGCGGCGATTGTAGGGATTGCTCATCAGATGTCCAGATCTTGATGAATTCCTATTTGTGAGCTACGTCTGGACAGTAACTTGTTACAACCTGTAGCATCCACTTGCCGGTCCTGTGAGTTAATAGGGAATCCAGTGCGAATCTGGAGCTGACGCGCAGCGGTAAGGAAAGGTGCGATGATTGCGTTATGCGGACACTGCCATCCGGTGGGAAGTCATCATCTCTTAGTATCTTAGATACCCCTCCAAGCCCGAAGACCTGCCGGCCAACGTCGCATCTGGTTCTCATCATCGCGTAATATTGATGAAACCTGCGGCATCCTTCTTCTATTGTGGATGCTTTACAATGATTAAAAAAGCTTCGCTGCTGACGGCGTGTTCCGTCACGGCATTTTCCGCTTGGGCACAGGATACCAGCCCGGATACTCTCGTCGTTACTGCTAACCGTTTTCAACAGCCTATCAATACTGTTCTGGCTCCGACGGATATTGTCACGCGTGAGGATATCGAACGCTGGCAATCCAGAACCGTTCTGGATGTGATGCGCCGCTTACCTGGTGTTGATGTCGCACAGTATGGCGGCATGGGACAGAGTTCTTCTCTTTTTATCCGGGGAACCGAATCGAAACACGTTCTGGTGTTAGTTGATGGAATTCCAGTAGCACGCCCTGGTATATCGAATAGCTCAGACATTGACCAGATCCCAGTCTCGCTGGTCCAGCGTATTGAATATATTCGTGGCCCACGCTCGGCTGTTTATGGCTCTGGTGCAATTGGTGGTGTTGTCAACATCATCACTATGACGAATAAAGAGCGTTCGCAAATTAACTCCAGTATCGGTTCGAAAGGCTACCAACAGTACGATGGCACATACCGCCAGCGTTTTGGAGATACGGTGGTGACTGCTGCAGGGGCTTATCAGACGACCAAAGGTTTCAATGTTCAGCCACACTCAAGTTATAGCGGAGATGGCGATCGCGATGGTTATCGTAACAAGCTGTTCTGGGGGGGAATTGAGCACAAATTTAACGATCAATTTGATGGTTACTTCCGTGGCTACGGTTATGCCAGTAATGCCGATTACGACCAAGGGAACTGGGGATATGATGGCGGCAATGATGAGCATCAAAATTACACACAGTCATGGGATACTGGATTGCGTTTTAATTCGGGAGTCTACTCTTCGCAACTGGTGGTAAATTATCAGCGCATTAAGGACTACAACTACAGCAGTCTGACTGGGCGTTACGCATCAGGTTATACACTTGATGATATGGAGCAACGTTACATCCAGTGGGGTAACAATGTCATTGTTGGGCATGGTGCTATCAGCGCAGGAGCAGACTGGAAACAGGAAAAACTGATGTCTTTTGGCGCTAATGGCACGGATAACTACAAGCGTAATAACACTGGGCTTTATCTAACCGGGCAGCAGCAAATTGATAACATCACACTAGAAGCCTCTGGTCGTGAGGATCACGATGGCCAGCTAGGTTGGCATGGCACTTGGCAAACGGCAGCAGGGTGGCAGTTTGTTGATGGTTACAAAGTAACGCTTTCCTATGGAACTGGTTTCCTTGCTCCTTCGCTTGGTCAACAATTTGGCGCAGAGCGGTTTGGTATTGCTTCTAACCCTAACTTGAAACCAGAAGAATCTAAGCAATGGGAGGCAGGATTAGAAGGCTTGACAGGTCCTGTTGACTGGCGATTGTCGACCTATCGCTACAAAATTCAGAACCTGATCGACTACAACAACAATACCTATTTTAACGTTAAATCCGCGACCATTAAGGGCCTGGAATGGACGGGTAATTTCACAACTGGTCCTATCGATCATCGTTTAACGTTGCAGTATGTAGACCCCCGTGATGATGAAACTGATCAACAACTCTATCGCCGTGCAAAACAGCAGGTAAAATATGAGTTGAGCGGTGAGGTTTACGAGTTGGGGTGGGATGTCACGTATCAGTACATTGGTGAACGATACGATTACGACTATGACAGTACCCGTAAGGTGAAAATGGGGGGACTGAGCGTGTGGGATATCGGACTTTCATATCCGGTCACCTCTCACCTGACAGTTCGTGGTAAAATAGCCAACCTGTTCGACAAAGATTACGAGACAGTCTATGGCTACCAAACTGCAGGACGGGAATATACCTTGTCTGGCAGCTACACCTTCTGAACCACGTCCCACCGTGCTGGTGTTTGACTCCGGCGTCGGTGGGTTGTCGGTCTATGACGAGATCCGGCATCTCTTGCCGGATCTCCATTACATTTATGCTTTCGATAACGTCGCTTTCCCGTATGGCGAAAAAAGCGAAGTGTTTATTGTTGAGCGAGTGGTGGAAATTGTCACCGCAGTGCAAGAACGTTATCCCCTTGCGCTGGCTGTGGTCGCTTGCAACACCGCCAGTACCGTTTCACTTCCTGCATTACGCGAAAAGTTCGACTTCCCGGTTGTTGGTGTCGTGCCGGCGATTAAACCTGCTGCACGTCTGACGGCAAATGGCATTGTCGGATTACTGGCAACCCGCGGAACTGTTAAACGTTCTTATACTCATGAGCTGATCGCGCGTTTCGCTAATGAATGCCAGATAGAAATGCTGGGCTCGGCAGAGATGGTTGAGTTGGCTGAAGCGAAGCTGCATGGCGAAGATGTTTCTCTGGATGCGCTAAAACGTATCCTACGCCCGTGGTTAAGAATGAAAGAGCCGCCAGATACAGTTGTATTGGGTTGCACCCATTTCCCTCTACTACAAGAAGAACTATTACAAGTGCTGCCAGAGGGAACCCGGCTGGTGGATTCTGGCGCAGCGATTGCTCGCCGAACGGCCTGGTTGTTAGAGCATGAAGCCCCGGATGCAAAATCTGCCGATGCGAATATTGCATTTTGTATGGCAATGACGCCAGAAGCTGAACAATTATTGCCCGTTTTACAGCGTTACGGCTTCGAAACGCTCGAAAAACTGGCAGTTTTAGATTGATTTGGTTGAATGTTGCGCGGTTAGAAAATTATTTTAAATTTCCTCTTGTCAGGCCGGAATAACTCCCTATAATGCGCCACCACTGACACGGAACAACGGCAAACACGCCGCCGGGTCAGCGGGGTTCTCCTGA
>NZ_JBJQIZ010000016.1:0-75926 GCF_046487695.1 Escherichia sp. WS1118 | reverse complement strand
TGCATGACCAGCCAGGTAATGATTTACAGCGGCAAGTTTTACTTCAAATGAATGTTTCATAAACTGCACCTTCAGATGTCAGATTATGTCCAACATTTGGGGTGCAGTTCAGCCAGCGTCGCATCAGGCATCGTGTGCAAATGTCGGATGCGGCGTGAACGCCTTATCCGACGTACACGCGCTTAAGCTTCGCAATTACCGGTTCATTGGCTGGCGGAAAATCATCGGCATTAAGACCGACCAGCGACATCCACTTACCGGGTTGCCCTTCTTTACCCCACGGCTCCCCTTCCCAGCTTTCGACCAGCCAGAACCACAGAGTTATATGCCTGTCCGGGAATTCATATTCCAGTTTTTCAAATAGCGAAAAATGTTGTGGGGTAATCCCGACTTCTTCCTGAAGTTCACGCACCACCGCCTGTTCCGGCGTTTCGCCCATTTCAACTTTACCGCCGGGAAACTCCAGTTTATTCGCCATGTGCGCATCTGCTGCGCGACGCGTTATAAAGATTTCATTGTTCTCGTTGCGAATAATACCTACCGCAATTTGCAGCTTTTTCATTGTCTTAAACCTATAAAAAAGGCGCAGAATCCTGCGCCTTTTACTTCAACTGTTAGCTTTTATTGCAGGCGGCCATGGCACTGCTTGTATTTTTTACCAGAACCACACGGGCAAGGATCGTTACGTCCTACTTTGCGTTCACCGGTTTGCGCCGCCAGTGCAGCTGCGGCTGCAGAGTCGTCATCCTGATGGCTAAGCTGCTGCATTTGCGCTAAACGCTCGGCTTCCATACGACGCTGTTGTTCCAGCTCCTCAACCTCTTCAGGCATACGTACCTGAACTTTGCTCAGCGTACTGATAACTTCATATTTCAACGACTCCAGCATCGCTGCAAACATGGAGAACGATTCACGTTTGTATTCCTGCTTCGGATCTTTCTGTGCATAGCCACGCAGGTGGATACCCTGACGCAGATAGTCCATCGCTGCCAAGTGCTCTTTCCACAGAGAGTCGAGAGTTTGCAGCATGACGCCTTTCTCGAAGTGACGCATCATCTCAGCACCAACCACTTCTTCTTTACGCTGATACACTTCGATGGACTGCGCCAGAATGCGCTCACGCAGCGTCTCTTCATGCAGTTCTGGTTCTTTATCCAGCCACTCGGCAATTGGTAAATCGAGGTCGAAATCGTTCTTCAGACGTTCCTGCAGCCCCGGAATATCCCACATTTCTTCCAGCGACTGTGGCGGAATGTAGGCATCAATGGTCGCTTTGAACACATCTTCACGAATGCTGTTGATGGTTTCGCTCACATCGCTGACATCCAGCAGTTCGTTACGCTGGGAGTAAATGGCGCGACGCTGATCGTTAGCCACGTCATCATATTCCAGCAGTTGCTTACGAATGTCGAAGTTACGGCTTTCAACTTTACGCTGGGCGTTGGCAATCGCTTTGGTCACCCACGGGTGCTCAATGGCTTCGCCTGGCTTCATACCCAGTTTACGCATCATGCCGGATACTCGGTCGGAAGCAAAAATACGCATCAGCGCATCTTCCATCGACAGGTAGAAACGGGAAGAACCAGCATCCCCCTGACGACCAGAACGACCGCGCAGCTGGTTATCGATACGACGGGATTCGTGACGTTCAGTACCGATGATATGCAGGCCACCTGCTGCCAGTACCGCATCGTGACGTACCTGCCAGTCGGCTTTAATTTTTTCAATTTGCTCTGCAGTCGGATTTTCCAGCGCGGCAACTTCTGCCTGCCAGCTACCACCGAGCACAATATCGGTACCACGACCCGCCATGTTGGTCGCGATAGTCACCGCAGCCGGATAACCTGCCTGAGCAACAATCGCCGCTTCGTTGGCATGGAATTTGGCGTTCAGGACGTTGTGCTTAATACCGGCTTTGGTCAGTTCATTTGACACCAGCTCCGATTTTTCGATGGAGATTGTACCCACCAGCACCGGCTGGCCTTTCGCAGTACGTTCTTTGATATCTTCAATGATCGCCTGAATTTTTTCCGCTTCAGTCATGTAGACCAGGTCCGGCAGATCTTTACGAATCATTGGACGGTTGGTCGGAACAACGACAGTATCCAGCTTATAGATGGAGCTGAATTCGAAAGCTTCGGTATCAGCAGTACCAGTCATCCCCGCCAGTTTTTCATACAGACGGAAGTAGTTCTGGAAGGTGATCGAAGCCAGCGTTTGGTTTTCATTCTGGATCTGCACACCTTCTTTCGCTTCCACAGCCTGGTGCAGACCATCAGACCAGCGACGGCCCTGCATGGTACGACCGGTGTGTTCGTCAACGATGATAACTTCACCATCTTTAACGATGTAGTCGACGTCGCGGGTAAACAGCGCATGAGCGCGCAGCGCCGCCGTTACGTGGTGCATCAGCATGATGTTGGCCGGAGAGTACAGAGACTCACCTTCATCCATGATGCCTTCTTTAACCAGCAGTTCTTCAATCAGAACCAGACCACGTTCGGTCAGGTTCACCTGGCGAGATTTTTCATCCACCGAGAAGTGGCCTTCGCCCTGGAAGGTTTCGGAGTCTTCTTTTTCCTGACGGATCAGGTGCGGAATAATTTTATTCACGCGTTTATACATTTCCGAGCTGTCTTCTGCTGGGCCGGAAATGATCAGCGGTGTACGCGCTTCATCGATGAGGATGGAGTCCACTTCGTCCACCAGCGCATAGTGCAGTTTACGTTGTACACGTTCTTCAGGGCTGAATGCCATGTTGTCGCGCAGGTAGTCAAAGCCGTATTCGTTGTTCGTACCGTAAGTGATGTCAGCAGCGTAGGCTTCACGCTTTGCCGGTGCTGGCATGCCCGGCAGGTTGATACCGACAGTCAGGCCAAGGAATTCAAACAGCGGACGGTTGTTTTCGGCGTCACGTTGCGCCAGGTAGTCGTTGACGGTAACTACGTGTACGCCTTTACCGGTTAGTGCGTTCAGGTAAGCAGGCAGCGTTGCGGTCAGGGTTTTACCTTCACCGGTACGCATTTCGGCGATGCAGCGTTCGTTAAGAACCATACCGCCGAGTAACTGAACGTCGAAGTGACGCATGCCAAAGACGCGCTTACTTGCCTCACGCACCACGGCGAAAGCTTCCGGGATCAGATTTTCCAGCACTTCGCCTTTTTCCAGACGCGCACGAAACTCTGCGGTTTTCCCTTTCAGTTCTTCGTCGGAGAGTTTTTCCATCTCCGGTTCCATGGCATTGATGATGTTGACCACTTTGCGCATCCGGCGCAGGGTGCGATCGTTACGACTACCGAAAACTTTAGTTAATAATTTGATTAGCATAATAAAATCTCAAACGCCCCGCGTTGCGGAGTTAATAAAATGAAGTAAAGGTTTATTGTTGTTAGCTGAGGCGTTGAGGGCCAGCACGGATGCCTTGCGCCTGGCTTATCCAGACGGGCGTGCTGAATTTTGCTTGTGGGGTAAAATGCGCATAATCAATGCGATAACCCTTTTCAGACGGCGTGCCTTCCTGGGTCAGAAGCGCGCTAAGCGTATCCAGTAATGCAAGATGTTGCGCCTGAAGAGGCAAAGATTCTTCAGCAACGGGCAGCGTTTGCGGTGCCATCGCGAAGGAAAGATGGCGGATTACCGTGCGAATGGCATGTTGATGCCAGTAATCAACGGAATAGTTCGAATTCGGGCGGCGCGTGTTCGCTTCCAGCAAGGCCAATTGACCAAAGTTAACTTTGGCTGAAGGCTCGTGGTTGCGGGTTGTCGCTTTTGCGGGCGCGTTTGGTTCGGCGGCATTGCTGAGTGCAGGCAAACCTAAACTCGCCGCGACCATCCCTAATAAGAGATGCGGCCAGAAGTAGCGTTTACCAAACTGTCGCCAGCGCGTCAGTATTCCACTCACGTTATTGCCATCCCGATCGTATTCAAACGTATTTAGCGCACAAATCTTATCATTAAAGCCTGAAGTCCACAGCACGAATGAAGATAAGTTGTGCGTAAAAGTGCTTAAGAAAACAGCGTTCGCACCGTTTTTTATAGCTCTTATAAAATTCAAAAAAAAACGACTGGTTCACCTGGCCGGAGAGAGTGCCAGATTTGCCAGTCGAATTTTATACGACAGTATAAATGTCGTTATGCCAGTACGGCTGAAGGCGCTTTGAAGGCCAACGGCAGTTCTGCGTCGTCCTGGAAGGTCACATATTCCCAGGCTTCCTGTTTCGCCAGGACAGCCTGCAGCAGTTTGTTATTCAGTGCATGACCGGATTTATAAGCGGTAAATGCACCAATAATATTGTGACCACACATGAACAAGTCACCGATCGCATCGAGCATTTTGTGACGCACAAATTCGTCTTCAAAACGCAGGCCGTCTTCGTTCAGTACGCGATAATCGTCAACAACGATGGCACAATCGAAGCTGCCGCCCAGGCACAAACCACGGGACTGCAGATATTCGATATCACGCATGAAACCGAACGTACGCGCACGGCTGATCTGGCGCATAAACGCATCAGCGGAGAAGTTCATCGCATAGCGCTGGTTGCTGGAATCAATAGCCGGATGGTTAAAATCGATGGTGAAATCCAGAGAAAAACCATTGTACGGCTTAAATTCAGCCCACTTATCGCCATCTTCGACACGAACAGTCTCTTTAATGCGAACAAATTTCTTGGCGCAGTTCAACTCGTCGATACCGGCGTCAAGCAGCAGGTATACAAACGGAGCGGCGCTGCCGTCCATGATCGGGATTTCCGGCGCGTTAACTTCGATAACAATGTTATCGATGCCCAGGCCCGCGAGAGCAGCATTGAGGTGCTCTACGGTTGAAATCCGCACATCATGCTCGTTGACCAGACACGTACAGAGCATGGTATCACGCACAGATTTGGCATCGGCCGGGAAATCTACCGGTGGATTCAAGTCGGTGCGACGATAGATGACCCCGGTGTTGGCCGGCGCAGGGCGTAACGTCAGGGTGACTTTCTTGCCGGTATGTAAACCGACACCCGTCGCCTGAACGATACGTTTAAGTGTCCTTTGTTTGATCATCGTATTATCTCGCCAAATTACCTATCCAACCGAAGTGTACTATACATTCGGCGGGCCAGTTTAGCACAAAGAGCCTCGAAACCCAAATTCCAGTCAATTCTTAATCAGCTTGCTTACGCAGGAATGCTGGGATATCCAGATAATCCGGCTCTTTCGCAGTTTGCGGCGCATTGTCATTCACGACTTTAGCAACCGGCTTCTGCTCCTGGGTCAGCGGAGCCATACCGTGCTGCTGGTAGCGATCCATCACTGGCTGCTGAACCTGCTTATTGGTCACCAGAGTGATTTCAGGACGTTTGTCCATGCCGATACCTGTCGCAACAACAGTTACGCGCAGCTCGTCATTCATATCCGGGTCAAGAGAAGTACCGATAACCACGGTCGCGTTGTCGGAAGCAAATGCACGGATGGTGTTACCTACCGTTTCGAACTCATCCAGACGCAGGTCGAAGCCCGCTGTGATGTTAACCAGCACGCCGCGTGCGCCAGACAGGTCGATATCTTCCAGCAGCGGAGAAGAGATAGCCATTTCAGCAGCTTCTTCCGCACGATCTTCACCGCTCGCCACACCAGAACCCATCATTGCGTAGCCCATTTCAGACATTACGGTGCGTACGTCTGCAAAGTCCACGTTCATCAAACCCGGACGAGTAATCAGTTCGGCGATACCTTGCACAGCGCCTTTCAGTACATCGTTCGCTGCGCCAAACGCATCCAGCAGGGAGATACCTCGGCCCAGAACTTTCAGCAGTTTGTCGTTCGGGATAGTGATCAGAGAGTCCACATGCTTGGACAGTTCAGTGATCCCCTGCTCCGCGAATGCCATACGCTTCTTGCCTTCAAAGTTGAAAGGCTTAGTGACGACAGCAACGGTCAGGATACCCAAATCTTTTGCCACTTCAGCGACGACTGGTGCTGCACCTGTACCGGTACCACCACCCATACCCGCAGCAATAAAGACCATGTCTGCACCTTCCAGCGCCGCACGCAGTGCATCGCGATCCTCATCAGCCGCATTGCGGCCAACTTCTGGATTAGCGCCAGCGCCCAGTCCTTTGGTGATACCGCTACCGATTTGAATCGTCTGTCCAACCGCTGTTTTACGCAGCGCTTGTGCATCGGTATTTACCGCGAAGAATTCAACACCTTCAATGCGCTCACGCACCATGTGTTCAACAGCATTACCGCCGCCGCCGCCGACGCCGATGACTTTAATCACCGCGTCATTGGTAAGTTCCATTGGTTCAAACATAGTTTCTCTCCGATTTGTGCCTGTCGCCTGAGGCCGTAATCATCGTCGGCCTCATAAAAATTAAAACTCTTTTCGCAGCCAACTATTGAGTCGCTTGATCCACGAGCCAACTGATGCTGTAACACGTTTTTCTACTTCAGCTTCACCGTTAAGATGTGACTCTTTCCCATAGTGAAGCAATCCCACCGCCGTCGAATAATACGGCTCCTGAGCATAATCCGTTAAACCGGTAATGTTCAGCGGCGCGCCGATACGCACTTGCGTATGAAACACGCGCTGAGCACAGGCTGCAAGACCTTCGATCTGCGCTGCGCCACCGGTTAATACAATGCCTGCCGCCAGGTGATGTTTAACCCCTTGTTGGCGAAGCTTTTCCTGCAACTGCAATATCTCTTCGTTGACCAGATTGAGCAGCTCGGTATAGCGCGGCTCGATCACCTCTGCCAGGGTCTGACGTTGTAGACTCCGCGGCGGACGACCGCCTACGCTCGGCACTTCCACGCTCTCATCTTTTCCAACGATGGAGCCCAGCGCACAACCGTGGCGAACTTTAATCGCTTCGGCGTCACTTGGCGGTGTGCCAAAGGCGTAAGCGATATCACTGGTCACGACATTGCCAGCATAAGGAATTACCTTCGTGTGGCGCAATGCCCCACCGGTATAAACGGCGATATCCATTGTACCACCACCGATATCAACGACGCAGACACCCAGTTCACGTTCATCTTCCGTCAATACCGAATAACTTGATGCCAGACCGGCAAATATCAGTTGGTCAACTTTCAGCCCACAACGTTCAACCGCTTTGACGATGTTTTTCGCCATATCATTGTGACATGTGATCAGGTGCACTTTTGCCTGCATCCGCACGCCCGAAAGCCCTACCGGATTCTTGATCCCTTCCTGATAGTCAATCGCATACTCTTGCGGGATCACATGCAACACACGATGCTCATCGCGCACACGCACCGATTTCGCGGTATGGACGACGTTTTCCACATCTTCTTGCGTCACTTCTTCTTCAGAAATAGGCACCATACCAATTTCATTCTGGCAGCTGATGTGCTTACCAGAAAGCGCCAGATATACCGAAGAGATCTGACAATCTGCCATCAATTCTGCCTGGTCAATGGCGCGTTGTACGCACTTGACCACGGATTCGAGGTCGTTCACCCCACCTTTATCCATACCACGCGACGGGCAACTACCCACGCCAATGATATTGACCATACCGTCGGGCAGAACTTCCCCTACTAAAGCGGCAACCTTCGCGGTACCAATCTCCAGTCCTACTACCAGTTTTCTGTCCGTCGCCTTGATCATTGTTGTTCTGCCTGTGCCTGATTTTGTTGCTGAGTAGATTCCTCTGGCGGCAAGGGCGCCCAGCCTACTGCCGCTCCAGAGTCATAACGCAAATCAACGTAGCTAATCCGTTTGCCATCGGTTTGCGCCTGCTGCTGTAAAACCGGATAAAGTTCTACAAAGCGAGCCAAACGTTTCATCGTATCGCCCCGACCAAGATTGAGCTTAATATCGTTATTCAGCGTCAACTGCCAGGAACGTCGCGCGGTCATCGCCGCTTCCTTCAGAGTAAATCTGTCCTTTGCCAGCATCTGCCCCATTTCGCGATAGCCCTGCAACACTTCATTGGCGCTGCCTTCCGGGCCATACAGCATTGGAAGCACCTGCTTGCTGGTGCGATCTGGCGGCACGCTGAAGGTGTTTCCTTCCGCGTCTACCATATGTTGATCATTCCACCGCGCAATCGGCACATATTCAACCAGATGAATCTTCAATTCATCAGGCCACTGCTTTCTGACGCTCACCTGCTTAATCCACGGCAGGCGTTGTTCTATTTGCGTCTGGATGATGTTGACATCCTGGGTCATAAAGGTACCTGGCTCACCCAATGCCAGGATCGACTGCCGGATATCGTCATTACGCGTGTAATGGCGTTCACCGGTCAACACCAGCTTTGAGAGCGGCAGGCGTTGCGCATCTTCCATCCAGCCCAACACGACCCAGCCGCTCACCAACACTGTCGTTAAAACGGTCAGCAGGAAAAGGATCCCCGCCAGACGCGTTCCATTATTGCGGCGAGAAGAAACCTCTTCTTCGCTATTTCGCGTGTTCAGAGCAGCCTGCGACATATTAGTCCGCCAGTTCCAGAATTCGTACTACCAACTGCGAGAAGCTCATACCTGCCTGACGTGCCGCCATCGGCACCAGACTGTGGCTGGTCATACCCGGTGAGGTATTGGCTTCCAGCAGATAAAACTGTCCATCACTGTCCAGCATAACGTCAATACGTCCCCATCCTTTGCAACCTAACGTCGTCCATGCTTTTAGCACTAATGCCTGCAAATTGGCCTCTTGTGACGCTTCCAGACCTGCGGGGCAGAAATACTGTGTCTCATCAGAGAGATACTTCGCCTCATAATCATAGAAGGTTCCGGCCGGTTGAATACGTATTGACGGTAAAATTTCTTCACCGAGTATCGCAACCGTGAACTCCGGCCCACTTAGCCATTTTTCAATCAATACTTCTTCATCGTGCTGAAATGCCAATCTTAATGCATCTTGTAGAGCATTTTCTGCTACTACTTTTGACATTCCCACACTGGAACCTTCGCGGCTCGGCTTAACGATAACCGGCAAACCCAGAGAAGAAATTTCTGCTAACTGCTTATCGTTAAGGCCTTTTTCAAACTCTGCGCGGGTTAACGCTACCCACGGCGCGACCGGTAAACCGGCACCCTGCCACAGAAGTTTGCTGCGTAGTTTATCCATTGAAAGCGCAGATGCCATCACTCCGCTGCCGGTATAAGGCAAGCCCATCAGCTCGAGCATGCCCTGCAGCGTACCATCTTCACCGCCGCGACCGTGTAGCGCGATAAACACTTTCTGAAAACCCATCGACTTCAGTTGCGTCACGTCGACTTCTTTCGGGTCGACAGGATACGCGTCAATACCGCCTTCACGCAGCCCGGCTAACACCGCTGCGCCAGAATTCAGAGAAACTTCCCGCTCAGCGGAGGTCCCGCCCAACAGGACCGCGATTTTATCAGTCATGTTGTTCTTCCTCCGGAGTTTGCGGCTTCAGTTTGATTTCAGCTAAAGAACGAGCAATTTTTCCGATATTACCAGCCCCCTGAACGAGAATCAGGTCGTTACCGGTTAATACCGGTGCCAGCATCTCGGCTACCTGCGCCGGGTCCGGCACCAGAATGGGATCAATTTTCCCACGTCCACGAATTGTGCGACACAGCGAACGGCTGTCCGCTCCCGGAATTGGCGCTTCACCAGCCGGATACACTTCCAGCATCAACAGGGTATCAACCTGCGTCAGCACATTGGCGAAATCATCATACAGGTCGCGCGTACGGGTAAAACGGTGCGGCTGAAACAGCATTACCAGGTTTTTATCCGGCCAGCCTGCGCGCGCCGCTTTAATAGTGGCGTCCACTTCCGTCGGGTGGTGGCCGTAGTCATCGACCAGCATTGCCGTACCGCTTTTTCCATTCACTGGCTCTAGCGGGAATTCACCGAGGAAATCGAAACGGCGCCCCGTCCCCTGGAAGCTTTCCAGCGCACGCAAAATAGCCTCGTCGTCAATTCCCTCTTCCGTAGCAACCGCAACCGCAGCTGCGGCGTTCAGCGCGTTATGACGACCTGGCGCATTCAGGGTGACGCGCATCGGCTCTTTGTCCTGGCGCAGCAGCGTAAAGTGCCCCTGCGGGCCAATCTGCTGATAATCTTCTACACGCACGTCGGCATCTTCGCTGAAGCCGTAAGTCGTGGTCTGACGTCCCACACGCGGTAACAATTCGCGGATCACCGGATCATCAACACACATCACCGCACGACCGTAAAACGGCAGGTTGTGCAGAAAATTAATAAAAGTCTGTTTTAAATTCTCAAAGTCGCCCTGGTAGGTATCCATGTGGTCGGCTTCGATATTGGTGACAATCGCCACCATCGGTTGCAGATGCAGGAACGATGCATCACTCTCATCTGCTTCGGCAATCAGGTACCGACCATGCCCCAAACGCGCATGAACCCCCGCCGCTTTTACCAGCCCACCGTTAACGAAGGTTGGGTCGAGTCCCGCTTCTGCGTAGATGCTAGAAACCATCGCGGTGGTTGTCGTTTTGCCGTGTGTTCCGGCAATGGCGATGCCATGACGAAAACGCATTAACTCAGCCAGCATTTCAGCACGACGGATCACCGGAATACGCGCTTCATGAGCTGCAACAATTTCCGGGTTATCGGCAGAAATCGCGCTGGAAACAACGACCACGCTGGCATCACGTACGTTTTCCGGGCGATGGTTGAAATAAATCGTCGCTCCCAGATTCATTAACTGCTGCGTGACCGGATTTGGCGCTAAATCGGAACCACTGATCTGATAACCTTCATTGGCCAGAACTTCGGCAATACCGCCCATACCGGCACCACCGATGCCGACAAAATGTATGTGCCGAACGCGACGCATTTCGGGCACGATGGAACGCAGTTTTGCCAATTGTTGTGTATTCATTCTTTACGCCATTAACTTCTTAAATTCATACGATGCAAAAGGCATCGCTACAATTACGCCCGGGCAGCCCGGCTCACTTCATTTGCCACTCGCTCGGTGGCATCCGGAATGGATGCAGCGCGGGCGCGTTCTGCCATGGTTAATAAGATTTCTCGCGACCACCCGGCCAGGGTGTTGGCGACAGCATCCACGCTAAGCTGTGACTGCTCGATAATTTTGGCTGCGCCCGCTTTTTCCAGCGGTAGCGCATTCCAGTATTGCTGACGGTCTTTATGTTGAAACGGCACAAACAACGCCGGTAGTCCTGCCGCGGCGATTTCACTCACCGTTAACGCACCGGAGCGGCAAACGACGACATCCGCCCACGCATACGCCGCCGCCATATCATCAATAAATTCCGTCACTTTATGCTGCGGTTGCCCCGCTTCGGCATACGCCTGTTCAACGGATTGTTGCGAACCTTTGCCGCTCTGATGCCAGATAGTGACTGAATCACCCAGTTTCGCAGCAACCTGCGGCATTGTCTGATTAAGAATGCGTGCGCCCTGGGAACCACCCACTACCAACACACGAACCGGACCTTCACGTCCAGCCAAACGTTGCTGCGGCAACGGCAGCGCCAGCACATCGGTACGCACCGGGTTACCCACCACTTCCGCATTAGGAAAAGCACCTGGAAACGCCTGCATCACTTTGGTAGCAATCTTCGCCAGCCATTTATTGGTTAAGCCCGCAATACCGTTTTGTTCATGAAGTACAACCGGAATGCCTAACGACCACGCGGCCAGACCACCTGGACCTGATACATAGCCGCCCATACCGAGCACCACGTCAGGTTTGTACGCTTTCATAATCGCCCGCGCCTGACGCCAGGCGTTGAAGATACGCAGCGGCGCAGCTATCAGTGCTTTTATACCTTTTCCACGCAGACCAGAGATACGAATGAAATCAATTTCGATGCCATGTTTTGGCACTAAGTCCGCTTCCATACGGTCGGCAGTCCCCAGCCAGCGAACTTGCCAACCCTGAGCCATTAGATGGTGCGCAACCGCCAGCCCCGGGAATACATGTCCACCGGTTCCGCCTGCCATCACCATTAATCGCTTCCCTTGACCACTCATCGTGAACCTCGTACAAACGCCTGCGCTTTCTCCAGACGCGTTTCATAATCAATACGCAACAGCATCATGATGGCTGTCGACATAATCAGTAAGCTCGAACCACCGTAACTGATCAGCGGCAATGTCAGACCTTTGGTCGGTAACATCCCCGCCGCCGCGCCTACGTTAACCAGCGCCTGGAAACTAAACCAGATACCAATAGAACAGGCGAGAAAACCGGAAAAACGGTGGTCAATTTCTAATGCTTTGCGGCCAATCGACATCGCGCGAAAAGCGACGAAGAATACCATTAAAAGTGCCAGCACCACACCGACATACCCCAGTTCTTCGCCGATAATGGCGAAAATAAAGTCAGTATGCGCTTCCGGCAGATACTCCAGTTTTTGTACCGAGTTACCTAAACCTTGTCCCCACAGTTCACCGCGACCAAACGCCATCAACGATTGCGTTAACTGATAGCCGCTGCCAAAGGGATCTTCCCACGGGTTCCAGAATGCGGTAACACGGCGGATACGGTACGGTTCGGCGAGGATCAGCAACACAACCGCTGAAATGCCCATACCGATAATGGCAATGAACTGCCACAATTTCGCTCCTGCCAGGAACAACATCGCCAGCGTAGTCACAAACAACACCACCACCGTACCAAGGTCTGGCTGTGCCAGCAGTAACACTGCCAACACCAGAATTACGCCCATCGGTTTCAGGAAGCCGCGCAGGTTATTACGTACTTCGTCGCCTTTACGCACCAGATAGTTGGCGATATAGCAAAACAGCGACAGTTTTGTCAGCTCCGCAGGCTGGATACGCAGCAAACCGAGATCGATCCAACGCGATGCCCCTTTAACCGAGCTACCCACTACCAGAACGATCATCAGCAGGATGATAGATCCGAGCAGCATCGTGGCACTGTAGCGTTGCCAGAACTCCATCGGCAGACGCAGCGTAATGATCGCCAGAATGAATGCCAGGATCAGATAGACGCCATCACGCTTCGCGAAGAAGAACGGATCGTTGGTTAAGCGTTGCCCTATGGGCATTGACGCCGAGGTCACCATGATAAAGCCAATCGCCGCGAGGCCGAAGGTCAGCCACAGTAAGGTGCGATCGTACATGATCAGGCTGTCGGTATCTTTTTCCCGCGAGCCCATCACCCAGCCCTTTAGCGCCGTGGAGATCCAGACCAGAATACTGAATCCTGGCAGGCGCGGCATTTTCAGGCGAGGGAGAGATAAACGCATCAACCTAACTCCTTCGCCAGACGGGCAAACTCATTGCCTCGTTGTTCAAAGTTCTTGAATTGATCAAGGCTGGCACAGGCCGGGGAGAGCAGAACCATATCGCCCGGCTGAACACGCGGAGCCAGCAAGCGCATCGCCTGTTCCATGGTTTCGGTTTGTTCTGCCACTTCCGGGCGTAGCGCCGCCAGCTGCGCGCCGTCCCGACCGAAACAATACAGACGTACATTATCGCCATTCAGGTAACGCGCCAGTGGGCTAAAGTCCGCCGATTTACCATCGCCCCCCAGCAACAAATGCAGCGTGCCGTCTACGTGCAGGCCATTCAGCGCCGCTTCCGTACTGCCGACGTTGGTCGCTTTTGAATCGTTAACCCAGCGCACACCGTTATGCTCCAGCACAACTTCAAAGCGATGCGGCAGACCAGTGAATGTGGTTAACGCTTTCAGGCTGCTGGCACGCGGTAACCCTGCGGCATCTGCCAGCGCCAGCGCCGCCAGCGCATTGGTGTAGTTATGCTGCCCGGAAAGTTTCATTTCTTTCACGTTCAGCACTTTCTCGCCTTTCACCCGCAGCCAGGTTTCGCCCTGCTGATGATTCAGGTGATAGTCGCCCATGTTGACGCCAAAGCTGACGCAGCGTTCATCCGCACCGCGAATCGGCATTGTTAAGGCATCATCAGCATTAACCACGCAAACTTTTGCGTTTTCGTAAATGCGCAGTTTTGCTGCACGATACTGTTGTAAACCAAACGGATAGCGATCCATATGATCTTCAGTCACGTTCAGAATGGTCGCTGCTACCGCCTGTAAGCTGGAGGTGGTTTCCAGCTGGAAGCTCGACAGTTCCAGCACGTACAGTTCGCACTCATCATCCAACAGCATCAACGCAGGCAGGCCAATATTGCCACCCACACCAACGTTAACCCCCGCCGCTTTCGCCATTTCACCCACTAGCGTGGTGACCGTGCTTTTGCCGTTAGAACCGGTAATCGCCACAATCGGTGCTTGTGCTTCACGACAGAACAGCTCGATATCGCCAACGATTTCGATTCCGGCATCAGCGGCAGCGCTTAAGGATGGATGCGCCAGTGCAATACCGGGACTGGCGACAATCAGATCTGCCGCCATCAGCCATTCATCATTCAGACCGCCCGTGTGGCGTTCTACGGCTTCGGGTAATTTATCCAGGCCAGGCGGTGTCATACGCGTATCCATAACGCGCGGCGTCACACCGCGAGCGAGGAAAAAGTCCACGCAAGAAAGCCCGGTGAGGCCCAGGCCGATAATGACGACATTTTTACCCTGGTAATCAGCCATGATTAACGTACCTTCAGCGTTGCCAGACCAATCAGGACCAGCATCAGCGAAATAATCCAGAAACGCACAATGACGCGCGGTTCCGGCCAGCCTTTCAGTTCATAGTGGTGATGAATCGGTGCCATGCGGAAAATACGTTGTCCGCGCAGTTTAAAGGAGCCGACCTGCAGGATGACGGAAAGCGTTTCTACCACGAACACGCCCCCCATAATCACCAGCAGGAATTCCTGACGCAGCAGTACGGCGATAATACCTAACGCACCACCTAACGCCAGCGAACCTACATCGCCCATAAAGACCTGCGCCGGATAGGTGTTAAACCACAGGAAGCCCAGCCCTGCCCCGACTATCGCGGTACAGACAATGACCAGTTCCCCGGCGTGTCGTAGATACGGTATGTGTAAATAGCTGGCAAAGTTCATGTTGCCGGTCGCCCACGCCACCAGCGCAAAACCACCGGCGACAAATACGGTCGGCATAATTGCCAGACCGTCGAGACCATCGGTCAGGTTTACCGCGTTGCCAGTACCCACAATGACAAAGTAAGCCAGCAGAATGTAGAACAGCCCCAGTTGCGGCATCACATCTTTAAAGAACGGAACCACCAGCTGCGTTGCGGGCGTGTCTTTGCCGGCAAGGTACAGCGCGAAGGCAACACCCAGTGCAATGACCGACATCCAGAAATACTTCCAACGGGCAATCAGGCCCTTGGTGTCTTTACGCACCACTTTGCGATAATCATCAACAAAGCCAATAACACCATAACCTACCAGCACCACCAGTACGCACCAGACGTACGGATTGGACGGGTAAGCCCACAGCAGCACGGAGATCACAATCGCCGTCAGGATCATTATCCCGCCCATGGTCGGTGTACCGCGCTTGCTGAAGTGTGATTCAGGACCGTCGTTACGCACCACCTGACCAAAGGAAAGTTTTTGCAAATGAGCAATCATACGCGGGCCCATCCACAATGAGATGAACAGCGCGGTCAGCAGGCTGACGATGGCGCGAAACGTCAGATAGGAAAAGACGTTAAAGCCGGAATAATATTTGACCAAATGTTCGGCCAGCCAAACTAACATGTCCCATTCTCCTGTAAAGCGCGTACTACCTCTTCCATGGCAGCACTACGTGAACCCTTAACTAAAATCGTAATTACCTGTTGCTCAGCAATCAGTGATTTAAGACGCGCGATAAGCGCAGTTTTATCGGAAAAATGTTCGCCAACGCCGCTGGCGGTGCTGATAGCATGGCTTTGTTTACCCACACTTAACACGCAGTCAATACCAGCAGCTTTTGCCGCTTCGCCCACCTGTACATGGCAGGCTTCGCTTTCAGCGCCCAGTTCCGCCATATCGCCCACCACCAGCACGCGGTAGCCCGGCATTTCAGCCAGAACCTGAACAGCGGCGGTCATTGAACCGACATTGGCGTTGTAGGAGTCGTCGAGCAGCAACTGGTTTTCTGCCAGTTTTATGGGGAACAGACGGCCTGGAACAGCTTTCAGATTTGCCAGCCCCGCTTTGATAGCATCAAGCGTTGCGCCCACGGACATGGAGAGCGCAGCGGCTGCCAGCGCATTCGCAATATTGTGACGCCCCGGCAACGGCAGCAGAACATCGACGCTACCTGTAGGGGTTTGCAGGGTAAATTCCGTACCGTGCGAGGTTACATGGATATTGGTGGCGGTGAAATCGCTGTTGGCGGCATTAGGTGAGAAACGCCACACTTTGCGTGAGCCAATTACGCTCTGCCAGTTCAGCCAGTCGTTGTTGTCGGCGTTCATAATGGCGATACCGTTTTCCGGCAGGCCGCTAAAGATTTCACCTTTCGCTTTCGCGACACCCGCAAGCGAGCCAAAACCTTCCAAATGCGCCGCTGCCAGGTTGTTGACCAGCGCCGCTTCCGGGCGAGTCAGACTCACAGTCCAGGCAATTTCACCCTGATGGTTCGCGCCAAGTTCAATAACTGCGTAATCGTATTCCGGCGTTAAGCGCAACAGCGTCATCGGTACACCGATGTCGTTATTGAGATTGCCTGCCGTATAAAGTGTGTTGCCGCACTGGCTTAAAATTGCCGCCGTCATCTCTTTAACGGAGGTTTTGCCGGAGGAACCTGTCAGAGCAACCACGCGCGCCGGAACTTGCTGGCGAACCCATGCAGCCAGTTCACCAAACGCCAGACGCGTATCCTTGACGATTAACTGCGGCAGATCAATATCCAGCGGACGGCTAACCAGTAGTGCGCCTGCGCCGCCAGCTTTCGCCTGGTCGGCAAAATCATGAGCATCGAAACGTTCGCCTTTCAGGGCAACAAACAGGCAGCCCGGCGTCAGTTTTCGCGTGTCAGTGGTTACAGCATCAAGGGTAATATCTGCACCTTGCAGTTCACCGTTGAGAATATCGGTAAGTTGGCTAAGGGTTACGCTAATCATGCAATCACCCCCAGCAGACGCGCCACCGTGACGCGATCGGAGTAGTCCAGACGCTGATTGCCAACAATCTGGTAATCCTCATGGCCTTTGCCCGCGACCAGTACCACATCATTCTCTTTAGCCTGCATAACGGCGCAAGTCACCGCTTCAGCACGGCCTTCCATCACTTTGGCATATCCGGCATCTAACATTCCCGCCAGAATATCGTTGATGATGGCACGAGGCTCTTCGGTACGCGGGTTATCGTCCGTCACCACCGCCACGTCAGCAAACTCTTCAGCAATTGCGCCCATCAGTGGACGTTTGCCTTTATCACGATCGCCACCGCAGCCAAAGACGCACCACAGCTTGCCCGCACAGTGCAGGCGCGCCGCCTGTAAGGCTTTTTCCAGTGCATCCGGCGTATGCGCGTAATCCACCACCACCGTCGGTTTGCCTGGTGCAGTGAACACTTCCATACGTCCGCAAACCGGTTGCAGACGCGCGGCGGTTTTCAGCAAATCAGCCAGCGGATAGCCGAGTGCCAGCAGTGTCGCCAGCGCCAGCAGCAGGTTGCTGACGTTGAATGCGCCCATCAGGCGACTTTCAATTTCCCCATCGCCCCAACTCGAGCTAAAGCGAATGGTCGCACCGCTGTCGTGATAGTTCACGTCGGTCGCTTTCAACCAGCGTCCGTGACAGTTCGGATTGATATGATCTTCCATTGATACCGCAACCGCGTCCGGCAGTTTTGCCAGCCAGCGGCGGCCCACTTCATCGTCGGCGTTAATAATCGCCTGACCGCAATGATGTGCAGAATAAAGCAGCCATTTCGCGGCTTCGTAGTGTTCCATATCACCATGATAATCAAGGTGATCTCGGCTTAAGTTGGTAAAGACCGACGCCGCAAATTTCAATGCCGCCACACGGTGTTGTACCAGCCCGTGGGATGAAACTTCCATTGCGCAAAAAGTCGCGCCCTGATCCACCAGCCCCGCCAGCTCATGCTGAACATCGACTGCCGAACCGGTGGTATTTTCTGTCGGGATCACTTTCCCCAGCAGGCCGTTACCAACGGTGCCCATTACCGCGCTGGTTTCGCCAAGCAGTTGGCTCCACTGCGCCAACAGCTGGGTAGTCGTGGTTTTGCCGTTGGTGCCCGTTACGCCCACGAGACGTAAATTGTCAGAGGGTTCATGGTAAAAGCGGCCCGCCAGTGCAGATAAACGCTCGTTGAGCTGGCTGAGATAGATGACCGGTACGCCGTGCATTTCACGGATTTCACCGTCGGTCGCCTCATCTTTCGCCTCTGCAATAATGGCAGCCACACCTTGCGCTATCGCCTGCGGGATATATCGACGCCCGTCCGCCTGATGACCTACTACAGCTACAAAGAGATCGCCCGCCGCAGCCACACGGCTGTCGAGTGTCATCTCTCGCAGTGCTCGCGAAGGTGCGTCTGGCACCCACGGAGCAAGAAGGTCGCGCAAATTACGATCTGCCACCTGTACCCTCGCCTTGATTAATCACAAATTCATTTTTATCGCCCGTTGTCAGCGCATCCGGCTCGATGTTCATGGTACGCAATACGCCGCCCATGATGGCACCAAAGACCGGCGCGGAAACGGCGCCGCCGTAGTATTTACCCGCCTGCGGATCGTTGATAACAACAACCAGCGCGAAGCGCGGCTGACTCGCAGGCGCAACGCCTGCGGTATAAGCAATATATTTATTGATGTAGCGACCGTCCGGCCCGACCTTTTTCGCGGTACCGGTTTTAATGGCGATACGATAGCCTTTAATCGCCGCCTTCACGCCGCCGCCGCCCGGTAGCGCCACGCTTTCCATCATATGCACCACGGTGCGAACAATGGATTCCGGGAAGACACGTTCACCGGGAACCGGGGGGTCAACTTTGGTAATCGACAGTGGGCGATAAATGCCGTAGCTGCCGATAGTTGCGTAGACTCGCGCTAACTGTAACGGTGTTACCATTAGCCCGTAGCCGAAAGAGAAGGTGGCCCTCTCTATGTCAGACCACCGTTGTTTTTGAGGATATAAGCCACTGCGTTCTCCGACCAACCCCAAATTGGTCGCTTTTCCCAGTCCAAAACGTGAGTAAGTATCTACTAACGCTGAGGACGGCATCGCTAACGCCAGTTTGGAAACACCGACGTTACTCGACTTCTGTAATACCCCGGTCAGGGTTAATTCGCTGTAGCGCGCCACGTCTTTGATTTCGTGGCCGTTAATTCGATAAGGAACGGTATTGAGTACCGAGTTTTCCCGCACCACGCCACGTTGCAACGCGGTCATCACCACCATCGGTTTAACCGTTGAGCCCGGTTCAAACACGTCGGTGATGGTACGGTTACGCATCGCTTCTTTCGGCGTGCCGCTCAGATTATTTGGGTTGTATGACGGGCTGTTAGCCATCGCCAGCACTTCACCGGTGTTGACATCCACCAGCACGGCGCTACCAGATTCAGCCTTGTTAAAGGCCACTGCGTTGTTCAGTTCGCGATAAACCAGCGCCTGCAGGCGTTCATCAATACTCAGCGTCAGGTTGTGCGCTGCCTGGCTGTCAGTAGAAGAAATATCTTCAATTACGCGACCATAGCGGTCTTTACGCACAATGCGCTCACCCGGCTGCCCGGTAAGCCATTTATCGAAACTCTTCTCGACACCCTCAATCCCTTGGCTATCGACGTTAGTAAAACCGATGAGGTGAGCAGTCACTTCGCCGGATGGATAATAACGGCGAGATTCTTCACGCAGATGAATCCCCGGCAGTTTCAGTTTTTTGATGTAGTCCGCCATGTCAGGGTTTACCTGACGCGCCAGATAAATAAAGCGCCCTTTCGGGTTGGCGTTAATGCGGGCTGAGAGCTGATCCAGCGGAATATTGAGCGCGTTAGCCAGCGCCTTCCAGCGATCACCGACGCTGATACCGCCAGCGTCATGCACTTCTTTCGGGTCAGCCCAAATCGCTTTAACCGGCACGCTCACCGCTAACGGGCGACCAGAACGGTCAGTAATCATGCCGCGGGAGGTGGAAACTTGCTGAACGCGAAGAGAACGCATGTCGCCCTCTTTCACCAGCATATCCGGGGAGATAACTTGTAACCACGCTACGCGTCCGAGCAGAAAAGCCAGCGCCAGGAGAATACAGCCGCATAACAACGCAAAACGCCAACTGATAAAGTTGGCATGTTCTTCCTGACGTTTTGGTTTCTGCGTTTTCGCCGCTGCTTTCATGCGTCGCGTTTATCCTTATTTTTGCACTACGATATTTTCTTGTGACGGATCAACATGCTGCATTTGCAGCTTTTCCGTGGCTATCCTTTCCACCCGGCTATGGTCGCCGAGCGCATTCTCTTCAAGGATCAGGTTGCGCCATTCAATGTCTAAAGCATCTCGCTCCAGCACCAGTTGTTCGCGCTGAGCGGTCAGTAAACGGGTATGGTGCGCCGTGGTTACCACGGTCACCGCCGTCAAAATAATGCAAATGAACAGGCAGAGTGGCAGCTTCCCAAATCGCAAAAGATCGTCACCGATAACACCAGGCAATGCATGGCGCTCGTGGCTTCCCATCGATCCTTTAACTTTGCTTAGAGCTTCTGTCACTCTGCTGATCATGCGTTCGTCCTCTCTGCAATACGCAGAACTGAACTACGGGCACGAGGGTTCTCAGCCACCTCTTCTTCGCCCGGCATCAACTTACCTAGTGCTCGCAACTGACGGCCCCCCAGTTTTTTGAGCTGCTCTTCTGTCATCGGTAACCCTGCCGGAACTTGCGGACCGCGGCTGTTTTCACGCATAAAACGTTTCACAATGCGGTCTTCAAGTGAGTGGAAGCTGATGATCGAAAGCCGCCCACCCGGGGCCAGCACATTGAGCGAGCTTTTTAGCGCCTGCTCTATCTCCTCCAGTTCACTGTTTACCCAAATGCGCACCGCCTGGAAGGTACGGGTCGCGGGATGTTTAAACTTATCTTTCACCGGCGTTGCGGCAGCCACGACTTCCGCCAGTTCTTTGGTGCGGGTCATCGGCTGTTCGCGGTTACGCTCGACAATGGCGCGGGCAATGCGTTTGGCAAAACGCTCTTCACCATAGGTTTTCAATACCCAGGCGATATCGGCTTCTTCTGCGGTTTGTAGCCATTCAGCGGCTGACTGCCCACGGGTTGGGTCCATACGCATGTCCAGCGGACCATCGCGCATAAAGGAAAAGCCGCGCTCAGCATCATCAAGTTGCGGTGAAGAGACGCCAAGATCGAGGAGAATGCCGTCGATCTTGCCGATAAGATCGCGCTCGGCAACGTATTCGCCCAGCGCGGAGAAAGGTCCGTGGATGATGGAGAAGCGCGGATCATCAATAGTCTTCGCAACGGCGATAGCCTGCGGGTCGCGATCGATCGCCAGCAAACGCCCCTCTTCGCCAAGCTGCGAGAGGATCAGACGTGAGTGACCACCGCGACCAAAAGTCCCATCAATGTAGATGCCATCAGGACGGATATTGAGGCCATTAACGGCTTCATCCAGCAGCACCGTAGTATGTTTATAGTTTTCCATCATTTTATAGAGACAAGTCCTGCAGTCGCTCCGATAAGTCTCCGGTAGCCAACTGCTCTGCGTCGATATCTTCCTTGACCTGTTGATGCCAGGTTGTTTCATCCCACAGCTCAAACTTGTTGAACTGTCCAACCAGCATCACTTCTTTTGTCAGCCCGGCATGTTGCCGCAGTACTGGCGCGATTAACAATCGACCTGCGCCATCCATCTGACATTCGCTGGCATGACCTAACAGTAGGCGCTGCACACGGCGCTCAACCGGGTTCATGCTCGACAGACGCGATAATTTTTGCTCGATAATTTCCCATTCAGGCAGGGGGTAAAGCAGCAGGCACGGGTGATGAATGTCAATGGTGCAAACCATTTGACCGGCAGCGTTCTCAAGCAGCTGTTCCCGATAACGGGTAGGCACTGATAAGCGCCCTTTGCTGTCGAGATTGACTAACGTTGCTCCCCGGAACATGCCAGCCTCACCCCTTATTCCCACTTTGCCCCACAATTTCCCACTGAAAGGAGTTTACGGAGCGGAGGAAAAGCTTGTCAAGCCAGTCACAAGGCATACCGAGGTAAAAAACCCGATGTTTACGGCTAATATCAGCGTTGTTTATTTTACGTCCAACGTGCGAAGCAAATTAACGTTATGAATAGCTGTAAGAAAAAATCCCTCATCGTCATCACCGTTTTAAAATGACTCACTATTTTCCACAGCAAATATAAAGTGTCAGTTTGCGACGCGAGCGGCATTTTAGGACATATCTTCTCTGGTTAACAGTCCCTGTTGCGTCTGTGTGGCGCTTGATGCCAGCAGGTTTGCGCAAAAACAAAGAAAAGTGTTTGTTAAATCGGCAATTCATCTCTGCATGTAACAAAATAATGCAAAAACGCGCTGTCAATATCATTTAATTATTGTGAATTTCAGCAGGTGAGTTAATTAACGGGCGGGTTTAAAAGCATTTATCAATAATAGCCAGGAATAGTCTTATTTACTTTAAGGATATTGATGTCCATTCCCGTACTCAACGCGCCAGAGAGAAATTCACCTGGCGCGTACTTTTGTTCGCGGCTTAGCTACGGCTGAGCACGCCGCGGCGATAGAGATTACGTTTAATGCGCGTTAAACCAGGTTTTGGCTTACGCGGTTCATCGAGGCTCGCCAGGACAATCTCCAGCACACGTTCTGCGACATCGCGGTGACGTTGAGCCACTGCCAGCACCGGGCACTGTAAGAAGTCGAGCAGTTCGTTATCGCCAAAGGTGGCAATTGCCAGGTCAGAAGGCAGTTTGCCGTCGCGACGTAGCGTGACATCCATCACCCCTTGCAACAGCGCAAACGACGTTGTGAACAGCGCCTGCGGCATCGGATGCGTTTCCAGCCATTTTTCGAATAACTGGGCAGCTGCCTCCCGCTCATAGCTGTTGGCATAAAGGAAATGCACTTCGCGCGGATCATCTTTCCAGGCAGTACGGAAGCCTTGTTCACGCAGGAAGCTGACAGAAAGCTCCGGCAGCGCGCCAAGATAAAGCACCGTCTCGGCGGGAAACTTACGTAACTCTTCCGCCAGCATTTCGGCATCATCCTGATCGGCACCAACCACGCTGGTGAAGTGTTCACGATCGAGGGCGCGGTCCAGCGCGACAATCGGGAACGGGTCGTTAGCCCAGCGTTGATAAAAAGGATGCTCAGGTGGCAACGACGTCGAAACAATAATGGCATCAACCTGACGCTGTAAAAGGTGCTCAATGCAGCGCATTTCGTTGTCGGGCTGATCTTCCGAGCAGGCAATCAGCAGTTGATAACCCCGTTGCCGCGCCTGGCGTTCAAGATAGTTAGCGATGCGGGTATAGCTGGTGTTCTCCAGATCGGGGATCACAAGACCAATAGAACGTGTGCGTCCAGCACGAAGCCCAGCTGCCACGGCGTTCGGGTGGTAATTGTGCTCACGCACCACAGCCATGACTTTTTCAACGGTTTTGTCGCTCACACGGTATTGCTTCGCTTTGCCGTTAATAACATAGCTTGCAGTGGTCCGCGACACTCCCGCCAGCCGAGCGATTTCATCCAGTTTCACAATTGCCCCTTGCGTAAAATGTAAAAACCATAGCCATTGTACTGGTATGGATTAAATTCATTAACATCTAAGCGCAGAAAATTAACTGCGGCAACTGCTTTTATTCCAGGTTCCCACTGATTTCGCAAAAAAAGCCCAACGTGACATGTTGGGCTGCAAATTGCGCATTGAGATCATTCTCAACGCATTATTTTATCGCCGCGCGAAAGTCCGACCACACCAGAGCGAGCAACTTCCACAATTTTCGCCACATCGCGAATCGATGCTAAAAATGCATCAAGCTTATCGCTGGTGCCTGCTAATTGAACGGTATAAAGCGAGGGTGTGACATCGATAATTTGCCCACGGAATATTTCCGTATTACGTTTCACTTCGTCACGCCCGTAACCGCTGGCCTGAATTTTCACCAGCATGATTTCCCGCTCAACGTGCGCGCCCTGCCCCAACTCGCTCACGCGCAAGACATCGACCAGCTTGTGTAATTGCTTTTCGATTTGCTCAAGCACTTTTTCATCGCCCACGGTCTGGATGGTCATACGCGATAATGTCGGATCGTCGGTTGGCGCAACGGTCAGGCTTTCAATGTTGTAGCCACGCTGGGAAAAAAGGCCAATCACGCGGGATAACGCGCCTGATTCATTTTCGAGTAAGACTGATAATATCCGGCGCATAATCAGGTTCTCTCCGTTTTGCTTAACCACATTTCATCCATTCCGCCCCCGCGAATCTGCATCGGGTAGACGTGCTCACTGCCATCGACGGTAACATCAACAAACACCAGGCGATTATTGCGCACCTGTTCCAGCGCCTCGCTAAGTTTGCTTTCCAGTTCTTGCGGATGAGAGATCTGGATCCCGACGTGACCATAGGCTTCCGCCAGACGGACGAAGTCTGGTAAGGACTGCATATAAGATTGTGAATGACGGCCGGAATAGATCATGTCCTGCCACTGCTTCACCATCCCCAGATAGCGGTTATTGAGATTCACCACCAGTACGGGCAACTCATATTGCAACGCGGTAGACAGTTCCTGGATGTTCATCTGAATACTGCCGTCACCAGTGACGCAAACCACGGTTTCTTCTGGCAACGCCATTTTGACGCCCAGTGCCGCAGGTAAACCAAAACCCATCGTGCCGAGGCCGCCAGAGTTGATCCAGCGACGCGGTTTGTCGAATGGATAATAAAGCGCAGCAAACATCTGGTGCTGCCCGACATCGGACGTCACGTAAGCGTCCCCATGAGTCAACCGCCAAAGAGTCTCGATCACCGCCTGCGGTTTAATCTTTTCACTGTGAGTGTCATATTTCAGGCACTGACGAGCGCGCCACTGTTCAATCTGCTGCCACCAGTCGCGGATCTCATCCAGCGGTTGATGGGCGGATTCTTGCGACAGGAGTTCAAGCATTTGTTCTAGGACCTGGCGAGCATCCCCCACAATCGGGATATCAGCAGTCACGGTTTTAGAAATTGAGGTTGGATCAATATCGATATGCAGAACAGTGGCATTTGGGCAGTACTTTGCCAGATTGTTCGTCGTTCGGTCATCAAAACGTACCCCGACGGCGAAAATCACATCCGCGTTATGCATCGTCATATTGGCTTCGTAGGTACCGTGCATTCCCAACATGCCCAGTGCCTGGCGATGCGTTGCCGGAAACGCCCCCAGCCCCATCAAAGAGGAAACAACGGGCAGATTCAACACCTCCACCGCTTCTTTCAACTGCAGATGGCAGCCCGCCGTGATTGCCCCACCGCCTACGTAGACAACCGGTTTTTTTGCCGCCACCAGCGTTTGCAGAGCGCGCTTAATTTGCCCTTTATGCCCGGAGGTCGTGGGATTGTAAGAACGCATACTGACCGACTCCGGCCAGACATAGGGTAATTTGTTCGCCGCATTTAGAATATCTTTCGGTAAATCAACGACCACGGGTCCAGGACGACCACTTGCCGCTAGCCAGAAAGCCTTTTTCAGCACCTGCGGAATGTCTTCCGTTTGCTTAACCAGAAAACTGTGTTTAACCACCGGGCGAGAAATCCCCACCATGTCGCACTCCTGAAAGGCATCATAACCTATCAACGAGGTCGCTACCTGCCCGGAAAGGACAACTAATGGAATGGAATCCATATAAGCGGTGGCAATGCCAGTAATCGCATTGGTCGCCCCTGGACCCGACGTTACCAGCACGACGCCGACTTCCCCGGTCGCGCGCGCCAGACCATCGGCCATATGCACCGCCGCCTGCTCATGGCGAACTAAAACATGATCGATACCACCCACGGTATGCAATGCATCGTAAATATCAAGGACCGCGCCTCCAGGATAACCGAATACTTGTTTAACGCCCTGATCGATAAGCGATCGGACGACCATCTCGGCTCCAGACAACATCTCCATGGCCTGCCTCACTGTTTGACGGAAAAAATGTGTAAAACACATTAACCGTCCGATCTTGCTTAAGCAATTGGCAGACAGAGACATAAACACGGGGTAATAAGAATAAACAGGAGGAAAGGTGAAAAGAAACGATAAAATCCTCCATTACAGAGGATGAAATTGATAATAAATCGGCTGAATCCTACAACTTACAGCAATTTCTCTATTTTTTTAATTAATCCTAAAATAGAGAGCACAAACATTCAGAATAAAATTCTACATTCAATAAAAAATGCAGAATAAACCAGACATTGATGTCTGACCTATTCTGCATTCAGTTAGCGTTTGCAAATTGAGACTAATTGCTCTTCCATCCACTGATGGCCTTTATCGCGCCCGGCAGCTTCATGCCAGGAGAGATAACAGGTTCTGCTGTTTTGTTTTAACGGCAGCGGTAATACCTGTAACTCTAAGGATTCAGCGAACTCTTCAGCCAACCAACGCGGCGCAATAGCGACCAGATGCGTTTGCGACACCACGCTAAGTACGCTCATCATTGCCATGCCCTGATACGCGATACTGGCTTGCTTATCTACCGTGTCATACCAGGTTTGACTAAATGATGCGAAACGATCGAGCGAAACCGCAGCGTGTTGTTCGTTATAAACATCATGCTTCAGTAACGGGCCTTTAATTGTTGGATGATTTTTGCTGGCTACCAACACCATTTCATCTTTAAATAATGGCACACTGGTAAATTCAGGGCGATGGAAGTCTTCATAACTAATCACAAACTCCGTTTCCTGATAACGCAGCTGATGTTCAGTGTTCTGATTTAATGAAGACTTGAACATAACATGTATATTTGGCGCAATCTGCTCAATGTGATTATAAATCTGCGAGGTCAGAATGCTGTCTAACGGGCTGCAAACACAAAGATGAAATACACGTTCACTGCTCGCGGGTTCAAAACCTGAACCAGGCAATTCATTTTGTACTAGTTGCAATGCCTGACGAACTGAGCCAAAAAGTTGAAATGCGCGAGCAGTCGGTTGAATACCACGGCCATAACGAACAAAAAGCTCGTCATTAAACATCACCTTCAGGCGTGCAACAGCGTTACTGACCGCAGGTTGCGACATTCCCAGAGCATGAGCGGCACGGGTGATGTTTTGCTCCTGCATCACGGCATCGAAAACGGTTAATAAGTTGAGATCGACCATGCGTAGCTGTGGCTTGCTTAACTCCGCCGTCTCTGGATGATCTGTTTGTACCTCTGGCATACTTAACTCCACTGTCACACTTAACTCCCTTTCCCTTATTGGAATGCAGAGAAATAATCCTCGAGAATATGATTTATCATGCATATAAAATAAGAAAAAGCAAAATGAGTAAAATTAGGAAAACATAAAGATACAGGTTCTGATAAAAACAGAATCCACTGCCGAGCAAAGAGTTATTTACTACAGCATAATAATCCATAATGTTTTTGTTGCGAAAACAATCTAATCATAACTACCACGAATACTCAATCATCCACAAAATGGATTAAATGTGCTTTTTAATAATTAATTTATATGTTTAATGCATTAATTCTTAACATTAATTGATCAATAATATTCAGCAAATGAATATCAAAAAATTCGCAAAACATATAATTCAATACAAATCATCAGGATAGGTTTTGTAACGCGTGCATTTTATCCCCCTTTCCCTCGTTGATTAGATGCAAAAAATTATTCTGAAATATGTCAACCGATGAAAAGCATCGGCGGTTAAGCAGAAATTAATATCGCTTGTTTTAACCACCGCAGCACAATTAGCTAATTTTACGGATGCCGAACTCACAATGGCGTGA
Source organism: Escherichia sp. WS1118 (assembly GCF_046487695.1). Classification (NCBI taxonomy): domain Bacteria; kingdom Pseudomonadati; phylum Pseudomonadota; class Gammaproteobacteria; order Enterobacterales; family Enterobacteriaceae; genus Escherichia; species Escherichia sp. WS1118. The sequence continues at coordinate 48,113 of NZ_JBJQIZ010000016.1, read as the reverse complement.
CGTTTTTATTGCTTCAGGGTTGACATCCGTTTTTGTATCCAGTAACTCTAAAAGCATATCGCATTCATCTGGAGCTGATTTAATGACTCACATCGTTCGCTTTATCGGTCTACTACTACTAAACGCATCTTTTTTGCGCGGTAGACGAGTGAGCGGCATCCAGCATTAAGCCAGCACGCAGTCAAACAAAAACCCGCGCCATTGCGCGGGTTTTTTTATGCCCGAAGCGAGGCGCTCAAAAAGAGACAAGGACCCAAACCATGAGCCAGCAAGTCATTATTTTCGATACCACATTGCGCGACGGTGAACAGGCGTTACAGGCAAGCTTGAGTGTGAAAGAAAAACTGCAAATTGCGCTGGCCCTTGAGCGTATGGGTGTTGACGTGATGGAAGTCGGTTTCCCCGTCTCTTCGCCGGGTGATTTTGAATCAGTGCAGACCATCGCTCGCCAGGTTAAAAACAGCCGTGTATGCGCGTTAGCTCGCTGCGTGGAAAAAGATATTGACGTGGCAGCCGAATCCCTGAAAGTCGCCGAAGCCTTCCGTATCCATACTTTTATTGCCACTTCGCCAATGCACATCGCCACCAAGCTGCGCAGCACGCTGGACGAAGTGATCGAACGCGCTATCTATATGGTGAAACGCGCCCGTAATTACACCGATGATGTTGAATTTTCTTGCGAAGATGCCGGACGCACCCCAATTGCCGATCTGGCGCGAGTGGTCGAAGCGGCGATTAATGCCGGTGCCACCACCATCAACATTCCAGACACCGTGGGCTACACCATGCCATTTGAGTTCGCCGGAATCATCAGCGGCCTGTATGAACGCGTACCCAACATCGACAAAGCCATTATTTCCGTACATACCCACGACGATTTGGGCCTGGCGGTCGGCAACTCACTGGCGGCGGTACATGCCGGAGCACGGCAGATAGAAGGCGCAATGAACGGGATCGGCGAGCGTGCCGGTAACTGTTCCCTTGAAGAAGTCATCATGGCGATCAAAGTTCGTAAGGATATTCTCAACGTCCACACCGCCATCAATCACCAGGAGATATGGCGCACCAGCCAGTTAGTTAGCCAGATTTGTAATATGCCGATCCCGGCAAACAAAGCCATTGTTGGCAGCGGCGCATTCGCACACTCCTCCGGTATCCACCAGGATGGTGTACTGAAAAACCGCGAAAACTACGAAATCATGACACCAGAATCTATTGGTCTGAACCAAATCCAGCTGAATCTGACCTCTCGTTCGGGGCGTGCGGCGGTGAAACATCGCATGGATGAGATGGGATATAAAGAAAGTGAATATAATTTAGACAACCTGTACGACGCTTTCCTGAAGCTGGCGGACAAAAAAGGCCAGGTGTTTGATTACGATCTGGAGGCGCTGGCCTTCATCGGTAAGCAGCAAGAAGAGCCGGAGCATTTCCGTCTGGATTACTTCAGCGTGCAGTCAGGTTCTAACGATATTGCCACTGCCGCCGTCAAACTGGCCTGTGGCGAAGAAGTCAAAGCAGAAGCTGCCAACGGTAACGGTCCGGTCGATGCCGTCTACCAGGCGATAAACCGCATCACTGACTATAACGTCGAACTGGTGAAATACAGCCTGACCGCCAAAGGCCACGGTAAAGATGCGCTGGGTCAGGTGGATATTGTCGCCAACTACAACGGTCGCCGCTTCCACGGCGTCGGCCTGGCCACCGATATTGTCGAGTCCTCCGCCAAAGCCATGGTGCACGTACTGAACAATATCTGGCGTGCCGCAGAAGTCGAAAAAGAGTTGCAACGCAAAGCTCAACACAACGAAAACAACAAGGAAACCGTGTGATGTCGAAGAATTACCATATTGCCGTATTGCCGGGGGACGGTATTGGTCCGGAAGTGATGACCCAGGCGCTGAAAGTGCTGGATGCCGTGCGCAACCGATTTGCGATGCGTATCACCACCAGCCATTACGATGTAGGCGGCGCCGCCATTGATAACCACGGGCAGCCACTGCCGCCTGCGACAGTTGAAGGTTGCGAGCAAGCCGATGCCGTGTTGTTTGGCTCGGTAGGTGGCCCCAAATGGGAACATTTACCACCAGACCAACAACCGGAACGTGGCGCACTGCTGCCTTTGCGTAAACACTTCAAATTATTCAGCAATCTGCGTCCGGCAAAACTGTATCAGGGGCTGGAAGCGTTCTGCCCACTGCGTGCTGACATTGCCGCAAACGGCTTTGACATCCTGTGTGTGCGCGAACTGACCGGCGGCATCTATTTCGGTCAGCCAAAAGGCCGCGAAGGTAGCGGACAATATGAAAAAGCGTTTGATACCGAGGTGTACCACCGTTTTGAGATCGAGCGTATTGCCCGCATCGCATTTGAATCTGCCCGCAAGCGTCGCCACAAAGTCACCTCAATCGACAAAGCCAACGTGCTGCAATCCTCTATTTTATGGCGGGAGATCGTTAACGAGATCGCCACGGAATACCCGGACGTCGAACTGACGCATATGTACATCGACAACGCCACCATGCAGCTGATTAAAGATCCATCACAGTTTGACGTCTTGCTGTGCTCCAACCTGTTTGGCGACATTCTGTCTGATGAGTGCGCAATGATCACTGGCTCAATGGGGATGTTGCCTTCCGCCAGCCTGAACGAGCAAGGTTTTGGTCTGTATGAACCGGCGGGCGGCTCGGCACCCGATATCGCAGGTAAAAATATCGCCAACCCGATTGCACAAATTCTGTCGCTGGCGCTGCTGCTGCGTTACAGCCTGGATGCCGATGATGCGGCTTCCGCCATTGAACGCGCCATTAACCGCGCATTAGAAGAAGGCATTCGCACCGGGGATTTAGCCCGTGGCGCTGCCGCCGTTAGTACCGATGAAATGGGCGATATCATTGCCCGCTATGTGGCAGAAGGGGTGTAATCATGGCTAAGACGTTATACGAAAAATTATTCGACGCTCACGTAGTGTACGAAGCCGAAAACGAAACCCCGCTGTTATATATCGACCGCCACCTGGTGCATGAAGTGACCTCACCGCAGGCGTTCGATGGTCTGCGCGCCCACGGTCGCCCGGTACGTCAGCCGGGCAAAACCTTCGCCACCATGGATCACAACGTCTCTACCCAGACGAAAGACATTAATGCCTGCGGTGAAATGGCGCGCATCCAGATGCAGGAGCTGATCAAAAACTGCAAAGAATTTGGCGTCGAGCTGTATGACCTGAATCACCCGTATCAGGGGATCGTCCACGTAATGGGGCCGGAACAGGGCGTGACCTTGCCGGGGATGACCATTGTCTGCGGCGACTCACATACCGCCACCCACGGCGCGTTTGGCGCACTGGCCTTTGGTATCGGCACTTCCGAAGTTGAACACGTACTGGCAACGCAAACCCTGAAACAGGGCCGGGCGAAGACCATGAAAATTGAAGTCCAGGGCAAAGCCGCGCCGGGCATTACCGCAAAAGATATCGTGCTGGCAATTATTGGTAAAACCGGCAGCGCAGGCGGTACCGGGCATGTGGTGGAATTTTGCGGCGAAGCAATCCGTGATTTAAGCATGGAAGGTCGTATGACCCTGTGCAATATGGCAATCGAAATGGGCGCAAAAGCCGGTCTGGTTGCACCGGACGAAACCACCTTTAACTATGTCAAAGGCCGTCTGCATGCGCCGAAAGGCAAAGATTTCGACGACGCCGTTGCCTACTGGAAAACCCTGCAAACCGACGAAGGAGCAACTTTCGATACCGTTGTCACTCTGCAAGCAGAAGAGATTTCGCCGCAGGTCACCTGGGGCACCAATCCAGGCCAGGTGATTTCTGTGAACGACAATATTCCCGATCCGGCTTCGTTTGCCGATCCGGTTGAACGCGCGTCGGCAGAAAAAGCGCTGGCCTATATGGGGCTGAAACCGGGTATTCCGCTGACAGAAGTGGCTATCGACAAAGTGTTTATTGGTTCCTGTACTAACTCGCGTATTGAAGATTTACGCGCGGCAGCGGAAATCGCCAAAGGCCGGAAAGTCGCGCCAGGCGTACAAGCGCTGGTGGTTCCCGGCTCCGGTCCGGTTAAAGCCCAGGCGGAAGCGGAAGGTCTGGACAAAATTTTTATCGAAGCTGGTTTTGAATGGCGCTTGCCAGGTTGTTCAATGTGCCTGGCGATGAACAACGACCGCCTGAATCCGGGCGAACGTTGCGCCTCCACCAGCAACCGTAACTTTGAAGGCCGCCAGGGGCGCGGCGGGCGCACGCATCTGGTCAGTCCGGCAATGGCTGCCGCCGCGGCTGTGACCGGACATTTCGCCGACATTCGCAACATTAAATAAGGAGCACACCATGGCAGAGAAATTTATCAAACACACCGGCCTGGTCGTTCCGCTGGATGCCGCTAATGTCGACACAGATGCCATTATCCCGAAACAGTTTTTGCAGAAAGTCACGCGTACGGGTTTTGGCGCGCATCTGTTTAACGACTGGCGTTTTCTGGATGAAAAAGGCCAACAGCCAAACCCGGACTTCGTGCTGAACTTCCCGCAGTATCAGGGCGCTTCCATTTTGCTGGCACGAGAAAACTTCGGCTGCGGTTCCTCGCGTGAGCACGCGCCGTGGGCATTGACCGATTACGGTTTTAAGGTGGTGATTGCGCCGAGTTTTGCTGACATCTTCTACGGCAATAGCTTTAACAACCAGCTGCTGCCGGTGAAATTAAGCGATGCAGAAGTGGATGAGCTGTTTGCGCTGGTGAAAGCCAATCCGGGGATTCATTTTGATGTAGACCTGGAAGCGCAAGAGGTGAAAGCGGGAGAGAAAACTTATCGCTTTACCATCGATGCCTTCCGCCGCCACTGCATGATGAACGGTCTGGACAGCATCGGCCTGACTCTGCAGCACGACGATGCTATTGCGTCTTATGAAGAGAAGCAACCGGCGTTTATGCGTTAGTTTGTACACCGTCCGGCACTCAATCGCCAAAAAGAAAAAAGCCAGCAGATAATCACTGCTGGCGTGGCGATTAACACCAATACTCAGTCACACATGATGTCCGCAAATCAGTAGTCAGAATGACTCCCCTCCCACTGCATCAGCTCTTCAAGCATGGTTAATCGTTGTGGGACGCTTAACCAACGCAACCAGCACAACTTCGCTGTCGCGGTAAAATAGTGCTGATAAAACTGACGCATGGGGCACCTCCTTGCTTCATCGTTAGGAATTATTGACTTAATATAGGGAAAATAAAATTGCTGTCTTTTGCGCAGGAGTTCCCCTTTTATGCCATCTGCTCGTCTGCAACAACAGTTCATCCGCCTGTGGCAATGCTGCGAGGGTAAATCTCAGGAGACCACTCTCAACGAACTGGCAGCGTTACTGAGTTGCTCGCGTCGTCATATGCGCACCCTGCTCAACACCATGCAGGATCGCGGCTGGCTGACGTGGGAAGCGGAAGTCGGGCGCGGTAAACGTTCACGCCTGACATTCCTCTATACCGGGCTGGCGCTTCAGCAACAGCGGGCGGAAGACCTGCTGGAGCAGGATCGTATCGACCAACTAGTGCAGTTGGTTGGCGACAAAGCGACTGTGCGGCAAATGCTGGTTTCTCATCTGGGCCGCAGCTTCCGCCAGGGACGGCACATCCTGCGCGTGCTCTACTATCGTCCGTTGCGTAATCTGCTACCTGGCAGCGCATTGCGCCGTTCTGAAACCCATATCGCCCGGCAAATCTTCAGTTCGCTAACGCGCATAAATGAGGAAAATGGGGAACTGGAAGCAGACATCGCACACCACTGGCAGCAAATATCACCGCTTCACTGGCGTTTCTTTTTGCGTCCAGGAGTCCATTTTCACCATGGTCGTGAACTGGAAATGGACGATGTGATCTCCTCTTTAAAACGAATCAATACGCTTCCGCTCTATTCGCATATTGCTGACATTGTGTCGCCGACGCCCTGGACGCTGGATATCCATCTCACGCAACCGGACCGCTGGTTGCCGTTACTGCTGGGGCAAGTTCCGGCAATGATCCTGCCGCGCGAATGGGAAACCCTCAGTAACTTTGCCAGCCATCCCATCGGCACCGGTCCGTATGCGGTGATCCGCAACAGCACCAATCAACTGAAAATTCAGGCATTCGATGACTTCTTCGGTTACCGGGCATTAATCGACGAAGTTAACGTCTGGGTTCTGCCGGAAATTGCCGACGAGCCAGCCGGAGGGCTGATGCTAAAAGGTCCACAGGGCGAGGAAAAAGAGATTGAAAGCCGCCTGGAGGAAGGTTGCTACTATTTACTGTTCGACAGCCGCACCCATCGAGGGGCGAATCAGCAAGTCAGAGACTGGGTAAGCTATGTGCTTTCTCCGACGAATCTGGTCTATTTCGCTGAGGAACAGTACCAGCAACTGTGGTTCCCGGCTTATGGACTGCTCCCCCGTTGGCACCATGCCCGCCCGACACATTGCGAAAAACCCGCGGGGCTGGAAAACCTTACCCTGACCTTTTATCAGGATCATATTGAACATCGGGTGATTGCCGGGATCATGCAGCAGATTCTGGCAAGTCACCAGGTCACGCTGAAAATCAAAGAGATCAGCTACGATCAGTGGCATGAAGGAGAGATCGAGAGCGATATCTGGCTTAACAGCGCCAACTTTACGCTGCCGCTGGATTTTTCGCTGTTCGCGCACTTGTGCGAGGTGCCGCTGCTCCAACACTGTATTCCGATCGACTGGCAAGCCGACGCCGCCCGCTGGCGCAATGGCGAAATGAACCTGGCGAACTGGTGCCAGCAACTGGTCGCCAGCAAAGCAATGGTGCCACTTATCCACCACTGGCTGATCATTCAGGGGCAACGTAGTATGCGCGGCCTGCGCATGAACACCCTCGGCTGGTTCGATTTTAAATCAGCGTGGTTTGCACCACCGGATCCATGATTGCTGGTTGATAACAAAATCACTACACTAACGCCGTTCTCAACGGGGTGCCACGCAGCCGCGTGCGCTGAGAAAATACCCGTCGAACCTGATCCGGATAACGCCGGCGAAGGGATTTGAGGCTCCTTCTCAAGTCCTTTGCCACTCTTTTGTGAGGTGCAAAGTGTTAAAAAAATGTCTTCCCCTGCTGTTGCTGTGCACAGCGCCTGTTTTCGCTAAACCTGTTCTGACTGTTTATACCTACGATTCCTTTGCCGCTGACTGGGGACCTGGTCCGGTAGTCAAAAAAGCCTTTGAAGCAGACTGTAATTGCGAACTGAAACTGGTGGCGCTGGAAGATGGCGTTTCGCTGCTCAACCGTCTACGGATGGAAGGCAAAAACAGCAAAGCCGATGTGGTGCTGGGGCTGGATAACAACCTGCTGGACGCCGCCAGCAAAACCGGGTTGTTTGCCAAAAGCGGCGTAGCGACAGAGGCTGTAAACGTTCCCGGCGGCTGGAATAATGACACTTTCGTACCGTTTGATTACGGCTATTTCGCCTTCGTCTATGACAAGAACAAACTGAAAAATCCGCCGCAAAGCCTGAAAGAACTGGTTGAGAGCGATCAGAACTGGCGGGTGATTTATGAAGATCCACGTACCAGTACGCCGGGGCTGGGTCTGTTGCTATGGATGCAAAAAGTCTATGGCGATAACGCCCCGCAAGCCTGGCAGAAACTGGCGAAGAAAACTGTCACGGTCACCAAAGGCTGGAGCGAAGCCTACGGCCTGTTTTTAAAAGGCGAAAGCGATCTGGTACTGAGTTACACCACCTCTCCGGCTTATCACATTCTCGAAGAGAAGAAAGATAACTACGCCGCCACAAACTTTAGCGAAGGTCACTATCTGCAGGTGGAAGTTGCCGCCCGCACCGCTGCCAGCAAGCAGCCAGAGCTGGCGCAAAAATTCCTCCAGTTTATGGTTTCTCCGGCTTTTCAGAATGCGATCCCAACCGGCAACTGGATGTATCCGGTAGCAAACGTCACTCTGCCTGCAGGATTTGAACAATTGACCAAACCAGCCACCACGCTAGAGTTCACACCCGCCGAAGTGGCGGCACAACGTCAGGCATGGATTAGCGAATGGCAACGCGCCGTCAGCCGTTAATTCCCGGCTGGTTAATTCCAGGCGTAAGCGCCGCCACGCTGGTGGTAGCGGTTGCACTGGCGGCGTTTCTCGCCCTGTGGTGGAACGCGCCGCAGGGTGACTGGGTGGCAGTCTGGCAGGACAGCTACCTGTGGCATGTGGTGCGCTTCTCCTTCTGGCAGGCGTTTCTCTCGGCGCTGCTCTCTGTCGTACCCGCAATATTCCTCGCCCGCGCCCTCTATCGCAGGCGCTTTCCTGGGCGACAGATGCTGTTGCGTCTGTGCGCAATGACCTTGATCCTCCCGGTGCTGGTTGCTGTTTTCGGCATTCTTAGCGTCTATGGTCGCCAGGGCTGGCTGGCCTCGCTCTGGCAATCACTTGGTCTGGAGTGGACCTTTTCGCCCTACGGCCTGCAAGGCATTTTGCTGGCCCATGTGTTTTTTAATCTGCCGATGGCTAGCCGTTTATTACTCCAGGCACTGGAAAACATTCCCGGCGAACAACGTCAGCTTGCCGCCCAACTTGGGATGCGCGGCTGGCATTTTTTCCGTTTCGTCGAATGGCCGTGGTTACGGCGACAAATCCCGCCGGTTGCCGCACTAATCTTTATGCTCTGTTTCGCCAGCTTCGCCACCGTGCTATCGCTGGGCGGCGGTCCGCAGGCGACCACTATCGAGCTGGCAATCTATCAGGCACTGAGTTACGACTACGATCCTGCCCGCGCGGCAATGCTGGCGCTGATCCAGATGGTGTGCTGCCTCGGGCTGGTGCTGTTGAGTCAGCGATTGAGTAAGGCCATTGCGCCTGGTACCACACTGCTGCAAGGCTGGCGCGACCCGGACGATCGTCTGCATAGTCGCATTTGCGACACGGCGTTAATTGTGCTGGCGCTGCTGCTGTTGCTGCCACCGTTACTGGCGGTGATCGTCGATGGGGTAAATCGCCAGTTGCCGGAAGTGCTGGCACAACCGGTGCTGTGGCAGGCGCTGTGGACCTCGTTGCGTATTGCGCTGGCGGCAGGCGTATTGTGCGTAGTGCTGACCATGATGCTGCTATGGAGCAGTCGCGAACTTCGGGCGCGGCAGAAAATGCTGGCGGGTCAGGCGCTGGAGATGAGCGGCATGTTGATCCTCGCCATGCCGGGGATTGTGCTGGCTACGGGCTTCTTTTTACTGCTCAACAACACTATCGGCCTGCCACAATCTGCTGACGGCATTGTGATTTTCACCAATGCGTTAATGGCAATCCCTTATGCGCTGAAAGTGCTGGAAAACCCGATGCGCGATATCACCGCCCGCTACAGCATGTTGTGTCAGTCGCTGGGCATTGAAGGCTGGTCACGCTTAAAAGTGGTGGAGCTGCGCGCCCTGAAACGTCCACTGGCGCAGGCGCTGGCCTTTGCTTGTGTGCTGTCGATTGGTGATTTTGGCGTGGTGGCATTGTTCGGTAACGATGATTTCCGTACCCTGCCGTTTTATCTCTACCAGCAAATTGGCTCCTATCGCAGCCAGGACGGCGCGGTCACCGCGTTAATTCTGCTGCTGCTCTGTTTTCTGCTGTTTACCGTGATTGAAAAAATACCGGGGCGAAATGTTAAAACTGACTGATATCACCTGGCTTTACCACCATTTGCCGATGCGTTTTAGCTTAACGGTGGAACGCGGCGAGCAGGTGGCTATCCTCGGGCCAAGCGGCGCGGGTAAAAGTACCCTGCTTAATTTGATCGCCGGTTTTCTGACGCCAGCCAGCGGTTCGCTGACTATCGACGGCGTAGATCACACCACGACGCCGCCGTCACGCCGTCCGGTGTCGATGCTGTTTCAGGAGAACAACCTGTTCAGCCACCTGACGGTCGCGCAGAACATCGGGCTGGGGCTAAATCCGGGGTTGAAACTAAATGCGGCGCAGCAGAAGAAAATGCACGCGATTGCCCACCAGATGGGGATTGATAATTTAATGGCGCGGTTACCTGGCGAGCTTTCCGGCGGTCAGCGACAGCGCGTGGCGTTAGCGCGTTGTCTGGTACGCGAACAGCCCATTTTATTGCTCGATGAACCGTTTTCCGCACTCGATCCGGCGCTACGTCAGGAGATGCTGACGCTGGTGAGTTCGAGCTGCCAACAGCAAAAAATGACGCTCTTGATGGTGTCGCACAGTGTGGAAGATGCGGCGCGGATCGCCACGCGCTCGGTGGTGGTCGCCGACGGGCGTATCGCCTGGCAGGGTAAGACCGATGAGTTGTTGAGCGGTAAGGCGAGTGCTTCGGCGCTGTTGGGAATTAAAGGTTAATATGCACTGTCGGATGCGGCGTGAACGCCTTATCCGACCTACAGGTAGTGCGTTTTGTAGGCCTGATAAGACGCGGCAAGCGTCGCATCAGGCAACCCGCACAAAGCTATCCTCTAAACCCCAACCACTTTACGCAAAATATCGATATACACCGGCATCAACGGGTGGCGAATTAACACCACCAGCGCCACCACGCCGATGGCAGAAATCAACGGAGTCAGCCACAACAAACGACCGCGGGACAAATAATGACTCAAACGGTCAGTCGCTTTACCGCTGCGCCATAACCGCCAGCACAGCCAGCCTCCAACCCACAAAAACACCGCTGTTGCCAGCAGCAACCATTTAAACTCACCGCTCTGCATCCCGGCAGGAATATCGATCGCCGCACCCGCCAGAATCCCCGGCAGGAAGTAAAACGGTGGCCACAGCAAGCAGCCGATAATATTCGGCGTAATAAATTTTGCCACCGGGAGATCCAGCATTCCCGCCACCATTGGTACCAGCGGACGCGTCGGGCCGACAAAACGACCGACCAGAATGGTGAACATGCTGTGCTGATGCAGCGCATGTTCGGTTTTATCGAGTAATGCTTTGTTCTTCTTCAGAAATGACCAGCGATGCAACGGCTTTTTAAAACGCCAGCCCAGCCAGAAGGAGATCCAGTCGCCCATCAGGCAGCCAATAATCCCCGCCAGCCAGGCGTACCAGAAACTTAACTCACCGCTACCAATCAGCGCTCCCAGCCCCGCCATCAGCACCGTACCGGGCAGAATCAAACCGACCAGCGCCAGCGACTCCAGAAAGGCCACCAACACCACCGCCATCAATGAATACACGGTGGATTGGGTAATAAAGTGTTCCAGCAATGCTTGCATAATGTGCCTGTCAAATGGACGAAGCAGGGATTCTGCAAACCCTATGCTACTCCGTCAAGCCGTCAATTATCTGATTCGTTACCAATTATGACAACTTGGCGGCTACATCATTCACTTTTTCTTCACAACCGGCACGGAACTCGCTCGGGCTGGCCCCGGTGCATTTTTTAAATACTCGCGAGAAATAGAGTTGATCATCAAAACCGACATTGCGACCGACGGTGGCGATAGGCATCCGGGTGGTGCTCAAAAGCAGCTTCGCCTGACTGATGCGCTGGTCCTCGCGCCAGCTTAATACGCTAATCCCTAACTGCTGGCGGAACAAATGCGACAGACGCGACGGCGACAGGCAGACATGCTGTGCGACGCTGGCGATATCAAAATTACTGTCTGCCAGGTGATCGCTGATGTACTGACAAGCCTCGCGTACCCGATTATCCATCGGCGGATGAAGCGACTCGTTAATCGCTTCCATGCGCCGCAGTAACAATTGCTCAAGCAGATTTATCGCCAGCAATTCCGAATAGCGCCCTTCCCCTTGTCCGGCATTAATGATTTGCCCAAACAGGTCGCTGAAATGCGGCTGGTGCGCTTCATCCGGGCGAAAGAAACCGGTATTGGCAAATATCGACGGCCAGTTAAGCCATTCATGCCAGTAGGCGCGCGGACGAAAGTAAACCCACTGGTGATACCATTCGCGAGCCTCCGGATGACGACCGTAGTGATGAATCTCTCCAGGCGGGAACAGCAAAATATCACCCGGTCGGCAGACAAATTCTCGTCCCTGATTTTTCACCACCCCCTGACCGCGAATGGTGAGATTGAGAATATAACCTTTCATTCCCAGCGGTCGGTCGATAAAAAAATCGAGATAACCGTTGGCCTCAATCGGCGTTAAACCCGCCACCAGATGGGCGTTAAACGAGTATCCCGGCAGCAGGGGATCATTTTGCGCTTCAGCCATACTTTTCATACTCCCGCCATTCAGAGAAGAAACCAATTGTCCATATTGCATCAGACATTGCCGTCACTGCGTCTTTTACTGGCTCTTCTCGCTAACCCAACCGGTAACCCCGCTTATTAAAAGCATTCTGTAACAAAGCGGGACCAAAGCCATGACAAAAACGCGTAACAAAAGTGTCTATAATCACGGCAGAAAAGTCCACATTGATTATTTGCACGGCGTCACACTTTGCTATGCCATAGCATTTTTATCCATAATATTAGCGGATCCAGCCTGACGTTTTTTTTCGCAACTCTCTACTGTTTCTCCATACCCGTTTTTTTGGATGGAGTGAAACGATGGCGATTGCAATTGGCCTCGATTTTGGCAGTGATTCTGTGCGAGCTTTGGCGGTGGAATGTGCCACCGGTGAAGAGATCGCCACCAGCGTAGAGTGGTATCCCCGTTGGCAGAACGGGCAATTTTGTGATGCCCCGAATAACCAGTTCCGTCATCATCCGCGTGACTACATTGAGTCAATGGAAGCGGCGCTGAAAACTGTGCTTGCAGAGCTTAGCGTCGAACAGCGCGCAGCTGTGGTCGGGATTGGCGTTGACACAACCGGCTCGACGCCCGCACCGATTGACGCCGACGGTAACGTGCTGGCGCTGCGCCCGGAGTTTGCAGAAAACCCGAACGCGATGTTCGTATTGTGGAAAGACCACACCGCGGTTGAAGAAGCGGAAGAGATTACCCGCTTATGTCACACGCCGGGCAACGTTGACTACTCCCGCTATATTGGCGGTATTTATTCCAGCGAATGGTTCTGGGCAAAAATCCTGCATGTAACTCGCCAGGACAACGCCGTGGCACAATCTGCCGCATCATGGATTGAGCTGTGCGACTGGGTGCCCGCCCTGCTCAGTGGCACCACGCGCCCGCAGGATATTCGTCGCGGACGTTGCAGCGCCGGACATAAATCGCTGTGGCACGAAAGCTGGGGCGGCCTGCCGCCAGCCAGTTTCTTTGATGAGCTGGACCCAATCCTCAATCGCCATTTACCTTCCCCGCTGTTCACTGAAACCTGGACTGCCGATATTCCGGTGGGCACCTTATGCCCGGAATGGGCGCAGCGTCTCGGCCTGCCTGAAAGCGTGGTGATTTCCGGCGGCGCGTTTGACTGCCATATGGGCGCAGTTGGCGCAGGCGCACAGCCTAACGCACTGGTAAAAGTTATCGGTACTTCCACCTGCGACATTCTGATTGCCGACAAACAGAGCGTTGGCGAGCGGGCAGTGAAAGGTATTTGCGGTCAGGTTGATGGCAGCGTGGTGCCTGGATTTATCGGTCTGGAAGCAGGCCAATCGGCATTTGGGGATATCTACGCCTGGTTTGGACGCATACTCAGCTGGCCGCTGGAACAGCTTGCCGCCCAGCATCCGGAACTGAAAGAGCAAATCAACGCCAGCCAGAAACCACTGCTTCCGGCGCTGACCGAAGCATGGGCCAAAAATCCGTCTCTGGATCACCTGCCGGTGGTGCTCGACTGGTTTAACGGTCGCCGCACGCCAAACGCTAACCAACGCCTGAAAGGAGTGATTACCGATCTGAACCTCGCCACCGACGCTCCGCTGCTGTTCGGCGGTTTAATTGCCGCCACCGCCTTTGGCGCACGCGCAATTATGGAGTGCTTCACCGATCAGGGGATCGCCGTCAATAACGTGATGGCGCTGGGCGGCATCGCGCGGAAAAACCAGGTCATTATGCAGGCCTGCTGCGACGTGCTGAATCGCCCGCTGCAAATTGTTGCCTCTGACCAGTGCTGTGCGCTCGGTGCGGCGATTTTTGCTGCTGTCGCCGCGAAAGTGCACGCAGACATCCCATCAGCCCAGCAAAAAATGGCCAGTGCGGTAGAGAAAACCCTGCAACCGCGCAGCGAACAGGCACAACGCTTTGAACAGCTTTATCGCCGCTATCAGCAATGGGCGATGAGCGCCGAACAACACTATCTTCCAACTTCCGCCCCGGCACAGGCTGCCCAGGCCGTTCCGACTCTATAAGGACACGACAATGACGATTTTTGATAATTATGAAGTGTGGTTTGTAATTGGCAGCCAGCATCTTTACGGCCCGGAGACTCTGCGCCAGGTGACGCAACATGCGGAACACGTTGTTAATGCACTGAATACAGAAGCGAAGTTGCCCTGCAAACTGGTGCTGAAACCGCTGGGCACCACGCCGGATGAAATCACCGCTATTTGCCGCGACGCGAATTACGACGATCGTTGCGCCGGGCTGGTAGTGTGGCTGCACACTTTCTCCCCGGCCAAAATGTGGATCAACGGCCTGACCATGCTCAACAAACCGTTGCTGCAATTCCACACCCAGTTCAACGCGGCGCTGCCGTGGGACAGCATCGACATGGACTTTATGAACCTGAACCAGACCGCGCATGGCGGTCGCGAGTTCGGCTTCATCGGCGCGCGTATGCGTCAACAACATGCCGTCGTTACCGGTCACTGGCAGGATAAACAAGCACATGAGCGTATCGGCTCCTGGATGCGTCAGGCGGTCTCTAAACAGGATACCCGTCATCTGAAAGTCTGCCGTTTTGGCGATAACATGCGTGAAGTAGCGGTCACCGATGGCGATAAAGTTGCCGCACAGATCAAGTTCGGTTTCTCCGTCAATACCTGGGCGGTTGGCGATCTGGTGCAGGTGGTGAACTCCATCAGCGACGGCGATGTTAACGCGCTGGTCGATGAGTACGAAAGCTGCTACACCATGACACCTGCCACACAAATCCACGGCGAAAAACGACAGAACGTGCTGGAAGCGGCGCGTATTGAGCTGGGGATGAAGCGTTTCCTGGAACAAGGTGGCTTCCACGCTTTCACAACTACCTTTGAAGATTTGCACGGCCTGAAACAGCTTCCGGGTCTGGCCGTACAGCGTCTGATGCAGCAGGGCTACGGCTTTGCGGGCGAAGGCGACTGGAAAACTGCCGCCCTGCTTCGCATCATGAAGGTGATGTCAACCGGTCTGCAGGGCGGCACCTCCTTTATGGAGGACTACACCTATCACTTCGAGAAAGGTAATGACCTGGTACTCGGCTCCCATATGCTGGAAGTCTGTCCGTCGATCGCTGTGGAAGAGAAACCGATCCTCGACGTTCAGCATCTCGGTATTGGCGGTAAAGACGATCCTGCCCGCCTGATCTTCAACACTCAAACCGGTCCAGCCATTGTCGCCAGCCTGATTGATCTCGGCGATCGTTACCGTCTGCTGGTTAACTGCATCGACACGGTGAAAACACCGCACTCCCTGCCGAAACTGCCGGTGGCGAATGCGCTGTGGAAAGCGCAACCGGATCTGCCGACCGCTTCCGAAGCGTGGATCCTTGCCGGTGGCGCGCACCATACCGTCTTCAGCCATGCGCTGAACCTCAACGATATGCGCCAGTTCGCCGAGATGCACGACATTGAAATCACAGTGATTGATAACGATACCCGCCTTCCAGCGTTTAAAGACGCGCTGCGCTGGAACGAAGTGTATTACGGATTTCGTCGCTAAGTAGCCGCATCAGGTATGTAACGCCTGATGCGACGCCGACGCGTCTTATCAGGCCTACACGCTGCGATTTTGTAGGCCAGATAAGCAAAGCGCATCCGGCATTCACCGCCTGATGCGGCGCTGGCGCGTCTTATCAGGCCTACGCGTTCCGGATTTGTAGGCCGGATAAGCAAAGCGCATCCGGCATTCACCGCCTGATGCGACGCCGACGCGTCTTATCAGGCCTACACGCTGCGATTTTGTAGGCCGGATAAGCAAAGCGCATCCGGCACGAAGGAGTCAACATGTTAGAAGATCTCAAACGCCAGGTATTAGAAGCCAACCTGGCGCTGCCAAAACACAACCTGGTCACGCTCACCTGGGGCAATGTCAGCGCCGTTGATCGCGGGCGCGGCGTCCTGGTGATCAAACCTTCCGGCGTCGACTACAGCATCATGACCGCTGACGATATGGTCGTGGTCAGCATCGAAACCGGTGAAGTGGTTGAAGGTACGAAAAAGCCCTCCTCCGACACGCCAACTCACCGGCTGCTCTATCAGGCATTCCCGTCTATTGGCGGCATTGTGCACACACACTCGCGCCACGCCACCATCTGGGCGCAGGCGGGCCAGTCAATTCCGGCAACCGGTACCACCCACGCCGACTATTTCTACGGCACCATTCCCTGCACCCGCAAAATGACCGACGCAGAAATCAACGGTGAATATGAGTGGGAAACCGGTAACGTCATCGTAGAAACCTTCGAAAAACAGGGGATCGACGCAGCACAAATGCCCGGCGTTCTGGTCCATTCTCACGGCCCGTTTGCATGGGGCAAAAATGCCGAAGATGCGGTGCACAACGCCATCGTGCTGGAAGAAGTCGCTTATATGGGGATATTCTGCCGTCAGTTAGCGCCGCAGTTACCGGATATGCAGCAAACGCTGCTGGATAAACACTATCTGCGTAAGCATGGTGCGAAGGCATATTACGGGCAGTAATGACTGTATAAAACCACAGCCAATCAAACGAAACCAGGCTATAATCAAGCCTGGTTTTTTATTGGATTTTCAGCGTGGCGCAGGCAGGTTTTATCTTAACCCGACACTGGCGGGACACCCCGCAAGGAACAGAGGTCTCCTTCTGGCTGGCAACGGACAACGGGCCGTTGCAGGTTACGCTTGCGCCGCAAGAGTCCGTGGCATTTATTCCCGCCGATCAGGTTCCCCGCGCTCAGCATATTTTGCAGGGTGAACAAGGCTTTCGCCTGACGCCGCTGGCGTTAAAAGATTTTCACCGCCAGCCGGTATATGGCCTTTACTGTCGCGCCCATCGCCAGTTGATGAATTACGAAAAGCGCCTGCGTGAAGGTGGCGTTACCGTCTACGAGGCCGATGTGCGCCCGCCAGAACGCTATCTGATGGAGCGGTTTATCACCTCACCGGTGTGGGTCGAGGGTGATATACGCAATGGCGCTATCGTTAATGCCCGTCTGAAACCGCATCCCGACTATCGTCCGCCGCTCAAGTGGGTTTCTATTGATATTGAAACCACCCGCCACGGTGAGCTGTACTGCATCGGCCTGGAAGGTTGCGGGCAGCGTATCGTTTATATGCTGGGGCCAGAGAATGGCGACGCCTCCGCGCTCGATTTTGAACTGGAATACGTCGCCAGCCGCCCGCTGCTACTGGAAAAACTTAACGCCTGGTTTGCGACTCATGATCCTGATGTGATCATCGGTTGGAACGTGGTGCAGTTCGATCTGCGAATGCTGCAAAAACATGCCGAGCGTTACCGTATTCCGCTGCGTCTGGGGCGTGATAACAGCGAGCTGGAGTGGCGCGAGCACGGCTTTAAAAACGGCGTCTTTTTTGCTCAGGCCAAAGGGCGACTGATTATCGACGGTATCGAGGCGCTGAAATCCGCGTTCTGGAATTTCTCTTCATTCTCGCTGGAAACCGTCGCTCAGGAGTTATTAGGCGAAGGAAAATCTATCGATAACCCGTGGGATCGAATGGACGAAATTGACCGCCGTTTCGCCGAAGATAAGCCTGCGCTGGCAACTTATAACCTGAAAGATTGCGAGCTGGTGACGCAGATCTTCCACAAAACTGAAATCATGCCGTTTTTGCTCGAACGGGCGACGGTGAACGGCCTGCCGGTAGATCGACACGGCGGTTCGGTGGCAGCGTTTGGTCATCTCTATTTTCCCCGTATGCATCGCGCTGGTTATGTCGCGCCTAATCTCGGCGAAGTGCCGCCGCACGCCAGCCCTGGCGGCTACGTGATGGATTCGCGACCTGGGCTTTATGATTCGGTGCTGGTGCTGGACTACAAAAGCCTGTACCCGTCGATCATCCGCACCTTTCTGATTGATCCCGTCGGACTGGTGGAAGGCATGGCGCAGCCTGATCCAGAGCACAGTACCGAAGGTTTTCTCGATGCCTGGTTCTCACGGGAGAAACATTGCCTGCCGGAGATTGTGACTAACATCTGGCACGGGCGCGATGAAGCCAAACGTCAGAGTAATAAGCCGCTTTCGCAGGCGCTGAAGATCATTATGAATGCCTTTTATGGTGTGCTCGGCACCACCGCCTGCCGTTTCTTCGATCCACGCCTGGCATCGTCGATCACCATGCGTGGTCATCAGATCATGCGGCAAACCAAAACGTTGATTGAAGCGCAGGGCTATGATGTTATCTACGGCGATACCGACTCAACGTTTGTCTGGCTGAAAGGTGCACATTCGGAAGAAGAAGCAGCGAAAATCGGTCGTGCACTGGTGCAGCACGTTAACGCCTGGTGGGCGGAAACGCTGCAAAAACAACGGCTGACCAGCGCACTGGAACTGGAGTATGAAACCCATTTCTGCCGTTTTCTGATGCCAACCATTCGCGGGGCCGATACCGGCAGCAAAAAGCGCTACGCCGGACTGATTCAGGAGGGCGACAAACAGCGGATGGTGTTTAAAGGGCTGGAAACCGTGCGTACGGACTGGACGCCGCTGGCCCAGCAGTTTCAGCAGGAGCTGTACCTGCGTATCTTCCGCAACGAGCCATATCAGGAATACGTGCGCGAAACCATCGACAAGCTGATGGCGGGCGAACTGGACACGCAGCTGGTTTACCGTAAACGCCTTCGCCGTCCGCTGAGCGAATATCAGCGTAATGTTCCGCCTCATGTACGCGCCGCTCGCCTTGCCGATGAAGAAAACCATAAGCGCGGTCGCCCCTTGCAATATCAGAACCGCGGCACCATTAAGTACGTATGGACCACCAACGGCCCGGAGCCGCTGGACTACCAACGTTCACCACTGGATTACGAACACTATCTGACCCGCCAGCTACAACCCGTGGCGGAGGGAATACTCCCTTTTATTGAGGATAATTTTGCTACACTTATGACCGGGCAACTTGGGCTATTTTGAGCAAAAAAAAGAGTTCGCCAGATACCATTTTGATGCGTGACGAATGCTTTGCCATCCAGTACCATAGCGCCCTTTCCATTCCTGGACCTGAATAACACCACTACCTCATAAGCACGGTAGCGGGTGGTTATTGCCTGCAATTAAAGATATAGAGCCGAACACATATGCCTTTTACACTTGGTCAACGCTGGATCAGCGATACAGAAAGCGAATTGGGACTTGGAACCGTTGTCGCGGTGGATGCGCGAACTGTCACTTTACTTTTCCCATCTACTGGTGAAAACCGTCTGTACGCACGCAGTGATTCCCCCGTGACCCGCGTGATGTTCAACCCTGGTGATACCATTACCAGCCATGACGGCTGGCAGATGCAAGTCGAAGAAGTAAAAGAAGAAAATGGCTTGCTGACCTATATCGGTACTCGCCTGGATACTGAAGAGTCCGGCGTAGCCCTGCGTGAAGTTTTCCTTGATAGCAAACTGGTGTTCAGCAAACCGCAGGACCGTCTGTTTGCCGGGCAGATTGACCGTATGGACCGCTTTGCGCTGCGTTATCGCGCGCGTAAGTATTCCAGCGAACAGTTCCGTATGCCGTACAGCGGCCTGCGCGGTCAGCGTACCAGCCTGATCCCCCATCAGCTCAACATCGCTCATGATGTTGGTCGCCGCCACGCGCCGCGCGTCCTGTTGGCTGACGAAGTGGGTTTAGGGAAAACCATTGAAGCCGGGATGATCCTGCATCAGCAACTGCTCTCTGGCGCTGCTGAACGTGTGCTGATTATCGTCCCGGAAACCTTACAGCATCAGTGGCTGGTAGAAATGCTGCGCCGTTTCAACCTGCGCTTTGCGCTATTTGATGATGAGCGTTATGCCGAAGCTCAGCACGATGCTTACAACCCGTTCGACACCGAACAGCTGGTTATTTGCTCGCTGGATTTTGCCCGTCGTAGCAAACAGCGTCTGGAACATCTCTGTGAAGCCGAATGGGATCTACTGGTGGTCGATGAAGCGCATCACCTGGTGTGGAGCGAAGATGCGCCGAGCCGTGAATATCAGGCCATTGAACAACTGGCAGAGCACGTGCCCGGCGTTCTGCTGCTGACCGCAACCCCGGAACAACTGGGGATGGAAAGCCACTTCGCCCGTCTGCGTCTGCTGGACCCGAACCGTTTCCACGATTTTGCGCAATTCGTTGAAGAGCAGAAAAATTATCGTCCGGTTGCGGACGCCGTTGCCATGCTGCTGGCTGGTAACAAACTCAGCAATGACGAACTGAACATGCTCGGTGAGATGATCGGCGAGCAGGATATCGAGCCGCTGTTGCAAGCAGCAAACAGCGACAGCGAAGATGCCCAGAGCGCCCGTCAGGAACTGGTTTCGATGCTGATGGATCGCCACGGTACCAGCCGCGTGCTGTTCCGTAACACCCGTAACGGTGTGAAAGGCTTCCCGAAACGCGAGCTGCATACTATTAAGCTGCCACTGCCGACGCAGTATCAGACCGCTATTAAAGTCTCCGGCATTATGGGCGCACGTAAAAGTGCGGAAGATCGCGCTCGCGATATGCTCTACCCGGAGCGTATTTATCAGGAATTTGAAGGCGATAACGCCACCTGGTGGAACTTCGATCCGCGCGTTGAATGGCTGATGGGCTACCTGACCAGCCATCGCTCTCAGAAAGTGCTGGTGATCTGCGCCAAAGCGGCCACTGCGCTGCAACTGGAGCAGGTACTGCGCGAACGTGAAGGTATTCGCGCCGCAGTGTTCCACGAAGGCATGTCGATTATCGAACGTGACCGCGCTGCCGCCTGGTTTGCCGAAGAAGACACCGGCGCACAGGTACTGCTGTGCTCGGAAATCGGTTCTGAAGGACGTAACTTCCAGTTCGCCAGCCACATGGTGATGTTTGACCTGCCATTCAACCCGGATCTGCTGGAGCAGCGTATTGGTCGTCTGGATCGTATCGGTCAGGCGCACGATATTCAGATCCATGTGCCTTATCTGGAAAAAACGGCTCAGTCGGTGCTGGTGCGCTGGTATCACGAAGGTCTGGATGCATTCGAGCACACCTGCCCGACCGGACGCACTATCTACGATAGCGTGTACAACGATTTGATTAACTATCTGGCCTCGCCGGATGAGACCGAAGGCTTTGACGATCTGATCAAAAACTGCCGCGAGCAGCATGAAGCGCTGAAAGCACAACTGGAACAGGGGCGTGACCGCCTGTTGGAGATCCACTCCAACGGTGGCGAAAAAGCCCAGGCACTGGCAGAAAGCATTGAAGAGCAGGATGACGATACCAACCTGATCGCCTTCGCCATGAACCTGTTCGATATTATCGGTATCAATCAGGACGATCGCGGCGACAACATGATCGTACTGACGCCGTCCGATCATATGCTGGTGCCGGACTTCCCTGGCCTGTCGGAAGACGGTATTACCATCACCTTTGATCGTGAAGTGGCGCTGGCGCGTGAAGATGCGCAGTTTATTACCTGGGAGCATCCGCTGATCCGCAACGGTCTGGATCTGATCCTTTCTGGCGATACCGGTAGCAGCACGATTTCACTGTTGAAAAACAAAGCGTTGCCGGTAGGTACGCTGTTGGTGGAACTGATTTATGTGGTTGAAGCCCAGGCTCCGAAGCAGTTGCAGCTCAACCGCTTCCTGCCACCGACGCCGGTACGTATGCTGCTGGATAAAAACGGCAACAACCTGGCGGCGCAGGTAGAGTTTGAAACCTTTAACCGCCAGCTTAACGCGGTTAACCGTCACACCGGCAGCAAGCTGGTTAACGCGGTGCAGCAGGATGTTCACGCTATCCTTCAGCTGGGGGAAGCGCAGATCGAGAAATCTGCCCGTGCATTGATTGATGCAGCGCGTAACGAAGCCGACGAAAAACTGTCTGCCGAGCTGTCTCGTCTGGAAGCGCTGCGTGCAGTTAACCCGAACATTCGGGACGACGAACTGACCGCCATTGAGAGCAACCGTCAGCAGGTAATGGAAAGCCTGGATCAGGCAGGCTGGCGTCTGGATGCCCTGCGTTTGATCGTTGTGACGCATCAGTAACGGAGCCGAAGATGGGGATGGAAAACTACAATCCGCCGCAGGAACCCTGGCTGGTTATCCTGTATCAGGATGACCACATTATGGTGGTCAACAAGCCGAGCGGTTTGTTGTCTGTGCCGGGGCGTCTGGAAGAGCACAAAGACAGCGTGATGACGCGCATTCAGCGTGATTATCCGCAGGCAGAATCGGTGCATCGTCTGGATATGGCTACCAGCGGCGTGATTGTAGTGGCGCTGACCAAAGCCGCGGAGCGGGAGTTAAAACGCCAGTTCCGCGAGCGCGAGCCGAAAAAACAGTATGTGGCCCGCGTCTGGGGGCATCCATCCCCTGCGGAAGGTCTGGTGGATCTGCCGCTGATTTGCGACTGGCCAAACCGCCCGAAACAGAAAGTCTGTTACGAAACAGGTAAACCTGCGCAGACGGAGTATGAAGTGGTGGAATATGCGGCGGATAACACGGCAAGAGTGGTGTTAAAACCGATTACCGGGCGTTCGCATCAGCTGCGTGTGCATATGCTGGCGCTGGGTCATCCGATTCTCGGCGATCGTTTTTATGCATCACCAGAAGCGAGAGCAATGGCACCGCGTTTGTTGCTACATGCAGAGATGCTGACGATTACCCATCCGGCGTATGGCAATAGTATGACGTTTAAAGCACCAGCGGATTTTTAATAGTCACGCTGGCGAAGTTCGGTAGGCCGGAGAAGGCGTTCACGCCGCATCCGGCAATTTTGCGCCGATTGTCTGATGCTGCTCGCCGGATGCGACGCTGGCGCGTCTTATCCGGCCTACCGCGTCTTATCAGGCCTACACGTTGAAACTTATTTAAACCCTTTCTGCTGCTTTATCAGCTCATAGGCCTGCTGAATTTCCTGCGCTTTCTGCTTCGCCATCTCCATCATCTCTGGCGGCAAACCTTTCGCCACCAACTTATCGGGATGGTGTTCACTCATCAGCTTACGGTAGGCACGTTTGATGGTGGTCGCATCATCCGTCGGCTTCACGCCCAGCACATTACAGGCATCTTCCAGCGTCGGGCCACGCTGCGCTTGCTGCCAGTTACCACCGCCAGATTGCTGCTGATAACCGCCGCCAAACTGTGCACCGCCCTGCATCATGCGCAAAAACTGGTCAAACTGAGCGCGGGAGATCCCTAATTCTTCAGCAATGACATACAGCACCGCCCGTTCATTCGGGTGCAGTGAACCATCAGCAAACGCCGCCTGAATCTGGATCTCCAGAAACATACGAATTAAGTCAAAACGACCAAAGCAGACACTGCGAAACTGGCGCATCTTTTCGCGCAGCGGGTAATTGTCTGATTTTCCCACCCGGAACGCATTTTGCGCCGCAGTACGGGAAGCGCCATGAAGGTTCATTCGGTCCATCAACTGGCTGGCGATATGAATATCAGCTTCCGTGACGCGACCTTTGGATTTGGTTAAATGCCCCATCACTTCAAAAGTGGTGGCAAAAAACAGCGCCTGACGCTCACGCTGGTTGGCGAACCACGCCATTTTACGGCTACGGGCTTTATCAAACATATGGCCAATTAACAGGCCCAATACTACGCCCCAAAAGCCGCCGCCCATTATTAAGGCCACGGCCACGCCAATGATTTTTCCCCAATACTGCATATATTCCCCAAATCGACACACGGATATCAGGGCTATCTCCCACAATATAAAGGCGCTTTTACCCATTTCTGGCTGCGGTCTATTGTGAGACATCGCCTATAATTTGCATTATCATACCTGTCATTCAATGCCGTGCCTAACACCACAGACGCTATTCGGACAGGATTAACACTAGCGTAGAGATGACGAGTACGTTAGTCTCTGACCGTTTGTCACGCGCAACGTTACCGATGATGGAACAATAAAATCAACGTATGAAAAAACGTATCCCCACTCTCCTGGCCACCATGATTGCCACCGCCCTTTATAGTCAACAGGGACTGGCAGCCGACCTCGCCTCACAGTGCATGTTGGGCGTGCCAAGCTATGACCGTCCTCTGGTACAGGGCGATACCAATGACTTACCCGTGACTATCAATGCTGACCACGCGAAAGGGGACTACCCGGATGACGCCGTGTTTACTGGCAGCGTGGATATCATGCAGGGTAACAGCCGTCTGCAGGCCGACGAAGTGCAGCTCCATCAAAAAGAGGCACCAGGACAACCGGAGCCGGTACGTACCGTTGATGCGCTCGGTAATGTCCATTACGACGATAACCAGGTGATCCTCAAAGGGCCGAAAGGCTGGGCGAATCTGAACACCAAAGATACCAACGTCTGGGAAGGTGATTACCAGATGGTAGGTCGCCAGGGTCGCGGTAAAGCGGACCTGATGAAACAACGTGGCGAAAACCGCTATACCATTCTGGATAACGGTAGCTTTACCTCCTGTCTGCCGGGTTCTGACACCTGGAGCGTGGTAGGTAGCGAAATTATTCATGACCGCGAAGAACAAGTTGCGGAGATCTGGAACGCCCGCTTTAAGGTGGGTCCGGTACCGATCTTTTATAGCCCGTATTTGCAGTTGCCGGTGGGTGACAAACGTCGCTCTGGTTTCTTGATCCCGAACGCCAAGTACACCACCACCAACTACTTTGAGTTCTACCTGCCATATTACTGGAACATCGCGCCAAATATGGATGCCACCATCACGCCGCATTATATGCATCGTCGTGGCAACATCATGTGGGAGAACGAATTCCGCTATCTCTCCCAGGCGGGCGCTGGCTTGATGGAACTGGACTATCTGCCTTCAGATAAAGTCTATAAAGATGAACACCCGAACGATGACAGTTCACGTCGTTGGTTGTTCTACTGGAAACACTCCGGGGTCATGGATCAGGTGTGGCGTTTCAACGTCGACTACACCAAAGTCAGCGATCCTAGCTACTTCAATGACTTCGATAACAAATACGGTTCCAGTACCGACGGCTACGCAACGCAAAAATTCAGCGTTGGCTATGCGGTGCAAAACTTCAATGCCACCGTTTCAACCAAGCAGTTCCAGGTCTTCAGCGAGCAGAACACCAGTAGCTACTCGGCAGAGCCGCAGTTAGACGTTAACTACTATCAAAACGATGTCGGTCCTTTCGATACGCGAATTTACGGCCAGGCGGTGCACTTTGTTAACACCAGAGATGACATGCCAGAGGCGACTCGTGTTCACCTGGAACCGACCATCAATCTGCCGCTCTCTAATAACTGGGGCAGCATCAATACTGAAGCGAAGTTGCTGGCAACCCATTATCAGCAAACCAATCTTGACTGGTATAACTCCAGAAACACGACCAAGCTGGCAGAGTCCGCTAACCGTGTAATGCCGCAGTTCAAGGTAGACGGTAGAATGGTCTTCGAGCGTGATATGGAAATGCTGGCGCCGGGCTATACCCAGACACTGGAACCACGCGCGCAGTATCTGTATGTGCCATATCGCGATCAGAGCAAAATCTATAACTACGACTCTTCGCTGCTGCAATCTGACTACTCCGGCCTGTTCCGGGACCGGACTTACGGCGGTCTTGACCGTATTGCCTCCGCTAACCAGGTGACGACCGGTGTCACATCTCGCATATATGATGATGCTGCCGTTGAACGTTTTAATATTTCCGTTGGTCAAATCTACTATTTCACGGAGTCTCGCACTGGCGATGACAACATAACATGGGAGAATGACGACAAAACGGGCTCACTGGTATGGGCAGGCGATACTTACTGGCGCATCTCTGATCGTTGGGGATTGCGTGGCGGGATTCAGTACGATACACGTCTGGATAACGTAGCGACCAGTAACTCCAGCATTGAATACCGTCGGGATGAAGACCGTCTGGTACAGCTGAATTACCGTTACGCCAGCCCGGAATATATTCAGGCAACGCTGCCTAAGTACTATTCCACTGCTGAGCAATATAAGAATGGTATTTCGCAGGTAGGTGCCGTCGCCAGCTGGCCAATTGCCGATCGTTGGTCCATTGTTGGGGCCTACTACTACGACACCAATGCGAACAAGCAAGCCGACTCTATGTTAGGTGTGCAATACAGCTCCTGCTGCTATGCGATTCGCGTCGGTTACGAGCGGAAGCTGAACGGTTGGGATAACGATAAACAACATGCGGTATATGACAACGCAATCGGCTTTAACATCGAACTTCGCGGCCTGAGCTCCAACTACGGTCTGGGTACGCAAGAGATGCTGCGTTCGAACATTCTGCCGTATCAAAACACTTTGTGATTTGTTGATTTACCACGTAATCCGCAGTGCGGTTAATTGAAATGGAAAAAGTATGAAGAACTGGAAAACGCTGCTTCTCGGTATCGCCATGATCGCGAATACCAGTTTCGCTGCCCCCCAGGTAGTCGATAAAGTCGCAGCCGTCGTCAATAACGGCGTCGTGCTGGAAAGCGACGTTGATGGATTAATGCAGTCGGTAAAACTGAACGCTGCTCAGGCAAGGCAACAACTTCCTGATGACGCGACGCTGCGCCACCAAATCATGGAGCGTTTGATCATGGATCAAATCATCCTGCAGATGGGGCAGAAAATGGGAGTGAAAATCTCCGATGAGCAGCTGGATCAGGCGATTGCTAACATCGCGAAACAGAACAACATGACGCTGGATCAGATGCGCAGCCGTCTGGCTTACGATGGTCTGAACTACAACACCTATCGTAACCAGATCCGCAAAGAGATGATTATCTCTGAAGTGCGTAACAACGAGGTGCGTCGTCGCATCACCATCCTGCCGCAGGAAGTCGAATCCCTGGCGCAGCAAGTGGGTAACCAAAACGACGCCAGCACTGAGCTGAACCTGAGCCACATCCTGATCCCACTGCCGGAAAACCCGACCTCTGATCAGGTGAACGAAGCGGAAAGCCAGGCGCGCGCGATTGTCGATCAGGCGCGTAACGGCGCTGATTTCGGTAAGCTGGCGATTGCTCATTCTGCCGACCAGCAGGCGCTGAACGGCGGACAGATGGGCTGGGGCCGTATTCAGGAGTTGCCGGGGATCTTCGCCCAGGCATTAAGCACCGCGAAGAAAGGCGACATTGTTGGCCCGATTCGTTCCGGCGTTGGCTTCCATATTCTGAAAGTTAACGACCTGCGCGGCGAAAGCAAAAATATCTCGGTGACCGAAGTTCATGCTCGCCATATTCTGCTGAAACCGTCGCCGATCATGACTGACGAACAGGCCCGCGTGAAACTGGAACAGATTGCTGCCGATATCAAGAGTGGTAAAACGACTTTTGCTGCCGCAGCGAAAGAGTTCTCTCAGGATCCAGGCTCTGCTAACCAGGGCGGTGATCTCGGCTGGGCTACACCAGATATTTTCGATCCGGCCTTCCGTGACGCCCTGACCCGCCTGAACAAAGGTCAAATGAGTGCACCGGTTCACTCTTCATTCGGCTGGCATTTAATCGAACTGCTGGATACCCGTAATGTCGATAAAACCGACGCGGCACAGAAAGATCGTGCATACCGCATGCTGATGAACCGTAAGTTCTCGGAAGAAGCAGCAAGCTGGATGCAGGAACAACGTGCCAGCGCCTACGTTAAAATCCTGAGCAACTAATGGTTAAAACCCAACGTGTTGTGATCACTCCCGGCGAGCCCGCCGGGATTGGCCCGGACTTAATTGTCCAGCTTGCACAGCGTGAGTGGCCAGTCGAACTGGTTGTTTGTGCCGATGCCACTCTCCTTACCGACCGGGCAGCGATGCTCGGTTTGCCGCTCACCCTCCGCCCTTATTCCCCCAACTCCCCTGCACAACCGCAAACTGCGGGCACATTAACGCTACTTCCTGTCGCGCTACGTGAATCTGTCACTGTGGGGCAGTTAGCAGTTGAAAATGGGCACTATGTGGTGGAAACGCTGGCGCGAGCGTGTGATGGCTGTCTGAACGGTGAATTTGCTGCGCTGATCACAGGCCCCGTGCATAAAGGCGTCATTAACGACGCAGGCATTCCGTTTACCGGTCATACCGAGTTTTTCGAAGAGCGTTCGCAGGCGAAAAAAGTGGTGATGATGCTGGCGACCGAAGAACTTCGCGTGGCGCTGGCAACGACGCATTTACCGCTGCGCGATATCGCAGATGCTATCACCCCTGCCCTTTTGCACGAAGTGATTGCTATTTTGCATCACGATTTGCGCACAAAATTTGGTATTGCCGAACCGCGCATTCTGGTCTGCGGGCTGAATCCGCACGCGGGCGAAGGCGGTCATATGGGTACGGAAGAGATAGACACCATTATTCCGGTACTCAACGAGCTGCGGGAACAGGGGATGAAACTCAACGGGCCGCTGCCTGCCGATACCCTGTTTCAGCCGAAATATCTCGATAACGCCGACGCCGTGCTGGCGATGTACCACGATCAGGGTCTTCCCGTGCTAAAATACCAGGGCTTCGGGCGCGGTGTGAACATTACGCTGGGCCTGCCCTTTATTCGCACATCAGTGGACCACGGCACCGCGCTTGAACTGGCGGGACGTGGTAAAGCCGATGTCGGCAGTTTTATTACGGCGCTTAATCTCGCCATCAAAATGATTGTTAACACCCAATGAATAATCGAGTCCACCAGGGCCACTTAGCCCGTAAACGCTTCGGGCAAAACTTTCTCAACGATCAGTTCGTGATCGACAGCATTGTTTCTGCCATTAACCCGCAGAAGGGCCAGGCGATGGTCGAAATCGGCCCCGGTCTGGCGGCATTGACCGAACCGGTCGGCGAACGTCTGGACCAGCTGACGGTCATCGAACTTGACCGCGATCTGGCGGCACGTCTGCAAACGCATCCATTCTTAGGCCCGAAACTGACGATTTATCAGCAGGATGCGATGACCTTTAACTTTGGCGAACTGGCCGCGAAAATGGGCCAGCCGCTGCGTGTTTTCGGCAACCTGCCTTATAACATCTCCACGCCGTTGATGTTCCATCTGTTTAGCTATACTGATGCCATTGCCGACATGCACTTTATGTTGCAAAAAGAAGTGGTGAATCGTCTGGTTGCAGGACCGAACAGCAAGGCGTATGGTCGATTAAGCGTCATGGCGCAATACTATTGCAACGTGATCCCGGTGCTGGAAGTACCGCCGTCAGCCTTTACACCACCACCCAAAGTGGATTCCGCCGTCGTGCGCCTGGTTCCTCATGCAACGATGCCTCACCCGGTTAAAGATGTTCGCGTGTTGAGCCGCATCACCACCGAAGCCTTTAACCAGCGTCGTAAAACCATTCGTAACAGCCTCGGCAACCTGTTTAGCGTCGAGGTGTTAACGGGAATGGGGATCGACCCGGCGATGCGAGCGGAAAATATCTCTGTCGCGCAATATTGCCAGATGGCGAACTATCTGGCGGAGAACGCGCCTTTGCAGGAGAGTTAACGATGATCAATTCGCCCCGAGTGTGTATTCAGGTTCAAAGCGTCTACATTGAGGCACAATCTTCACCTGATAATGAACGTTACGTTTTTGCTTATACCGTAACCATACGCAATCTGGGGCGAGCGCCAGTGCAGTTGTTGGGGCGTTACTGGCTGATCACCAATGGCAATGGCCGTGAAACCGAAGTCCAGGGCGAAGGAGTGGTTGGCGTCCAGCCACTTATCGCGCCTGGCGAAGAGTACCAGTACACCAGCGGTGCAATCATTGAAACCCCGCTGGGCACCATGCAGGGTCACTACGAAATGATCGATGAAAATGGCGTCCCTTTCAGCATCGACATTCCCGTATTCCGACTCGCCGTTCCCACACTCATTCATTAAAAGAATATGGCGACATACCTTATTGGCGACGTTCATGGTTGTTACGATGAACTGATCGCATTGCTGCATAAAGTAGAATTTACCCCTGGGAAAGATACCCTCTGGCTGACGGGCGATCTGGTCGCGCGCGGCCCGGGTTCGCTGGATGTTCTGCGCTATGTGAAATCCTTAGGCGACAGCGTACGTCTGGTGCTGGGTAATCACGATCTGCATCTGCTGGCGGTATTTGCCGGGATCAGCCGCAATAAACCGAAAGATCGCCTGACACCGCTGCTGGAAGCGCCGGATGCCGACGAGCTGCTTAACTGGCTGCGTCGCCAGCCTTTGCTGCAAATCGACGAAGAGAAAAAGTTGGTGATGGCCCACGCCGGGATCACGCCGCAGTGGGATCTGCAGACCGCCAAAGAGTGCGCGCGCGATGTAGAAGCGGTGCTGTCGAGTGACTCCTATCCCTTCTTCCTTGATGCCATGTACGGCGATATGCCAAATAACTGGTCACCGGAATTGCGGGGGCTGGGAAGACTGCGTTTTATCACCAACGCCTTTACCCGTATGCGTTTTTGCTTCCCGAACGGTCAACTGGATATGTACAGCAAAGAATCGCCGGAAGAGGCCCCTGCCCCACTGAAACCGTGGTTTGCGATTCCTGGCCCCGTCGCTGAAGAGTACAACATCGCCTTTGGTCACTGGGCATCGCTGGAAGGCAAAGGTACGCCGGAAGGTATTTACGCGCTGGATACCGGCTGCTGCTGGGGTGGTACATTAACCTGCCTGCGCTGGGAAGATAAACAGTATTTTGTCCAGCCGTCGAACCGGCATAAAGATATGGGTGAGGGAGAGGCGGTAGCGTCTTAAATCCCGTCGAGCATAAAATCTAATGCTCCTTTAATCAACGTTCGGTGCGCGCTGGCATCGCAAAATTTCGTTCCCAGCGCGTTAACTGGAACAGTTGCAGTCTCATGCGTCATGAGCACATATTCTTTGCCGTCTACCAGTAAAAGGATTGGGTTAAGCCGTTCTGGTGGGCGAATACGGCTAAATCGTTCAATAGGTGTTAATGGAATAACGATACGGCGATTAATCTCACCAATAATGTCGCTGGTAACATCAATAACAAAGGGAAACGCGGCGTTCCTGCCGCGACTGCGGTATACCGTAAATTGCATCGCTAGAAGCTCCGGTACTCATCAGAGAAACATCCGGTTTCATCAGCCAATTGATTTAACGCAGCGATAGCTTCTGCGTTCTCTTCACGCCAACGTGTTGCTGCATGTTTTTTAAGTTCAGCATTGAGCGCAACCGTAAGGGTGGCGCTCATATTTAAGCCTGCATCACGAGCGCGATTGACTAACTCACGGTCGACGGTGACGGTCACACTTTGTGTGGTACGTTTTGCAGTCATGATCTCGTGCTCCTGTACAATTTATGCGTCTAGTATACACGGATATCTGCACGTATCAGTGATGCCGGAATTCTAATATACAAAATTACCGCCGCTCCAGAATCTCAAAGCAATAGCTATGAGAGTTCTGCGCATCGGCGTCGTGGAATTCACTGAATACCGATTCCCAGTCATCCGGCTCGTAATCCGGGAAATGGGTGTCGCCTTCCACTTCCGCGTCGATATGCGTCAGATACAGTTTTTGCGCTTTCGGCAGGAACTGCTCATAAACGCGACCGCCGCCAATCACCATGATTTCTGGTACGTCACCACACGCCGCAATGGCTTCATCCACCGACTTCACCCACGTTACGCGATCGTCCGTACCCGGTTGACTGCTGAGGATAATATTTTTGCGTCCTGGCAACGGACGACCGATGGATTCCCAGGTATGGCGGCCCATAATCACGGGTTTATTTAAAGTGTTGCGTTTAAACCAGGCGAGATCGGCAGGCAGGTTCCACGGCATGGCGTTTTCCATGCCGATAACGCGATCTACCGCTAACGCCGCAATCAGACTGATCATTGAGATTTCCCGATAAAAAAAATTGTCGCCACTATACGTAAAGCGTAAACCGTCGTCGACTGGTGCGAGGATGATGTTGAGGAAAATTTTATATTCTGCTGGCGAGTCCACGCTCTCTCCCTGGACTCGCCGCATTACAATGAAACAAAAACAAACAGTTAGCTGTAAAGCGTGATTTACGTCACTCTTTATTAGGATGAGGGCTTCGTTTCCGGTTCATCCGCCATATTGCCAGTATGTTTCCCTTCTTCGGTTCCCTGCCAGCCATGTCGTTGAATTAATGACAGATGTTCACGGTCTTCGGTAATGATCTCACTTAACATCGCGCTGGTGCGTTTATAGACCGCCGCACGGGCTTTGGTGTCGTTCTCAACCATTGCCATCTCTTCCACCATCTGAATATTAAAGCGGCGGAACACATCGGCGCGTTCTCGCGCTTCATACGGCCCCAGACCTAAACTTTCCAGTGCCAGACGCCCGGTTTTCAGCGCACCTTCGAAGGTTTCACGCTCCGGCTTTTCAACGCCTGCCTGACGCAAACGAATGTAGTGGTCGACATCGCGGGCGCGGGCAATAATCTGCAAATGTGGGAAATGTTCTTTCACCATCTCCGTCAGTTGCAGGTTGGTTTGCGGATCGTCGATGGCGTTAATCAGCACTTCCGCTTTCGCCGCTCCGGCAGATTCCAGTAAATCCATCCGCGTGGCATCGCCATAAAACACTTTCATACCGAATTTACGCAGCGTTTCGATATGGTCCGGGTCGTGATCGAGCACCACCATTTTCACCCCGCTGGAGAGCAGTAAACGTCCGGTTATCTGCCCAAAACGACCGAATCCGGCAATGATTACCCGCGGCTGTTCTTCGTCGATCTCATCGGCTTCACGCGCCTCTTCAGTAGAAGATTGCTCAAGGCGATTGAGGATCACCAGCAGAATCGGCGTTGCCGCC
This sequence comes from Escherichia sp. WS1118, assembly GCF_046487695.1. Classification (NCBI taxonomy): domain Bacteria; kingdom Pseudomonadati; phylum Pseudomonadota; class Gammaproteobacteria; order Enterobacterales; family Enterobacteriaceae; genus Escherichia; species Escherichia sp. WS1118. Next base: position 15,213 of record NZ_JBJQIZ010000016.1, on the reverse strand, counting down.
ATCGACAGTGCCACCGCCAGGGTCAGCGATTTCGCCCACTCTGGCTCCAGCACATTCGCCATCTGCGCCGCACCAAATACTACAAAGGCAAACTCACTACCCTGCCCTAATAGCACCGCAAACCAGCGACGCTGTTTATTTGGCACCTGCAACGGCCGGGCAATCAGCCACAGCATGGCGATTTTGATGATGAGGAAACCGAGCAGCAAAATGACAATACGCAACGGATTTTCAAGCAGCGTGCCAAAGTCTATCGACATGCCAACGCCGATGAAAAACAGCCCCAGCAGCAAACCTTTAAATGGTTCGATATCGCTTTCCAGCGCATGACGGTATTCCGAGCTTGCCAGCAGTACGCCCGCCAGAAACGCGCCCATCGCCATCGACAAGCCGACCTCTTCCAGCAGCAAACCAAAGCCAAACACGAGGAATAACGCCACGGCACTAAACACTTCCCGCAAGCCAGAGCGGGCAACAAAACGCAGTGCCGGACGCGTGACATAGCGCCCCAGCAATACCACCAGCACCAGCGCGCCCGCCACTTTTAACGCCGAGAGAACAAATGCGCCCATCGTCGTCGAGGCACTGCTCGCTGCCAGTAGCGGGATCATCGCCACCAGCGGGATCGCCGCGATATCCTGGAACAGCAGCACCGCAAAGGCACTGCGGCCCATTTGCGTCACCATCAGATTGCGTTCATTCATCGCCTGCATGGCAATCGCCGTAGAGGAGAGCGCCAGCGTCATGCCGATCAATTCTGCGACCTGCCAGCGCAGCCCAAGTAACATACAAAACAGCCCCAGCAGGCCGCCGCAAATCACCATCTGCAATGCGCCACCGCCGAACACTGCCGCACGCAGCTTCCACAGCCTTTGTGGATCGAGTTCGAGGCCGATAATAAACAGCATCAGCACCACGCCAATCTCTGCAAAGTGCAGAATAGATTCGGCATCGGTCACCAGTCGCAGCCCCCACGGGCCAATAATGCAGCCGGCGATCAGGTAGCCAAGAACCGATCCCAGACCGAGACGTACCGCAATGGGAACAATCAGCGCCGCCGAACCGAGATAAATCAGCGCCTGAATAAGCGTATGGCTATCCATGATGTGCCTCCTGCCATTCCAGCAGACGTTGCTTATAGTGCCGCGCCTGCCCTTCGAGGGTTTCGTCGTCACAAATAAAGGTGCAGTGCATGGCAAACGGTGGCAGCCAGTTCAGCCCGCAGTAGATTGCCGTCGCCTGTAGCGGCTGCGACAGCACATCAAACCCCGGATGCGCACCAATCTCAAAATGGCTTTCCCCGCCGCCGGTCGTCACCGCCCACAGCAAATGTTTGCCGTGCAGCGCCGTGCCGCCGTGACCGTAAGCCCAGCCGTGCGAGAAAACTTTATCGATCCAAAGTTTGAGGAGCGGAGGAATGCTGTACCACTGCATTGGGTGCTGCCAGACGATCAGATCGGCACGAGACAGCGCCTCCTGTTCGGCGGCAATGTCGATATTGAAGTCAGGATAGAGTTGATAAAGAGAGCGAATTTCGACGCCTTCCAGCGTCCTTGCCTGTTCAAGCATCCGTTTATTCGCATGGGAATGATGCGGATATGGATGCGCATAAATTATAAGAATCATAGGTAGCCCGCGTGATTACGCCTTTGTTTTCCCACAAAGTGTAGTCATATATTCACGCAGCTTATAGTCAATAATATTGATTCAGAAAAGAGAGAAATCTGAACAAATTACCCCATTCTCTGCCCGCGGATCGTCATATTGCTGGTCTGCGCCAGTGACATCCCTCGAGTCTCCGGGGCAAACGCTACGGAAATCAACAAGCCAAACAGCGAGATACCCGCCCCCATTAGCATCGTGTTACTGATACCGTAATTATTGATAAAGATCGGCAGTGCCCAGGTCGATACAATAGTGCCAATACGGCTTAAGGACATAATCACGCCCACGGCAGAGGCGCGGATATCCGTCGGGAAGAGTTCATTAGGATAGAGCCACTGCAAATTACCCGGCCCGCCAGAGAAAAAGGCATACACCGCAAAGGCCATCACTACCAGCCAGATCCCCATATCCGGGATCAGCCCCAAAACCGCCAGCGCCAGCGTCATCATGGCAAAGCTGCCAATCAACAATGGACGCCGTCCGGCAGTGTTTAGCCACAGCATCGGCGGAATACAGCCGAGCATAAAGAACAGGCTAATCACCACGTTCCCCAGCGCCGCGTTTTTGCCAACCCCCAATCCTAACAAACCAACGATTTGCGGGCCAAAGGTGTAAATGGCGAACATTGGGATCACCTGGCAGGTCCAGATGGCGGCAACAAACAGAACAAAAGGAAAATGGCGGCGATTAAACAGATCGCGAAAACGGGTTTGCTGCGGCTGCTCTTCCTCGAAAGCCACCGGTTCGCCAAACAGTTTTATCATCATCTCTTCGCACTCTTTTACTCGCCCTTTGCGTAACAACCAGCGGGGAGATTCAGGCAGTTCGAATCGACCAATCAAAATCAATAAACAGGGAATCGCTGCGCTACCCAGCATCCAGCGCCAGCCGCCTTCCACATCATAAAGCCAATAGCCGACCAAATCGGCGCAGGTCGCGCCGACATACCACATCGCGGCGATAAAGCTGATGGAAAACGCCCGCTGACGGGTACTGGAGAACTCGGTGATCATTGAGGTGGCGATGGGATAATCCGCACCGATAACAATGCCGATAAGTACCCGCATCACCAACAGTTCGACGGGGGATGAGACAAACATCGTCGCCACCGATATCACGCCGATGGCGATGATATCAATGAGGAACATTTTGCGCCGTCCGACTTTATCGGAGATATAGCCAAACAGCGATGTGCCAACGAACAGCCCGGCGAGCGTTCCCGCGCCCAGCAAGCCAATCCAGTCAGCGTCCAGTTTCAGCGCCGGAGTCAGTTGCTCCAGCGCCACGCCAATCATTACCAGTACATAACCATCCAGAAACGGACCACCGCTTCCCCACAGCAAAATGCGGCGGTGAATAGAGGAGAATTTAAGATCATCAAAGTTTCTGGACGGTTGCATGGGTTATTCCTGTTTTTTTGCAATGAGAGTCAGTACGGCATTACGTATCAAACCAACATCAGCCGTAACGGAACTCCACACCAAAGGTGCCGCGCGGGTATTCCCACTGTTCCAGCGCCGACCCCAGCCCCAGAATGCGACAGGTGCCGCACTCCAGACATCCGGCGTAATCGAAGCGCACACTGCCGTCATCCTGCTTCTTGTACAGACCTGCGGGGCACGCTTTCACCAGCAGCTCCAGGGCCTGTTTATCAGCATCGGCCTTCACAACGATGTGCGGATGCTCTTCATCGACATTGAATTTATTGACGCCCAGTTTGACGTCCACATTGACGGGAGAAGTCATAAAACGGTCACTCCTTTCATGCCATCCTTGATCAGATTGATGAAGCCCACTTTCTTGCCGTGGCGGAGGATTTTCTTGCGCATCAGTTCCGGCGCACTGCCGTCAATGGTGAACAGGTCACGCGCCACGCCCACCGCCAGTTCCGGGTAGCCGCTAAACATGCGTGGGTTATCAAGGAACGCCGGTAGTTTCTGGTACATGCGCATATCGCGCAGCGGGCCACTCTCAAGATGCTGACGATATTCCGCGAGTTTTTGCTTACTGAAATCGTCGCTTTTCATCGCTGAAAGCACAGTTTTTGCTGCTGCTTCCCCGGCGGCAATCGCCAGATCCATACCGCGAATGGTAAAACCGAGGTTCATACACATTCCGGCAGCATCACCGGCAATCAATACGCCGTCACCAACCAACTCCGGCAGCATGTTGATACCTGCTTCCGGCACTACGTGAGCGGAATATTCCACCAGCTTGCCGCCCGCGATCAGCGGTGCAACGGCCGGATGTTGTTTGAAATCTTCCAGCATTTGCGGCACCGATTTTTTTGCGTCATGCAGATGATGCAAACCACAAACCAGCCCAAGCGACAGGGTATTTTCATTGGTATAAAGGAAGCCACCGCCCATCAGGCCATCGGTGGGTGATCCCGCAAACAGGCAAGCCGCGCCCTGATTACCCTGCAACTGAAAACGGTCTTCGATAACCGACTTCGGTAACTCGATCAGTTCCTTTACGCCAACCGCCACATCCGTCGGTTTAACGCGTTTTGCCATCCCCAGCTTTTCGGCAAGGATGGAATTCACCCCATCAGCAAGGATCACCGTTTTCGCTTCAATCACATCGCCATCGGCTTCTACACCGACGACTTTGCCATCGCGCTGTACGAGGTTATCGACGCGGATCCCGGTAATTAACTGCGCGCCCGCTTCTTCAGCCTGCTCCATCAGCCAGGCATCAAATTTACTGCGCAAAACGGAGTAAGAACGCTGGGATGGCGAGGTTTCGTCGCCATTGCAGTAGTCCATAGTCATCGCTGACTTTTCCGTCATAAACGCGAGTTTTTCATGGGTGATCAGGCGTTCTACGGGGGCGGAGTCAGCGAAACCAGGAATAATGTGTTCCAGACTGTGGGCATAGAGACGCCCGCCGGTGACGTTCTTGGCACCTGCGGAATTGCCTCGCTCGATAACTAACACTTGCGCACCTTCGCGGGCGAGCACTAGTGCGGCAACCGAACCGGCAAGCCCTGCACCGACGATGATGGCGTCAAAGATATCTTCGGACATAAGAGCTCCCTGCCAGAGTGGATCAACGCGCTAAAGCTGCGGTCAGTGCCGGAAGGATCTTCACGGCGTCGCCAACAATGCCGTAATCCGCGAACTGGAAGATCGGCGCATTTTTATCTTTGTTGATGGCGAAAATGGTTTGCGACGCATTAGCGCCAACCATGTGCTGGATCTGCCCGGAGATCCCCACCGCCAGGTACAGTTCAGGTTTCAGCATCAGGTTGGAGATACCGACATAGCGTTCGTGCTCCATCCATTTTTCGTTTTCCGCCACCGGACGAGAACAGGCCAACTCCGCACCTATCGCCTTGCAAAGCTGTTCTGCCAGCGCAATGTTCTCTTTGCTGCCAATACCGCGACCAACGCTGACCACCAGGCGGGCTTTGTCGAGATCGACGCTGTTGCTCTGACGCGCCTGGGTTGCCGTGCGGGTAATCGCCACAGCCGGAGCCTGCCACTCCACGGTGTGCGTTTCGCCAGTGCGTGACGCGTCTGGCTGAGCCACATCGAACGTGCCGCTGCTGATGGTCAGTACCGCATACGGCGTGGCAATGCGTTCTTCGCCAATCGCCAGACCGCCGTAAACCATGTGTTTCACTGTCGCTTTACCGTCCTGCACGCTAACAGCGCTGGCATCGTTAGACACCGCCGCGTTAAGGCGGTAACCCAGTTTCGCCGCCAGTAATTTGCCGCGACGGGTGTTTGGCAACAGCACCAGACCGTCTGCGCCGTGCTGGCGAATAGTGTCAGCCATGACATCGGCGTAATCTTCGATCATCCGATCGTCCGGTTTGCCGCTTAATTTCCAGACATGATTAGCGCCGAGCTGGATTGCCTGTGCGCCGTCGGCATCATTGAGGACGAACGTGTTGATTTGATTAGCTAAAGCCTGCGCACCGTTCATCAGTTCCGGCAGACGAGAAGGGGTATCGCTGAATACCCAGACTTGAGAAAACGTGTTCATAGCATCCCCTGTAATTAAATGACTTTGCGAAGATTTTCAGCAAATGCGGCGATCTGTTCTTCGCCGTCGCCTTCAATCACGATGCGCTGACGCTCGCGCTGTTTCGGCGCGGCAACCTGTTGTTCTGACCAGGCTGCCTCTGCGTTAAAACCGATATCCGCCGCCGACCATACCTGGACTGGCTTTTTCGCCGCGCCGAGAATGGCTTTCATCGAAGGAATTTGTGGGGAGTTGATATCAGTGGAAACAGCAACAACCGCAGGCAGCGGAATGCTTAAGGTTTCTGTTTCATCTTCCAGTTCGCGCTCAACGGTGAGGGTATCTGCAGTCAGGGAGATAATTTTGCTGACGCCGTTAACTGCCGGAATATTAAGGATTTCGCCTACCAGCAAACCAACCTGCTGGGCATAAAGGTCGGAAGAACCATCGCCACAGAGGATCAAATCAAAGCCTGCTTTCTGAGCGGCTGCAGCCAGTACGCTCGCCGTTTGTTGCGGCAGTGCCTGCTCGAACTGGTCATCAATCACCACAATCAGTTCATCCGGACCGCGCGATAGCACATCTTTACGCCCTTTGGCGTTGGTCAGGGCTTTACCGCCCACACTTAAGGCCGTCACCTGCGCCTCTGCTGCCTGTTGCTTTAGCTGGCAAGCCGCTTCAATAGCGTTGAGATCGTATTGGCTTATTTTGGCATCGGCTTTGCTGAAGTCTAACGAACCATCAGCATTATTGACCGCAATATCCTGTTCATCAGGCACGCACTTATAGCAAGTAATAATCTTCATTGCATCTCCAGAAATCATGAAGGAAACGTCGTTCATATCGGTGGTGTTAATTACAGATATCACGCCCTTTAATTTGGAAATAAAACTTTAATCACCAATATTGAAAATGTCACACGCAGATAAATCCAACTTTCAATATTGTTAAGCTCCTCACCAATATTGAAAACATGGCGTAGAAAAAAGAAATTTTCAATATTGTTTTATGGATCACCAATATTGAAAGTCAGATGCTATTTTTTTACTCACAACAGAACATAACAAACTGATTAATAATCAAAATTAACGAAAAAATGCCCTCTATTCACCCGAAACAAAAATGTGATAACAATCACAGAATGCAGCTTATTGAATACCCATTATGAGTTAGCCATTAACGCGTCCACGAGGTTAATAATAATTATATTAAATGTTAACAAAAATAAAACAAACGGGAACGCAAAATAAATGTTCGTTTTCACAGTGGAATTAACTCATGAAGAATGAAAAGAGAAAAACGGGAATAGAACCGAAGGTTTTCTTTCCGCCGTTAATAATCGTCGGCATACTTTGTTGGCTTACAGTCAGAGATCTGGATGCGGCGAATGTCGTTATTAATGCTGTATTCAGTTACGTCACCAATGTATGGGGATGGGCATTTGAATGGTATATGGTGGTGATGCTTTTCGGCTGGTTCTGGCTGGTGTTTGGCCCGTATGCCAAAAAGCGTTTAGGTAACGAACCACCAGAATTTAGTACCGCCAGTTGGATCTTTATGATGTTCGCCTCCTGTACGTCTGCTGCCGTACTGTTCTGGGGATCGATTGAGATCTACTACTACATCTCCACCCCGCCGTTTGGCTTAGAACCGAACTCAACAGGCGCGAAAGAGTTGGGGCTGGCTTACAGCTTGTTCCACTGGGGACCTCTGCCGTGGGCCACTTACAGCTTCCTTTCAGTCGCCTTCGCTTACTTCTTCTTTGTCCGCAAAATGGAAGTGATTCGCCCCAGCTCCACCCTGGTGCCGCTGGTAGGTGAAAAACACGCCAAAGGGTTGTTCGGCACTATCGTCGACAACTTCTATCTCGTCGCCTTGATCTTCGCGATGGGTACCAGTCTGGGCCTTGCCACGCCGCTGGTGACCGAGTGTATGCAATGGTTGTTTGGCATTCCGCATACCCTGCAACTGGACGCTATCATCATTACCTGCTGGATTATCCTCAACGCCATTTGCGTCGCTTGCGGTCTGCAAAAAGGGGTACGTATCGCCAGTGACGTGCGTAGTTACCTGAGCTTCCTGATGCTGGGTTGGGTGTTCATCGTCAGCGGTGCCAGCTTCATCATGAACTACTTCACCGATTCGGTGGGGATGTTGCTGATGTATCTGCCGCGCATGTTGTTCTATACCGATCCCATCGCTAAAGGCGGCTTCCCGCAGGGCTGGACCGTGTTCTACTGGGCATGGTGGGTGATTTACGCTATCCAGATGAGTATCTTCCTCGCCCGAATCTCCCGTGGTCGTACCGTGCGTGAACTGTGCTTCGGCATGGTGCTGGGGCTGACAGCGTCAACATGGATCCTGTGGACTGTACTCGGTAGTAACACTCTGCTGTTGATAGATAAAAACATCATCAACATTCCAAATCTGATCGAACAGTACGGTGTGGCGCGCGCCATCATCGAAACCTGGGCCGCTCTGCCACTCAGCACCGCCACCATGTGGGGCTTCTTCATCCTCTGCTTTATTGCCACCGTTACGCTGGTTAACGCCTGCTCTTATACCCTGGCGATGTCCACTTGCCGCGAAGTGCGTGACGGCGAAGAACCCCCGCTGCTGGTGCGCATTGGTTGGTCAGTTCTGGTTGGCATTATCGGTATTGTTCTGCTGGCGCTCGGCGGCCTGAAACCGATTCAAACCGCCATTATCGCCGGAGGATGCCCGCTGTTCTTCGTCAACATCATGGTGACGCTCTCCTTTATTAAAGACGCGAAACAGAACTGGAAAGATTAATTAACCCCCAAAATATCAAGAGGTTGAAAGATGGATTTTAATTTAAATGATGAGCAGGAACTGTTTGTCGCCGGTATCCGCGAACTGATGGCCAGCGAAAACTGGGAAGCCTATTTTGCCGAGTGCGACCGTGACAGCGTCTACCCGGAACGTTTTGTCAAAGCCCTGGCGGATATGGGTATCGACAGTCTGCTGATCCCTGAAGAGCACGGTGGTCTGGACGCGGGGTTTGTTACTCTCGCCGCCGTGTGGATGGAACTGGGTCGTCTGGGAGCGCCAACTTACGTGCTGTATCAGTTACCGGGCGGGTTTAACACCTTCCTGCGTGAAGGTACGCAAGAGCAGATCGACAAGATCATGGCTTTCCGCGGCACCGGTAAGCAGATGTGGAACTCAGCGATTACCGAACCGGGCGCAGGCTCCGACGTGGGTAGCCTGAAAACGACTTATACCCGTAGAAATGGTAAGATTTATCTTAATGGTAGTAAGTGTTTTATTACCAGTAGCGCCTACACCCCGTACATCGTGGTGATGGCACGCGACGGGGCTTCTCCGGACAAACCTGTCTACACCGAATGGTTTGTTGATATGAGCAAACCGGGCATCAAAGTGACCAAACTTGAAAAGCTCGGTCTGCGTATGGATAGCTGCTGTGAAATCACTTTTGACGACGTGGAACTGGACGAGAAAGACATGTTCGGTCGGGAAGGTAACGGCTTTAACCGCGTCAAAGAAGAGTTCGACCATGAACGTTTCCTGGTAGCCCTGACCAACTACGGTACGGCGATGTGCGCCTTTGAAGATGCGGCGCGCTACGCCAACCAGCGCGTGCAGTTTGGCGAGGCTATTGGTCGTTTCCAGTTGATTCAGGAAAAATTCGCCCACATGGCGATCAAATTAAACTCCATGAAAAACATGCTGTATGAAGCAGCGTGGAAAGCAGACAACGGCACCATCACCTCTGGCGATGCAGCGATGTGCAAATACTTCTGCGCCAATGCGGCATTTGAAGTGGTGGATAGCGCAATGCAGGTGCTGGGCGGTGTCGGGATTGCGGGCAACCACCGCATCAGCCGCTTCTGGCGTGACCTGCGTGTAGACCGCGTTTCCGGAGGATCTGACGAAATGCAGATCCTGACGCTGGGTCGCGCGGTGCTGAAGCAATACCGTTAAGTCCGTGCGCTGCCTGATGCGACGCTGACGCGTCTTATCAGGCCTACGGGAGCACGAAGATGGCCGGATAAGGCGTTTACGCCGCATCCGGCAGTCATGCGCTACATAAATTTTTCAGGAGCTAATAATGGATCATCTACCCATGCCGAAATTCGGGCCGCTGGCCGGATTACGCGTTGTCTTCTCCGGTATCGAAATCGCCGGGCCGTTCGCCGGACAAATGTTCGCAGAATGGGGGGCGGAAGTTATCTGGATCGAGAACGTCGCCTGGGCCGACACCATTCGCGTACAACCGAACTACCCGCAGCTCTCCCGCCGCAATTTGCATGCGCTGTCGTTAAATATTTTCAAAGATGAAGGGCGCGAAGCGTTTCTGAAATTAATGGAAACCACCGATATCTTCATCGAAGCCAGTAAAGGTCCGGCCTTTGCCCGTCGTGGCATTACCGATGAAGTCCTGTGGCAGCACAACCCAAAACTGGTTATCGCTCACCTTTCCGGTTTTGGTCAGTATGGCACCGAGGAGTACACCAATCTTCCGGCCTATAACACTATCGCCCAGGCCTTCAGTGGTTACCTGATTCAGAACGGTGATGTTGACCAGCCAATGCCTGCCTTCCCGTATACCGCCGATTACTTTTCTGGCCTGACCGCCACCACGGCGGCGCTTGCAGCACTGCATAAAGTGCGTGAAACCGGCAAAGGCGAAAGCATCGACATCGCCATGTATGAAGTGATGCTGCGTATGGGCCAGTACTTCATGATGGATTACTTCAACGGCGGCGAAATGTGCCCGCGCATGACCAAAGGTAAAGATCCCTACTACGCCGGTTGCGGTCTGTATAAATGCGCCGACGGCTACATCGTGATGGAACTGGTGGGCATTACTCAAATTGCAGAGTGCTTTAAAGATATTGGCCTCGCACACCTGCTCGGTACGCCGGAAATCCCGGAAGGCACTCAGCTTATCCACCGTATCGAATGCCCTTACGGCCCACTGGTAGAAGAGAAACTCGATGCCTGGCTGGCGGCACGTACCATCGCAGAAGTTAAAGAACGCTTTGCCGAACTGAATATCGCCTGTGCCAAAGTACTGACCGTGCCGGAACTGGAAAGCAATCCACAGTATGTGGCTCGCGAATCAATCACTCAGTGGCAAACGATGGATGGTCGCACCTGCAAAGGGCCGAATATCATGCCGAAATTCAAAAATAACCCCGGACAAATCTGGCGCGGAATGCCCTCACATGGCATGGACACGGCTGCCATTTTGAAAAATATCGGCTACAGCGAAAACGACATTCAGGAGTTGGTCAGCAAAGGTCTGGCCAAAGTTGAGGACTAAACGCGTGGCGTCAGTCAGCTTGCCTGACTAGCGCCCGCTCAATAACAAACGAACAAAATGGATAGAGGTGCAATGGATATCATTGGCGGACAACATCTACGTCAAATGTGGGACGATCTGGCGGACGTTTACGGTCATAAAACGGCGCTGATTTGTGAATCCAGCAGCGGAGTCGTTAACCGGTATAGTTATCTTGAGTTAAATCAGGAGATTAACCGCACGGCAAACCTGTTTTATGTGCTGGGGATTCGCAAAGGCGACAAGGTTGCTCTACATCTCGACAACTGCCCGGAATTTATCTTTTGCTGGTTCGGGTTGGCAAAAATTGGCGCGATTATGGTGCCGATTAACGCCCGCCTGTTGCGCGAAGAAAGCACGTGGATCCTGCAAAATAGCCAGGCGTGCCTGCTGGTGACCAGTGCGCAATTTTATCCTATGTATCAACAGATTCAGCAGGAAGATGCCTCTGAGTTGCGGCACATTTGCCTGACAGATATGGCACTTCCCGCTGATGATGGCGTGAGTTCGTTTACTCAACTGAAAAATCAACAACCTGCCACCTTGTGCTATGCACCGCCGCTATCGACTGACGATACGGCGGAAATTCTCTTCACCTCCGGCACCACCTCCCGACCGAAAGGGGTGGTGATAACTCATTACAACCTGCGCTTCGCTGGATATTACTCCGCCTGGCAGTGTGCACTGCGTGACGATGACGTCTACCTGACGGTAATGCCTGCGTTTCATATCGATTGCCAGTGTACTGCGGCGATGGCGGCGTTTTCTGCCGGGGCCACCTTTGTGCTGGTCGAGAAATACAGCGCCCGCGCCTTCTGGGGACAGGTGCAGAAGTACCGCGCCACCATTACCGAATGTATTCCGATGATGATTCGTACGTTGATGGTGCAGCCGCCTTCAGCGAACGATCAGCAACACCGCCTGCGGGAAGTGATGTTTTATCTCAACCTGTCGGAGCAGGAAAAAGACGCGTTTTGTGAACGCTTCAGCGTTCGCTTGCTGACGTCTTATGGGATGACGGAAACCATTGTGGGCATTATCGGCGATCGCCCTGGCGATAAACGGCGCTGGCCGTCGATTGGTCGGGCGGGCTTTTGCTACGAAGCGGAGATCCGCGACGATCACAATCGTCCCCTCCCGGCTGGTGAGCTCGGTGAAATCTGTATTAAAGGCGTACCAGGGAAAACCATCTTCAAAGAGTATTTTCTCAACCCGAAAGCCACTGCGAAAGTGCTGGAAGCCGATGGCTGGCTACATACCGGCGATACCGGATACCGCGACGAAGAGGGCTTTTTTTATTTCGTCGATCGCCGCTGCAATATGATCAAACGCGGTGGCGAGAATGTCTCCTGCGTGGAGCTCGAAAATATCATCGCCACCCATCCAAAAATTCAGGATATCGTGGTTGTGGGTATTAAAGATTCGATTCGCGATGAAGCCATCAAAGCATTTGTGGTGCTGAATGAAGGTGAAACATTGAGCGAAGAGGAATTCTTCTGCTTCTGTGAACAGAATATGGCGAAATTTAAAGTGCCCTCTTATCTGGAGATCAGAAAAGATCTGCCACGTAATTGCTCGGGGAAAATAATTAGAAAGAATCTGAAATAAATGAAACGGCAGGGAACTACCCTGTCAGCTAATAATCACGCTCTAAAACAATATGCATTTTTTGCAGGGATGTTGTCGTCCCTGAAAAAGCAAAAATGGAGAAAAGGAATGAGTGAATCATTACATCTGACCCGCAATGGATCAATTCTGGAAATTACCCTTGATCGTCCAAAAGCGAATGCTATTGATGCAAAAACCAGCTTTGAAATGGGCGAAGTATTTCTAAATTTCCGTGACGATCCGCAATTACGTATCGCCATTATTACCGGTGCCGGAGAGAAATTCTTTTCCGCGGGCTGGGATTTAAAAGCGGCAGCAGAAGGCGAAGCACCGGATGCTGACTTTGGCCCGGGAGGTTTTGCGGGATTAACCGAAATTTTCAATCTCGACAAACCGGTCATCGCCGCTGTGAACGGCTATGCCTTTGGCGGCGGCTTTGAACTGGCGCTGGCGGCAGATTTTATTGTTTGTGCCGATAACGCCAGCTTCGCCCTACCGGAAGCCAAACTGGGCATCGTTCCTGACAGCGGCGGCGTGCTGCGTCTGCCGAAGATCCTGCCGCCTGCCATCGTCAATGAAATGGTGATGACCGGCAGACGAATGGGCGCAGAAGAGGCGCTGCGTTGGGGGGTAGTCAACCGCGTGGTTAGCCAGGCGGAACTGATGGATAACGCCCGCGAACTGGCGCAGCAGCTGGTTAACAGCGCTCCGCTGGCGATTGCGGCGCTGAAAGAGATCTACCGCACCACCAGTGAAATGCCGGTAGAAGAAGCGTATCGCTATATTCGCAGCGGCGTGTTGAAACACTATCCATCGGTTCTGCATTCGGAGGATGCCATTGAAGGGCCGCTGGCGTTTGCCGAGAAGCGCGATCCAGTGTGGAAAGGACGTTAACAACCGTGAGCTATTACGCCTTTGAGGGGTTAATTCCGGTTGTTCACCCGACGGCGTTTGTCCATCCCAGTGCAGTATTGATTGGCGATGTGATTGTGGGAGCCGGTGTCTACATCGGCCCACTCGCCTCACTGCGTGGTGACTACGGGCGGTTGATCGTGCAAGCGGGAGCCAATATTCAGGATGGCTGCATTATGCATGGCTACTGCGACACTGACACCATCGTTGGGGAAAACGGTCATATCGGGCACGGAGCGATCCTGCATGGTTGTGTAATTGGTCGCGATGCACTGGTCGGTATGAACAGCGTGATTATGGATGGCGCGGTCATTGGCGAAGAGAGCATTGTTGCCGCTATGAGCTTTGTCAAAGCGGGCTTTCGCGGCGAGAAACGCCAGTTGTTGATGGGTACGCCAGCCCGCGCTGTACGCAGTGTGAGTGACGACGAGTTACACTGGAAACGGTTGAATACCAAAGAGTATCAGGATCTTGTCGGGCGCTGTCATGCATCGTTACATGAAACGCAGCCACTGAGGCAAATGGAGGAAAATCGCCCCCGTTTGCAGGGGACGACGGATGTGACGCCGAAACGGTGATCTTTCCGGATGCGGCGTAAACGCCTTATCCGACCTGGCTGGAAAGCAACCGTAGGCCGGATAAGATGCGCCAGCATCGCATCCAGCGACCAGGTCGCACGGTATCAACGAAATGACATTAACGACGCATACTCTTTGACAACATCATCTGCCACTTCTGCTCGCGGTTAAGTTCCGTGAGCGGAACGGCAGGAATACGCGGCGTCTTTCTTACGCCGACTAATTTATCCCGGCTGTTATTGCGCAGGCGCGCGTAAATTTGCTCATCGATATCAACCACTTTTACCAGTCGCTGGCACTGGCATCCCCGCCCTTCCAGCTTATTAGGGATCATCTTAACTTCGCAGCTTATTTCTGTGACTTCCGACAGAATATAAGTCAGGGTATTAACCGCCTTGCTGTGTTCAATATCGAAATGAATAGAGATCTCTCTTGCTATCACCCACCGGTTTTCAGCCATCATCCATTCGGCGATTAACAAATAGAGTGGTTTTTCAACACATCCTTCACACATACGAACTCCAGTTTCACAAATTAAAAGACTGGCTATGACTCGTTTTGCAGCAATTAAACAAGGCCATATTAAAATTGTGGATATATCGATAGTATGCAACTTCACCGTCGATAAGTGTGAGCTAAATCCTGCTTATGTCATCAAAAATATCGATTCCCCAAAAGATTTACTTAATGGGCAAATAAATATCCTCCGGCATAGCCGGAGGTTTTTCAAATGCGCCTATAAGGCTCTCTTACCAGCCGCGCCCTAACAGGCGCACACGATCTGACATTTGCATCCAACTTCGTTACTTACGGCCCGTAAACGGGCTGCCCGGATAGGGAATCGATAACTGCTCTCCCATTTTATCCTCTTCAAGCTGGTGCTTTATGTAATCCTGTATCTTCGCCGTGTTCTTACCCACCGTATCGACGTAATACCCTCTGCACCAGAACTCCCTGTTCCTGTATTTGAATTTCAAATCACCAAACTGCTCGTAAGGCATCAGACTGCTTTTCCCTTTCAGATATCCCATAAAGCCTGATACGCTCATTTTGGGCGGGATCTCCACAAGCATATGGATATGATCTGCACAGCATTCAGCTTCCAGAATCCGTACACTTTTCCACTCACACAGCTTTCTCAAAATACAG